>JAZQQH010000085.1:0-6931 GCA_045628985.1 Bacteroidales bacterium | reverse complement strand
GACCCTGAAACGGAGGAAGGAGCCGCATATGCCGTCTATCTCGACGACCTCTCGCCTGTCGCCTTTGCAGACAGCATCGGAGTCAAGCAGGACACCTCTGCCGATGTTTTCGGCTATGACGGCAATGCCAACACCTATGCTCTCTTCAGTTCATCGGCTACCGGCTCACCGATGGCCGATGCCGTGTTCTCCATGTGGAGATACGGCCAGAGCGCCTATGTGCCGTCGGTGGCTCAGATGCAGCTCATGTATGCCTCGAAGAAGCATATCAATGACTGCATGGAGAAATGCGGCGGTACTCCCCTCTCCGACTCTCCTGATGAATGCTGGTACTGGACCAGCACCGAGGTCAGCGGACAGGAGACAGCCAAGGCATGGCTCTACAGCATAGTGACGGGAGCACGTCAGGAGACACCGAAGGATGAGAGACACAAAGTAAGACCTGTAGTAACAATCTACTAATCTGCCATGGAAGAGAGCAAGGACCTTATCACCGCCTACAAGATATTCCGGTCACTGGTATATGTGTCAGTCATACTGGAGTTCTTCATGTATGCCATCGACCCCCAGATGCTTGACTTCTGGGGAGGCATCGTCTGTGACATCCACGGACGCATGAAACGCTGGTTCATATACAATGACGGCAACCTCATCTGGAGCAAGACGGCGACGCTGCTCGCCATCTGCATCACCTGCATCGGCACCAGGAACCGCAAGGCTCTTGAGTTCGATGCACGCAGGATGGTCCTCTACCCTCTGGTCAGCGGTATCTTCATCATCGTCCTCTCCGTATGGCTCTTCGGTCATACCATGGAGACGCGCATCTACTCCATCACGTTGAACAGGTGGCTGTATATGGCGGCCTCCGTCATCGGAACCATCCTCGTTCACAAGGCGCTGGACAATATCTCGAAGTTCCTGAAGGAGGGTCTTCTGAAAGACCGCTTCAATTTCGAGAACGAGTCTTTCGAGCAGTGCGAAGAGAAGATGGAGAACAAGTACAGCGTCAACATCCCGATGCGGTACTACTACAAGGGCAAGTTCCGCAAGGGATGGGTGAACATCGTCAATCCGTTCCGCGGAACATGGGTCGTCGGTACTCCGGGATCCGGTAAGACCTTCTCCATCATCGAGCCGTTCATCCGTCAGCACAGCGCGAAGGGCTTTGCCATGGTGGTCTATGACTACAAGTTCCCCACTCTTGCCACGAAACTGTACTACCACTACAAGCTCAATGAGAAGAAGGACAGGCTGCCGAAAGGCTGCCAGTTCAACATCATTAATTTCGTTGACATCGAGTATTCACGCCGTGTCAACCCTATACAGCTGAAATACATCAACAACCTTGCAGCAGCCAGCGAGACGGCTGAGACCCTGCTGGACTCACTCCAGAAGGGCAAGAAGGAAGGCGGCGGCGGTTCCGACCAGTTCTTCCAGACTTCTGCCGTGAACTTTCTTGCAGCCTGCATCTTCTTTTTCTGCAACTACAACAAGCTGCCGTATGACAAGGCCGGCAATGCCCTGATTGCTGAATACGACGAGGACAGGCAGACAGGCCAGAAGAGACTCACCGGAAGGGCGAAGAACAAGGAAGGTCTCTATGTGGAGCCAGACCACTGGCTTGGCCAGTTCTCCGACATGCCGCATATCCTGTCCTTCCTGAATCTGGACTATCAGACCATCTTCGATGTTCTACAGACTGACCCTGAGGTCGCTCCTCTGTTGGGACCGTTCCAGACTGCAATGAAGAATAATGCCATGGAGCAGCTTGAAGGTATGATAGGCACACTGCGCGTCTATACAAGCCGTCTGGCCACCAAGGAATCCTACTGGATATTCCACAAGGACGGCGACGATTTCGACCTGAAGGTCAGCGACCCGGAGCATCCGAGCTATCTTCTCATCGCCAACGACCCTGAGATGGAGAGTATCATCGGAGCCCTCAATGCCCTTATCCTAAACCGTCTTGTCACGAGAGTGAACACCGGTCAAGGCAAGAATGTCCCAGTCAGCATCATCGTCGATGAGCTTCCGACGTTGTACTTCCACAAGATTGACCGTCTTATCGGCACGGCACGAAGCAACAAGGTAAGTGTGACGCTCGGTTTCCAGGAACTGCCGCAGCTGGAAAGTGACTACGGCAAGGTGGGAATGCAGAAAGTCATTACCACCGTCGGCAATGTGGTCAGCGGATCGGCCAGAGCCAAGGAGACGCTTGAATGGCTCTCCAACGACATCTTCGGCAAGGTGGTGCAGCTCAAGAAGGGTGTGACCATAGACCGGGACCGAACATCCATCAATCTCAACGAGAACATGGACAACCTTGTCCCGGCATCGAAGATTTCGGACATGCCTACCGGCTGGATCTGCGGACAGACTGCCCGTGACTTTGTGAAGACCAAGACAGGACATAAGGACTCGATGAACATACAGGAGAGCGCGGAGTTCCAGACTTCCAAGTTTTACTGCAAGACGGACTTCAACATGAAGGAGATTGCCGAGGAAGAGAAACGGTACATGCCGCTCCCGAAGTTCTACACCTTTTCCTCCCGCGAGGCACGTGAGCATATCCTCTATGAGAATTTTGTGAACGTCAACAGAGAGGTCGCTGAGATGTGCCGCACCATAACGCAGTTTGCAAAGAAATAGTGATTTACAAAATACCCAGTAATTATGGAATACAAAGCATTCAAAGAAGAAGAGATCCCTTACGGCATCCTGTCGCAGTACGGTCTCACACAGGAAATGATTGAAGACTTGCCTATGCACGTCATCGATGCCATTCTGGACGGACGGCGCACGCCCGTCCTGCCTATCCGCATCAAGGATGACAGCGGCAATGTCATCACCAGCCGCACACGCTTCATGCTCTGCCGTCAGGATGACGGGGGTGTGGACGTGTTATTCTATCCGCAGCTTCAGCACTGCGACATCGGACAGTACAGCAAGGAGCAGCAGAACGCGCTCCGTGAAGGCAAGGCCATCGTTGCACAGTCGCCTGATGACGGCACGACCAAGTGCTTCGTCCAGATCGACATGGACACCAATCAGGTCATGTATGTCCCGACACCCGTCATCGGCCGTAACCTCCGTTCGCTGATGGACAGTTTCCGCCTCACCTCGGCAGAGATTCAGATGGTTCAGGACGGTGAGCCCGTCACGTTCATGGAGTCAGACGAGATGGTGACGGCTGGCATCGACCTTAACGAAAGGACGGGCATACGCATGTGCACCGGCGATGTCGGACGCTGGCGTTCACAGCAGAGCACCATGCTCGACAAGTACAACTTCGGCATCTTCGGCTGCTGGATAAGGGATGGCAACGGCGATCTGAATCATATCAACGAAGAGGATTACACCGATGAGATATGGGAGGAGCAGAAGAAGGTCATATCAAGGAACAGTGGAATGAAACGATAAACGATTAGCATCATGGAACAGAAATATTATACGGAAGACGAGCTCGTCCAGATGTATCAGGACGGCAAAATCAGCCTGGTGGAATACATCAGCATGCACTCTGAGGAGTGGAAGAATGAATATGAATCCTTCTGTGAGGAATCCGGTGTCCAGGCCGATGAGAAGAGCGCTATGGACTTCCTCGACATGAAGGGAAGCGAGTTGGAACTTGCCATTGAGAAGGGTGACGCTTAATCCGGACGGCCATGTCAATCAGGACAAACGCATTGGGATATTACGGAGACCTTGCACCTGAGTTGCAGTCTCTCCTGAGGAAGAACGGCATGCAGGCACACATCATCTCTGATGGAGCGGATGTGAAGCTTGCCGTTCAGGGGCATGACTCCCCTCTCCTCACCTATGACCTCAATCCGCAGCAGCTGAAGGCGCTGACCGACTGGGGTTCGACATACGCCAACAAGCACGCCTATGACACGTTCGCGGCGCTCGTCTCGGAGAACTTCCATCTGCCGAAGGACTTCGTACATGCCAGGAATGCCAACGGGCGTGTGGTGATGGGACTTCACGGCTATCGAATCGGTACCGGGGAGTATGGCCGCCAGCCGAACATGTGGAACCATTACGGAATCCTCGGATGGACTCCGAGAATGCAGGACGGATTCCATATGCGCAGGGTCGGAGGCTCACTCTATATGGGCGGAGCACCAATGGTGGCCGACAGACCTGACGGCAGGATCAAGCCCGGCGAACTCCAGAACGGCGGCTACGGCTTCTACTACAAGGGACAGTCCGCTCAGCAGACGCAGACAGCAGAAAACCGTCAGCAGGGATATGATGTGCTCAGTGAGCTGGAGGACATCGTTCCCCAGATTCAGGAAAGGCAGAAATCCGATAAGGCTGCTGTAGCATACAGTGGCAGGATAACGTCCGATGTCTATTTCACCAAGGACAGCTGGAAGGAGATTCTGGACAGCCACGGTCTTGTGGTGGATGAGCATTCAAAGACACTGACGGTACAGTCGATGGCCATCAACAGAGATTTCGTCTATGACCTTTCCGATGAAGAGCTGAACACTCTGATGAACGCATCAATCAAAGATGTTTCATTGGAGAAGCGACTGGACGTGCTCAACGGCATCATCGGTCCTGACTATGTAAAGGGCGTGTCAATGGAGACCCTGAACAGCAGGGAGCAGATAAACATCGCCGTGAAGCCTGAGGTCATCGCCGAGATTACAGCACAGGAGAAGGAATCATACAGGGTCCAGCAGGAAAACGTCATTCTGGAGCCTCAGATGTTGGAGTCTCTCTCCCCTTTCATCGCACCGATTGAGGAGAGCCGTGACGTGGCTCATGTGGACGGTCAGAGCGTCTATGACAACGGCAAGGGATGGTTCCGCGAAGGCCAGTACGGACGCGAGGTGACAGTCCAGGACATCAAGGTCGAGCCTGTAAAGGTTCAGGATGACGAGAAGCGTCAGACCAGCATGAAGTACCGGATGACGGCTGTCATCAACGGCGAGGCCATCACCCATGAGATATCACAGAAGCAGTATGACAAGTTCATGGCCGTCGATGACTATCACCGCATGAAGCTGTTCTCACAGGTTTTCAAGGAAGTGGACATGAAGGACCTTCCGCAGGAGCGTGAAGGAAAGCATTTCGGCATCGGACTGCTTGCCGCACTCACCGTTGCTGGAGAGCTGGCCAGAGGACCGATGATGCATCACCATGCACCGGACCTCTACATGGAGCGCCATGCAGGTGGTTCAATCTATATGAAACCGGGCGTTGACTCGCCGCAGGATATTGCAAGCCGTGCTTTTGAAGCTGGTATCAATGCCGCAGAACACGGCGTAGGATTAGGACGATAAACAACTGTACAACTATGGCCAATCTCACATACGAAGACTACAAGCAGAGGCTGAACATACAGGATATACTGGTGGAAGCCGGGTATGTCAGGAACCGTCGTGACGGTCTCCGTTATCCGTCGTATGTAAGGCTCGACGAGGATGGAAGACGAATCCGCGGTGACAAGTTCATCGTCACCCAAAACAGCCAGTGCTGCTTCCATCCGCCAGTCCAGAAGTCATACAACATCATTTCCTTTATCAAGGAGCATCCTGAACTTTTCAGGGACTACACATCCGGAATGAATCTCGATCTTCTGGTAAACAAGGTATGCTGCAAGCTGCTGAACACCACATACGATGAAAGCAAGGCCGAGGCCAGGGAACCCGCCAGGGAGCCGAAGCCTTTCCGTCTGGAGGACTATGACATCCACCGTTTTAAAGGAAGGGACAAGGAAAGCCAGAAGGCCTTCTATCCGTATTTCAAACACAGAGGCATAGACCTCTCAACCCAGTTTGCTTTCAGGAAGAACTTCGTTCTGGCATCAAGGACGGCCTCGTCCAGTTCGGGGCTCAGGAATCTATCCTTCCCTCTCACCATACCGGGAAAGGACGATACTGTTGTAGGATTCGAGGAGCGTGGCCGCATGAGACGTGACGGCGAGAAATCCTACAAGGGGAAGGCCGAGGGCAGCAACGCCAGCGAAGGACTGTGGATAGCATCACCGGCGGGAACGAAGCTGGAGAACGCCGGTCGTGTTCTTCTCTTTGAAAGCGCCTACGATGCCATGGCCTATTACCAGCTGCGACACAAGGATGATAAGGAGCTCAAAGATGCGGTTTTCGTCTCGACAGGAGGCACACCGACGGTAAGTCAGATGAAGGGACTTATCAGGAACTCCCCTTCTGCGACATTCCACCTCTGTTTTGACAACGACACTGCCGGGAAACAGTTCGTCCAGAACTTCGAGAGCGTCATGGCCCAGGAGAAGCCTTACAGTCAGGCGGCAGTCAATTTCAAAAACACGCCCGGTAACATCGAGATTGACCACGAAAAGGAAATGGCTTTCGACAAACTCCCGGAGGATGTCAGAAAGAAATACTATGCAGCATTCCGCCTGGCCGAAGAATATCCCACAGCCTACCTGTGTCCCGAAGACAGAGAGGCCATGAAGAAGGACATTCATGAGAAGTTCAAGGACTTCAACAGGGCAGTTGACGGCTGCATCATCAGCATCCAGAGAGAGGTCCCGTCAGAAGGCTACAAGGACTGGAACGACGAGCTGCTGGGTGAGATGGAAGAGACGACAAAGAAGGCAGTCGGTTCTGACATCGACGGCGACGGAGAGGTGGAGATTGAGGAGTCCAACGAGGAGAAGCACCATTATCACAGATGATATGAATTACAAAACGATTAGTCTCAGACCTGACTGGAGGCAGTTCATAGCGGATGAGCTTTGGACGCTGCTGTTCGCCCTGGCGATGTACATCATCGGCGGGCTGGACGGCATTCCCCTCTCGTCAATCTTCTTCTGCATCGGCCTGGCACTCACCTTCCTCATGTACTACCGTTTCGTGTACCTGAGAGGAATGAGATACACCATAACCGACGAGCAGCTTGTCTATGAGCACGGAGTCTTCTCAAGAAGCCGTGACTT
>JAZQQH010000084.1:0-20757 GCA_045628985.1 Bacteroidales bacterium | reverse complement strand
GCTTGTGAGGGCAGATTCCCGCCTATTTAAGCCCATAATATGGATTATTAAGGAAGAAAAAGAAAAATGGGACTGTAACAATCAAACTATTACAATCCCATTTATATTCGTGGAAAATAAGATCTTTTTCAGTACCCTCCGAATCACTGCGAACCCTTCCGTCATGCAGGAAGGTCTCACACGAATCACAGGGATCCCTTCCTGCACGCAGGTTCTACTTATTATCATACGCAATTTGCAAAATGTGGCATTTTGTAGAAAAGTGCTATGATTTTGCACTGATAATTGCGCAACTTTCCTTAAAAATAAGTATATTTGCACCGTTGTAAAGAACACATCGTTTTCCGATACGACAAAATCACACAATAACAACTCTAAAAAGTTAATCAAAAATTATGGTAAGCTACAAAGAACTCGGCCTGGTAAACACCCGTGAGATGTTTAAGAAGGCAGTTGCAGGCGGCTACGCTATCCCAGCATTCAACTTCAACACCATGGAGCAGATGCAGGCTATCGTTATGGCTGCTGTTGAGACCAAGTCTCCAGTTATCATGCAGGTATCAAAGGGCGCACGTAACTACGCTAACGGTACCATCCTCCGCAACCTCGCTAAGGGTGCTGTAGAGTATGCTAAGGAGCTCGGTTGCGAGAATCCTCAGATCGTTCTTCACCTTGATCACGGTGATAGCTTCGAGCTCTGTAAGGATTGTATCGACAATGGCTTCTCTTCAGTTATGATCGACGGTTCACACCTCCCATACGAGGAGAACGTTGCTCTCGCTAAGAAGGTTGTTGAGTACGCTCATCAGTTCGACGTAACCGTTGAGGCTGAGCTCGGCGTTCTCGCAGGTGTTGAGGATGAGGTTTCTGCTGCAGAGTCTCACTACACCAAGCCAGAGGAGGTTATCGACTTCGCTACCCGCACTGGTTGCGATTCACTCGCTATCTCTATCGGTACTTCACACGGTGCTCACAAGTTCACCCCAGCACAGTGTACTCTCGTAAACGGTGTACTCGTTCCACCACCACTCGCATTCGATATCCTCGCTGAGATCGAGCAGAAGCTCCCAGGCTTCCCAATCGTTCTCCACGGTTCTTCTTCAGTTCCACAGGATGAGGTTGCTACTATCAACCAGTACGGTGGTAAGCTCGACGCTGCTATCGGTATCCCAGAGGAGCAGCTCCGTAAGGCTTCTGAGTCTGCAGTTTGCAAGATCAACATCGACTCTGACTCACGTCTCGCTATGACCGCTGCTATCCGTAAGTACATGGCTGAGAACCCATCTCACTTCGATCCACGTCAGTACCTCAAGCCTGCTCGTGAGAACATGAAGAAGATGTACATCCACAAGATCGTTAACGTTCTTGGTTCTAACGACAAGCTCTAATTCTATATTAGACAAAATATTTGAGGTAAGCATCTCGGTGCTTACCTCTTTTTATTCTTGTATAACACAATGACCACACTCATCCTCATTCAGCTCCTCATCGTACTTACCTTGATCTTTGTCGGCGCTCGCATCGGTGGCATCGGCATGGGCATCATGGGCATGCTCGGCGTCTTCATTCTCGTCTATGGCTTCGGTATGCAGCCGGGCAAGATACCGATGGACGTGATCCTGATCATCGTCTCGGTCATCACAGCTGCTGCGACGCTGCAAGCCTCTGGAGGACTGGATTATCTGGTAGGTGTGGCTGCACGATTCCTGCGCCGCCATCCTGATCATATCACTTACTACGGACCGCTCGTCTGCTGGCTGTTCTGCATCGTAGCAGGTACGGCTCATACGTGCTATTCGCTCCTGCCGATCATCTCGGAGATTGCGCAGAAGAACAAGGTGCGTCCGGAGCGACCCTTGAGCGTGAGTGTCATTGCAGCGTCTTTAGGTATCACGGGTAGTCCTGTCTCTGCTGCCACCGCTGCTATCATCAGTGTGGATATGCTCGGCGGCAAGGGTATCGAGCTGAAAGACATCCTGTTGGTGTGTATTCCTGCATCGATCATTGCCATCATCGTCGCTGCTTTTGTGCAGAATAAGATCGGCAAGGAACTCGAGGACGATCCTGTCTATCAGCAGCGACTGCAGGAAGGACTTATCAAGTCGCAGAGTGGAGAGGAAGTCAACTATCATGACGTGCAGATGACTCCGGAGCGTGAGCGTCGTGCCAAACATTCTGTCTGGGCCTTCCTCTTCGGTGTGGCACTCGTCGTTCTGTTCGGATCTGTACCTTCGCTCCGTCCTTCCTTTGAGCTGGCAGATGGTACGGTGAAATCTGTCTCGATGAGCGAAACCATCGAGATGGTCATGATGGCCGTCGCAGCGCTGATCCTCTGGGTAGGCAAGGCCGACGTCAACAAGGCGGCCAAGGGAAGCGTCTTCGGTGCCGGCATGAATGCCATGGTCAGCATCTTCGGTATTGCCTGGATGGGTGATACTTATTTCAGCGGACATATAGACTTCTATTCGCAGGGCATCTCGACCATCGTCACCCAGATGCCGATGCTTTTTGCCGTAGCGCTCTTCTTCATGTCTATCATGCTTTTCTCTCAGGCGGCTACGGTACGTACCGTCTATCCGTTAGGTATTGCCTTAGGAATCAATCCGATGCTGCTGATTGCCATGTTCCCTGCGTGCAACGGTTACTTCTTCCTACCGAACTACCCTACTGAGGTTGCGGCCATCAACTTCGACCAGACGGGTACGACAAAAGCCGGAAAGTATGTGATTAATCACTCTTTCCAGCTTTCAGGATTTATCACCACGTTCGTCTCGATCGGCATTGCCTACCTGACGGTGATGCTATTCTATTAAAGTCTACTATATATTATATATAAGGTGTCGTCGCAGGATTACTTCTTGCGACGTGGCTTATCGTCATCCTTGCGGAACTTCTTGAAAGGCTTTTCTCCATCTTTGAAGTCCTTGAATGACTTACGCTCCTTCTTCTTAGCAGCCTTATCCTCTGGCGAATTATCAGCATTTGCGACGCTGACAGCCACCTTGCGACCCTTCCAATCAGCACCATTCATGTCTTTGATGACGAAACGTGCATCCTGTTCTGGCACCTCGAAGTACGAGAAGTTGGTCAGCAGGTCGATGCGACCCATCTCCACGCGGTGGTGCACGTTGGCATTCATCAGGCCGATGAGTTGCTTCGGGAAGATACCATCGCGCTTGCCGAGGTTGATGAAGAGGCGGGTATAGCCAGGTTCGGCCTGCGTGTTCTCGCCTTTGTAGACACGGCCGAACGAGGCGTTGCGAGCTCCCTCGCCGGTGTGCTGCTTGGCGCCACGTTCACGCTTTGGTCGCTCCTCTGGGATGTCGAGATTCTCTGAGCCTTTGTAGAACTCGAGCATACGGTTGAACTCGAGGCTCATGACACGTTTGATGAGATCCTCCGAAGAGAGCCAGCCGAGCTTCTTGAGGACAGGATCGAGGTACTTGTCTACCTCCTCGTCGAGCACCTCGACCTTCTCCAGACGGTCAGCCAGGCCGAAGAGCTGCTTCTCGATGATACGCTCGGTGGTCGGGATGGTACCTTTCTCGAACTGCTTGCCGATGATACGCTCGATGTCATTGAGACGGCGGCGCTCCTTGATATGCACGATGGCGATGGAGGTACCCTTCTTGCCAGCGCGACCGGTACGGCCAGAGCGGTGGGTATAGACCTCCACATCGTCCGGCAAACCGTAGTTGATGACGTGTGTGAGGTCATCGACGTCGAGGCCACGTGCAGCCACATCGGTAGCCACGAGGAGCTGGAGGTGACGGGTGCGGAACTTGCGCATCACGAGGTCACGCTGCTCCTGCGAGAGGTCGCCATGCAAGGCGTCGCAGTTGTAACCTTCGTCCATCAGGTTCTTGGCAATCTCCTGAGTATCAAGCTTGGTGCGACAGAAGATGATACCGTAGATCGATGGATAGTAGTCGACGATACGCTTCAGCGCTGCATACTTATCCTTGGCATGCACGAGGTAATAGACGTGGTTGACGTTGGCCGCGCCTTCGTTCTTATGACCGATGGTGACCTCCACCGGATTGGTCATATACTTCTTGGCGATCTCTGCGATCGGTTTTGGCATCGTGGCAGAGAAAAGCATGGTGCGATGATCCTCCGGGAGGTTGCCGAGGATGGTCTCAATATCGTCCTGGAAGCCCATAGAGAGCATCTCGTCGGCCTCATCGAGGACGAGGGTCTTGACTTCGTTGAGACGGACGGCGCCACGCTCCACGAGATCAATGAGACGGCCTGGAGTGGCCACTACCACGTGAACGCCACGCTTGAGAGCGCCAATCTGGCTGCCGATGCTGCTACCACCATAGACAGGGAGGATGGCAATGCCACGGAGGTACTTGCTATAGTCCTGCAGGTCAGCGGCGATCTGAAGACAGAGCTCGCGGGTTGGAGCAAGGACGAGCGCCTGTGGCTGAGGAGCGTCCTCTGGATCGAGCCACTTGCCTGTTTTGAAGTCTTTCTTGATCTGATAATCGCTATAGACAGGGACAATGTCGATACTCTGCAGCAATGGCAGGCCAAAGGCGGCGGTCTTGCCGGTACCTGTCTGTGCGAGGCCTACGACGTCACGATGCTCCTGACCTAAGATGACTGGGATGACCTGCTCCTGGATGGGCATAGGATGCTCGTAACCTAACTCCTCGATGGCGCGGAGGAGGGTATGCTCGATGCCGAGATCCTCGAAGGTCTTGAAATTCTGTACTGGTGCTTCTGCCTGTGAGGTCAGAAGTTCTTCTGATAGATTCTGTTCCATAATAAAAAATAATGTTGTAGAAATGGAACAGACTTTGATTGCTACAACCCTACTGCAATACTTTTCCGTTCCGGGTTTCTAATAAAAAAAGGATCTGGACTATAGCTGTCCAGATCCCTGTTAAGTTGCGCTCCAACTTAAACTTTCGTTGAAAGCGTCTGTAAGGTGGCCGCTTCCTACTCTCCCGCGTTGGCAGTACCATCGGCGTTACAAGGTTTAACTTCTCTGTTCGGAATGGTAAGAGGTGGAGCCCTTGTGCTATAACGGCCTTATGTTCGATGTCCTCTAAAGGACTTCTTTTCTGTTTTAGCGCTGCAAAGATAGAGGCTTTTTCGACATCTTCCAAATATTTTGATAAGATTTTTGTCTAATCTCTCAAAAGATTGTCAAATTACCCATTTTTGAAACACTCACCTTACAAACGAACCTTATTCTTCCTCGTTTTCGGCCATATCATCGCTCATATTTACAAGATACAGACGCTGACGAGCGCGAGTGAAGGCGGTATACATCCATCGGTAGAAGTCGATGCCGAGATGATCGGGGTTGATATAGCCGAGATCGAGGTATACATCTTGCCACTGTCCACCCTGGCTCTTGTGACAGGTGACACAGTAGGCGTACTTGACCTGGAGAGCGTTGAAGTAAGGGTTGGCCTTGATCGCCTTGTAGAGATCGCGCTGGTTGCGACACTCGGGATAGTCCTGTGCCACCTCGTAGAAGAGCTGTTGTTGCCGCTCCTGAGGCAGAGAGGGACCATCGACCGTGAGGACGTCGAGCATGATAATGACCTCGGTCTCTATGTCATAGTCAGGAAGTGTGACCTCCACCTTGGCAAAACGGAAGCCATAGAGCTCGATGGTGCTGCGGACACGGCGGACGGTGACCACGTCGCCATTGGCAATGAAGGGTAGCTGGTCGAACTCCTTACCCCAGTAGTAATTGTTCTTGACAACGAGCAGGCGGTCACCTGACGAGAGTTCCTCCTCTCTCTCGAGAATCTGGTTTCGTACGCCGAGGTTGAAGCGGTTGGCACGAGCGTTGCTGCGTGTGATGATGATGGTCTCATCCAGTCCCTCGCGATGGTAAGAGTCGGACAACGCGTCGAGCAACTCATAGCCGTCGATGCGGATAACGTCCTTATACCTTTTATAATATATACGAGGAAGCGAGTCGACCTGTCCCTGCATCAGGAGCTGACGCAAGTGAGTGGCATTATAGAGGATGCCACTGTCGAGCTGCTGACGTGCCACCTCGGTGAGTTCGGTGGTCATGACGTGCAGGCCGTAGCCACGCAAGCGTTCCACCTCGAGTGCAGGACTCCGCTTCTGTCCTACCGGTGGCAGCTGAGCCGCGTCACCGACCAAGAGTAGACGGCAACCCTGAGCCGCATAGACATATTCGATGAGGTCGTCGAGCAGGTTGCCCGTACCGAAGGGAGAACCCTCATTGAGCGTACTGATCATCGAGGCCTCATCGCAGATGAAGAGCGCGCCATGACGACGATTTTCGGTGAGTTGGAAATTATCCATCTCGACGCTGAATTTCTGCTGGCGGTAGATGCTCTTGTGAATGGTGTAAGCTGGCAATTCGGCCATCGAAGAAAAAACCTTTGCCGCACGGCCGGTTGGTGCCATCAGCATCACGGGGATCTTGTGTTCATACAGCAGCTTGACCAGCGCACCTACGATCGATGTCTTTCCGGTGCCCGCATAGCCACGCAAGACGAAGACCTTGTCAGACGAGACACCAGAGGCCGGTGGTCCGAAAAGAAATTCGCCGAGCAAATTAAGCGCCTCAATCTGCGTTTTGTTTGGCGAAAATGGCAGTTTTTCGGCAATTTTTTGGGCAAAAACGGAAAATATCATAGATTTTTTTAATTTTTTCGGCACAAAGATATACATTTTTCAAAAATGTTATGTATATTTGCCCCGTAAAAACTAACATTACATCTCTTTTTTTGATAATTTTTAAGTCAAACATAACATCATGAAAAGTATTCTCAACATTCTCCTCGCTGCAGCAGCAGTGGTTTTGACATGGATGTGCTACGAGAGCGTACAGATCCCTGTTCAGTTTAACGATGAGGTCGCAAAGCGTGACGCAGTAATCATCCAGCGCCTTAAGGACATTCGTACCATTCAGGAGCACCATCGTGACAAGTATCAGACTTACTGCGCTTCATGGGCAGAGTTGATCAAGTTCGCAAAGAATGACTCACTTCCACAGGTTAACAAGGTTGGTTCTCTTACCGATGACCAGCTCAAGGAGGGCCTCAACGAGAAGGATGCTTGGAAGTACCTCTGCAACCCTTCAAAGTACTCTAAGGAGATCGCTAAGTTCGGCCTCAGCAAGGCTACCTTCAGCCGTGATACTTTCTATGTAAATGTTCTCCAGAAGGACTCAAGCTTCATCGCTCGTCCTAACTTCGACATTGACAACATCATGATCGTTCCATTCACTGAGAATGGCACCGACACTTTCCTTTTGACCACTGGTACCGTTACCACCGCTTCTGGTTACGAGATGGCTCTCTTCGAGGCTAAGACCCCATACGAGGCTTACCTTTGGGACCTCAACCCACAGGAGCTCGCTAACAAGATCGACGACCGCAAGCTTCAGGACAAGTATCCTGGCCTTCAGGTTGGTGATGCTACCCAGGCCAACAACAATGCCGGTAACTGGGAGTAATCAAGAACTCTATGAATACCAACATATCGACCATCCGGCTCACGCCGGATGGTTTTTCTTTGTATAATGCTACCGACGGACGCTCCTTCTATGACGTCGCGCCGGGTCCTGACTTCGTGCAGCGCATGCAGGAGGCGATTCTCGATCATCTGCCTGTGGCTGACACTCAGGAAGGCCTGGTATGTGAGGTAGAAACCACGCGACTGCTCCTGCTGCCACCCGACGTTACTGACGCGGACATGCAGAGACAGATGTACGACACGACCTTCTCGACGGTCAACGAAGAGGAGCAGATGCTGGCACAACAGCTCACACTCTCTAGCGGCCAGACGCTACAGCTCAGCTTTGGCCTCAACCGCTCGCTCTATAACTTCCTGATGCGTAATTATGAGTCGGTTACCTTCTGCCATCCCATCGCCTCACTTCTGGAGGAAGGCGCTCGTATGGCACAAGGCAACTGTCTGGTGGTACGCTGTGACGAACGATACCTTGAGCTGGCACTCTTCCGCGACAAGCAGCTGCATCTCTGCAATAGTTACCACACTTCGCATGCCGAGAATCGCACCTACTATGTGATGAACACTTGGCAGCAGTTAGGACTGGATCAGCTCAGTGACTATCTGCTTGTACTGGGTGGCACCAATGAAGGTCTGCAAGTCAGAGCAAGTACACACCGATTTATTAAGCACGTGTTCTCATGAAGATTATCACAGGAATTTATGGCGGTCGACGCTTTGACGCGCCACGCAATCTGCAAGCTCGACCAACGACCGACCTCGCAAAGCAGGCGCTCTTCAACATCCTGCAGAATAGGATTGACCTGGAGGATATTCAGGCGCTCGACCTCTTCAGTGGCACTGGAAGCATCAGCTTCGAGTTGCTCAGTCGTGGTGCAGAGAAGGTGGTGAGCGTAGAAATGGGTCGCCAGCAGCAACTGTTTATCCAGAAGGTAGCTCAGGAGCTGAAGGTTCCTGCAACCAAGCATCAGCTGGTGCGAGGCGATGTGTTCCGATACCTCAGCGGCAAACCCGTCAAGCCTTTTGACTTCATTTTTGCCGACCCTCCCTATGCTTTGGCCGACCTGCCGAAGCTGCCAGAACTTGTATTGCGCGAGGAATGGCTGACATCTGACGGACTCTTTGTACTGGAACATGGCAAGGAGAATGACTTCTCAGATGCACCAGGATTCGTGGAATTGCGCACTTACGGAGCTGTGCATTTCAGTTTCTTCGAGCGTAAGTAGCGTTTCGCAATTTTAGTAAAACCACACACATTGAGCATTTTTGCGCAAATAATCGCACCAACGTGCCGAAAAGGACAAAAAGTGCAAGACAAATTTGCGAAAGTGCTCAATTATTATTATATTTGCACCAAATTCTGAATCGTGAATTTCAGAATTTTCAAAATTTCATAATTGAGAAATCATATTTCATAATCACTATGAAGAAGATAGCTTTTCTTTTGACCTTCATCGCAGTCTTGCTCACAGGATGTAAGAAGAATCTCAGCGAGGCGCTGAAACCAGACGCCTCAGGTACACCATACGACCTCTATATCGTCATGCCAGACGGACTCAAGGAGACGGCGCTCAACGATACGTTGCACGCTATCTTTGAGTACCCTATGGAGTGCACTCCTAACGGTGATGAGTACTTTCACGTGCGTCATCTCTCGCCAGAGAACTTCCAGTCATCGGTCATTCGCATTGTAGCAAATGTGGTGCTGATCGACATTGATCCATCGAACGCTGCCGACCCAGTCATCACCATGGATCGCGATCGTTATGCCACTGGCCAGGTCATCGTCAAGATGCA
This sequence comes from Bacteroidales bacterium, assembly GCA_045628985.1. Taxonomy (GTDB): domain Bacteria; phylum Bacteroidota; class Bacteroidia; order Bacteroidales; family UBA3663; genus Liminaster. The sequence continues at coordinate 11,481 of JAZQQH010000084.1, read as the reverse complement.
CGCCAAGAGTATTGAGTCTTTGGCCAACTACCTGCCACAGGTGCAGGATCAGCTCCGTCAGCTCTTTGTCAAGTCGGAGATCAACCGCCGCATGAAGGTGCTTCAGGAGGAGCATCAGCCACAGCAGTACGACCGCATGATGAAGATGCAGAACGCTTCGCTCTTCATTCCATTGACCATGAATGTGACTTGCAAGGCGGCTGTCGACAGCACTTTCTTCTGGGTATCAGACAACTTCGCAGCCAAGCAGAGCTACCTGGCCGTCTATAGCGTACCTTACACTGACCAGAATATCTTCAGCTTGGAGGGAGCTGTTGCTGTACGAGACTCCGTCATGGGCCTCAACATCACCGGTTCTGACTCGACTCAGTATATGGAGACCAACAAGAACGTTATCCTTCCTGAGTATAAGGCGCTCAACATTGGTGGTCGATACGTCGGCGAGCTGCGCGGCATGTGGCGCATGAAGAACGGCTTGATGGCCGGACCTTTTGTCTGCCACATGCGTCTGGACGAGCTCAACAAGCGCGTAGTCTTTGCCGAAGGCTTCTGCTACGCTCCTAACGAAAGCAAGCGCATGCTGATCCGCAACCTCGAGGCTGTACTTTATACTCTGAAGCTGCCATCAGACAACCTCATCCCGGAGATTGAGGTAGCGCTATAAAAGGGATTCTAAGGGACAATAAGAGAATTTAAGGGATTTTAAGGGACAATAGGAAAAGAGGTTCCTTATCTCTCTTTTATAAATTAAATTATTGCTTTGCCATTCGTCTTGAAGAGCGCGTAGCATCACTAACGTCCCTTAATATCCCTTAGTATCCCTTAACATCCCTTAGTATCCCTTAGAAAATAATGAAATCACTCAAAATAGGAATCACCCACGGTGACATCAACGGCATTGGCTATGAGCTCATCCTCAAGCTGCTGCAAGAACCAGAGATCCTGGAGCTCTGTACTCCCGTCATCTTCGGTTCACAGAAAGTAGCGGATGAGACGGCGCAAGCTCTGAACCTGAATCCACTCTCTTTCTGCCTCTGCGAGACCGCTGCCGATGCACTGGAAGGTCGTATCAACCTCATTGACGTTTGCAAAGAAGAGGTGCCGGTACTTAGCTTCGGAAAGCAGACAGAAGAAGCGCTGAAGGCCGAGGCCAACTCGCTGATGGCTGCACTGGAAGCATATCGCAACCACCAGATTGACGTGCTGGTCACCCTCCCTGGCGGACTCAGCAACACTGATGGCAGCCACTCTTTATCTAACTTCATCAGCCGCGCTCTGGGTATGACCGACGCAAAGATCTTCGACTGGAGTGTCAATGGCAAGCTTCGCGTCCTCGAACTTCATGCGCTTGATGCATCGACCGAGCTCGGCGAAGGTCTTTTGTCTGAGGCCTTCCAGCAGGATATCAAAGCCGTGCATAATGGATTACGTCAGGATTGCATGTTATTGCGACCTCGCATCGCCGTAGTTTCGAGCGTCGAGAAGACACGTGGTGATCTGATAGAACTGCATGAAGATGGCATCACCGCCTTCGGTCCATTCGTCGGAAAGACATTTATTGACAATGGTTGGCAGACACATTATGATGCTTGTCTGTTCTTCAACGAAGAGGAAGCGCTGCAGCACGTCTTTGACGATCAGGAGCAGGAGCATACCATCGGTTATGTCTCAGGTTTGCCTATCGTCCTCACCTACCCTATGCTCGGCATCAGCTACGAGATTGCAGGCAAAGGCGAGGTCAGCGAGGTCTCGCTCCGTGAAGCTATCTATGCAGCAATAGACATCTACCGCGCTCGCAGTAACTATCGCTACTGCACACACTCTCCACTGGAGAAGCAGTGGATTCCTCGTGGTCGCGACGACGTGAAGTTGGATCTGACGAAGGAAGAATGAGCAATCAGCGCGCTGATTGTAAATTATAAATAGTAAATAATAAATATTACGGCTAACCGCAAGTTGTTAACTGTTAACTAATATGCCAAGTTTCATCATAGAAGGCGGACACAAGCTGCAAGGCGAGATTACCCCACAGGGTGCCAAGAATGAGGCCCTGGAGGTGCTCTGCGCCGTGCTACTGACCCGTGAGACCGTCACCATCAGTAATATCCCAGAGATCCTCGATACACTCAATCTCATAGAGCTCATGCGCCAGATGGGAGTGGAAGTACACCACCTCTCTCGTGGCGTCTTCAGTTTCTGTGCCAAGCATCTTGACGAAGAGTATCTACAGAGCGACGACTTCCTGCGACGCTGCACCTCGCTGCGAGGTTCGGTGATGATCCTGGGTCCGTTGGTCAATCGCATCGGCCACGCGCTGTTGCCTCAGCCAGGTGGAGACAAGATCGGTCGTCGCCGCCTCGACACCCACTTCCTTGGGTTGCAGCGTCTGGGCACCAATTTCAGCTACGACCCTGAGCGTCACCTCTATAAGGTCAGCATACAGACCGCCAGCAAGCGTCTCAAAGGCTGCTATATGTTGCTCGACGAGGCGTCGGTCACCGGTACTGCCAACATCGTGATGGCCGCTGTCTTGGCCGAAGGTGTCACCACTATCTATAATGCAGCATGCGAGCCTTATATCCAGCAGCTCTGTCGCATGCTTTGCCGCATGGGAGCTCAGATCGATGGCATTGGCTCTAACCTCCTCACCATCCATGGCGTGGACGAGTTGCATGGCACGGAGCATAAGCTGTTGCCAGACATGATCGAGGTAGGTTCATTCATCGGCATGGCAGCTATGACCGGTTCTGAGATCACGATCAAAGACGTCTCTGTCCCTGACTTAGGAATCATTCCCGACGCCTTCCGCCGCCTGGGTATCACCGTCGAGCAACGAGGCGATGACCTCTACATCCCGGCTCACGAACATTACGTCATCGACTCGTTCATCGATGGCAGCATCATGAATATTGCCGACGCTCCTTGGCCAGGACTCACTCCTGACCTCTTGTCGGTACTCCTCGTCACAGCCACTCAGGCTCGCGGCGTGGTACTGATCCATCAGAAGATGTTCGAGAGCCGACTCTTCTTCGTCGACAAACTCATCAACATGGGTGCTCAGATCGTACTCTGCGACCCTCACCGCGCTACTGTAATTGGTATCGATCATCAGTATAACCTCCGTCACTCCACCCTCACCAGCCCGGATATCCGCGCTGGTATCGCCTTGCTAATTGCAGCTATGAGCGCTGAGGGAATCTCTAAGATTGACAACATCGGTCAGATCGACCGAGGCTATGAGAATATTGACCAGCGACTCAATGCTTTGGGAGCGCGAATCACACGAATGGACGACTAACCCCCTTACACAATGATTAAAGACTTCCACAAAACCGCCATCATCGCCGGCGACCGCTACATCAGCTTCAACGAGATGCTCCGACGCATCACGCTGTTCTCCAACGTTCAGATGCAGCGGATTCCCGACCTCAACCTCCATCGCGATAATAGCTTGGGATATGATCTCGGCCCTAAGACCGTCATATTCAGCGAGAATCGCGAAGGTTGGATCTACGCCTTCTACTCAATCTGGAACAACCGTGGCGTAGCCATCCCTGTCGACGCCAGCAGTTCGGCTGCCGACCTTGCCTACGTCCTCAACGACTGTAAGCCAGCGTGCATCTGGACAGCTGTCAAGCGCATCGACACCGTCCGCGAAGCGCTCGCACAGACAGGCCTCGACATCCCTGTCCTGATGATCGACGACTACGAACAGCAGGAACTCAGCGACGACCTCCAGCCAGCCAACATCGACTATGACTCAAGCGACACGGCCGTAATCATCTATACCTCAGGTACTACAGGTTCACCAAAGGGTGTGATGCTCTCGTTCCGCAACCTGCTGGCCAACATCGACTCAGTGTCGAAAGAGGTACCTATCTTCAACCAGAACCGCCGCACGCTCATCCTCCTGCCACTCCACCATGTCCTGCCACTGCAAGGCTCCGTCGTGGCTCCGATGCTCAACGGTGGTGGCGTAGCTATCTGTCCGAGCATGACGGCTCAGGACATCATGCAGACGTTGCAGCGCGGCAAGATCAGCATCATCATCGGTGTGCCACGCCTCTATCAGACGCTCTTTGGCGGCATGAAGCGCAAGATCTTCGAGAAGGCCATCACGCGCGGATTATTTAATATGTGTAAGTCGCTGCAGTGGCGCTGGCTCTCTCGCCTCATTTTCACCTCAGTACGGCAGAAAATGGGTGGACACATCGACTATCTCGTCTCAGGTGGTGCAGCATTAGACAAAGAGGTCGGCGTCGGACTCAAGACCCTCGGCCTCGACGTACTCGAAGGCTACGGCATGAGCGAGACAGCTCCAATCATTGCCTTCACCCGTCCTGACGACATCCAGCCAGGTTGCGTCGGCCTTCCATTGCCATCGACCAAGGTCATCATCAAGAATGGTGAGATCTGCGCCAAGGGTCCGAACGTCATGCAGGGTTACTACAACCGACCAGAGGAGACCGCTGCGATGTTCGATGAGGAAGGCTGGCTCCACACCGGCGACTTGGGTACGATCGACGAGAAAGGCCGTGTCATCATCACGGGCCGAACCAAGGAAATCATTGTCCTCTCGAATGGCAAGAACATCAATCCTACGGAGATTGAATTCAAGCTCGAACACCACGCAGATATTGTCAAGGAAGTGGGTGTCATTCAGGATGGTGACATGCTCAAGGCCATCATCGTGCCACAGCCAGAGTGGGTACACGGCCGCAGCGACGAGGAACTGGAGGAGGCCCTGAAGCGCGACCTGCTGGAGCCATACAACCAGGAGGCTGCATCGTATAAGAAGCTGATGTCGCTCTTCATCTACCACGGCGAACTCCCTCGCACCAAACTCGACAAGCTGCAGCGCTTCAAGCTCCCTGCACTCGTCACCGCCGGCGAGCATACCGACAAGAACCAGCGTCCGGCCATTGTCGAGCCAGGCTTCCCTGAGTATAAGGTCGTAAAGCAGTATATCATCCAAGAGAAGAAGTGTCCTGTCCTCCCGACGGATAATCTGGAGACCGACCTGGCCTTCGACTCGCTCGACAAAGTAGGTTTGCAAGGCTTCCTCGAGCAGACCTTTGGCCTGGAGATGACCGCTGAGAAGCTCAATACCTTCCGCAACGTCCTCGAACTGGCCGAGTGGGTGGCCGACTACAAGACCCGTATTGAAGTCGAGGAGATTGACTGGAAGAAGATTCTCAACGACGAGTCTTCGTCCAAGGTGGAACTCCCTGATGCTTGGGCAGATGACTTGCTGATCCTGGGTCTCTTCAAGTGCTTCTTCAAGCTGTGGTTCCGCTTCTTCGGCAAGGGTAAGGAGAATGTTCCTACGCAGGGTCCATTCATCCTCGCAGCCAATCACCAGTCGTATCTCGACGGCATGTTCGTCATGGCTTACAACCGAACGAACCTCGTCCGCAAAACCTTCTTCTTCGCCAAGGAGCAGCACGTCAAGCATCCTTACATGCAGTGGATGGCCAAGCGACACAACGTCATCGTGATGGAGCGTTCGAACCTCAAGACCTCCATCCAGCGTATGGGCGAAGCGCTCAAGCAGGGCAAGAACATCATCATCTTCCCAGAGGGTACACGCACCGAGACAGGTGAGGTCAACGAATTTAAGAAGACCTTCGCCATCCTGGCCAAGGAGCTCAACGTACCTATCATCCCTGTCAGCATCCACGGAGCTTACGACGCTATGCCAAAGCACTCTAAGTTCCCGCGTCCTAGCAAGATCTGGGTAGAGTACCTCCAGGCCATCCAGCCACAGGAGTCAGACACTTACGAGAGCCTCTCGGAGAAGGTGCGCGATGCGATTGTACGGAACCAGAGAGGGCTTTGAAAATGAATAATTAATAATGAAATGTTTGCTACAAACAATGGGTGAATCTGGAATGGGTCATTCCATTAATCATTATTAATTATTCATTAATCATTGCAATATGATTCAGGAATCACAACTCATAGAAGTCGGTTATATCACTAAGCTGCACGGACTCAAAGGCGAGATGCAGGCCACGGTCACGGATCCAGTCTTTGACGACGTGAAGAAGTGTCCCTACCTCGTCTGCCAGCTCGACGGCATCTACGTACCTTTCTTCATCCAGAACTACCGCTTCCGCTCCGACACCTCCATGCTCCTCTCCTTCGAGGACATTGACTCTCAAGAAAAGGCTCAGCCATTCTGTGGCCTGACCTTGTATTTCGATCGTCGCTGCTTCACCAAGCAGGAGGCCAAGGACTATGACACTGCGGCAGAAGAAGAGCTCGGCTATATCGGTTACCAGCTCATCGACACCGAGTTAGGTCCAATCGGTGAGATCACCGGCATTGACGATCAGACGGCCAACGTACTCTTCCTCGTCGACCGTGATGGCGAGGAGATCATGATTCCTGCAGCCGACGATCTCGTGGAAGAGATTGATGACGAAGCTCGCACCATCTTGATGCACCTGCCTGTCGGACTCATCAATATGGACGACGCGGAGAGCGAAGAATAATCAGAGAGTGGAAGTAACCTATTTAACCGACATCTATGAATCCTTACAAGATACTCATTATTGATGATAATCAGTCGGTGCTACGCACGTTGAAACTGGTGCTCAATGGCGTCTTCAAGACCGTGGTGACGGTTCCAGATCCGCAGCTGATACCTGCTTTGTTGCAGGCAGGTGATGTGGATGTGGTCTTGCTCGACATGAATTTTGACGCTCGTAAGCTCGATGGTGAAGAGGGGCTTTTCTGGCTCAATCGTATCAACGAGATACCTAATGCACCTGCGGTGGTACTGATCACCGCCTTCGGAGACATCGATCTGGCAGTGCGAAGCGTGCAGCAAGGTGCGGAGGATTTCATCACAAAACCTTGGGACAACCAGACGTTGATCCAAAAGCTCGAAGCTGCCATCATGAAGCATCGCGCTAAGCAGCAGACGGCCAATCTGGCCGCTGAGGCGGCTTCGCTACACAGTCAAATTGCAGCAGATCAGCAGCTTTCGCTCGATGAGTTAGAGAAAAAACACATTCTTGAAATTGTGGATCAGGAGCATGGCAATCTGGTCAATGCAGCTGAGCGACTGGGAATTTCTCGTCAGACGCTCTATAATAAGCTCAAGAAATTCGGGGTGCTGCACTGATGAGCAGCAACAACATGGTTTTGGTTTGTCATCCTGAGGCATGCCGAAGGATCTCACACGATACATTTATATATGCTTAAGCAACGACACTATCATCTATACATGCTCGTCGTTGGCCTGATGCTCATCGCATCGGGAGGCTTGCTTATGCTGTCTTGGCAGCGCGGATGGCATGGCTTGGCAATGGGTGGTTGTGCTATTGTCTGTCTCTGCTTATTATATATAATGTGGCAAGGCGCCTCGTTCCTGCCTGATCAGGTGAAGTATTTCTTAGGTTGTCTGCGGAGCAAGGACACGATGAGCCGCTTCCCCGAGACGCGTGACGGGGACCTCAAGCAGATGTATGAAGACATGAACCTCATCATGCAGAAATACGGTCAGAGCCAGATGGAGTTGGAGACAAAGCGTATGTATTATGATCGCATTCTCCGCATCATGACGCACGAGCTGCGCAATAGTATCACCCCTATCATCTCTCTGAGCGAGGACATGCTGCAGCGTGAGTATGCACCTGAAGATAGTCACGAAGCCATAGCCGTGATCAATGAGCAATGCACGTCGATCAAGACCTTCCTCGATAGCTATTATGAGCTCACACATCTGCCAAAGCCAGAGATCAAGGAGGTCGATGCCAAGTCGTTGCTCCAGCACGTTGAGCGCCTCTATCCTGATCAGGGAATCAGCATCGAGTGTGCACAAGGACTGAAGCTGCAATGCGATGAAGGACAGATCAAGCAGCTGATGATCAATCTGGTAAAGAATGCACTCGAAGCGATGGGAAATGATAAAGTGAAAGAGCTGAAGAGTGAGGAAGTGCCAGCCGTCATGATCACCGCCTCAGCACCAGAAGGCAATCCTCGCATCACAGTGAGCGACCGAGGTCCTGGCATTCCTGCCGATAAGCGCGAGGAGATCTTCCTGCCATTCTATACCTCTAAAACTGGCGGCTCCGGCATCGGGTTGGCATTGAGCCGACAAATCATGAACCTGCATAAAGGCTCGCTGACTTGTTCGAGCAATGAATCGGGAGGAGCGATGTTTGTATTGCAGTTCTGAAAAAAATAAACCTATCTCAAATCCTCAAACAAGGAAAGGAGATAGGTTTCTTTATTTACTCACTTTTTACTATCTGCGAAGGATTGATGCATGATATTCTCCAGATTTGCACACCCACCGTCATCGCCACGAACGTGGTCATCAGCAGGAAGATGCTGCCATAGAAGAGGAAGCCGTAGTCAAAGAGCTCACGAATACCAGATTCTTTTCCTGTGTCGAACAGGATAAACGTCAATGTGAAAGCGATGGTCGCTGTGATGAGCAACAATACAATATAGAGCCGTGCAAAGCTGGCAGCAATGTGGCGAGCCTTGGCACCATTGATCTTGCGGATGGCCATCTCCTTGCGTCGCATGGCAGTATCCATAGTGATGGCTGAATAGATGCCCAACAGTGTGATGATGAGTGCGATGCCAGCGAAGAGCCAGAAGAGGCTAAGGAACTGGCGCATGTCCTTGTCTCGATTGCGAATATATTGTTGCAGCGACTCAAGTTCTATGACGGTCTCGCCATTGATTTTCACTCCACCATGCTTGCGTAAAACTTCACAGAGTTCACGGTTCAGTTCTTCGGCCTTGCCAGGATAGCTCTTGACATAGAACTGACCAAAGGTTACCGGATAAGCAAGATAGATGCCACCACGATCATACATTTTGGAGCTACTACTCATGTTGATGCACGACTTCTGTAGCAGATCGTCTATCACACCTACGATGGTAACGTAGCGCAAAGGACTTTCTATATCGAATTCTTTGCTCGGATCATAGAAACGAGAAGGATTATCGAAAGGTAACAGATCGAGCTGATCTCCTACGTCAAGATGCCAACAATCTACAAAGATCTGATCAACAAGAATCTCATCGGCTTGCTCAGCAAAGCGGCCTCGCAGTAATGGCACATTGAGGAACGTGAGGACATCCTTCTCGCACGTTGCCTGACTAACCTCGAGCGTATCGCCCTGTGCATTGAGTACCCTCATGCCATTCCAGGCAGGAAACTCAAAACCATGTGAATAGGGACCTACGGCAGCAAGATCCTTGGCCGAAGGACGTGCCCGTAATTCTGATTCAAATTCATCGCGCATTTCACGACCGTCGAAACTCAATGGCAACATCAGAATCTCCTCTTTTTCCTGCTGGGTGAGCCATGGGAGCTGCGCCTTCTCGTTGGTGCGGATCTGCATGATCAAAGCTCCCAACAAGGTGATGAAGAGGAAGCCGATCAGCATCTGCCATCCCATCAGTATATTGCGACCTATGTGACGACCCGGACGTCGACCTGTGGTGGTCTTCATCGACTCCTGCAGCGAGTCCTTGCGGATGCGGGCCACAGCCATCCATGCCACTACGAAACCGATGAGGAGTAACACCCCCAGATGCATCGCTGTCTGACGGAGCATCTCAGCCGTATCGAACACAAAGTGCTCAGCATCAATGGTAAGGTCGAAAAGCGGAGCGCAGAGTTCGACGACAACCAGTGTGACGGCGCCAACGATGAGCAGCGTGACAATGACCTGCGTGCTGACCATTGACCAGAGGTCATGGGTGTGAGCGCCATGTGCACGACGCAGGGTGTATTCGCGGCGACGCATCATGATGCTGCTGATGAGCAGGTGGAAGAAGTTGCTCAACGCCGAGAGCAGAATCAGCAGACCTGGTAGCAAGATGATGAGGAGGATGAGGAAGAAGACTCCATAGCTATCATATTGTTGCTTGATATCGACTACCTTGTCGGCTGTGAGGTATATTTCTGCTCTTTCATGGGCATCATAATAATCAGAGCTGACATTTATATATCCTACAATTTGTGCAGCCTCTACTTTGGCCATGAACTTGGCGAGGTCGGTTCCTTTGCGCAGCAGGATGCGAGGTTCAAAGCAGAAGATTTGCTGCGCCTGTTCTGTTTCCTTCATGTGGAGTGTACCATCGGTGTCGTTCATCACCCAAGCGGTGTGAGAGCCGAAGGGATTGATGGTGTTGTTGTAAGGCATATCCTCCACCACGGCTTGAACGGTATAGGTAGGTGTAGCAAAGGCATCGGCCGAATACCGCCTGCCGCCCATCGAGGTGAACTGCTCGCCGATGGCCTTCTCGGCACTTCCGAAGAGCTTGCGCGCCCACGATTCTGTCATCACGAAGCTGTTGGTCGAATGCTCGGCTGCATGCCAGCTACCTGCCAGGAGGCGCGGATTGTAGATGTGGTGCAGAGTAGTGTCACATTCGATTGTGGTGAGTTCGAAGTTCTGGTCGAGCGTCTCGTTGTGATAGGTGGCCGATTCGCGAAAGAAGCGGAAGTAGGCCTCCATCTCAGGGAGTTTCTCCTCCAAGCCCTCAAAAGCAGTTAGTGGTACGCTATGGATATTGTGATCCATGCGAAGTCCCAGCACGCGATCATGATTATCATAGTAGGTGTCCATGTTCGACAATCCATGCACGAAATACATGCAGATGCCGAAGCAGAAGAACGCCACGGCAAGACCCACGATGGAGAACAGCGATTGGAACTTGTTGCGCTGCAGGTTGCGGAAGGCTAAGGTTATATAATGCTTGATCATTGTATTTGTTATTATTCAGTCTTTACTACACTCGCCACATTCACTCTCGCTGCTTTCTCTAACTGATAGATAAGCGTCAGCAACGTAATGAGGACAACGATGCCGAGGGCCTCAATATATATAATAGGTGTAAGTGGAGCGCTTTCGATGAAAGACTCTGTGTAGCGATGGATGAGGAGATAGGTGACAGGGATACTCAATACAAAAGTAAAAAGTAAAAGGTAAAAATACTTCTTACCAAGAAGCTGGTAGAGATCCTTGCGATGTGCACCATGCGCCTTGCGGATGGCAATCTCGCGATAACGTTGGCGGATGTCGAAGAGGGAGAGACCGAAGAGGCCGAGGCAGCAGATGAGGATGGCAATGGTGGCAAAAAGGGTGCAGATATGCGAGAGGCGACGGTCGTCCTGATAGAGATCATCGACTTCCTGCTGATACCAGTGCCAGTCGAGGTCGGAAGTGCCATAATACTTCTGTTGCAACGATTCGAGGAAAGAGATCAGCTCGTCGGCCTTGCCAGGAACAGGGCGCAGCATGTAAGGCGCACCGATGTGGATGCCATCTACCTCACTCATCAAGCAGCAGAAGACCATAGGCCTGATACCCTCTGAAGCATGCGTGCAATAATAATCCTTCACGATGCCCATGACCTTGGCAGGATGGCTGCGCGTACCCCAGGAGAGATCCTCATACGTGTCTTCTCCGTCGTCTGTCCTCACACTGCGGGACCATGACATCA
>JAZQQH010000083.1:0-40151 GCA_045628985.1 Bacteroidales bacterium | reverse complement strand
CAAGATTTCAAAGATCGTGCCTAGGTTTTACACTTTTTAAGCAGAAAGAGCATAAAAGCCTATAGGTATTGGTTTAACAATCATTATTTCGAAGTTATTTCCTGCTCCCAGCTGCTTCTGGGGGTGTGGGAAACTTCAGTAAAATTTATTATTTATAATTTAGTATTTTGATGCATGCATCACTTCACTTTCCACATCTTCAGCGAGATATATCCATCGCCAAAACCTGGCACACACACGAAGATGGCGTCATTGAGCCAGCCATACTTGCTGTCACGAGGCGCCTCGAACTTCGGTGCGGTGCGGAAATAGAAGCCGTCAGGACCATTATTGAGGATTCCGACGTTACGGACATGGATATTCACGCCATCGTCGGTGCGGATAGTATAGATAGCCTCGAGCTGTGTACGACCCGTAGCCTTATCGACCAGCTGATGATCAGCGCCACCAGGAATAATCGTACCACGGCCAGCAGGCCCCGAGAACGTGCCACCTGTGATTGGGATGATATTGCGAGTGCCGAAATAAGCCTCACCACACTGATAAGCCTCGCCAATCTCGGCGCGGATCTCGAAGACGAACTCAAAGCCAGGAGCCTCACCCATGTCATAATCCTGGGCCTTCTCCTGCGCCTTCACACATACGACCGACAACACGGTCAATAGAATTAGAAAAAAGAATTTGCGCATGATAACCAATAGGCCAAAAGCCCTTATTTATTCACCTCCTTGACTACGACAACGATATCCTCAGCCAATGACTCATTGTACGACTCAATGACTTTCTGTCCCTTGGTCGAAGCGAATGGATTGTTGTAGAGGCGATGGTTCTTCATCGTGAAGACAATTCCCTTTGCATTAGTAGCCTTGGCTGAGTAGCGGCCCTGGATGCCATTGCCAGCAATCGATCCGGCCAATGAGTGGGCGGTACCCCATACGAGCTCCTCGAATACAGCATCGATGACGATAGCATCAGCAGGAGCGTCCTTAGCGTCGGCAATGAGCTGTACGTTAGCCTTAGGGAAAGCATCCTTCAACTCGCTGACGATGGTCTCACCCAGTGCATCGATGGCAGCCTGCTGCTTAGCTTCAGCCTTCTTACCCTTCATCTGCACCTTGCTGTGAGCCACGACGCAGATAGTGCTACTCTGTACGTCGATGTGCTGCTCTACGCTTGCTTCGTTGATACCGTGCCAGTCTTTGAAATCTTCTGCCTGGCAATAGGTCATGGCTGCCATGGCCAGGAATAATGATAAGAATAATTTTTTCATAATTTGTATTATTTAATTGTAAACTTGTTCCAATAAAACTATTTCGTCAAGCTCTTTGACTGTGCAAATATACGCTTTTTATTTTAAATATGTGTCAATTTAGGGTTAAAAAAGAGATTGCAAGTCTATTTTTATGTCCCAAGGGCAGAAAGGAGAGACAAAATCAGCTGTTTTGTACGTCAATGGACGCCGTGCATGCAGGACGTCCGTTCCTTCCTAACGGCATCCTTCACCGAGTACGCGTTGGAGGATCCCGTCATCATGGCATCCTTCACCGGGTACGCGTTGGAGGATCCCGTCATCGTGGCATCCTTCACCGGGTACGCGTTGGAGGATCCCGTCATCGTGGCATCTCCCCCAGTGTACGGTGTAGAGGATGACGTGATGAACGAAGCCACAACTGGGGACGTGGTTATGGTTTCACGCGCCATGGTCATGTTGTCAAATGTCAAATTGTCATTTTCATTTTCGGGGGACGATTTCACGCCAGTATATTATAAATAATATACTGATCTTATTCCGTATTTGATTTTCGAATTTGACAATTTGACATTTGACAATCTGACAACGGAACAAAATCTATCCTCACCTCTTCATTCGGATAAAACAAAACAAAAAAGTGATCAGCTTTCGCATTGAAAACCAATCACTTAAAGAATGTCGGGATGACCCGATTCGAACGGGCGACCTCGCGCCCCCCAGACGTGAACTCTAACCAACTGAGCTACATCCCGAACTAAAAAAAGCTTGGTAGCCTTCTTTTTAGCGGCGCAAAGATAAGGATAATTTGCGGGACTTCCAAATTTTTTGTCGAAAAAACGAGAAATATCACTTCTCCTGCCAGAATACACGGGTGAAGAGGAGGATGAAGGTGAAGATTTCGAGACGACCGATAAGCATGGTGAAGCTCAGGACCCACTTGCTGAGTGAAGGTAGGTCGGCCCATGTGAAGGCTGGACCTGTCTGGCCGAGGCCAGGACCACAATTGCCTATGGCGGAGATGGTGGTACCGAGAGCGGTCACCATGTCGAGGCCTTGCCACATCAGGATAAGGATGCAGACGAAGGCTATGACAAAGAAGAGGAAGACAAAGGCCAGGGTGCGCTGCAGGAACTCTGAGTGCAAAGGACGGTCATCGAGCATGACGGAATTGAAGGAATGTGGAACGACGGAATGATAGAGCGTCGAGAAGAGGTTCTTGATGAGGATAACCAGACGGAGAATCTTGAAACCGCCAGCCGTAGAACCTGCACAACCGCCACAAGCCATGAGGAAAAGCGTAGGCAACCAGAAGGCGCTACCCCACAGCTGATAGTCGTACGTTTCGGCTTGGAAACCGCAGGTGGAGATGATGGTGACGACGTGGAAGAAGGCTGCACGGATAGTGGCTTCCACGCCCTGTGGCATGGCTTCGAGACACTCGGCAGTGAGCTGAGTGTGAGAGGGTTCGGCAAAGAACTGAACGACAAAGATGAGCGTAAAAGTTGCCACGACATAGAAGAACCAGCGGAACTCCTCATTCTGCCAGAACTGGCGATAGACGCCGCGCTGCACCATATAAAACAAGGAGAAATTGACACTGGCAATGAAGAGGAAGATGGCGCAGACATACTCGATGAAAGCGGAGTGGAACCAACCGATACTTGACTGATGAGTGGAGAAACCGCCGGTGGCAAGGGTGGTCATGGCGTGGTTGACTCCATCGAACAAGGACATGCCGCCGAGCAAATAGCAGACGCAACATACGCCGGTAAGGCCGACATAGATAAACCAGAGACGACGCGAGGTGTCCTGGATGCGCGGACGGAGTTTATCGATGGTCATGCCAGTGACTTCGGCGCTGAACATCTGCACGTTGCCTCCATCGATCTTGGGTAATAAAGCCAGGGAGAAGACGACAATGCCAAGGCCTCCGATCCACTGTGTCATGCTTCGCCAAAGAAGTATGCCATGTGGCTGAAGGTCAATATCATTAAGTACCGTACAACCGGTGGTGGTGAAGCCGGACATGGTTTCGAGGAAAGCGTCGCACACCGTGGTGCACGTGCCATAGATAAGGAAGGGCAACATGCCGAGGAGCGAGAAGAGAATCCACATCACCGAGACGATGAAGTAACCCTCGCGTTGTGTGACTCGCTGCGAAATCTGCTTCTTGCCTATCATGAGCAAACCGCCAAGCAAAGCGCAAAGCACCGTAGGGAGAGCCAAAGACAGGGTGTCCTGCTCAGCGTAGGTCAATCGATAATAGCACGACACCAGCGTAGCCAGTGCCATGAAGAAAGACTCAAGAAGCAAGAGTTTGCCACAAGTTTGTCTGATAAGGGGCCAGTTGAGTGAAGACATCAGAGGGATTATTTGGCGTACTCCGAGAGTACATCGTATAATTTCTGCAGGAAGGCTTTGCCCATACGCTCAGCCTTGCCGTCAGGATCATTGCTACCTTGAAGTGGATGGCCGTCGTAGTTGTTATCCTGCACGTAGCTGGCAGCACCGGAGAGAAGTCCGAAGCCATCGGGCCAAGCGTAGAAGGCGTAATGTGGCGCCTGCGGGTTCATCATATCATGAGAGAACGGGAAAGCCGAGGCGTCAAGGCCCAACTGAGTGAGCAAGGTGGCAGCAAGGTCGGTTTGCTGGCCGAGGGTTGTGACTTCCTGATGACCACGGATGGCGCCACCCGTCCAGAACATCGGGATGTGGTAACGGAGCGGATCATGTTGCTGAACGCCAGCGGGATACTGAGCGTAGCAATGGTCGGGCATACCGATGATAAGTAGGTTATTCCAAAGAGCCGTATCGGCCTTGACCTGCTCGAGGAACTGACCAAAACAATAGTCAGTATATGCCACGCTATTGAGGTAAGGATCATCGGGGAAACGATGGTAAGGAACCTCGAAAGGCTCGTGGCTGGAGAGGGTCAGCATGACCTTGAAGAATGGCTGGCTGCCGGACATTTCTTGACGGACGAAATCGAACATGTGTTCATCGTGTACACCCCACTGGCAATCCTGCAATTCCTCGGGAAAATGATCCTTGCCAACAATCTGGGTAACACCGGCATAGTGCATGAACTGAGTGAGCTTGCAGAAGGTAGGGTCACCGCCATGGATAAATTGAGTATCGTAACCTGCCTGAACGGACAGAGCGCGACTCAGATAAGAGAGTTTCTCGGTGCGAAGCGTATCGGTCATCAATGAATATGTCGGCTGACCCGGGAAGGCGGAGAGGACGGACACCATGCCACGCTCGGTGCGGAAAGAATTCGCATAGAAATTGGTGAAAGCAATACCCTCAGTCATCGCCTGGTTAACGTTTGGCATGATGGTGTTGCTCACCTCGGGATAGAGGTAATTGCAGGCGGAACCGCTGAAGCTCTCAAAGAGGATAAGGAGGATGTTGGGGGTATTCTTAGTGAGGAGTGAGGAGTTAGGAGTTAGGAGTAAACTGTCGGACGAAGATGAGATAGAATCAATGACATTTATATCTGCATTGAGCGCTCCGCTTTCGAGTTCCTCATAAGCCGCGGTTGCCTCTGCATCGGACATGAAGCGATACTGCTCAGAAAATGGCGTACGTTGCTGACGATGAGAATGGAAGAAACTGTAGACAGGATTGGTGGAAGCATGGTTGAGAGGCATTTGATCGGTGTGATAGGCGCTACTCATTCCGTAGCTGAGACTTCCGATTCCACCCCAGCCGAGAATCCAGCAAGCCAGGGTCAGGACGACGTTGAAAATACCTTCGCGCATCTGCTCCGCGCCACGGCTCATGCGACTGGAAGCGCCACGGCGACGAGGTGGATAAACCATGCACATGACCTGATAGATGAGCCAGCCGAAGAGTAACATCGAACCGCCACTGACAAAAGGTGCCCAGATAGGCGACTCGGCCAAAGCTGCCATCGGATCATCGAGGATATAGATGAGTGGCGTAGTGTCGAGACGGAAACCCCAGAAGCCATAGAGCACCAAGTCGATACTCGTGAGGAGCAGGACAACCAGGAAGGCAAGGGTAATGTACCAGATCATGAAGCGACGGTGCCAGTCGCCACGGATGAACACATAGATGATGCCAACAGCAAAGGCTGGCAGCATGATCCAGGCGCTGACGGAAAGGCTCTGCGGCAAGCTATAGGCAAGGGCCTGGAGCTTGTCGGAAAACGTGTATCCATCGAACAAATCCGCGTACGCGAACATAAATATAACAGCCATAAGTACAAAATAGAGTACAAAAGCTGCAAATATGATCCCTTTTTTCTTCATTTCGCAATAATTTTCGGGACAAAGATAGGATTTTTTGAAATATAATGTGTATCTTTGCACCGTTTTTTACGAAAAACACCTGCCAAACCTTTGTTTTATGCTTATTTTGCGACAAAAGACTTCTCCACTTTTACTTTTGTCCATCGGTCCTAAACAAAATTAAGAATAACAAAAACAAACAAAAAATATGGAAAAACTTGAAAGAATCAACAAATACTTAGGCGAAGCCGGTGTCTGCAGCCGTCGCGAGGTCGATGAGGTCATCGAGAGCGGACGTGTAGAAGTCAACGGCAAGCCAGCACGCGTCGGTATGCAGATTGACACGGAGCGCGACGTCGTAACCGTGGACGGTCAGAAGGTCGACCCTACAAACCCATTGGCCAACGCTATCAGCAAGGAGGTGCTCATCGAACAGGCAGAGCGTACTCCTTGGTGGGTGGAGCATAACATGCTCAAGGAGGAGCGCATTGAGGGGATGAAGATGAACCCTAAGAGCAAGCTGCTCCGTCGAGGTAAGAAAGGTAGCAAGGGAAGCAAGAGCATCAAGACCGGCAAGAATATGACCTTGAGCCAGCAGATGGCCATCAAGAAGAAGAAGTCGCTCAGCCAGCTGCGCGATGAAGCTGCACATGCAATGGCTATCAAGACCCGTGGCCACTCAAGCGCCGACAAGCAGGCCAAGAATGAAGCTGTGCAGGCAACTCAGAAGGCGCTCAATGCCAAGATCGAGATGACACAGGAGTTCAAGAAGGCCAAGACCTTCGACGATGTGTTTGCCAATGACAAGCAGAAGCTCATGAACGTGAAGACTCGACGTGTAGAGGGTGTCAACTCGAAGGCGAAGAGCCAGAGAGCAGGAGCGAAAAAATCTACAAAGAGAAATAAGAGAAGGTAAGCTATGGCAAAAGCTAAGAAAATACTTGAAGACTACGGCTTGCTGCGTGTAGCCACCGCCATCCCGACGGTGAAGGTAGCAGACGTCGAATATAACTTGAAGCAGCATATACAGCTGATGCGTGAGGCGCACCAGCAGGGGGTGCAGCTGTTGGCGTTCCCGGAACTTTCGCTGACGGGTTATACTTGTGCAGATCTGTTTCATCATGAGCCACTCATCAAGGGAGCTCGCGAGGCGCTGAAGCATCTGGCAGAGGCAACACGTGGCATAGATATGGCCATCATCGTGGGTTGTCCCCTCGCCTACCAGAACCGACTCTATAACTGCGCGGTGCTGCTGGGTGACGGCAACATCGTGGGTATCGTGCCAAAGATCTACCTGCCAAACTACGCTGAGTTCTATGAGGCGCGCTGGTTTGCCAGTGGTGCAGAGGTGGCTGCAGGAGCTAAGATCAGCTTGGGTGCATTGGCCGACAAGCACTATGACAATATCCTCTTCGGACAGAACCTGCTCTTCGACTTTGAGGGAGCAACGCTCGGCATAGAGATCTGCGAAGACCTGTGGGTTCCTATCCCACCGTCTAACCGTATGGCCTTGGCGGGTGCTAACGTCATCGTCAACCTCTCGTGCAGCGATGAGGTATTGGGCAAGCATGCTTATCTTCGCCGCATGATCCAGGCGCAGTCAGGTCGCCTCGTCTGTGCATACGTCTATGCCAGCGCTGGCTTCGGCGAGTCATCGACCGACCTCGTCTTTGCCGGCAAGGGATTGATCGCCGAGAATGGTGCATTGCTGGGTGAGAGCGAACGCTTCCAGATGGAATCGCACCTGTTGATACGTGACGTGGATATTGAGAAGCTCAACGTCCTTCGCCGCCAGCAGACGACCTTTACACAGTTGCAGCCACAGATGGGTGTGCAGCAGGAGCAGCAGGTGTATGGCGAGTTCCGTCGCATCTACGAACCTACTCAGCATGGTTTCTATACCGTGGGATTGACCAAGCTTACTGCACCGGATTTTGCCGCTGATCTGCGCAGATATATTGCGCCACGTCCATTCGTACCATCGAACGACGATGATATGGAGGAGCGTTGCTCGGAGATCTTCAACATTCAGGTACAGGGCCTTGTGACACGTCTGAACCACATCAAGTGCCAGTCGGCCATCATCGGCATCTCTGGCGGCTTGGACAGCACGCTGGCATTGCTCGTAACGGTGCAGGCGTTCGATAAGTTAGGTTGGGACAGAAAGCGTATCATCGGTATTACCATGCCAGGATTCGGTACTTCTGGTCGCACCTATAATAACTCTATCGGCCTCATGAAAGCCTTGGGTATCACGCTCAAGGAGATCAGCATTGTGCCATCGGTCAACCAGCACTTCCAGGATCTTGGCATTGACTCATCGGTACATGATGTGACCTATGAGAACTGCCAGGCACGTGAGCGTACACAGATTCTGATGGACGCGTCGAACCAATATAATGGCATTGTGATTGGTACAGGCGACTTGTCGGAGCTCATCCTCGGCTGGTGCACCTACAATGGTGACCACATGTCGATGTATGCGGTCAATACTTCCATCCCAAAGACATTGGTCAAGTATCTGGTGAAATATGTGGCACAGAAATTGCAGAAGGAAGAAAAGAGCGTGAATAAGGATGATCGCTCTGCCGCAGACATACTTTTTGACGTGATTGATACGCCAATTTCGCCAGAATTGATTCCTACGGACGAAAAGGGTGACATCGCACAGAAGACGGAGGATCTTGTGGGTCCTTACGAGCTGCATGACTTCATCCTCTACCACTCATTCCGCTTCGGTGCATCGCCACGCAAGATCTTCATGTTGGCCAAGGAAGCCTTCCAGAATCCGAAATATGCGGATTGTCGCGAGGGTAACTACGACGACGAGACCATCAAGAAATGGATGAAGACCTTCTTCCGCCGCTTCTTCCAGCAGCAGTTCAAGCGCTCTTGTCTGCCTGATGGACCTAAGGTGGGTACAGTCAGCATCTCTCCACGAGGTGACTGGCGAATGCCGAGCGATACTTGTGCGACGCTGTGGCTGAGAGAATGCGAAACTCTATAACTCCCCTATAACTCCCCTATAACTTCCCTTTAAAATTTTAAAATATAAATCTAATGACAATCGAAGAATTTAAGCAGTCGCTGCAGCCAGAGATCCTCGAGAAGGTGAAGGCTGTGTGCGAGAAGAAAGAAAACCTCACTGAAGCTGATGCAAAAACACTTTACGACTTTATCATCGACGTAGCAGCTCCAGCACTTGGCGAAGACCAGGTGGCTGAGCCATTCAGATATATTATCAGTGCAGTTAATGGACTTCGCTCCACAGACCTCGAGGCTCTTATCGGCGAGGACTTCAATGCAGAGGTCTTTGAGGGACTTCGCACAGGTCTTGGCTTTGAGTTGTTTGTGACTCGCTCGCTTAACGACATTCCTCTCTATGACTTCAACTTCCCTCCTATCCGTGCGATGCTACAGAAGCTCGTCGGCGAGGGCAGCTACAAGGCTTGTGCAAGCGACATCGGCTACCACTTCTTGCAGCATTGTGACGCAAATGACCCTGTACGAGGCGTTCAGATCATGCACCTCCTCCTCGACGGCGATGAGGCGGCTGCTGCAGCAGAGTATATCAGCGAGGCAGAGGGCGAGGCTCTTCGATTGGCAACCCTTACGATGGGTAATGGCTTGAAGGACGGTCCTGAATATGTGCAGCAGTGCATCTATGACCTGCCAATGGTTCAGAGCGAGAAGGTCAATCTGCGTAAGCTCCTTCTGCTTATGCTCAACGACTGTGTAGCCATCGTCAGCGAACCTCAGCGACAGTCAGAAGTCGTGGCTCGTCTGCATGAAATCGTTGCCAGCCTTATCCAGAACGGCGAACAGGACATCACCGTGCTCCTCGGCGTGGCTAAGCTTCGCATCGCACAGAATGAGCGTATCCAGGCTCAGCTGGCTCATCAGCAGAAGAAGGAGGAAGAGGCAAAGAATCACGAGCAGCAGGCTCAGCAGGTATTCATCGCCGCTCTCAATTACCTCATGCCACCACTCCAGCAAGCCGACCCAATGACCATCAGCGACGAGCAGGTACGCCAGTACTGGCTCTGTCTCAAGATCTGTCAGGAGATGGCTCAGCCAAAGGCAATCACCTTGATTTTCGAATCAATCATCAAAGCTGAGCAGGCGCAGATTGGTGCTCTTGCACAGAAGCAGGCAGAGAACGAGGCAGAAATGTCAGACGAAGACAGGGAGCGCGCTGAGGTACTCGGCGTCCGTATCATCGACCAGCACATCGACCTCAGCAAGCTCTACTATCAGTTGCCACAGCAGTTGCAGGAGCAGTTCACCAACTACTCTGAGGCTACCATCTCGCTCATCAACGCCTACATCGAAGGAATCAAGGAGAACGCTGAGCGCGAAGAGGAGAATGACATGGCTCTCCAGCTCCGCCTCTGCAACTACTACCAGACAATCGGTGAACTCCAGAACCACCTCGGCCGCGATGACGAGAGCTATGACGCTTACACAGAGGCTCAGATCCGTCAGATGCGCCACCTCGCTGCTATCAAGCGTCAGGATGAGGAGGTTGCAGAGAAGGAGAACAAGCCTGGCTACATGTCGCAGGAAGGCCTCATTACCCGACTGACTCTCAGCGTGACCAACCACATGCTCGGCATGTACTACCGCAAGCAGAACAAGGCGCAGCATGACCTCAGCATCCTCTTGCGCAGCAACATGGATCTGGCACAGGATTGCTTCAAGGCCTTCCCACGCGACGGTCGCGTAGTACATTTCATCATCAATGCTGCACTCGAACTCGGTGACCTTCAGCATAAGAGCAAGGGCCTGATGGCAGAGTGCGGAACCTATGAGAAGGTGATCCGTCAGTTTGGCGTTCTCAACAACATGCGCCTCGACCCACAGCTCATTGCCGACATTGCCATGATCCACACCAAGTGCGGCCAGGTACAGTGCGAGAAGACCATCCGTCGTTACGGCGATGCTCAGCGTAATCTCTCTCTGGCTCTTAATCTCTGGTCGAACCTCGCTCAGAACACAGGTAATCCTGAGTTCAAGAAGAATGCAGAGGCGGTACAGGGATTGCTGAATTCTTTAAAAAAATAAGAGATACAAGGGTATCCCTAAAATCACCAAAATCCCCTAACAATATGGAAAACTTCCACGAGTTGATGCGCCATCGTCGCAGCATCCGTAAATATACTGGCGAACCTGTTGATCCTGAACAGGTCCGCCTCATCCTTGAAGCCGGATTGATGGCTCCTGCCGGCAAGCGTAAGAACCCTTGGCACTTCGTTGTCGTTGACGAACCAGAGAAGCTCAAGGCGCTCAGCGAGACACGCGCCATGGGTACGGCACAGATTGCTAATGCAGCTCTGGCCATTGCCGTAGTAGCTAATCCTGAAGACTCAGACACCTGGATTGAGGATCTCTCTATCGCCACCATCCAGATGCAGCTGCAGTGCACCGACCTCGGATTGGGTAGCGTATGGTGCCAGATGCGTATGCGAGAGAATGCAGACGGCGTGCCAGCACCATACAGCGTGCGCCAGATTCTTGAGATTCCTGCAGAGTATGAGGTGCTTAACGTCCTGGCCATCGGTCATATCGGCGAGGAGCGTAAGCCTTACGATACGGAGAAGCTGCAGTGGGAGAAGGTACATACACAAAAATGGTAAAATTATGAAAAGCCCCTTCAAAAAGATTCTTCTTGGCGCGATGCTCCTAGCATCAGCAGCAACCATGAAGGCCGAAGTGAGCGTTGACCCAGTCATCACCGAGACACTTGCTGGCGTCAGTGCAGATAGTATCAAGGTATATATTGACGAACTGGTTTCTTTCCACACCCGTCACAACCTCAGTACACAAACCGATAAGAATAAAGGCCTTGGTGCCGCTGTGAAGTATCTCGAGGCTCGTTGCCAGCGTTATGCTGATGCAGCCGCAGCTAACCGTCCTAAGCCAACGGTAGAGATTGTCCGCTATGATGCAGGTGGTACTGAGACACGCCTAGGTCGTAAGGTTAATCTGCCAAACGTCATGGTCACCCTGCCAGGTACCGAAGGTTCGAAGGAAATCATTCTCCTTGCTCACGTTGATACTCGCGTCAATGATAATTCCGACGGCGAGACCTATGCTCCTGGTGCTAATGATGATGGCAGTGGCGTCTGCTGCTTGCTTGAGGTAGTACGTCTCCTCTCACAGGTTCCCCTCCAGCAGACAGTCAAGTGCATCTTCGTCAGTGGTGAGGAACATGGCTTGCTCGGCGCTGGTCACATGGCTAACGTTGCCAAAGATAAAAACTGGCCAGTCATCGCCGTACTCAACAACGACATGATCGGCAATGCAGAAGCCAGCGAGACAGGCCTGATGACCACCAACATGGTTCGATGCTTCTCCGACAGTCCTAAGGGCGAAGACAGCGACGCTCGTCAGTTGGCACGATACATCAAGGAGATGGCTGCTACCTACGTCCCTGGCCATGAGGTGAAGCTCATCTATCGCAATGACCGTTATCGTCGAGGCGGTGACCACACTCCTTTCCTCAAGAATGGCTATCCGGCTATCCGCATGTGTGAGTATTATGAGAACTATGACCGCACCCATCAGGTAGTACGTGAGGAGAATGGCATTAAGTATGGTGACGTACCCGCAGGCGTATGCGTACCATATTTAATAAAGAATATCAAGGTCAACCTCTCAGCCGTCATGAATCTGGCACAGGCACCTAGCCAGCCAACAGGCACCAGCATCGCGAATGCCAACGCGCTCAGCAACTACACCATCCTCGACTGGGATCCTGTACTGAAGGCAGACGGCAAGGCTGATGAGACAGTCAGCTACCAGGTGCTCTACCGCGAGACAGATCAGTCAACATGGCAGGTTTATCAGAATTGCCCTCCAGCAACATCGAACAAGAAACAGCAGGTCAAGCTCCCGATCAGCAAGGATAACTTCTTCTATGCTATCCGCGCGATTAAGGAGGGACATGCTAGTTTACCGACGATGTGTTACTAAGGCAGACCCTCCCCCTGCCCCTCCGCAAGGGAGGGGAGTAGATAGTTAAGATTACGCATACTCTTTGTGCAGTCAAGACATACTACTCCCCTCCCTTGCGGAGGGGTCGGGGGAGGGTCTTTTATTCATCATACATGTCAAAATCCCCATTTTACACATTATTATATATAAAATATATTTAAAATGTGTGGAATTCCGTTTTTTCTCTTTATCTTTGCGGCCGCTTTGAATGGCTAATGTCATCAAAATAGAAACTAGCAGACAAATAAATCCGCAAAATAGATATGAATTTAGTTATCGTCGAGTCTCCTGCCAAGGCCAAGACCATTGAGAAATTTTTGGGAGGCGACTATAAAGTAACTTCCAGTTACGGTCACATTCGCGACTTGAAGCGTCACGATTTCAGCATCGACCTCGACAATCAGTTCCAGCCAATTTACGAAATTCCAGAGGATAAGAAAGACCTGGTGAGCGACCTGAAGAAGGCTGCCAAGAAAGCCGACATGGTTTGGTTAGCATCCGATGAAGACCGCGAGGGAGAAGCCATCAGCTGGCACCTGAGCGAAGTACTCGGTCTCGACCCTAAGAATACCCGTCGTATCGTATTCCACGAGATCACCAAGCCAGCTATCCTTGCCGCTATCGAGAATCCTCGCACCATCGATATGGGCCTCGTCAATGCACAGCAGGCTCGCCGTGTCCTTGACCGTATCGTAGGCTTCGAGCTCTCTCCTATCCTTTGGCGCAAAGTCAAGCCGGCGCTCTCTGCCGGCCGTGTACAGTCAGTGGCTGTGCGCCTTATCGTGGAGCGTGAGCGTGAGATTGAGAACTTCAAGACCGAACAGAGCTACCGTGTAGTCGGCACCTTCGCTACTACCGATGCTAACGGACAGATCGTCACCTTCAACGCCGAACTCAACCAGCGCTTCAAGACACAGGAAGAGGCCGAGGCTTTCCTCAAGAAGGCTGCCAAGGCGCAGTATAGTGTCAATGAGGTTTCGCAGAAGCCTCTGCACCGCACTCCAGCGCCTCCTTTCACCACCTCTACCCTCCAGCAGGAAGCTGCACGTAAGCTGCATTTCACCGTCAGCCAGACCATGAGCATCGCTCAGCGTCTCTACGAGGCAGGTTTGATCACTTACATGCGAACCGATAGCGTCAACCTCTCAACCCTCTGCTTGGGTGCTTCGAAGGAGCAGATCCTCAACACCATGGGCAAGGATTATCTGCACACTCGCAACTATACCACCAGTTCGAAGGGTGCACAGGAGGCGCACGAGGCTATCCGTCCTACTTATATGAACAACACCAGCATCGAGGGTTCTGCCGCTGAGCAGCATCTCTATGAGCTGATCTGGAAGCGTACCATCGCCAGCCAGATGGCCGATGCTCTCATCGAGAAGACAGTCGCCGACATCAACATCTCTGGCGAGAAGGACCTCAAGTTCGTCGCTACAGGTGAGGTCATCAAGTTCGACGGTTTCCTCAAGGTTTACTTCGAGGGCAATGACGACGAACAGGACGACAACGCTGGCGAGAGCCGTCTGCCACAGCTCAGCAATGGCATGAGCCTTCAGCTTGACAATGCAGATGCCGTACAGCGCTTCACACAGCATCCACTCCGCTACACTGAGGCTTCGTTGGTCAAGAAGATGGAGGAACTTGGCATTGGCCGTCCTTCTACCTACGCTCCAACCATCAGCACCATCCAGGCACGTGAGTACGTTACTAAGAGCGACGCACCTGCTGAGAAGCGTCAGATCACCCGTCTTCGCCTCAATCCGAAGAGCGGCAAGATCACTTCAAGCACTCAGATGGAGACCTATGCTACAGAGAAAGGTAAGCTCGTGCCAACCGACATCGGTATCGTAGTCAACGACTTCCTCGCTGAGCACTTCCCAGACATCATGTCTTACAACTTCACCGCTACTGTCGAGGGTGAGTTCGATAAGATTGCCGAGGGTCAGGAGCAGTGGAGCCAGTGTATCAACAGTTTCTACGGTCTCTTCCACCCACTCGTAACTGATGCACTTGAGGAGCGTTCTGACCACAAGGCCGGTGAGCGTGTACTGGGTGTCGATCCAGCTTCTGGTCGCACCGTATGCGTCAAGATCGGTCGCTTCGGCCCTGTCGTACAGATCGGTTCGGCTGATGAGGTAGAAAAGCCACAGTTCGCAGCGTTGAAGAAGGGTCAGAAGATCGCTTCTATCACCTTGGAGGAGGCTCTCTCGCTGTTCGACCTTCCAAAGGATCTCGGCGAGTTTGAGGATAGCAGCATCATCATCGGTGTAGGTAAGTTCGGTCCATACGTCCGCCATAATGGCAGCTATGTGTCTATCCCTAAGCAGTATGACCCACTCAGCATCACTCTGGAGGAGGCTATTGCCCTTATCGAGGAGAAGCGTGAGGAAGATCGCAAGCGCGTGCTCCGTACCTTCGAAGAGGATGCGGATCTCCAGATGCTTAACGGTCGCTTCGGTCCTTACCTCGCTAAGGGTGGCAAGAACTACAAGCTGCCACGCAATAAGGATCTCAACGCGTTGACTTACGAAGAGTGTCTCACCATCATCAACGAGGCCGACAGTGCGGCTACAGAAGGCGAGAGCAAGCCTCGTCGCAGAAGTTTCCGCAAAGCGTAATCAGCGATGAACCTTACCCGACTGATTTACAAATTGGTCTTTGAGCGTCGCTATAAGCAGATACAGCGCTATGCTACGGAGGCCTCACAGTTGCAGCACTACCAGCTCTCGTGGTTGGTAGCGCATGCTGCTGGCACTGCTTTCGGCCAGAAATATGGCTTCAAGGACATACTGACGGGTGCGAGCAAGTGTTCTGCCAACTATGAGGAGTTCTCCAAGCGCGTACCTCTATCTACTTACGACGAGCAGAAACCCTGGATAGAGCGCATGCTGCAAGGCGAGGAAAACGTCTTGTGGCCAGGTCTCTGCACATGGTTTGCCAAGTCATCGGGTACGACAAGCGATAAGTCAAAGTACATCCCAGTCACCGACTATGCACTGCAGCACACACATTATCGTGGTGGCACGGATTGCATGGTCATCTATCTGGCATTGAATCCTGAGTCGCGTATCATGAGCGGCAAAGGACTCATCCTTGGTGGTTCGTTCACCGACGAGAAATGGCCAAAGGGAATCCACACCGGAGATCTCTCTGCCACGCTCATCCAGAACGTCAATCCAGCCGTCAACTTCATTCGCACCCCGAGTAAGAAGGTGGCGCTGATGAACGAATGGGAAGCCAAGTTGCGTGCATTGTGCGAAACTACCAAGAACGTCAACGTCACCAACCTCAGCGGCGTTCCTTCCTGGATGATGGGTGTACTCAAGAACATCCTGACCGAGACTGGCAAGAAAGATATCACTGAGGTATGGCCAAACCTGGAATGTTTCTTCCACGGTGGCATTGCCTTCACTCCTTATCGCGAACAGTACCGTCAGCTCATCCCGTCGGACAAGATGCACTACCTCGAGACCTACAACGCCTCAGAGGGTTTCTTCGGCATTCAGTCTTCGTTCGACGATTCGGCCATGCAGCTGATCATTGACAACCGCATCTTCTACGAGTTCATCCCGATGGACGAGTTTGATGATGTCGAGCATCGTCGCGCCATTCCATTGACCGACATTGAGTTAGGCCGTAATTATGCCATGGTCATCACGACACCTGGTTTGTGGCGATATATCATCGGCGATACAGTCAAGTTCACTCAGCGCAATCCTTACAAGTTCCACATCACAGGCCGCACCAAAGCGTTTATCAATGCATTTGGTGAGGAACTGATGGTGAGCAATGCCGACGAGGCCCTCACCCTCACGTGCCGTGAGACGAATGCACTGATCAAGGACTATACCGCTGCTCCTACCTTTGCCACTGATGGCAAGAAGGCTCATCACACATGGGTCATCGAGTTCACTCAGCAGCCGGCAGATGTAGAGCAATTTGCAAACCTGCTGGATAAACATCTCCAAGAGGTTAATTCGGATTATGAAGCTAAACGATATAAGGGAATCTTCCTGGATCGTCTCGAGCTGCACATCGCCCCTACCGGTCGTTTCGACCAGTGGTTGGCACAGAAGAAAGGCAAGCTCGGAGGCCAGCTCAAGATCCCACGTCTGAGTAATTCTCGACAGTATATCGAGGAACTTTTAATAATGGAGTAAAAAAGAAGTAAATAGAAGTAAAAAAGAAGTTATAAGGACATTTGTATCAGATACACAAATCTCTAATTCCGAGAAGCATAACTATCGTCCTTTTAACTTCCTTATGACTTCCCTTTAACTTCCCTATAACTCCTATAATTTTAAATATGAAAAAAAACAATCAGAAAAACACCACCGTTGAAGCACCCGAGCAGGTAGCAGTTAACGATGCACCTAAGGTTGATGCGGCTCCTAAGAAAAGGACTTCCCGCTCCCGCAAGAAGGTAGTTGCCCCGGTGGAAAAAGAAGAGATCAAGAATGTGGAGACCCCTGCCGTTGTGGAGGCTCCAGTAGTAGAAAACCAAGCGACAGAAGCTACAGTAGCAGAGGCTAAAACAGAGAAGGCTGAAGAAAAGCCTGCAGAGGTCACCGTTGAGACCAAACCTGAGCAGAAAGAGCAGTCAGCTCCAGTGCAGCAGGAAGAAAGGCCTCAGCAGAAACCTGCAGTAAAGCCTGCGCCTCGCATGCCGAATAACCTTATCATCAAGGATTTCTGCGACCTGGCAAACTGTGGCAGCCGCATCCCGCTGTTGAACGATCAGCAGATCCAGCAGCTCACCTACGAGGATGCCACTGAGCGCTACATGATCATGGAGGCTATCCTGGCCAACGTCCTCGACTACGACATCGTGTTGAGCGACACTAACATCTGGCTCGAACTCCTCATCGGTCATACCAGCAGCCACTCAGATCCTCGTGTCAATGCACGTCTGCAGTTTGAGCGTCAGCTGGAGTTCATTAGCAAGATGATGAAGCGCATCGGCGGCAAGTTCATGATCATGAGCGAGACCTACGAAGAGGTAGATCGTTTCGCCACCATGCAGGAACCGACCGACTATAAGGTAGCCGACTGGAAGGACGAAATCCTCTGCCGCAACGTAGCAGCACGTCTGGCCAAGCGCCTCATGCTGAGCCAGCAGAAGGAGAACCGCCTTCGCATCGAGGGTATCGGCAGTGAGAGTCATCATGCCGCCTTCGCAGATCCTGCCATCATCCGTCGCACCGTCGAGCTCTTTGCTGAAGGCAAGAAGGTGCTCCTCCTCACCAACGACGCTTCAGTAGGTATCCGCAGCCTTGGCATGTGCGATGACCTGCAGCGTACCAACGGAGTGGACGACAAGACCTGGCGCACCATCTACGAGCCACAGCGTCCGATGGTTCTTACCATGGACGACCTCAAGCTCCTCGACCAGTATACCCGCCAGTATCACTTCCTCATGATGGCCGCTGGCCGTCAGTGGATGCAGGATGTAGAGATGCGCGAAGCCATCTCTCTCGAGAAGCCACTCAAGCTCTGGATGGAAGGTTTCCGTCCTGGTGACCGCCACGAGCGTCGCAGCGACCGTCTGGAGCAGCAGCGCCGCGAGGAGCAGAAGCGTCAGGAACAGGAGAAGCGCGAGCAGGAGAAGGCCGAGCAGAAGCGCCTTGAACAGGAGAAGCGCGAGAAGGCTGAACAAGAGAAGCGCGAGCGTATCGAGCGAGAGAAAGCCGAGCGTGCAGAGCGCGAGAAGGCCGAACAGCAGCGTCGCGAGGAGCAGCGTAAGGCCGACCGTGAGCGTGCAGCAGCTGAGAAGGCTCGCAAGGCTGAAGAGGCCGCTGCTAACGCTGCCAACGCGGCGAATGCAGCCACCGCTGAAAACAACGCTCCAGCTCCAGCAGCAGAAGAAACAGCAACTCCTACCCCAGCAGCCGATCAACAGGCACCAGCCGAAGCATCACAAGAGGCAACCTCAGAGGAGGCTCCAGTCGCAGGTTCATTCGGCGCTACCGCAGAGATGATGGATCTCATCGCACCTCAGGGTGGCGAGAAGAAATCACGCACACGTCGTGGTGGCCGTCGCCGCAGCTCTGGCAACAAAGACAAGCAGTAAGCAAATAACATCTATCAAATAACTAATATCACCATCTTTGTTACATTCTTTTGTAACATAGGTGGTGTTTTTTCGTCACTTTTTCCATCATTCTATCCCAAAAAGTTGCACATTGTTGGATTTCACCGTATATTTGCACCCAGATTTCTTCATTAATCCCAAAACGAAGAATCGAAAGACCCAAACTACTATTGCGTAAAATAATGTTACCGAACAATCGAATATACTATCTGCTTCTCCTCATAATCATCGCATGCTCGTCATGCAATGACAATAAATATCACACCCAACTTCTCCTCGCAGAAGAGCAGGTAACCAAGAGTGCCGACTCTTGCAGCAAGCTCTTGGAAGCAATTCCCGTCGAGCAACTAAACGAGGAAGACCAGGCGCTCCACGGCCTCATCTCGTCATGGTTGCTCTATCGAAAGTATGCCAAGGAGATTCCTGAGGAACCACTTGAGCGAGCCTTCGAGTATTATCATTCGAGCAAGGATCCCCTCCGCAGAGCTCAGGCCTACTTCCTGCACAGCGTCATCAACGAGGATCAGAAGCGTGGCAATGCCGATGCGTGGATGGAAGATCTCTACACCGCCTGCCTCGCCGTGGAGAAGACGGAGGACTATCTCCTCGCCTCGCAGATCTTTCAAAACTATGGCGCGAAGCTCACACAGCTGGAGCAGTTTGACGAGGCTCGTATCTGGATTGACAAGTTTGTAGATGCAGCAGAGAAGAGCGGACATCGTGGCGAATACGTACAGTCGTTGATCATCAAGGCCAACAACTACCTGTATTCAGAGGAGGCTCGCGTCAAGCAGCAGATAGGTACGAACAATGGCATAGAAGTAGCGAAGTACGCTCATTTCGATGAAGCCTTCGCCACCATCTACAAAGCGCTTCGCATTGCTCAGGAGCACGATATGCAGACGGAGAAAGGCCGCATCTACACGCAGCTCTCCATCTATCACAGCCGCTGTCAGCAGGTCGATTCGTCGCTCTACTATTCGCGCCTCTCAGTCTTGCTCAATGAGCGGCTCTACCTCCAGGGCAAACGCAAGCAACAGCCACAGTATCTGACACTTGCCGATGCTTATCGCAAGGCTGGAATGGCCGATTCAGCTATCCATTACGCCCTCAAGACGTACGATATGGAAGGAACGCCTGTGCGCAACAGACGCGTGGCTGCACAATTGCTCTATAATATATATGCCGACCTCAAGGACGATTACAAGCAGTCACTCGAATGGTCGCGTATCTATAATCAGCTCACCGACTCACTCAATCAGACGACCATCGCCTCCAATCTGGATGCAGTGAAGGACGCGGCGGTGAAGGAACAGGAGAAGACCGAACTACGAGCCGAAAAGCAGAGCACCCAGAATTGGCTTATCTGGAATACCATCATCGGTTTGCTCATCATTGCCAGCATCTTATGCGTCATGATCCGCAACCGCAGGAAGTACCGCCAGCACCTCCAGGATCTGGAGAGAGAGCTCAATCTCAAAATCAACGAAATAACTACCAGAGAAAAAGATATGAAGACAAGTATTTCCTCAGAGGAGGAATGCCAGAAAGTGCTCCTCACCGGCAGCACCCGTGAGCAGGTGGAGGTCGAAGCTTCATCCATCCTCTTCCTGACTTCGGAGAGCAATTATGTGAAGGTATTACATCTCGATGCAGACGGCAAGGTGCAGAGCAAGATGATCCGCCAGACGATGAACAACATCGAGTCACAGCTCAACGGCTACCCTTACATCATCCGCTGTCACCGCGCCTTCATCGTCAATCTGCAGCATGTCCGACAGGCAACCTCCTCACCGACAGGCCTTCAGCTGACGCTCGATGCTTCCGCCTTGCTCGTCCCTGTCAGCAAGACTTATCTCTCGCTGGTCAAGGAGAGCCTCGGATGACATACTAATTAACAAACCTAGCACAAGAATTACGACTATGAACAAAAGACTGACTAAATCCACCGACAAGATGCTTGCCGGAGTGTGTGCCGGCATTGCCGACTACTTTGAACTCGACCCGACGTTGGTTCGTGTAGGATACGCTTTCCTCACCGCCTTCTCTATTGCCTTCCCTGGCATCATATTATATATAGCGCTCTGCTTCATCATGCCGCAGAGCGAAATGGATTAAAAACAGAAAACAATGAAACGATATTTCTTGACCTACGGCCTGACCGCCTTACTCGGCAGCATGATTACCAGCTGCACACAGAAGCCAGAGAGCATCGAATCTCTTCCTTCTCAATACGTTACGCTCGACGACAGCATTCAGATACACTACAAGCAGTGGGGCGAAGGCTCGCACACCGTGACATTCATCCACGGCTTCGGCTGCGACATGAATACTTGGGAGGAGCAGTTCGACGCCTTCCGCGATGACCCCGACATGCGACTCCTCTTCATCGACCTGCCAGGTTATGGCAAGAGCGACAAGCCTCACGTCGACTATACCCTCAGCTTCTTCAGCCAAGCCGTCACCAAGGTGCTCGACGAAGTGAAGTGCGATTATACCTTCCTCGTTGGCCACAGCTTAGGAACACCCGTCTGCCGTCAGACCTTGATCGAGCGTCCTTGGCGTATAGCAGGCCTGATGGACATTGATGGCGTCTATTGCCTTTATCCGAAGCTCTCGGACACTCCTACCGAAGAAGAACTCTCAGCTGCCAAAGCCTACGACGAGGCTGTACAAGGCTTCGCTTCTTCCTTCGACGGAGATGCCTGCAAGGACAATATCACAGGCTTCGTCCAGTCGCTGGCAGGACCTGATACCCCGGAAGAGATCACCGCATACGCCATGAGCTGCATGCCAGAAACCCCTGAATATGTGGCTTCAAGCACCATGCACAACCTCATTGACCGCCAGTGGTGGACAGACTTCCCGATTCCATTCGCCACAGAGATCATCTGCACGCAGAACAGCGGCCTCTAACCCGACAATCGCGACAAGATGCAGGCGCTCTACCCTGCCATGCAGTACACCGAGTTGGAAACCTGTGGTCACTTCATCCAGATGGAGCAACCGACCTTGATCAACGACTGTCTGCGCCGCCTCATCGAAACGGCTATCACCTACAATCTGGAGTGTTATGAGTTCGGTATCAAGGAGATTGAGCAGAATTATGCTGGTTTCGAATTTAAGGTGACCGATGAGAACCGCGCCGAGTACGAGCAGATCAAGCAGGAATACCGCGACAGCATTGCCATGGGCATGATGTATGGTCCTGTAGGCGTGGCTGAGATGTGCTGCTACATGCAGGACTTCCACCTCGGCTGTTCGTTCCGCATGTGGTCAAACCGCTTCCCGATGAAATGGGCCACCTACGCTCAGGAGATGCAGAAATACGCTCCAGCGCCTGTGGCTCAGAAGCTTGACGATGAAACCTTCCTCCTCCGCTTCCCTACCTGCATGGGTGATGATGCCTACGTCAAGTGGACGTGGGACGCTGTAGATCAATATCGTAAGTCGGGTTGCACTCACCTCATCGTAGATATCCGCGGCAATGGTGGCGGTGCGGATTGGCAGTATTATCCGATCAAGAGAATCCTGTACGGCCAGCCAGGCAAGACTCATGGTGTCATGTTGCGCAATTCTCCAGATAATCGTGAGCAATGGAGTCAGTTCGGCCCAGACAACGAATGGATCAAGGCGTTGCAAGACAGTGCTGCAGCTCATGCCGATGAGCCTTGGTTCGCCATCGGTAACGAATATGAGACTCACGAGGAAGACAGCGTCGATCCACGTCGTCCTGAGAAGGCTGCAGTAATCATTGATCATAGCGTAGGAAGCAGTGGCGAGCAGTTGTTGCTCGACCTGCGCGCCGTGGCTCCAGACGTGAAGTTCTACGGACGTGACAATTCACTCGGATGCATCGATGTCTCTAATTGCGTGGTCATCGACATGCCACATTATCCAAACAGAATCCAGATTCCTACCACCATTAGCCGCCGCATCATCTTAGGCGAGAAGCTGATCGATGGCGTTGGCATTGAGCCGGATGTCCGCATGGATCTCCCATTGCCTGATTCGCTCACTAATAATATAGATGAGTGGGTACGATTTGTGGCGGAGGATCTGAAGTAATAAGATACTGACATCTGGTTCCAAACGTCAATATTCACGACGTAGGATTTCAACATCTGGTTCCAAATGTTAATTTCCACGGTGCGGGATTTCAACATTTGGTTCCAAATGTCAATTTCCACGGTGCGGGATTTCAACATCTGGTTCCAAATGTTAATTTCCACGACGCAGGATTTCAACATCTGGTTCCAAATGTTGAAAGCTCAGACCAATTATGGCTTGAAAAGAATCCGGAAGCACCA
The DNA here is from genome assembly GCA_045628985.1 of Bacteroidales bacterium. Lineage (GTDB taxonomy): Bacteria > Bacteroidota > Bacteroidia > Bacteroidales > UBA3663 > Liminaster. The sequence goes on along the minus strand of JAZQQH010000083.1, from coordinate 17,246 downwards.
AAATCACAAATCACAAATCACAATAAGAAAAACAGTGTAGTTGTGATTGGAATTTACGGGATATTTCTAAGGTGGTTTAAGATATATATCTAATTATAAGCATCTTACATTTCCCGAGTTTCACTGCGTGGTACTGAAAAACTATAAAAACTGATAAAAACTATAACAACTTCTTCTTAAAAAGTAGTCATTCTATAATAGTTTTTATTATAAACTGAAAGAAATGAATAGAAATAAAAAGAAATGAATCCAGAAATATTATATTTATTTCTGTTCGAAATTTCTTTTAATTATTTTTTATTTCTTTCAGTACCCGCGGAGCGAAATAGTATAAACTAATTTTGACTGACTACTTATATATATATAATAATGTTTTTATAGTTTTTACTCGTTTTTATAGTTTTTTCAGCATCGCGCAGCGCAAAGAATTTAGGTTTCAATGAATACTAAAACGTCTAAATAGCTATAAATCAACTACCTTTCAAAACTGCAAGGATAAGATTAAGCAATGTAGTGCACTAAAATCCTTATTGTGATTTGTGATTTGTGACAACGTTGTCAATCTTTGGTCAGTTCGAAGAAACTCCCTATCTTTGCAGCACCAAAAGGATAAAAACAATCCTTGAGCGGGCAAGCTTTATTGACCAAACCTAACTATTGATATTATTTTATTATTCAACCTATTAACTATGGTAAGTTTTATGAAAACAACTATGATGAGCGCTGCATTTGCGTCTTTGAGCATGGCAGCAATGGCATCAGGAATGCCAGATGTGACCGGAACGATTATTGATGAAAAAGGTAATCCGATGGAGTTTGTAAATGTCGTATTGTTGAGTCTTCCTGACTCTACGTTCGTGCAGGGAGCCACGAGCGACTTGGATGGAAAGTTCAATATCACGACTCCGGAAAAGGAAGGATTGCTCAAGATCTCGAGCATCGGTTATGAGACCTTATATATTAATACGCGTGACTTCCGCGACGAGATCCGCATCCAGATGCGCGAAGACAGCAAGATGCTCAACGAGATTACCGTCAAGGGTCAGTTGCCCAAGACCAAGCTCACCGGCAACTCGATGATCACCTCCATCCAGGGCTCGGTTCTTGAGAAGTCCGGTACTGCCAAGGAGATGTTGGCCAAAGTGCCAGGCATGACGCAGAAAGGTGATGATCTGGAGGTACTCGGCAAAGGCTCGCCTATCTTTTATATCAATGGCCGCAAGGTCAATGACAAGGACGAACTGAAGCGCCTTCGTTCAGAGGAAATCAAGGAAGTTGAGGTCATCACCAATCCGGGTGCTCAGTATGACGCCACCGTCTCGGCCGTGGTTCGCATCAAGACCGTCCGTCATCAGGGCAACGGTTTCGGCTATGATCTGAACATGAATGACAACAGCGATCTCGCCTATGGTTACAACGATCCGAGTGCCAGCCTCAACCTGCGTTATCGCCACAAGAATGTAGATTTCTTCGGCATGATCAACTACTGGAAGTGGGATAATGTCACTGATGGAGAACCAAAGCAGAAGAGTTACTTTATGGACAATGGTCAGATTCGCACCATCGAGCAGAATTCAATCTATAGAAATGACTGGCGCGGCGAGGGATTCAACTACAACGCTGGATTTAATTGGCAAATCGCTGAAAATCATTCCATCGGAACACGCATCCAGTATAACAAGGACTTGGTTGTTCCTATGAAATTCATGCAGGACACGAATATGAAACAGTATCTGGCTGACGGCAGTGACTACAGCGAAGAGCATAACAACACTTATCAGGAGGAGCGCGATCATAGTCCTTACAACTGGGAAGGGAACGCTTACTATAACGGCAGAGTAGGTAAGCTCGGCATTGATCTCAATCTGGATTTCCTGACCAACAAAACCACCGAGGAAACATCGATCGAGGATACAAGAAACGGTTTTGCTTCACAGTATGCCACTGAGAATTATACGGCCAACCAGATGTATGCCGGCAAGTTAGTATTGAGCTATCCAGTGTGGAAAGGCCAGTTGCAGGCAGGTACGGAGATGACTTTCGTGACTCGCAATAATACCTACAGCACCCAGGGCCTTGCGTTGCCTGCTTCTGACTCGAAGGTGGAGGATGACAACATGGCAGCCTTCGTGGAATACGCTTTCCAGTTGCCAAAGGCTGGTAACTTCAGCGTCGGTTTGCGCTATGAGCATGTAGGATTTGACTACACCGACAAGCTCAATGAGAAGAATAGCATGAAGCGTTATACGGACGACTTCTTCCCTTCCCTGTCCTGGTCGAACCAGTGGGGCAGCTGGCAGACAGCGTTGAGCTATGGAGTGAAGACCTCGCGCCCAAGCTACTGGATGCTCAGTGAGTCGCTGCAGTACCTCAATCCTTATTCTTTGCAGCAGGGTGATCCGAAGTTGAAGAATGCGACGATTCAGGAGGTCAGTGCCAACGTCCGCTATAAGTGGGTGAACCTCTTCATGGCTTACGAACGCCGCGATGATGCACTCACACAGTGGTCATATATCTATAATGACCAGGGAGTTATCCTCATCAAGAACATCAATATGGAAGATCCGATGCGCAACTTTGCCGCCTTCCTGTCGCTGTCACCAACGTGGGGATGCTACTCACCTAACTGGACGCTCGGCGTGCAGAAATTCTTCGACAAGCACACCCTCGCAGACCCACGCGAAGCTACCGGCACGCGTGAAGTTCGCTACAACCAGCCGATCGGCTATTTCGACCTCAACAACGCCTTCCGCTTCAAGCATTCATGGCAGTTGGAGTGTAATGCCAACCTCATGACCCGAGGTGACGTGATGAACTATCGAATGCAGAATACCAGCTGCAACCTCAGCTTCGTCGTACAGAAGTGCTGGCTCAAGAATGACGCTCTCTGCCTTCGTGCTACGATCAGTGATGTACTGCAGCGTTCTGCCCAGAAGCTCGAGATGGATTGCGGTTACTATACGATGAACCAGCACACCATCAACAACCGTCATCGCCTCAACGTTTCGCTCCGCTATACTTTCAATGCACAGCAGAGCAAGTACAAGGGTACGGGTGCGGGCAAGGAGGCAGCTGGCAGAATGAAGAATTGAGAATAATACAACAAGAATACGTTTCAGGCTCCCCGCCTGTGAAGGTACGGAGCTATCTTTTTGAAAATTAACTAAAAAAACATAAAACAATGAACGAAATGAAATTTTGTCAGAGCTGCGGAATGCCGCTCACCGAAGAGATCCTCGGCACCAACGCTGATGGTAGTAAGAACGAAGATTACTGCATCTATTGCTATAAGGATGGCGCCTTCACCGGCAACTTCACCATGGAAGAGATGGCAGAGTATTGCTCAATGTTCGTCGAAGAATACAACAAGAACACCGGCAAGAACCTCACCGCGTGCGAGTACAAGCAGGAGTTGCTCAAGTACTTCCCTACCCTCAAGCGCTGGAATCTTCCAGCCGATGCCATCCCACACGCTGATCATCCGATGAAGAAGATATTTATCGAGGAAGTCAACGCTCTCGGCATCCCTGAGCTTCACATCGACAATCTCTACGTCCTTCAGGGTTCTTTCATCAACCAGGCTTACAACATCAATGGCAATGAGGTCAAGCTCCTCGATGATAATGCTACCTACTGGGGTAACCAGGTACAGAAAGCCGATGGCCGCTGCTACGGCATTGCCTGTTGCGAGAAGTATATCCTCGTCAGTGAGTATGGTAAGGATGGTTCGGATGCAGAACTAATTGTGCTGAAGAAGAGATAATTACAAGAGTTCTATTAGCAATAAACTTTAACTATTGATTAAGAATGACGATTGTATTAAATACTCTCGAAACCGCACTTCCCTCTGAACAGATTGAGTCTTTACTTGCTGGCACGGATCAGCAAGTAAAGATCATCCATACCTCTGAAATGCGAATCAATCATTGCATCGGCTGTAATCAGTGCTGGCTCAGGACTCCAGGACAATGTGCTATCAATGATGATTATAAGCAGATTATCAAGCAGCTTGTCAATGCACAGAACCTCTGGCTCGTCACAGACACAAAGTTCGGATTCCTCGACTATCGTGGCAAGCGCGTCATGGATCGTATCATGCCGATGCTGAATATGTATATTGAGTTCCGAGGTGGGTGGATGCGTCACCAGTTGCGTTATCATGCGCTGAATGTCGGGGTGATCTATCATGGTAATGGAGATCAGGAACTTCTGCAGGAATGGAGTGAGCGATGTGCGATGAACCTCGGCGGACATTCGCTCGGAGTTCATTCGTTAAGTTCATTGGACGAAACAAGTTCTTCATGTGAAGCAAGAAAGGAGATGACCTTATGAATGTAGTGATTATCAACGGAAGTCCTCGCGCTCGTCAGTTAAGTAACACGGAGAAGATCATCCAGGCCTTTGTCAAAGGTCTTGAAGCAGAGGGTCATACCTACACACTTTATGCATTGTCGAGCCGCCATGAGTGGGATGCTGCCCGTGAGGCTTATCTCTCGAACGAGAAGATCATCTTCGCTTTACCTATGTATGTGGAGAGTATTCCGAGCCTCATGCTTGAGTTTCTCGACACCTTACCTACTGAGCGCCAGCTTCCTGCCGAACTTTCTTTCATCCTGCATGGAGGCTTTGACGAAGGTTACCAATTCCGTCTCTGCGAGAAGCTTCTGAAGTCCATCACAGCTCAGTTAGGCTGCTCCTATGGCGGCTGTCTCATCAAAGGTGGTAGCTTCATGTACCGCTTATTCGAGAAAGAACAAGTCGACAAAATGACGCAACCTTATATTACAATGGGACATACATACGGGTGGGATGGCAACTTCCTCTCTACCGACATGAAGAAGATCACCGGTCCTGAGCGCTATCCTTGGCTCGTCCGCCAGATGGTTGGCCTCATCCTCAAGTTTGTGGCGAATAAGAAGTTCGACAAGTTTGCCTTAGAATGGGGATGCACGACTCCACTCGACGTGAAGGTATACAATCATGAATAAGTTTTTGAATATGAAATACGAAATAATTACACTACAAGATAAGCAAATCATCGGCATGAGTCGGGAGATTCCTTTCAATAAAGGACCCGAGGAGTGTCCGAAGTTCTGGGATGAATATGTTGAGAAGATTGTCAAGCCTGTATTTAAGGAAGGTAAGACTCCCAATGAGTTCCAGCAGGCAGCTATAGATAATAATGTGGGAGAGTTCGGTCTTTGCACCTGCCAGCTTCCAGATCATGACTGCATGACCTGCGAGAACTTTGACTTCGCAGCATGCGGCCTCAAGACCTTCACCTATGTCATTGGTGGAGAGTACAAAGGAGGAAAAGTGCCAGAGGACATGAAACTCTATCCCGTTCTGAATGGCCGTTGGCTGAAAATGCATTTCGAAGGAGGAATGAAAGCTTTCCAGGAACAGTATGCGTACTTCCATAACGTATGGCGTCCTCAACACCCTGAGTTTACAATTGCCAAGAATGGTTTCTGCATCGAATGGTATTCATTCACAGATAATCAAGCTCCCGACTATCAGTGCGGCGTGATGTTCCCGTTAGATAATACAAATAATAACTAACAATATGGAAACAGAAAGAATATTACTTCGCCCCTGGCAGGAATCAGATGCCGAGGCACTTTACAAATATGCAAGCGAGCCAGAAATCGGTGAGCGTGCTGGCTGGCCACCACATCAATCCGTAGAGGAGAGTTTGGAGATCATCCGAACCGTCTTCCACAACGACACCACTTGGGCCATCGAACTGAAAGAGACAGGCGAGGCTATTGGTGCTATGGGATATATGCCCGTGTGCGAACTGAATCTTCCTGCTCGTAAAGGCGAACCACTCGTTGGCTACTGGGTAGGTAAGCCTTATTGGAATCAAGGAATCTGTACTGAAGCTTTGCAGCTGATGTTGGAATACATCCGCAAAGAAACCAACTACACCTCCCTCATCTGCAGCCACTTCATCGACAATCCTGCTTCTGGCCGAGTCATGGAGAAATGTGGCTTCAAGCCAACTGGAGAAACTGCGGTTGATGAATTACTGCACACAGGCAAAGAACGTCCGATGCGAGTGCTAAGACTGGAATTATAAAAACATGACAATTAACTAAACAAAACTATGAAACGATTTAATTTCAACACTATAGGCTTATTCACCACCAACAACGAAGCCATGGTGGCCTTCTATCGCGACATTTTTGGCTTCGAGACAGATTGGAATGGACAAGAACCAAATGTAGAAATGACCCTTGACGGGATGCGACTGATCATGTTCCCCCGAGAGGACTTTGAGCAGATGATTAACCGAAAGCTCAGCTATCCCACCAATCTCAATGGAACCATGGAACTTTCTTTCGACGTCCCCACCTTCGCTGACGTTGACAAGGAATACACCCGCGCTATCAGCTTGGGAGCCAAAGGAGTCTTTGTTCCGACCACAGAGCCTTGGGGACAGCGCACCTGCTACATCTCAGATCCAGAAGGTAATCTGATAGAGATCAGTTCGTTTATAGCATGACAACAGAGCATACTCTTACCATCCTGTTTGAAGACCCTTTCTGGATCGGTCTCTTAGAGAAAACAGAAAATAATCAGATGCAGGTATGCAAGGTGACCTTTGGTGCAGAGCCTACAGATCAGGAGGTATTGGAGTTTGTAAATAAAAACTGGAATAAGCTGCAATACAGCAGACCCATAGAAACAGAGGTAAAACTTCGACCGAAGAATCCTAAACGACAATTAAGGGAAGCCAGGAAACAAACACAGAATACGGGCATCGGAACCAAATCGCAACAGGCGCTGAAACTCCAGCAGGAAGAGAACAAACTAGAACGAAAGACTCTTTCAAAAGAGCAGAGAGAGGCCGAGAAAGAGCGTAAATTCGAACTCAAGCAAGCCAAAAGAAAAGAGAAACATCGAGGTCACTAATAAAAAACAAAACAATCATGAATAGATTTAACGACATTATCGAAGAAATACAAAACATCATCCTTCGGGAAGAACCCATTCTGAGATCTCTTTCGGAAGACATCATAACATCACGCTTCAATCAGCAGAACCGCAGCATCAAGATGCTCATCGGCCATCTGATTGACTCTGCGAGCAATAATCATCAGCGTATGGTTCGTTTGCAGTATGCACCTCGCTGCGGTCATTCTATGCCGAATACAGAAATGGGAATGCTCGTCTTCCCTGACTATACGCAGGATAATGATCTCTGGCTCGAACTGCAGGATTATCAGCATGAGGATTGGGATACTCTCTTATCGCTCTGGAAGTATTACAACCTCCATATCTTCCAGATTATCCGTTCCGTCGATGAGACAAAACTCAATAACTACTGGATTGATTATGAAGGCTGCCGCGTGACATTGGAGGACATGATCATTGGCTACACCAATCATTTGAATTTGCATTTGGAGCAGATTCATGAGCTAATCAAATCGTAAAATGAGATCAGAAATCACAACCATCGGCAGTGTTAGTGCCATAATACTTGGCGATAGTAGCAATAAGGTTTTCCTTTTCGTGCATGGTCAAGGAGGCAATAAGGAGGAAGCAATCCCTTTTGCAGAAATTGCCGTACCAAAAGGGTATCAAGTGATTGGCATAGATCTGCCAGTCATGGATCAGCCTTGGGTAGTCCTTGCTATGCTCAATGAGGTAAAGGAATATCTATATAAGAACTATGACTCTGTCAGCATCCGAGCCAACAGTATCGGTGCTTGGTTCTCACTCTTGTCTTTTCAGGACAGAGTGATTGTCCAAGCACTTTTCGTATCTCCTATTTTAAATATGAGAGTCTTCATCGAGGGTATGCCAGAGAAAGACGAGGCGTATTATGATTGGGTAATAAATCATCCAATCGAGCAATGGACAGCAGACACATTTATCTTGCGACCTAAGATTGATTTAATAGTCAATGACAAGGTTTATGATTGTTTTTTGAGTAAATTCGAATGCCAGGTGCATGAAGTTGAGAATGGAGAACACTGGTTTCACACACCAGAACAGCTATTTGCAATGCAGCAATGGGAGGAATCGGTCATCCGATAAAACGTTACATCTATCACTCAGTGGCAGAAGTAAGTGACAAAAATAAGTTATAAAAATGAGAAATTGGAGTGGCAAATCAAGAGGCAACAAAAGGAAACCAGGAAGGAGATGAAAAGATTTCGGACAGAAATTTGCTAATGATATATTATTGATGTATATTTGCCACGCAGATGTTGTATAATCAACAAAGATAATCACAATGAAACTCTTTCACGGAACTGATACTATAGTAATAAAACCGGAAATCCGAGTCGTAGGTTATACCAAAGACTTTGGTTACGGTTTCTATTGTACGCACCTGGAGCGTCAGGCAAAGCGATGGGCAGTAACAAAGCGAAACCCTCACATTGTCTGTGTTTACGAGTATGAGCCAGATGAATCGCTCAACATCAAGCGTTTTCTGGAGATGACGGACGAGTGGCTCGACTTTGTGGCAGCATGCCGTCATGGTGAGTCGCATCCGTATGACATTGTGGAAGGACCGATGGCAGATGACGAAGTATGGGACTATGTAGAAGACTTCCTTGCCAATCGCATCACAAGGGACGTATTCTGGGCTCTCGCAAAATTCAAGCACCCTACGCACCAGATCATCTTCTGCAACGACAAGGCGTTAGCGACATTGAAGTATATTGAACACTACGAAATCAAACCCAAGCTATGAGCAACATCTATTTCCCTGACGAAGAGATAACCTTCAACGACCTTTACTTCGTATGCTACATGATAGAGCGTGTGGCACGCAGCATCAAGCAGCGCAATCGTTATGTCGTGGAGCAGATAGGCAGCGATGGGCTTGCCCGCCAGCTCTCCATAGCAGAGACCAATCATTGCCTTAACCCAGAACAGGTGGTGAGCAACTGGAAAGAGGAATACCACCTTGCAGAGGGCAATGTGGATATAACTGCCATTAACCCGGAATACACTGAAAAAGTTCCTACAGAATTGCAGATGGGCAAAGTGTATGCACGCCTGATAGACTCCGTATCGAAGCAAGGACAGGATCTTGTTCGCACAATAGAGAATGTCTATGCCTCACCCATATGTGACACGATTGACAATTATAACTCAAGTGCTTACTATGAGCCAAGTTATGTTCAGATACGAGCTTATTACAATGGAGCATTTTGAAAAATAATCACAGATTAATATCACTAAAGGTTTATGACTAAGAGGATATTAATGAACTAAATAATAATGAATTTATGAAAAAGTATTTTTATATTTCTGCTTTTGCTATTTTGATAGCATTTTTCTTTTCCTGCAGCGAAAATCAATCTTCCATTTTTGCTGACGAGCCAGATACAAGGGTTGAGCTAAAAGATTCTACTGTTTATTATTTCATTGTTGCTTCTCAGCAAATGAATACCAACTTTGAAGTGATACCTTATATCGTCAAAAAATCTAATAGCTCTGAATGGGAATATCTATGGGATCCCATTAATGATTTTAATTATGAAGCTGGGTATGAATATGAGATTGAGGCAAAATTCAATTATTATGACGATAAGGATCTTCAAGATGTAGGTTCTGGATATTATCAATTAATAAAAGTGATTTCAAAAGAAAAGAAAGAGTCAATTGGAATCATCGATCTTGTAAATCCTTCATTCTGATTTTTGGAGTGTTCCTTTTCAATATTCTAATCTTTTTAGAATAGACATCCAATAATACCCCCTTTGATCCACAGCAGAAATGCTTTAGGTCAGAGGGGTTGTTTTAGCTAATGCAAAGCAAAGTATGATATTATATACGAACTCTTCTTTGACCTAATTTGTTGTAATATGTACCTTCATTGTACCTCTTCCTTATAACTGGCTGAAACAAAAGCAGGATCACCGTTCTTAAGAAAAAAATGTGTATTGCAAGCTTGCCACAAAATGAAATGAAATTGAAATAATTCAGAGAAAACATTGTCAAAAGAGAGAATATCTGGATAAAAGGCCTTATCTTTGCAGCACAAAATAACACAAAACATATAATATTATGACCCCTATTCAGATAACCATCCTGCTGATCATGGCAACATTCTATGCCGTATATTTCACTAAGCAGGCTATGCAGCGCAAAGAAGGCGTTACGACCCTTATCCTTGGCAAAGGCGACAAGCCTCAGCGAGTAAAAAACATTGAGAAGTGGCTCAAGATCCTTTCGTTCTCATTGCCACTGGTAGAGATACTGAGTATGTATTGGAATCTCATGGAACTCCCTACCTGGTTTCAGTGGATCGGTGCAGGCGTTGCAGCCATCGGCGTAGCATTCTTCTGTGCAGCCGTTTGGACGATGAAAGGAAGCTGGCGCGCAGGAATCCCTGAGAAGAAGGAGACTTCGCTCATCACCGACGGCATCTTTCAGTATAGCCGCAATCCTGCTTTTGTTGGCTTCGATCTTCTCTATCTCGGCATCCTGATCGCCTTCCCTAACGCTTGGCACGCCTGCTTCGTAGCAGCAGCCGGATACGCCTTCCATCAGCAGATACTCAACGAGGAAGAATATCTGACTCAAACCTTTGGCGATGAGTACATTCAGTACAAAAACAGAGTTAAAAGATACATTTAGAAACTTGCAAAAAATTACCAAGTTATTTTTGCTATCACATAAAATATTATAGAATATGAAACGCTCTACCTTAACCTTGATTATCGCAGTATTCTGCACCTGTTGCACCTATGCACAGACCCTCAAACAACAGTTCTTGGAGAAACTTGATTCTTACGAAGCTCTCAAACGCGAGACGCTCTATTCTGGCCGATATAAAGATGCCATTGCTCCACTCACCGACCTGATCACACTCGTGGACACCACGACCATCCATCAGGCAGAAGACGGTTTCGCAAAAGGCTTATTAATCGAAGCAAAGTCTAATTATCAGTACGATCTGGCCTGCTGCTATGCTTTGTTAGGACAGAAGAAACAGGCGCTCGAAGCATTGGAGCAGTCGATTGCAAATGGTTATAACAACTATAATCATCTGATCAACGACAGTGACCTCCAGTCGCTCCACAAGGACAAGAAATTCCAGAAGTTGGCGCAGACGGTCAAAGCAAACACCAAGCTTGAGATCTTGAAAAGAAGCAACGCATACGACTTCACAGACAAGGCCGAAGTTCCGCAGTTCGAATATCAGTCAGCAGACGACAAGAACCTGCAGCGAGTACGCGAATACTTCCAGCTCGACACCATCCCAGGCAAAGACGACGAACTGACACACATCAAGAACCTCCTGCACTTCGCACACGACAACATCCGTCATAATGGCAGCAATATGGCCATCTGCGAGTTCGACGCTATCGACATCTACAACTACAACCGCGCCACCGGTCAGGGTGTGAACTGTCGTCAGTTGGCCATCAGCCTCTGCGACATGTACTTAGCCATGGGTTATAAGGCTCGCGTCGTGACCTGCTTACCAGCCGATCCTAACGACTACGAGTGCCACGTCATCAACACCGTATATTCTGAGACGCTCCAGAAATGGCTCTACATCGACCCCACCATGGACGCTTGGGTGATGGACGAGAACGGTACGATGCTCAGCATTGCCGAGGTTCGTGAGCGACTGATCAACGACCAGCCACTGGTACTCTGTGAGACGGCGAACTGGAATCACGAGACCCAACAGACCAAGGAGTACTATCTGGAGACCTACATGGCCAAGAACCTCTATTATTTCGTCTGCAAGAACCGCAGCTGCTTCAATCCTGAGAGCATCTATCGCAACACGCAGCAAGAGGATATCCGCCTCATCCCTGCCGGCTTCGGCAATGATAACTACAGCAAAGCTGCCACCACCACCAATCCGGAGATCTTCTGGGCCAAACCATAAAAGAGGCTCTTTTGAGGCATAAACTGCCGTTTTAATGTGACTATTTAGTAGTATTTTCTTACTATGTGCCACTAATTTTTCGATTATTCCTATTATTTCATTGGATTTTAATGGAAAAATCATATCTTTGCACACACTATTAGTGCAAACTTTGTGATCCCATTAGAATCCAATGAAAAAGTTTATAATGTGGATGCGTCGTCATCCGAATACCTGCTCATTCTTTATCAACTTCCTGGCCACCGTGCTGGGTATCGTGCTGACATTGGGTACGACCATGTGGTATGACCGCCATGAGAAAGCTGAAGCCTCGGAGACGCTCGTGGAGAATTGCCTGGCAAACATGGAGGAGCGACTGGCAGACTTGGATCATGTCATAGAGTTTTATAATCTGCACGACTCAGTATTCCAAGTAATGAATACTACCCCCTTAGACTCTTTGGACGAAGATGAACTGAACGACATATTAAACATCATTTCTATTCAGAATCATCTTGTGACCAATCTGGCCTGCGAAAAGCTTTTCTCACAGAGTAGTAGCACACTTGAAACGCTGGGAGGTTTCTCCCAAGTCATTGGCGAAGGTTTTGAGTTATTGAGATACGCAGAGGAGAATCATGCAGCTATGAATATGCAAAAAAGAGAACTCGAGCATGAAATGATATTGAGCAATAATGCCTATTATGCCAAAGGTTCGATGCTCGATGTCATGAAAACGCTGGTTTCTGATCCGCGATACTTCGTTTTCTGTGATGAATATTCGGAACACGTTCACTCCGTTCGCTTTGCATATAAAAGACTGAAGAAGTTTCTCCCCGCTGCTCGTCGCCTCTGGAATAAGGAAATCACTTACGATGAGTTCCGGGCCGAGGCAAATAAGTAATATAATGTCAAATAAAATAACAAAACCTATACATACTATTTATTTAAGACAATGAAGTACATTAAGATGTGGCTGTTTATCGGCCGAGGCTTTGCATTGCCTCAATGTATCATGCCAGGTGTGATGGCAGTGATTCTCTCGTTAGGACTAACGGATGCTCAGGGCAATCCGTTGGGTGATTTCAACCTTGCCCTGGCTATCCTTGCCGTCTTTGCCTGCTGTCTCGTGCATCTGGCCAACAACATGCTCGACGATTATTTCGACTATAAGTACGACATCCTTGACTACCGTCTGGATCTGCGCAAGGAAGGCGAACAGGCGTTCACCGACAAGTATCCATACCTGCTCGACGGCACCATCACCCATCGCCAGTTAGGTTGGGCCATCGTAGGCTTCCTGGGTGCTGCAGCGCTGATCGGATTCATCATCTTCCTCTATCGCGGCTCGAATGTCTTCTGGATTGCACTGGTCGTACTCTTCCTGGGTTACTCATATTCAGGCAAGCCATTGAAGCTTGGTTTCCACGGACTTGGCGAACTTATCATCGGTCTTTGCTTCGGTCCTTGTCTCATGTGTGGTGTGTTCGAATCGGCTTCAGGAGCGCTCTATACGCCTGAGAATGGCATCTATTGGCCAATCGTCTACATGTCTATTGCCATTGGCATGTTCGTCACCAACATCCTCTACACCCATAGCTTCGTAGAGCGCCACATCGACGCTGTCTCACACAAGAAGACACTCGCTGTGCTCCTCAAGTACGACTGGGCAGGCCTCCTGGCATACGCTATCCTGCTCTACGTGCCATTCCTGCTCGTAGTCCTTGCCGTCTATGTCGGCTATATCCACTGGGCATATCTGCTTACTCTCGTGATGTTGCCACAGACCTTCTGGCTGATGAACTCAATGGTTCGTTTTGCCAAGAAGCAGCCTGTCGACACCGCCAATCCCCCTAAGTGGCTCGGTCCGATGGACAACCTCGAGGAGCATGTTCGCAACAACAATGACTATTATATTGTGCGATGGTATACGATGCGCAACATCAATACGGGCTTCTGCCTGATCGTGGCCATCGTCAAGCTTGTATTACTGTTTTTATGAATCTGATTGAGAAACTGAGTCAACTCTCCTACCTCGCCTGGTGGTCGTTCCAGACGCAGATCCTGAGGCGTCAGAAGCCCCTGCAGTCGGTCATCTTCATTGCCGACCGATGCAACCTGCGTTGCCGCCACTGCACCGTCTATCGCGAGACGAATCCTCGCAGCAAGACCTTTGAGCAGATCAGCCAGGAGATGCAGTGGTGCTACGAACAAGGTTCGCGCTTCATCGACTTCGAAGGCGGTGAGGTGACTATCTGGCGCGATGGAGAGAAGCGTATCAACGACATCCTCGACGAAGCCAAGCGTATAGGCTTTTTCAGCTGCACCATCACGACCAACGGCCAGCTACCATTCAAGGGTACTCATGCCGATAGTGTGTGGGTAAGCATGGATGGTATCGGACCTTTCCACGACGCCATTCGCGGCGAGGGCACCTTTGCCCGTCTGGAGCAGAATATTGCTGCTTCGGAGGTCAATGCGCTGTCGGTCAACATGGTGGTCAACTGCGAGAACTATACCTGCGTGAAGGACGCTCTCGAGTATGTCAGGAGCAATCCGCACATCCAGAGCATCTCGTTCAACTTCCACACGCCATTCCCTGGTTCAGAGCATCTTACGCTCGACTGGGAAAAGCGTCGTGAAGTCATCGACACCATCATCGACTATAAGCGCCGTGGCTATCCGATCATGAATACCGTATCAGGCTTGCGTAATATGCAAATGGTGGACGGTAAACTCAACGAGGAGCACCTTCCACCATTCAAGCGCCGTTGCTGGGTCACCAACTTCATCTTCTCCGATGGCACCCGACAGCCGATGTGCATGGGATATATGCATGGCGTCTGTGACCGATGCGGCTTCTGTATGGGTGGCGAGATGAGCGCGCTCTTCAGTTTCAAGCCTGACACGATTGCAGCAGGCATGAAGCTGAGAATCAGTTAATACTCAATCCGGATGTGACGATGGAAATGCTCCGTATGCTCTCAGACGACTGGTTCCTGCGCGAACCGGCTTTCTTTGCGCTCTACTGCCAGCAGGAGCTGGAGGAGAACGTGCAGATGGAGTGTGCCGTGCGATGTGGCCAGGGCAAGATCCAGTATAATCCGCTGGTGCTGAAGCATAAGAACTACGCGGAACTGGAGCAGCTGATGCGCATCGAGCTAATCCGTCTCTACTTGAAACATCCGTATGAACGCGAGCCAGAAGGTTGCTCACGCGAGTCGATGGCCATCGGATCGAACATAACAATTGCCGATGACTACTGCACGCTGCACAAGGAGAAACTCCCCTTACATGAGCCAGGATACTACCACCTGCCAATGGGGATGTATTATGAGTGGTATGCAAAGCACATCGAGCAGCAGAAGGAGAAAGCCCCCTCCGACTCCCCTGAAGGGGAGGGACAGAGCCACACACAAGATAATTCAAACAGAGAACAGGACCCAAATTCCGGCGACACAGAACACTCCCCTGCAAGGGAGCCGGAGGGTTCCTTAGCAGAATTATGGCGCGAGGATTCCCTTCAGCGTCAGAAGATTGACGAACTTATCGAGCGAACCACCGACTGGGGATCTATCCCTGCCGACGTAGTTGAGAAGATCAAGGCAAGCACCAAGGCGAGGATCAACTCACACCTCATCTGGAATGGCTTCCGCAGTGCTGTGTTGAGCAGCCAGCGGCAGTTTACGCGCATGAGGCCCAACCGACGCACAGGATTCAAGCAGATGGGAAATACGCGTCAGTTTGATACTCGCCTGCTGGTAGGTATTGACGTGTCGGGCAGTATCACGACAGAGGCGCTGCAGGACTTCTTCTCGGCCGTGAATCGCCTCTTCCGCTATGGCACGACCCAGATTGATCTCTGCCAGTTTGACGCTGTCCTGAGCGAAGTTAAGCCCATGAAGCGCACTCATAGTGAGGTCAAGGTGCATGGTCGCGGAGGAACGAACTTCCAGCCAATCATCGACTATACAGCAGAGCATCCGGATTATGACGGTCTTATCATACTGACCGACGGACAAGCACCGGTTCCTATCCTACCCCCACACTTCCGTACACGCATCCTGTGGGTGTGTCAGGACCGACAGGCGTATGAGTGCTATCATGAGTGGATGGAGAAATCAGGAAGATGCACATATTTATAAAGGGATATAAGAGATTTTGGGGATATTAGGGACATGGCATTGAGCGATCCGAAACGTACAGCCATCATGAAGATGGAGGCAATGAGTCTGTTTGCGCAGATCCGTTCGCAGGCTAATGGTGACAGGTGGTGGTATTTCAGAGAAATGCGCCAGCTGGGACGTCCTGTGCGCATCGATCAGAGCCTCTCGCCCTATCGCGCCTCGCTCTACTGGGATTACATCTTCCGGGGCATCGAGTGCCAGATCTACCTGGAGCGAGAAGCACATGTGGGGCAATTAGGCGAAGACATGTGGACGCTCAGTATCAGCGGCATAGAGGGAAAAGTGAAAGCCCTCACCCTGCATGACTACCTCAAGCCGCTGCAGAGTGAAGGCTATTATATTCCCAACGGCAATGAGAACCTGGAGCGACAGATGAATTTCAGCCTCGGCCTCTATGGCGCCTGCCTGATGCACGTTGACGTCAAGTTCCCCATCGACCAGCCTCCCGTCCCCTGCGCACTCCACGTCCTTGACTTGCTCGAAAAGGCCAACAGCGAAGGCGACCCGCTCAGTGAAGTCTTAATAAGAATCGAAACCGAACGCCAGGAAAATGCCACAGCCGAAGAGGATGACCCTGACATCATGATGGGCGACTGGCAGACGTGGAAGTGACCACTAAAATATCAACTGTAACACTGTAACAACTGTAACAAACCATTTCACGGCCGTGAATTCGTTGTCAGCTTTTCCCGCGAAGCATTTCTTGGTCGTGAATTCTTTGTCAGCTCTTCCTGCGAAGCAATCACGCATCAAAGATTCCCTGCCGGATATTCCCGCGCCACATCAAAGCACCACAATCAAATTGATCTCGCGCGGCTGACCACTCCTCACTCCTAACTCCCCATGTCTACCCTCAACAAGACCCAGCTCGCGCTCCAATTTGCTCCCGAGCTCACTCCTAATTCTGCCCTCACCCGCCTCCACCGCTGGATCCACGGTGACCAGGAACTCCTTGCCGCCCTCCGCGCCACTGGCTATCGCGATTCTCAAAGAGTCTTCACTTCTAAGCAGTTAGCACTCATCTACGAGTACATCGGCACCCCCGACGCCGCCTAAAAATTCGCAAATTTGTTACAGTTGTTACAGTGTTACAGTTATGATTTTTGCCCAAAAAACTCAAAGTCAAATTTTTATATATATAAATATATATATAAAGAATAAATTCTCCCCTTTTTTAGGAAAAACCGAACTGTAACACTGTAACACTG
>JAZQQH010000082.1:0-2675 GCA_045628985.1 Bacteroidales bacterium | reverse complement strand
CTCTTGTGACAACATATCTTCAGATTTTCTCTGCAAAGATACGAAAAAGAATGCACATATGCAACACTTGAGCTGCATTTGTGCATCCTTTTTTATGAACGATGCTATATGGAGAGTTTTTCAGTACCCTCCGAATCACTGGGATACCTTCTTGCACGACGGAAGGTATCGCAGGGATTCCGGTGAACCCTTCCGTGATGACGGAAGGTATCCCAGTGATTCGTGCGATACCTTCCGCGATCAAAGAACGGACGCCTTGCATGCAGGACGTCCCTTCCGTGATCAAGGAATGGACGCCTTGCATGCAGGACGGACGTTCCTTGACGCAAGAATGGACATCTTGCATGCAGGACATCCATTCTTGATCATGTTTAGTTACTGAACGTAATTTCGCCTTCACTCACATCGACGACGATTGGCTTCGTGCGATCGACGCGACCAGAGAGGAGCGTCTTAGAGAGCGCGTTGAGCACGTGGTGCTGGATGGCACGCTTCACAGGACGTGCACCGAATTCCGGATCGTAGCCTTCCTGTGCGAGGAAGCGACGAGCTGCATCGGTGACGCGCAGTTCGATGTCGCTCTGCTTGAGTAGATGGTAGCAGCGATCGAGCTGAATATCAACGACTCGACGGATATCTTCTGAGGTGAGCGACTGAAAGTTGACGATCTCATCGATACGATTCAAGAACTCTCTGCGGATCGGCTGCATCGGTCGACCTTCAGCAGTGAGGATCGGCTCTTTGCCAAAGAGTTGCTCCTCGCGCAGGTTAGAGGTCATGATGATGATGGTGTTCTTGAAGTTGACGTTACGTCCCTTGCCATCGGTCATGTGACCTTCGTCGAGCACCTGCAGGAGCGTGTTGAAGACATCAGGATGAGCCTTCTCGATCTCATCGAACAAGACGACGCTATAAGGCTTGCGACGTACGGCCTCGGTGAGTTGGCCACCCTCTTCGTACCCGACGTAACCCGGAGGCGCGCCGAACAGACGAGTGACAGCGAACTTCTCCTGATACTCAGACATATCGATACGTGTGACCATCTTCTCATCGTCGAAGAGGAACTCGGCCAACGCCTTGGCGAGCTCGGTCTTTCCGACGCCGGTCTGTCCGAGGAAGAGGAACGAACCGATAGGACGATTAGGATCGGAGAGTCCTGCACGATTACGACGGATGGCGTTTGAGACGGCCTCGATGGCCTCGTTCTGGCCTACCACGCGCTTGTGCAATTCTGTCTCTAAGGACATGAGCTTGTCGCGCTCCGAAGTCATCATCTTAGCGACAGGAATACCTGTCCAGTGAGCAACGACTTCGGCTATATCCTCGGCGGTGATCTCTTCGCGGATCAGGGACTCGCCTTCAGATTTGTGAAGATCCTGAGAGATCTGCTCGTTCTGCTTCTCAAGGCCTGGGATGGTCTCGTACTGAATCTTGGCTACCTTGCCATAATCGCCTTGCTGCTTGGCCTGCTCGGCCTGGAAGCGTAGCTGCTCGATCTGCTCCTTGTTTCGTTGGATGACGTCGATCAATGATTTCTCTTTCTTCCACTGCTCGTTGAGGATTTTCTCCTGTTCGCGAAGCTTTGATATCTGGTCATTGATATTTGCCATTTTGACCTCGTCCTTTTCCCACTTAATCGCTTCACGCTCAATCTCGAGCTGCATGATCTGACGATGGATCTCGTCGAGCGCCTGAGGTTCTGAATCGCGCTCCATACGCAGCTTGGCGCTGGCCTCGTCGATGAGGTCGATGGCCTTGTCTGGTAGGAAACGATCGGTGATGTAACGGGTAGAGAGACGGACGGCCTGGATGACGGCTTCGTCCTTGATGCGGATGTGGTGATGGTTCTCGTAGCGCTCCTTCAATCCACGGAGGATGGCAATAGCTGCGGTCTCGTCAGGCTCATCGACCATGACCTTCTGGAAACGACGCTCCAGAGCCTTGTCGGTCTCGAAGTACTTCTGATACTCGTCGAGAGTGGTAGCACCGACGCAACGCAGTTCGCCGCGAGCCAAGGCTGGCTTGAGGATATTGGCTGCATCCATGGCGCCTTGTCCGCCACCTGCTCCGATGAGGGTGTGAATCTCGTCGATGAAGAGGATGACGTCGTTGCCTGTGGTGTCGTCACTGTTGCTATCAGTGACTTCCTTGATAACTGATTTGAGTCGCTCCTCGAATTCGCCTTTATACATGGCACCTGCGATAAGTGCACCCATATCAAGCGAATAGATCTGTTTCTGCTTGAGGTTCTCTGGTACGTCGCCTCGCACGATACGCTGAGCCAGACCTTCGGCGATGGCGGTTTTACCTGTACCTGGCTGACCGATGAGAACTGGATTGTTCTTGGTACGACGGCTCAGGATCTGTAGCACGCGTCGGATCTCCTCATCACGACCGATGACAGGATCGAGCTTGCCTTGCTGAGCCAGACGGCAGAGGTTCTGAGCGTACTTGTCGAGCGCCTTCTCACCTTGCTGCTGTTGCTGTGTGTTGTAGTTGTTTGTTGCCATAGTTAAGAATATTTGTTTTAATTACTAACTGAAGTTTCCCACACCCCCAGAAGCAGCTGGGAGCAGGAAATAACTTCGAAATAATGATTGTTAAACCAATACCTATAGGCTTTTATGCTCTTTCTGCTTAAAAAGTGTAAAACCTAGGCACGATCTTTGAAATCT
>JAZQQH010000081.1:0-60184 GCA_045628985.1 Bacteroidales bacterium | reverse complement strand
GCTGCACAACTATAATTCACGTTCAGTAGAATCATGGCAAGGCCGCACATTCGAGCTCGTCAGCCTCATGCACCTGCCTCAGATTAAGCTGGCACTTGGCATCAGTGGCATTGCGACCTCTGCCTCGTCATGGAGGTACGTTCCAAACAAAGTGGACCAGGATGAAAAGGGTGCTCAGATTGATCTCGTAATCGACCGTGCAGACCATCATATTACACTATGTGAGATGAAATTCTGTACAGGCAGATATCGCCTTACAGAGGACTATGCCACCACGCTTCGTGACCGCATGCAGCTTTTTGCCGACAAAACCCATACTTCAAAAGGCCTTGTCAACACCTTTGTCTCTACGTTTGGCCTTGCCAACTCATCAGGCAGCAGTGCCATCGACAATGAAATAACAGCTGAGGATCTGTTCCAGTAAACTCATTTTGTAATCTCCGCTTTCTCCCAATACATTTTCCTCTTCTCTACATTCTCAGGAATGCAGTACACAGAGTCAAGGTACTGGAAGTACCCCGGCATTCCTTCGATGTCCTGCAGGTGCATACGGGCAGACTCATAGCGGATATGGTCAGCCTCGTAATGCAGGGCCATGTGCCTATAATAGGCAATGACGGCAGACAGAGCCAGAAGCACAGAAAGCAGGGACAGGAAGAAATCGCGAAGGCGAATCTGCCAACGGAAGATATACAGTCCTGAAGCATGGTCAGGAACTGAACGCTTGTGGTGTTTCTCTTCCTTTTCTTTCGGCTTCGGACAGATTATCTCCTGACTTCATCACTTTCGCTTGCCATTCCATGGCGAAGATTGAAAATCAATAAATTACGTTAAAAGAGTGGGTGACTCAGGGTGACGCAAGCATATTTTTTTATTATCTTAGCGCCATGTTTGTACGTAAGAAAACCAATCGATCTGGCTCAATCAGCGTGGTTGTGGTCAATAAATCCCGTGGTCACTTTATTGAAGTTAAGAAATTTGGAGTGGCGAAGTCGGAAGAAGAGGCTGATGCGCTCTTCCAGGAGGCTCAGATCTGGCTCCGCACCTATGGTGGTCAACAGGAATTGGACTTTGACGATCGCCGAGGGAAGGAACTTGAGGAGACGGCTCGCGTTGTTGAGAATATGGACTCCATTCTGATCAACGGGACGCAGCTACTACTAAACCAGATCTATGACACCATTGGCTTCAATCGCATACCTGACGAAATCCTGCGTCATCTCGTGATAGCAAGGGTATCTCAGCCAAGGAGCAAACTTGCCACAGTCAGCTATCTGAAGTCTTACTATGATGAGGATGTTGATCTCAACCACATCTATCGGTACATGGATAAACTCTACAATACACAGATGGAACTTGCCCAACAGATCAGCGTGGAGCATACCCGTAAGATTTTTGGCGGCAAGATAGGCCTGATGTTCTATGATGTAACAACCTTGTACTTTGAAACCTCGCAGACAGACGTCTTGCGAGAGCCTGGCTTCTCAAAGGATGGTAAGACTGCAGAGTCACAGGTCGTACTTGGTCTGCTCGTGTCAGAAGGAGGCTATCCCTTGTCGTACTCTCTGTTCAATGGCAGCCAGTATGAAGGATTTACCATGATCCCGATGATAGACGATTTCAGACAGCGCTTCACTCTGGGCAATGATTTCGTTGTCGTGGCCGATTCTGGCTTAATGAACAAGAATAATGTAAAGCTCTTGCGACAAGCCGGTTATAAGTATATTCTTGGTGCTTGCCACGCCTGGCTGTCGGCGGGGATGAAATTCTTACTCTCCATATTATTATGTAATAGTGAAAAAATACCAAGTTATTTTTTGCATGATACTATATAAGGTATTTTTGACAAAGTATCAATAAGAACGCTCTATTAGATTACAAACGTGCTGAATGAGTGAGCGGCTGCACGGATGTTAAGATACTTCTGGCCGACACGGATATTGAAGACTCTCTCCTTGTCGGTAAAGTTGCCAGTCACAATCACATAGCCTTTGCCTTTCTTGTAGATGACCAATGGTGTCTCAGGGAACTCACGACCCGAATAAGTCACCAACTCATCACCTTTGCCGATGAACTGGCTGAAGTGCTTTACTGCATAATACTCAGCGGTGTAGCGATGCTTGCGTGTCTTGCTATCGACCTGAATCAGCGCGTTCTGATTCCAACCCCACGAACTGGTGCCATTGTCCTTGAGCAGGAAGTTCCAGATATAATACTCGTCGACACCATTGCCGAGGTTATCGCTCAAGAGGAAGAACGTATGTTCACCGGCCTTCCAATCCATCTCGCCATTACCACACTCGCTTTCCGAACACATCCAGTGACGGATTCCCGGATGGCGAGCCTTCAAGGTTGGGATACGCTCACGACACTCCCACTGGGTGGCCATACCGTAGATCTGCTCCTGCAACTGCTTGTCCGAAAGGATCTTCTCGATATAGTCCTGACGGTTGGTATTGAACGTGCCGAGCCACAGTTTCACCTCCGGATGTGACTTACGGAGCGTCGGAGCCAGATAGTCACGATTGAAGCGGACAGTACCTTCGGCCGTCCACGCGCAACCAGGATATACGGTATAGGAGTACGCCTCATTCTGATAGCAGACGTTGCGGATGTTAATTCCTTCGGCCTGATAGAGGTCAATGAACTTGACAAACATATCGGCATAGCACTGTAGATAGCGCGGATCCTGAATGAAATAGTCCTGCAAGGCGAGATGCTTTGGGTAGACACCGTGACGGTCGCCAAGCAATTTCTGATCCTCAGTACTGAGCTTATCTTTGCCCATGAAGAGCATGTAGTCCTTCTTCGGATCCTGTGTGTTGTACTTGCTGCTAAGCACGCAATAGTCATGGTTGATCTTCATCCAGGTCGGAGGACTCCATGGCGACATGAAGAACTCCATATCATTATTATATACCTGTGCAGCCTTGATCAGCGGGATGATGTTCTGCTTGTCATGCTCGATGTTGAAATAGCGAAGCTCGAAGTCTCCATCGACCTCCGAGCAGGAATACCACTCACGAGCGTAATCATTGGCATTCATCGACAGACGACCACGAGAGAAGTGCAGGTCACCCTCGGGAGAAAAGAGATTTTTCATGATCTCCTGCTGCTGTTTGTTATCAAGCAGGTTGTACGCATCCCAGTCGAGTTCGTTGAAGCAAGTACCCCATGCTACGAATGGGAGGCCATGCTCTTCGCCCATCAAAGAATAGCGTGTCACACCCTCAGCCTTGGTCGAAAGAGAAGTCTTTCCTTTCTTCCATGCAGAACTTTCGGTGGTCGTAAAGGTTTTCACGCTCTGCGCATGTGCACAGAAGGCGGTGATCAGGGCCAAAGGAAATAAAAATTTGCGCATTGTATTGTGAATTAGGAATTGTAGGTATAATAATATCCACCCTCATTACCGAATAATAGTAGCGAGGGTGGACACAAAGATAGTGATATTTTTGATTTCTCCGAAATAATCGGGGAAAAAAGATCAATTCGGTGCGATAAATGGGGAGAATTACCTCAGAACAGGCTCCTCTCCGTGACAATCTGCGACCTTCATACTGATGCAGACCTCCTTGCTCTCACCTGGCATCAGGAAGAAATAATTGTCGCTATAGAGGACAGGAAGGATACGCTGATGAGTCTTGGCGCTCTCTGCCACCAGATGAACCATCAGAGCAGGAACCTCGCTGCTGTTGGTCACCTTATAAGCCATCTGCCATTCCTCACCGACCTTGTCTTTCTTGGTCTCGACGATGTCCAGCTTAGCCTTTGGCAGGGAGAGGAGCGAGCGATAGTCGCCGTCCTCCTTGCCACGCCAGTAGAAGTTGTCCGAAAGGACTTTACCCGAAGCGTCACAAAGGCTGAGACGGATGAAATAGGTAGCAGTAAGATTGCCGAGCGTCTCCTCGTCCTGTGGCAAAGAGAAGCATGGTGCGATGGCGTCTTCTGCAATATCGAGCTTGCTCTCCTGCTCCCACTTCACCTCACCCGTCTGGGTAAGGAGCTGCGCCTTAGCAACAAGGCCACGCTGATTGCCTGCACGGTAATTAACTACTTCCACCTGATCTGCAGCGGCATTCCACTGAATATGCAAAGGTTCACAAGCCTTCTTACAAGCAAAGTATGCAGCTGTAGGGTCGAAGTAATAATCATAAGTCTGCCATACGAACGATGGCCAAGAAGGATGACTCATCCAGAGCAGGAGACCACGGCGATTCTGTGCACGGCTCTCAAAGATAGCACGATAGCCATTGTAGCAGATCCACTGCGAGAGTTCGGTGAACTGACGTGGATTTTGTGGTTGACCAAAGGCCTTGTCGAACATCTCATTGAAGGTCTGTGTATGCTGAGCCGAGGTGAGACAGTAATCATGGAGGCCATACATGTGGTTAGGATGCTCCATCGTGTTGAGTGGCCACATATCGGTAGAATCCATGAAGAGCTCCATACTCTCATAGTTAGGAATACATGGCATACCTCGCTCCGAATGGAAACGGTCACCTCCAAACAAATTATAATACTCCGCAATAGGCAATGCACGATAAGGACCACCGCCACTCACAACACCAGCAGCAGAGTGTGAGATATAGTGCATTCCCGGATGTTCTGTAGCAACGAGTTCGCGCAATGCAGCATCAAGCGAAGCTGGTGGATAACCCTCATTACGACCGACATAGATAGCCAGTGATGGGTGATTGCGGATGTGCAGCAACCAGTCCTTGGCATTGTCCATAAACAGGTCTTCATAATAAGGATCCGGTCCGTCGTAAGGATTGGCCAGCCAGAAGTCCTGCCAGATCATAATACCATAACGGTCACAAGCCTCGAAGAACTCCTCATCGCCGATCTGGCCTACCCAGTTGCGGATCATCGTGAAGTTCATGTCGCGATGATAGCGGATAGCTGCATCATACTCGCGGCCACGGTAGTTGAGGTTGTGTTCCGAAAGACCCCAGTTGCCACCAAAGCCGATGAAGCGTCGACCATTGACAAAGAGAGACAGTCGGTTCTTGCTACTACCGAATGAGCCGAACACCTTGTCGGTAGGCTCATACTCATCCTCGTTCCAGGTCATCTGACGGATACCTGACTTCATATTGAGTTCGTCAGAAACCTTGCCATCAACCTCAAAGGCCATCTTTACGTCATAGAGATGTGGCTCACCGTAACCATTTGGCCACCAGAGCTGTGGATGTTCGATATGAAGTGCTGGAGTGTTGTCAGGAGCAAAAGTGATCAGCTTCTCCTCGCCTGCCTGCAACTCTACCTGCTGGCTGAAAGGAATCTCACCGAAAGTACCCTTGACCACACCGCTGACCGCATGATCAGCGTGGTTGCGGAGCGTCATCTGAGCGGTAACCTCAGCCACGGTAGTATCTGGCAACTGTGGCAAAACCGAAGAAACGAAAGGCTTCTCGATGGTCACATTGCCCTTATGTGTCAGATAGACATCATTCCAGATACCGATGTTACGACCACGGACGGTAGGAATCCAGTCCCAACCGATGCTGGCGTGGAAGGTGGCATTGTCTCCTCCAAGATGACCACCGTTGCTCTCGGCCGTGAACGCGTCCTGCTCCTTGACACGGCCAGGATGAGCGTTCTTGATGATGCGGACAGCCAGGTAGTTATCGCCAGTATGAATCAGGTCAGTCACATCGAACTTACCTTTCTTGAAAGCTCCATCGATGCGATCCACATACTTGCCGTTGAGATAAACCTCAGCCTTCCAGTTGATTCCATCGAAGTTAAGGAACGTACGCTCGGTCAACTGATCGACAGTAAGCTGTGTACGATACCAGAAATCGCTATTGAAGAAAGACTCTGAGATAAAGAGCTGATTGTCACGATAGTTAGGATCAGGCAAAGCTCCTGCACGAAGATAGCTGGTGAGGATAGTACCTGGCACCGTGGCAGGAATCCAAGCCTGAGCGTCGAAGCTGGCCGTAGCAATCTCCTCACCTTTCGCCTGCACTTCTGAAGCTCGCTGCAAGCGCCATGGAGTCTTTGCAATCACGTCCATGCCGCCACGTCCCATGACCTGCATCTCGCTGAGTTCATAAGGCTCTCCGTTGGCCGACTCCTGACAAAGCAGGCGCACATAACGAGCCTCAGCCTTGACCGAGAGCTCATCGGTAAGACCTTCAGAAGCAGTGAGATTGCAGAGGTCGCACCAAGACTTAGCATCGTCCGAAACCTGCAGGGTAGCCGACTTGGCACGATTGATCCAGTCAAGACGAACCTTATCGAAAGAGAACTTATCGCCTAAATCCACATACACCCACTCCTCGCCAGCAGTAGCACTACGCCACGCGCTGCAGAAATGCTCCGATGGCATGACACTGACCTCCTGCTGCTGACGATAGAACTGCAGATTGGTAATCTCCCAATAACGGGCCAAGTCGGCAGAGAGCTCAAAGCGGAGATATTTGACGGCCGAAGAAGCATCGAGCACGCAAGCCAGATCGAAGTGACGAGAAACCGTCACACCCG
Source organism: Bacteroidales bacterium (assembly GCA_045628985.1). Classification (GTDB taxonomy): domain Bacteria; phylum Bacteroidota; class Bacteroidia; order Bacteroidales; family UBA3663; genus Liminaster. The sequence continues at coordinate 53,692 of JAZQQH010000081.1, read as the reverse complement.
ACTTGTCACGTCCACTGTCCTCGCCTACGAACTTCACGCCATCAGCGCTGATTTTCACCCAGTTCTGGCCATCCTGACTAGCCAGTACCTGCGCCTCCTGACGTGGCATCTGACCCTTTGGCAAGGTGATACGTCCACGAAGATGCACCTCGTCAGCCAGCAGCTCATGCTGTGGCATATCTATCTGCACCATCACCTGCTTGTCGCCGCTCTTGATGGCCGACCATGGCATTCCGTCAAGGATATACTCACGCTGCTGCTTGCTGGCCTCACCGTCCTGCGAAGTGACACGGATCCACCAAGGCTTTTCTTGCGATACTATGCCATCGGTCACCAACTGCGCCGTGAGATTATAATCATAGCTCGATGAGTGATAAGCCGGACGAAGATACGCCAGGTTCCGATACTCATTACTACGGCTACGCTGCACTACAGGACCAAAGTCCTCGGCAGGATTGCCAGGATACTGTCCGGCAGGATGGTTCAATCCATCAGACGAAGAGGCTGACTGCTGGCAACCTGTTAAGACAGACATCATACACAGAACAAAGGATGTGAAATGTTTCATTTGATCAGAATTTCTTGGAGGACAATACCTGGGTCAAGCAAATAGACACGCAAGGTGTGCGAACCTGCTGACACATTATTTATATTAATAGAGCGGGTAGCATAGCCGCGAAGCACGTTGCATCGCCACTCAGAAGTGAAGTCGCCTTCATGGATAGAGAAGACCTCTGCTGGTGCATCGTCAACCTGCACGGCATAACGCGCGTCACGGCCTTCATAGACATGCAGGGTTGGCAAGGTGCGAACCTCTATCTGCTGAGCCTCGTCGGTCAGCGAGAGCTGGTACTCAGCGTAAGGAGCCGTCTCAACCTCGTACGAAGGAGTATTGAATGGCAGCACCATGACGCCATCGCTAAATCCGAGCTGCGAGATGACCGAAATCTTCCCCTCTGCGCCATCCTGCACCTTGCTATACTGCTTGGCTGCAATACGCTGCAATGGCTCGGCTGGCAGTGGAGGATAAAGACCGATGAACATCTCTTCGATGCGAGCCTCAGGCGCTACTTCGCTAAGTTTCAGCACATTCTCTCCCTGCTCAAGGTGCAACGTACCCACCAGACACCACTTAGGACCGATGAGCGGAGAATGCCATACATTATTAATAGGTGTACCCGCAGCGTCGAAGCTATTCTTGCCACACGTCACATGGCAGAAGACATTGTCAGCCGGAGCCTTTGAGAAGTTACGAACGGGCGAGAGCGCCTTGATCCAGAGCTGGATGTCGCCAGTCTTTTCACTCTCGATGGTCACGCCTTCCGCGGTCAAAGCCTGTTCTACAGAGAGCTCACGAGGAGCTGGAGCAGCATGAACAGCATCCAGCGTCTCCTGAGTACAAGCTGGCACGTCCATCACCTGCGAACCATTCCAGTGATAAGGACGCCAGTCAAAGAAGTAGCGCCACTTGCCATCGAGCAACTCCTCATTATACATCTTTGTCCACGCGATGAGCGCCTCATAGAGCTGCACGGTAGCCTGTCCCGCTGCCAAAGCCTCCTGATCCATGCCACGGGTGGCACGAACCTGGCTCAGGCGCGACTGCAACTGATACTCGTTGAGCATCTGAGCACCCTTGATCGGATAAAGAACCAGCTCAAAATAAGCAGCTTGCAGCGAGGCCGGGATCTGCTGAGCCAGAGCCTCAGCGCGCTGAGCAATGTCACGATAAGCAGCCATACGCTCCTCGATCTCCGACTCCGGATACTCCACAAACCACACATGTGAGTCCTTGCCCGAAGCCATCAGTCGGTAATAAACCTCCTGCATGGCCGCAATCTCAGTAGCATATTCAGCACCGAAAGTCTCTGCGGCCCACTGCTGGATGTACTGGTTAGCATGCTGTGGAGCCCACTTCTCAATATCCCAAGCCAGATCCATCGCAAACGAAATCTCCTTCTCAGCAGGCTTGATATCGCCGACGTTGAAGATCCAAATCTTCTGAGCACCAAACGTATAAGCCTTAGTCAACTCGGTAGCAACAAAGGCTGGCGATAACGGGCTCAGCCAGATCCAACTGGCAGGATCGCCGTGATAAGAGAGGTGATAATAGATACCAGCACCACCCTTACGCTTCATCTCTTCCGGATTGCTGAGGTTACGCGTGTAACCCTGCTTATCGTCGCTCCAGAGCATGGTGACGTCCTCAGGCACCTGAAGACCGTTATGATAAGCATCGAGCACCTCCTCATAAGTGCAGAGCACCTGAGGAATCTCCTCGATAGGCTTGTCGATGTTTCGGCGCAACATATCGCGCTGGTCATCAATGGCTTGCTGCATCAGTTTCACACGCTCAGCCGTAGTGTTAGCACCCTCCATCGGGTAATCATGCACGCCGCGCAAACCTAACGTATAGGTATTCTCATACTGGCCATTGGTCTTCACGCGAGTCTCCCAATAGTCTTGCATGGTCTTGCGGTTGGTGATATAGTTGAAGTCGCCAAGCGGAGCCTTACGACTCTCACGGATGGCCTGTTCGTTGACGGCCTTCCACTCGCCTTCATTGTTACGCAACATCTGTTCGCAATGCGATGAACCCATCACGATAGCATATTCATCAGCCAGACGCGCGTTCTCCGGATCATCGTTAAACGCCTGAGTACCAGGGTGCATGGCTGGCCACAGATAGTTACCTCTCAAACGAAGGAGCAGCTCAAAGACCTTCTCATAGACCTTCGGACCTACCTTGCCAGTTTCCTTATCGAAGTGCTGTTCCACCCAACGTGCCCAGCCACCGAAACGCTCATCGTTGATGAAGATACCGCGATACTGCACCGATGGCTCCTTCTGCACAAAACGTCCTGACTGCACATAAAGCGCGTCCTGATGTTTAGGCGAAACATCGGCCCACCAGTACCATGGCGAGACACCGATGGCGCGGCTCAGCGAGGTCAATCCGAAGGCCGTGCCACGGCGGTCACTACCTGCAATGACGAGCAACGAAGCTCCCGTCGTCGGATGCTTGACAGTGGTCACCACGCTGGCCTCCCACTTCCCCACAATCTCATCGACCTGAATCAACTGTTCGCTGATCAGCTGATCGATAATAGCACTATGGCCGATCGTACCAGCCACAACGCTGGCCGTCTTCAGCTCATCAAGTCCCTGAACCTGAGCCACCTCAAGCTTCTGACCCGTGACGCGCTCCACGTCCTCTGCCAGCATACGAGCCGTGATTCCCACCACAGGATAATCCTCCTCGCTCAGGCAGATCACCGTACTCTGACTCGCATCATACAGCGCGAAGTCCCCAGCCTTTGCCTGCTGAGATACTTTAGGAAACTCAGCCGTTGCATCTGACGAAGGAGATGAACAAGCACATAAACCCCATGACAATAAAACCGCCATGAAGAGAATAATAGAATAGATTTTACTTCTCATTATTTGATAGTAAGCTAAATCGCTTTGCAAATATATGCATTATTTCCCAAAAATGGATAATTTGAAAATAAATTCGCTATATTAGTATTATAGAATGATATTATAGCATCATCTGCGAATATACGACACGAGCGAAAACGCTGTGAAGGCTCCCGCGATTGCGGGAGTCAACACTACAATACTAGTGTTGACTCCATGCATGAAAGATTTCAACGTTACGTACACAACGTCAATATTTTTGTTGCAGGAAGGGATCACAGAGATTCCTGTGATCCCTTCTTTCTGGAACGAAACCTTCACCAGGTTCCCGTCTATGGTTTTGTTCTGGAATGAAACCATCACCCGGTACTCGTTGCCCCTCTGATTTCCCCGAAGCTTGAAAGAAAATAAAATCACCAGCGGCAATATAGATTTTTGCTTGCCGCTGGTGAGTTTTTACCAAGATTCTACCTGGATATTTCCTATTCTACAAAAATGCTTGACATTATTTGTTACCAACGTCATATTATGTACATAAGCCGTAGCAGCTATCATAACATCAGCATCTCCTATTGGCTCTCCTGCATTTTCTAAACTCTTTTTTATTTGTGCAAAGTCAGAAGTATGCGGTAACGGGATAACATCAAATTGCTTTAGCAAAAACGAAATCTTCTGTAATTCTGTAGCACGATATTTTTCTGGTGCATTGTAAGCACCATAATATAACTCATACAACGAAATAACAGACATAGCGCAATGCTCACTGCCAACAGATATAATCTTATCTCCTACAGAAACCCTTCGATTTAAGAGATTGATAAGAGTGCATGTATCCAGTAAATAAGTACTATTTGACATAAGTCATATCTCTAATAATGCCCTTCCTCCTACTTTCTTCAACCTCTTTAATCTTCTGCTCTGCCGTCTTTGAATCATCCAAAGGCAAAGCCCATAATTGCTCGAGGAACTTACGGTCACACGCCTCCGACGAGATCTCCGCAGATTCCTTTCTCGACTCAATCAATTTGTCTGCAAGCCAATCCTGATCGTTTTTATCTAAGGTCTTTATCAGCTGCCATAGATAATTCAAAGAAATTGCATTCATAATATAGAAAATATTTGTGATTCAACGCTGCAAAGATAGCAAGTTTTTGGATATGCTCCAAATATTTCTTCAAAAAAAACGAAAAATTGGGTATGAGTGCATTTCGCTTTCACTTTCACTTTCAAATTCATCGCGCCTTGCCCCTCTGATTTTCCCCGAATCGTGGCTACAGCTATGTAGAACGAGGGTTGGGGACTTTTTCACCTTACAATAATACTTAATAATAATATAATAATTGATAAGAATAAGCGCAAAAACGCCGAGAGGGAGAGGGAAAATCCTACCGCGACAACGGGAATGATGCGAGCAATCTGAAAGTGCCACCACGCCATTGTGGTCGTGTCTTCTGACGTAAAACCCTGAGAGGCGCGCGCAATTTGAAAGTGAAAGTGAAAGTAAAACAAAATCACCAGCGGCAACATCGATTTTGCTGCCGCTGGTGAGGTTTATTTGAGTTAAGTTGAGACGGAGGGAATCAAGAACCTACTGTCCCCTGCTGTCTACTGATCCTACTTAGATACAGTCTTTCCAGAAACTGGTTCTGGCCAGTTTACATAGTTGTTGTTCGACACCCAAGTGGTGAACCTTGGGTAAGCTTCGTCTATTGGAGTTCTTTCGGTTGGCCACTGCCAAGTGCCAGGAAGAAGGATAACTTGAGGGGCCTTGTTGGTCAATGTTTGTTCTTTTTGATAAGCCTGAATCATGGTAGATGCACCAGTGTCCTTAACCTCAACCTCGACAGAAAATTTAGTATAGTTGTCAGATACATTCCAATCATTGCCAATACCGCTGACAGTATACTCCTGAACATCCTTTGAAATAGTGCCAGGACCAGCATTTACTGGAGAGGAAGAAGTGCCAAAGGCCTCATCCTTGGTGCAAATCTTGGTGCCATTATACTTGAGAGTGAACGGAAGAGTACCTCCAGCAGCAAGTAGACGAACCTTGACTGCAGTAATTTCTTCACCTTCCTTGGTCTTTTGAACCTCCCAAACAACATCATTGAAGTCATAGTCGAAAGTACCACCAAGGTCCTCACATGCAAATCTCCATGAGATGTATGCAGGATCAGGACCTGCAGGAGGAACTGAACCATATACAGCAAAGAAGCACTTGTCTGCATTAATTGTAATAGCTGCGAGCTGGTCATCAGTAAGAGCCGTAGTTGCATCTGGAGCCTCGGCCCAGCCAAGGAATTGCTTGCCTGCTGGAGCTGTAGGATCAGTTGCTGGCTTGGTTGGATGACTACCCACATTTACACTCTGAGGATCAACTTGGAGATCATCATCAGCAGTTGTTGAATTGGTGCCATCATGATGCTTACCATCAAGATTCTTGTGCCACTTGACTGTTACCTTATCTCCATCACCAGAAGGAGTGTCGTCCCAGATAGCAAAATAGCACATTCCGTTCTCATTTTCCACCACCACATTGGTCAATTGTGCATCCGTGAGAAGCTCAGCATCACTTGAGATCGTTGGGGTCTTTGCCCAGCCCCTGAAGATGTGTCCTGCCCATACAGGCTCACCGTTAGGCTTTGAATATGTGCCACCTACATTCTTAGACTCCTGGAAGTAAAGATCGTCATCCTTATTAGTTCCACTTGTACCATCATGATGAACACCATCATGATTCGTGTGCCACTTGATAGGAGCGACCTTGATAATATTCGTAGTTGGGGTGAAGTTACCCTTTACAAGGAATACGATATCATTGAGGTCCTGATCACCTGAGTTATCACCAAAGCCCATGTAGGTATTACCATCATGATTCCATACGATACACTTAACCAGACCCATATCCTTCTTCTCTGGGTAAGTGGTAGTATTACCCTGATAATGGTGACCGAGACCCTCATTAAACTCAGGAAGTGAATAATTGAACTTAGTTCCCGTACCATGAGGATGATGTGTAGTCATCAGCAATTCGGTTCTCGATGCAGGTTCGTCAGTAGCGAGTGTTGTGATGAAGAATACAATACGATAACCTGCAGGGAAATCATAGGAACCAGTGGTATTGCTATAATCATCGCCAAAATACATCACACGATAGGTAGTACCATAATATGAATGGTTGGCTGCTGCATCATATTTGTCCTGTTGCATCTGAGTGCCATCCAGCCAGCCACCAGAAAGAGCACCGTCCCAAGTTCCAAGCTCCTTTGCCCCAACAGCTGACCCGTCAGGAGACTCCTTGTGGATATTCGAAGCAGGACGAGCATCCTCAATAAGTACAAAATGCTTCAACTCATAAGGGTCGAAATCAGGCTTGAGCTCATCACCCTCCTTCCAATAGATATAGCCGAACTGGTTGCTATAATCAGTACAACCGAATATATATGGCAACTCAATAGGTCCTGTAGCAGTGGTCTTGATACAGAAACCTTTCTCCATCTCTGCCATCTCTGCAGCATTATAATATATACCCAGTTTCTCTGCGCCGTCATAAGGTTTTGACTCCGCAAAGAATGAGCCTGGGCCGAAGAAAGAATAACCAAGAGGTGCATCCCATGCTGGGGCAGGCGAAGTCTCAACATCGTCAAGATACTGAAGCTTAACCTTCACAGTCTTATAAGTTGGGACTTCCTTCGCATTAGATTTGAGAACCCAATCAGACTCAGGGTAAGTACCTTGATAGATAGCTCCATCGGTGCCGGCTACACAATTGGTCAAAAGAGGAGTAAAAGAAGATGTTACCCAAGGACCATCATAGTTTTTCCAAACAAAGATGAAATTAAGTTTCGTATCAGCTTCATCTTTCCATTCCTGAACAGTTTTTGTTTGACCTACATAAGTCCAATAATTCTCAGTCTTGTTTTCTGCACCAGACTTCAAAGTCAAGGTTGAATTCTCCCAATCGAATCCACTATCCGAAGAATTCGCTACAAGACCAGACTCTTCCCATGGACTGCAATTATTATAACCCCAATAACTATGAACTATAGCGCCATACTGTCCATTTACTTCTTGCTGCCACTCTTCTACAGTTTTGAATTGTCCGTTGTAAACAATACCTGTTTTGGAAGATGATATAACATTATCTTTAACAGTAGGTTCAACAGACCAATCAATACCTGTAACTTTAGCAAAATGGCGAACAGACTCATCAGTAAAAGGGAAACTTCCTGTACCATTCTCCTTGTCAACGAATGCTATAGTAGCAGTAATCCATTCTTCAAGTGTACGCTCATCAGAACCAGTATCAGGATAGCGAATCTTCATACAGTCAAACACTTGATGATCAGAACTGTAGTCTACCTCAACACCCGTTCTGTTCGAAGCGGTACTTTGAGTAGTTGGACAAGACTCTGTGAATGCACGTGTCAACGGAGCAGCTGCCAACAACATTTCTGGAGTGATGTCTCCGATATTCAGCATACCATTCTGCAAAGCATACTGGCTGAATACCTTATACTCCCCATCCTGCTCCACAGTCACGAATACATTCTCGCTACCTTTGATAGCATCGAAGTCGATAGAACCCTTACCATCCTGGAGCATGATCTGTGCGAGGAGGCGGGTGCTGGAGTTACGAGGATCACCGGTGCAGATGTTCATCTTGGCAGTGCCGGTAAGGCCTGGGAGATTTACGTTGGCCTTGACAAGAGTAGCCATTGACCAATCCTGGTTTGGATCAATTTTTCCGAAAGTGTCTTCGAAGTGTTTTGCGTAGGCGGCTTTCTTGATTTGTCCTTCGTCGAAACCACCATCATAGTCCTGACATGAGGCCAGGGCAACGAGAGAGAGGCAGGCCATGAGCCCGCGAGAAAGAGTTTTGTTCATAACGTATGATAGACTTAAAATAATTTCAGAAATTTCTACTACATCAACTTCAGAAAAAAGTGTGCAATATGAGAAACAGAGAAATTGAGTTTGTTTTTATAAATGACTGTGCAAAGTTACTAACTTTTTAAATATCAGGGAAGTTTTCAGCAAGAAAATGATAAAAAAAGTAGAAAATCTGATAAAACCCTTTAAAAAAGGTGGGGTGAGATTACAAAATAAAATACCCCAAATATACAATAAGGTAGAGTTTCTATGCTAAGTAAACCCTCAAAAAACTATACATCATTTAAAAGAAAAGCCCCAAAAAAGAAGTCTGAATCGACAAAACAAAGATAAAAAAATAAAATTATTTGGTGATATCAGAAATTAGTCGTAACTTTGCAGCAGAAAAAATATATGACTATGGCAATTGCAATTTCAGAAACTAATTGGGCCGACCAGTTTAATGGAAAATGGATTGACAGCAAATCAGCAGAAGAGATGGTAAATGATCTTAGACGATCAAGGACCAACAACACAGAAGAAGTCCTATGAAAACTAGAAGAATAAATTAAGGAGGCGGGCTAATCAGCTCGTCTCCTTTCGTTTGGTTTGATTAAACCGTTTGTCTGAAATTACTCAGCAACTGCAGCAGCGCAGCAAGAGTCAGCCTTGCAGCATGAATCTGACTGGCAGCATGAGTCTGACTGGCAGCAAGCCTCAGCAGCCTCAACTACCTCCTCAACAGCAGCAGCCTCCTCAGCTGGAGCCTCAGCCTTGTTACCACCACATGATGCGAAGCAAACAGCAACCATAACACCTGCGAAAAGAACCAAATTCTTCATTGTAATAAAAATTAAATTGTTTATAAAATTACCTTAAATTTCGAATAACCATTCTGGCGGTTTGACCACCATTTACACAACGGGGAAAGAAAAATCTTTCGTTTTGTGCTGCAAAGGTACATTGTTTTTTAGTAGCGTATCCACGAAACAATGATTTTTCTCCAAAATTGATTGAAAAATATGCATTTTACGTGCGATTGCTAAGTGCAGATTTAAAAATTAAGGTTTTAAAACAATAGATTACGCAACGGGAAGGCGAAATATTAATAAGTGTTAAGGTTCGTGACTCATTTGTGAAATAATGCAGCGTGCTCGGTATGAGTGCACAAACAATAAACTAACGACAATAACGTTATTTAAACATGAATTATCATAAATGGTCAAATAAGATACAGACGCTGCTGACAACGCTGGTGATGATGCTGACGCTGACGGGCGCGGCATGGGGTCAGAAGCAGAAGATCAGGAACTTGCCCTACTACGATCAGCGTCTGCTGCACTGGGGTTTCTGCCTGGGTGCGGACATGACGAACATGATCATCACTCACTCGGGAAGTGCGAGCGGTGAGGGTTGGTGGGCAACGTGTCCGGACGTCAATCCGGCGTTCATGGTGGGATTGATGGGCGACCTGGCCATCACGGAGCATCTGAACCTGAGAGTGTCGCCAAGCATCCACTTCCAGGAGAGGAAGGTTAGCTTCCGTCGCGAGGTGGACGGACGTGAGGAGACGATGAGCCAGCAGCTGAAGAGCAACTACATCGAACTGCCTGTGAGCCTGAAAATCAGCACACGACGCATCAACAACTACCGTCCGTATCTGGTGACGGGTGTGCAGGGAGCCTTCGACCTGGTGCACGAAAAAGAGGCGCCGCTCTCGTTGCAACGCCTCGATCTGGGGATTCACATCGGCATAGGATGTGACTTATATCTGCCTTTCTTCAAGCTGGCACCGGAGCTGCGCTTCAACCTGGGACTCATCGACATGATCGACCATGAGCGCAAGGGACTGAAGGACCAGTCGCTGATGCCATATACGAAGGCTATTTCTTCTGCTCGGAATTCTGGGGTGTCTCTGATTTTTTGGTTTGAGTAACCTCCTGAATCTCATATCCAATCTTCTTAAAGCCGGCCTTGTATGACTCAAGGTTGGCTTTTTCTGCGTCGTAGGTGATGGTGATTTCCTGGGTCTTGAGGTTGGTCTCAATCTTGGTGGTACCCTTGACGAAGCGGATGTTGGTCTTGATCTTCTTCTCGCAGTTCTGACAAGTCATCTTAGGAGTTGGGGTGACTACGAGGGTCTTGATGTCCTTAGCGTAGAGGGACATAGACAGGAGTGCGATGCTGGTGAGAGTAAGAAACTTTTTCATATTATAAGAAGTGTTTTGTAGGAGCACCGAGGATTGCCGAGAGGAGGTTATTGGCTGCGCTTGATGCTCCGATGCGATAAAGATCTTTGGTGAGCCACTCGTCGCCGAGGACGGCCTTGACGATAGAGTAATACTTGACAGCGTCTTCAGGGGTGCGTACACCACCAGCGACTTTGAAGCCGACCTTGTTGCCGGTGAGGTCATAGTACTGCTTGATCATCTTGCACATGACGAGCGCGGCTTCTGGAGTAGCAGCCACGTCGATCTTGCCAGTAGAAGTCTTGATGAAGTCGGCACCAGAATACATGGCGAGGACCGAAGCCTTGGCGATGAGCGAAGCCTTCTTCAGCGCGCCTGTCTCGAGGATGACCTTGAAGATAGCGTCGCGAGAAGCAGCCTTGCACTCCTCGATAGTGTCGCACATCTCCTCGTACTGACCGGCGAGCATCTGGCCGACGTTGATGACAATGTCCACCTCATCAGCGCCAGCGGCAACGGCGAGCGAACACTCGGCAATCTTGATCTCGTCGAAGGTCTGGCTGCTTGGGAAGCCAGCGGCAACGACGGTGGTGTGCACCTCGGTGACGTCGAGGTTGGTACTGACTACCTCTGCGAAGTTAGGATATACGCAGATCGAAGCCACGTTGTCGAGGTCAGGATACTGCTCCTCGAAGTCGTTGACACGGCGGGTGAAGTCGGTGATTCGCTCCTCATTATCAGTTGGATTGAGGCTGGTAAGGTCAATGCAACCGAGGCTGAACTTGAGGACTTCAGGGGTATTGTTAGCGTCGAAGTTGTCAGCAATGATCTGCTGCACTTCCTGGGCGATCTCCTCGTCGTTGAGGTTCACGTCGAACTTATTTAATGCTTCTTCGTATTTCATATTTAAAAGGAAAAAGGAAAAGGGAAAAATGAAAAATAGAAATTACTCTTTGTGCTTTGAGTCGATGCAGATGGTGACAGGACCGTCGTTGAGGAGCTCGCACTTCATGTCAGCGCCGAACTCTCCAGTGCCGACGGGTTTGCCAAGGCCAGCTTCGACCTGACGGATGAACTCCTCGTAGAGTGGCACGGCAATGTCGTGACCAGCGGCGCGGATGTAGCTCGGACGATTACCCTTGGCCGTGAGGGCGTGGAGGGTGAACTGGCTGACAATGAGGATCTCGCCCTGGACGTCGAGCACCGAGCGGTTCATGACGTGGTTCTCATCGTCGAAGATACGGAGACCGAGGACCTTGCGGGTCACCCACTGCACGTCCTCAACGGTGTCTGCAGCCTCGAAACCTACCAGGATGAAGAGTCCGAGGCCTATTTTTGACTTAAGTTGCCCCTCGATGGTCACTGACGCATGCTGGGCACGTTGGATTACTACTCGCACTTTGTGCTAATTACTAATTACTGATTACTAATTACTGAGTTGCAAAGGTACGAAGAAAGCGACGGATAAGCAAATTTTGATACTTAAAATGTACAAAAACGCGTGTTTTTTGCCAGTAAATGATCTTTTTTAGGAAGAAAAAGCAAAAAAATGAACGAAAAATTTGGAGATTCCGACAGAAAACACTATCTTTGCACCCGCTAAAAGATACTTAGCGCACATGGTGCCTGTAGTTCAGTTGGTTAGAGCGTCAGATTGTGGTTCTGAATGTCGTGGGTTCGAGCCCCACCAGGCACCCAGCTTTTTCTTTTTGATGAAACTCCGGTTTCATTTCCTTGGCGCTTTCATCTAGCGGTTAGGATACCGGCCTCTCACGCCGGGTACACGGGTTCGAGTCCCGTAGGCGCTACTCAATAAAGGATGTCTCTATGAGGCATCCTTTATTAGTTTTCAAATAGCACCCTTTATTACTTTTTGCTCCCTGTCGGTGAGACGCCATACTGGTCACGATAGCACTTGGCGAAATAGCTCGGCGAAGAGAATCCGACTTCGTAGGCAATCTCGGCAACTGAGAGCTGCGAACTCTCGAGGAGGTGCTTGGCCTTCTGGAGACGGAGGTTGCGGACGAGCTCGACAGGAGAAACGTCGGTCAAGGACTTACACTTGCGATAGAGCTGCACGCGGCTCATGTGCATCTCGCCACAGAGGTCGTTGATACTGAGGTCACTGTTGGCCATGTTGGCCATGATGAAGTCCTGTAGACGAGTCACGAAGCTGGTATCCACGGAGCTGAACTCAGCTTGCATCATCTGCTCCTGCGTGTTCTCCTTGCCCGTATCAATATGACGGCGACTGAGCAGGAGGTTACGGATACGCGCCATGAGCACCTCGCTGTTGAACGGCTTGGTCATGTAAGCGTCAGCGCCACTCTTATAACCCTCGATACGCTGATCGTCAAGCGCATAAGCCGAGAGCATCAGCACTGGGATGTGGCTGGTAACCTCGTCACTCTTCAGACGCGAACAGCACTCCAGGCCGTCCATGACAGGCATCAGCACGTCGCAGATGATGAGGTCAGGGATGTTCTGACGCGCCTCAAGCAGACCCTCCTCGCCATTGCAAGCCGTGAGGACAATATAGTGCGAACCTAAGAGGAGCGAGAGATACTGACGAATGTCGGCATTGTCGTCAATGACCAGGATGGTCTTGCGATTAATCTCGTCGAGCGCATCTGGCTGAGGTTCAGCACTACGGAAGCGAGTATTACAGAAATCTGCATTGCGCTGCGAACTTTCAAAGGCTTTCTGTGCCAGCTCGTCGACCGAGGAAACAGGGTCAGACTTCATGACGCTGAGCACCTGCGAGGTGAGGTCAAGCAGATGGTCGGTGTTCTTCTCCATGATAGAGAGCAGCTCGGCCTGACGCTCCGTGAGTCCCCCCTCCTTCTTGAGCTGATGCAGCGGATTGGCGATGAGCGTGAGCGGCGTGCGGAAGCTATGGCTGACGTTGGTGAAGAACGAGAGTTTGTTCTTGTCGGCCTGATCAACCGTCTCGCGCAGGCGCATCTGGGTGCGACGCATACGGCCGAACACGAGGACGAGAACCACGATCAGCGCAATAATAAGCACACTCGCAATGAGTAGCACATTGAGCAGACGGTTACGGCGCCAGTAATCGCCGAGCTCACCATTGATATCCTCAATCTTCTTATTATAAGCGACATAGATCTGGCGCTGCATGCTGATGAACGAGACGTTATGCTCGTCGATCAGGAAGGTGCTCAGACGGGTGTGGCGAGGGAATGGGTGACGCATCAGAATGTCGAGCGCCAGGGCAAAAGCCTCGGTGGCACCCGAAGGATTAAGGCAGGTAGCTGTCTGCTTGCCGCTGGCCACATTGTCAATACCTTGATCAGGACCAGGCAAAGCATCCACACCCACAATCTGAGGGAGAGGGTCAATGCCGAGACGTACGCAAGCCTCACGAGCCGCCTGTGCCATATCGTCGTTATGTGCAGCAATCAGATCAACGTCCGGATAGAGACGCAACAAGCTGTCTGCCACGCGCAAAGCAATGTCATAATCCCAATGAGCATAGGCCGAACCCACGATTTGAATGTCAGGGAACTTACTCAGCGCAGACATCATGCCACGATGGCGCTCCTGTGCGGTTGACGCCTTGTCGGTACCCTGAATCTCGAGGATACGCCCCTTGCCAGCCAACGTGGCGCCAATAAAGGAACCGACAACCTCGCCAATTTCCTCATTATCGCACGAAACCGAAGCCGTATACTTAGGACTATGGATAGTACGGTCAACGAGAATGACCGGAATGCCACTGTCATGGAATTTCTCAATCACAGGCACCAGCGCATCAGCGTCGTTAGGCGACACGATGAGCAGGTCAAGATCCTCCTTAAAAAGTTCCTCGAGATTTTCGATCTGCTCCTGAGTCTGCATACTGGCGTCAGAGAAGATCAGTTCAACCTCAGGGTGCGAGTTGGCCTCACGCTTGAGGTCGGTATTCATCAGAGCGTGCCAATCGTCCACGCCACATTGTGACACGCCAATACGATAGGTACGCTCCTCACACGAAGCAAGGCAAAGAAGAGCTAATATAAAGAATAATACGCGACGCACTTTGGGACAGATAATGTTATGGTGTGAAGACTATGGATTCTCGAACGACAGGTAGGGCAACAGGTGCTCAATGTCTTCATCGGTCAACAAAGAGAGCATCTGCAGCTCAGAAGCCTGACGGAATCCTTTATGTCGCACGCGGTACTGAGAAATCTCAACCGCCTGCTGATGCGAAAGATAGGGGTGACGTTGCAATTGAGAAATCGTTGCCGTGTTGATGGGCAAGCGGACGATACGCTCAGCATTGGCCGTGAACCACTGCGAGCACCACTCGTCGAGGTAATCCTGTGCAGCTTCCCAGGTGAGGAAGTCGCGCAGCTGGTTAGCATCATAGAAGCCGCCATAGCGCTGACGCTGCTTCAGAATAACCGAAGCGGTGCGGGCTGCTATGCCGGGGATGCGGATGAGCGTGAGGCTGTCGATGGTGTTGAGGTCAAAGAGGTGTGGCTCGGTGAACTTACGCGGGCGGTCCTCGTCGGCGCTACTATTATTATATATATGTACGCGTGAGGAGGAAGACTGCACCGTATCATCAGAAGCAGCGCCCTCTCCTACTCTATGACTCATAGAGGAAGACGAGCGATGATAACCCGAGGACTTTCGCTGATAACCTGATGACGAGCGATGATCCGTGAGCTGCAACCGCGAAGTGTCAGCCATCAGCGCCTCAACCTGCGCCTCAAGAATGGCAATGCGCTCGTCCTGCTGATGCATAGTGACCAGCAGACGGGCGACACTTACCAATGATAAAAGTACAACGAGGGCCATAAGTCCTCGTTGTACGTATGGGGGAAGCTTCATTGATTACTCAGCCTTCTTGGCAGCCTTCTTTGCTGGAGCCTTCTTTGCTGGCTTCTCAGCAGCCTCAGCCTTCTTAGCAGCAGGCTTCTTAGCTGCAGCCTTCTTGGCTGGAGCCTCCTTCTTAGCCTTAGCCTCAACCTTAGCGAGCTTAGCCTCAAGAGCCTCGATGACCTTACCCTGCTCGTTGATCTGCTTCAAGAGTGGGTTGAGCTCCTCGTTCTCTACCTCCTCAGGGAACTCCTGCTTCAGACGGATCTGAATGTCGCTGACGATATTCATGTAGTTGGTGAATGCGTCGAACGATGAATCGTATGGAGAGAATGGAACGTATGCGCCCATCTTGGTAGACATGAACTTGAAGTGATCAGCCGAGAGCAGGTAAGCGAAGTCCTGACGGAGGATCTCGTTCTGCGACATGTGCAGACGCTCTGAGATAGAGTAGATTGCACGGAGAGCCTCGTTCTGGAGGTCGTTGCCCATCCAAGCGCTGACGTCCTTGTCATAGCCGTCCCAAGAGATTGGGTGACCCACGCAAGCAGTGTCAACAGGAGAGATGTTCTCCCAGACCTCAGCAGGAGTAGCGAAGCGGATATTCTTCTCAGCAGCAAATACTGGCAGCGCCTTGAGGAAGTCGAAGATACCGCTCTCAGCCTTGAACATACCACCGATAACGTCCATGTTCATAGCTACGAGGTAAACCTTCTCGTCAGCAGGAGCATTAGCGATACGGTCAATGTACTGGCCAGCGTCGAGGCCATAGCCGAAGTTGAGACAGATATCCTCAGAGAGCTGGGTGTTGCGGAACATCAGGCTCACGTCGTGGCTGGCTGCGGTGTTGTAAACGTAGTTAGGCGACTTCCAGCCAAGGACGTGCTTGGTACCCTCAGTAACAATGCCACGGAAGCCCATAGCAGCGATCTCTGCACCAATCTCATCGTTGTAGATGAAGCCAGTGTTGACGAAGGTCTTAGCCTCGTACTGGAAGGTATCGTTGATGATCTTCTTCTGGAGCTCTGACTGAAGCTTGAAGTCCTCAGCATCCATGAGTGCTGAGAGTGAGTGAGAGTAGGTCTCGCAGCAAAGCTCGCAGCAACCGGTAGCGACGAGGTCACGTACACAGTCGAGGAACTCAGGGCAATACATCTCAAACTGCTCCATAGCAACACCAGAGATAGAGAGAGCCACCTTGAACTGCTTGTCAGTAGCCTCGATCATCTGCAGCATGGTCTTAGCTGCTGGGATGTAGCTCTGGTAAGCCAGGCGCTTGAGGATCTCCTCATTAGCGTAGTCATCATAGTAGTAATGATCAGCGCCGATATCATAGAAACGATACTTCTTCAGACGAAATGGCTGATGAATCTCGAAAAGTAAGCAAACTGTTTTCATATATGAAATAAATTACTAATTACAAATTATAAATTACAAATTACTCCCAGCCGAGCACCTTCTTATAAGCTGCGACTACGCGCTCGCCAACCTTCTCCCAAGTGATCTGGTTGACCTCGTCACGTCCCTTCTCCTTCATGAACTTATGGAGCTCAGGATAGGTGATGAGTGCATACATAGCGTCGGCCATGCCGTCAATATCCCAGTAGTCATACTTGAAGCAGTAGTCCATGATAGCACCGCAGCCAGACTGCTTAGAGATAATCGTTGGGACGCCACACTGCATAGCCTCGAGAGGCGAGATACCGAATGGCTCAGAGACCGAAGGCATGACGTAGACGTCTGATACCTTGAACATCTCGTATACCTGCTTGCCACGGAGGAAGCCGGTGAAGTGGAAGCGGTCAGAAAGGCCCTTCTGTGCCACGAGGTGGATCATTGACTCCATCAGGTCACCGCTACCAGCCATGACGACACGAGCGTTAGGAGCCTTAGCCAAGCACTTGGCAGCTGCTTCGACGAAGAACTCACAACCCTTCTGAGCGGTGATACGGCCCAGGTAGGTGATGACCTTCTCATCGGTACCGCGCTTAGCCTCCATGTCAAGGACTTCCTGTGACATTGGCTCAACGGCGTTGTACATAGCCACACACTTGTTTGGATCCTGGTGGTAGAAGTTGATGACGATCTGGCGGGTCAGCTCAGACACACACTGGATCTGGTCAGCATGGTTCATACCATCGAGCTCGATGAGATAGGTAGGGTCGTTAGGATCAACGACGCCACGGCAACGGTCATACTCCGTAGCGTGTACGTGGATGACCAATGGTTTGCCAGTCACCTGCTTAGCGTGAATACCAGCAGGGAAAGTCAGCCAGTCGTGAGCGTGGATGACGTCAAAACCGCCCTTGTCCATCTGAGTACGTGCAATGACGCCAGCTACGATAGAGTAGTTATTGATCTCCTCAAGAAGGTTCTTTGGATACTTACCAGAGAACTCGATGCAACCCAAGTCGTTGGTTCCCATGTGTGAGAAGTCAGCGTAGATGTGGTCGCGCATGTCATAATATTCCTGTGGATCCTTCATGCAGTATCCACAGCGCTGCTGTACGGTTTCCCAGTTCACGTCCTTCCAGACAACAGGAGTATTGGTGGCACTGATGATGTGACAGAACTCCGTTGTCTCATCGCCCTGTGGGCGTGGCAAGACAAGGTCGATCTTGCACTCGCCAGTATTATGAACGCCACGTACAATACCGAAGGTCGCAGGCGCCAATCCTCCTAATGCGTGAGGCGGGAACTCCCAAGAAAAATAGAGAGCTTTCATGCTATTATCTGTTTTGTATTTTTGTCTATATATTATATAATGTTACCTCACGAGAATTTCACACCCTGCTCAGCTTCGGTAGCCATGGTGAGAGCGCGGATGATCTCGGCCTGATTGATAGAGAGCGACTGAGCGCCATGGCCACGGAATGGTGGGTTAGCGTCATAGACCTCAGCCACAGTACCGATACAGTGACGGTTCATTTCCTCCTCGTAAGCGTAGAGGCGGCGACGGATAAACGCAATGCCCGAACGCGAGAAGACTGAGAGGTAAGCACGAGCATAGACACCGAGCAGCCAAGGCCAGCAAGCGCCATTGTGGTACGATGCGTTACGCTGGCTTGCGTTGCCCCAGTACTCAGGGCGATAAAGTCCTGCGGTAGGAGTAAGCGAGCGGATACCCTTAGGTGTAAGCAGCTCACGGGTCACCATATCGAGGGCAGCCTTGCGCTCTGACTTGGTGAGTGGAGTATAGTGGATACCGATAGCCCAAAGCTGGTTAGGACGAACATCGGCGCACTTGAAGCCATCGTCGAGGATGTAGTCGTAGAGGTAGCCCGATGGGGTGATGAACATCTTGCCGAAGTTAGCCTCGTACTTCTCAGCCAGGAGGTCAAGCTCCTCGATCTTAGCCTTGTTCTGCTCAGCGTTGACCGAGAGCAGGTCGATGGTAGTCTTCAGTGCATTGTACCAGAGGCCGTTGAACTCAACGATATAGCCAGAGCGGTAAGTGATAGGACGGCCGAACTCAGTAGCATTCATCCAGGTGATAGCCTGGCCCTGAGCGTCGGCATAGACGAGACCGTTCTCGCGGAGCTCGAGGCTCGACTTGCCTTCCATCACATACTGCATTACCTCCTCCATGAAGGCGCCATACTTCTCTGCGGCCTTCTCATAGCCTGCATAGTGAGCATACTGCTGCACAGCCCATGAAGCCCAGAGTGGGATGTCAGGATAGTTGATCTCCTGGATCACGTTGTCCATCGTACCCTCCTTCATATAAGCGCGCAGAGCGTCGAGGCCGCTGGCCATGATCTTGTGGAACTCCTCCTCGTTGCCCAGGTTAAGGGTCGAACCGGTCACAGCAATAAACTGATCGCGGGCACGTACCTTGAACCAAGGATAGCCGGCGATGATATAAGTCTTGCCATCACGCTCGATGATGTTGCTGGTAGCCGAGATCTTGAGGCAGTTGAAGAAGTTGTCGCGAGTGCTGCGGAGCTTCAGCTCACGGGTGAAGAGAGCCTTCAGGCCGTTAGGCTTCACAGGGGTGATACCGCCCGAGAAGATCACGCTCTCGCCCTTCTTGATGTTGAACTCAAAGTAGCCAGGCATGTAGAGGTCCTCCTTGTAGCCATAGCCACGCACCTGCTCACGAGGATACTCCACGCCGATGTTCCAGTCAGGCATAGCGTTCCAGGTGCACTCCTTCGAGAGCTGCATGTAGAGGGTAGGATAGCCTGCATAGAGGCAAGATCCGATACCGTTCTCCACAGCCTCGGTGCTCATGTTGACCTGATTATTGCGCTGAGTCAGCTCATTGACATTGCGGAATGCCAGCTGAGGACGGAGGCGGAGGGTTGTCTCACTGTGTGCGTCGACCAGGGTGTAGCGGATGATGACGCGTGGCTCGTTGTGAGCCAGGAGGCTCTCACGGGTCAGGATCACACCACCTACACGGTAGGTATTGGTCGAGATAAGTTCACAATTAAATTCACGGATGTACTTGTGTCCACGAGGAGCGAAGATATCGCCCGAGTACTTGTGGATGCCAAGATTGAAGGCGGCACCGTGCTGGATGACTGTCTCGTCGAGCGAAGACAGGAGCACGTGATTGTCGTCATCAAGTTCAGGGACAGGAGTCACCAACAGACCATGGTACTTACGTGTGTTGCAACCTGTCACTGACGTGCTCGAATAAGCTCCACTACGGTTGGTACGGAGATACTCGATGTCAAGAGATTGCTGCAAGTTGGTGAGCAGCGTCTTGTCAAACTTCAAATAGCTCATAAAGATTAGATTTATCGGAGTGTTTATACAATTTTTTTTAAGGTTGAAAATCATGAGTTCATGATATGTCGTTGCAAAAGTATGTTTTTTTTGCGATAATAAAAAATTTATTCCACAAAAAGTGCACTTTTTGATAGCGTTTTTGTCATTTTTATGTTTTTAAACATTAAAAAAAGCCCTTTAACGATGAAAATTCACACCAAAAAGTTCGACATTAAGATAAAATGCGTACTTTTGCACAGTTTTTATAGAAATGAGCAGCAATACAAGATCCGAACTCATAGAAGTAGCACGCCAGCTCTTCGCCACCCGGGGCTTTGACAGTACGACGATGAACGAAATCGCCGCGCAGTCAGGCAAGGGGCGCCGTACGCTCTATACATACTTCAAGTCGAAGTCTGAGATTTTCATGGCGGTGATCAATAGCGAGATGAGCAAGATCATCGACGTCATTGAGGAAATCCCACCGCTCAATCTTCCGGCCGACGAGAAGCTCAAGCGATACATCCTCTGCCGCCTCGACCAGGTGAGGGATACTGTAATCCGCAACGGTTCGCTCAAGGCCGAGTTCTTCCGAGACGTCATCCAGCTTGAGCATGCCCGTCGCCGCCTCGACGTCCGCGAGCTCTCCATCCTCCGCAGCATCCTGCAGCAGGGTATCGAAGAGGGCACTTTCGTCATCGACAACGCCTCGGTCGTAGCCGTCACCATCCACTACGCCCTCCGCGGCCTTGACCTCCCGAATATCCGCGGCCAGTTCACCGCCCTTGGTGTACCTACGGCACGTGTCCGTGAGTCCATCTTCAAGATGGTGTTCTATGGCATTGTGCGAGGGAGGAGGTAGGTAAATAGTTTATATTATATTTCCGCTGCGCGATGCTGAAAAACTATAAAAACGAGTAAAAACTATAAAAACGATATTTGAGTTTTTCTCGCTAGCGCGGTGCTGAAATACGATAAATACTATAAATATTATAAATACGTTTTTATAGTTTTTATCAGTTTTCATAGTTTTTCAGCACCACGCAGTGAATGTATTTATCGTATTTAGTATATTTATCGTATTTCAGCACCACGCAGTGAGATTCGGATGATATAAATTAAAAATCAATCACATTATTAAATATATAAAATTATGAAACTTCTCGAAGGAAAAGTAGCGCTCATCACCGGCGCTGCCCGCGGCATTGGTAACGCCATTGCCCACAAGTTTGCCCAGGAGGGCGCAAACGTAGCATTCACCGACCTCGCATTCAACGACGAGCACGTTGCCAACATCAACCGTGCAGCAGAGGAGATCGCTACCACCTATGGCGTAAAGTGCGTAGGCTATGTCTCTGACGCATCTAACTTCACCCAGACCGAGGAGGTTGTTGCTAAGATCAAGGAGGAGTTCGGCAAGATCGATATCCTCGTCAACAACGCTGGTATCACCAAGGACGGCCTCATGCTCCGTATGTCTGAGGCTCAGTGGGATGCAGTCATCAACGTCAACCTCAAGTCAGCCTTCAACTTCATCCACGCCGTTACCCCTATCATGATGCGACAGAAGGGTGGCTCTATCATCAACATGTCATCGGTAGTAGGTGTTCACGGCAACGCTGGCCAGTGCAACTACTCAGCCTCTAAGGCAGGTATGATTGGCCTCGCTAAGTCTATCGCACAGGAGATGGGTCCTAAGGGTATCCGTGCCAACGCCGTTGCTCCTGGCTTCATCGAGACCGTCATGACCGCACAGCTTCCTGAGGACGTCCGCAAGGGCTGGATGGCTAAGATCCCTCTCCGTCGCGGCGGCCAGGTTGAGGACATCGCCAACGTCTGCGTATTCCTCGGCTCAGACATGTCAAGCTACGTTACCGGTCAGGTCATCCAGATCGATGGTGGCATGAACATGTAATCAGCGCCTTGCTACTGATCACAGCATATTAAATAGCAATAACAGAAGCAGGAGGCAACCTCACGGTTCCCTCCTGCTTTTTTCTTCGTACTTTATTCCCCCTTCATAAACAGCATCCTCTTACACTCGTCTATACACTCTTTGGCATAGGCGATGGTCTCAGGATCTTCCTCCTTAGGAGCATACTTCAGATAGAGTTCAAAATTCTGTTGCTCACGCTTATAGTCCTTCATTCTGCGATAGGCTATGGCCATCTGATAGTAGACATTGAAACGATCAGAGTAAATCTCGCAGGCTTTCTGATACCAGATGACTGACTTGTTATCAACATACTGAGCGGCATAGCTGTTGCCTATGTGGTTGTAAAGATAGAAGAGCATGTCCTTGTTCGGCTGCATCAGTTCGATGGCTGTCTCAATATCCTCAGCACCCTGATCATTGATCTCTATGACCTTCTTAAAGCGGTCTCTGGCCGTCGTTCCTTCCAGGACTTTAGCCAATGGAGAGCCTTCCTTCAGGTCTGCATTATATAGATGTGACAGCGTCATGGACACCTCCACAGCACCGAAGCGAGAGAGGATCGTCGCGTCCTTCCAATCGGTCTGTTCTACAGCGCGATACAGCAAATCATAAGCCTCGACCATACGACCGACGCGGAAGCAAGAAAGACCCATGTAGTAGTTCGTTGTCTTACGGTCATCGCCTTCGGCCTTCAGTTTCTCATACACTGCGATGGCCTCCTTGTGCCGATCGGCGCGATGTAAGGCGTAGGCCTTGACGGAGTTGATGGCAGAGTTTGTTGAGTCGATGGCACAATATGCATCCAGATAGAGGAGCGCCTGATCGAAGAGCGAAACGTTGATCAGTGTGTTGCAAAGCGTGGCCAGATTGTTATAGTTCTCGATATTTCGCTCCGCAACCATCATCTGATATTTGAGCGCAGAGTCGGCTTTCTCCATCTTCTCGAAACTGCGAGCCATGAGGTAGAGATCTGCATCGAGCGTGTCGGGATAAAGTACCGAACGACACAAGTCAATACTCTGCTGAAACTTTCCTCTATTATAATAGGTCTGAGCCAAATCCCTTCGTATCGTATCGCTTGAATGCAGCTGATTCGCCAGCTCCAGACATTTCATGGCTCGGAAACTGTTAGAATGCTCCATATAATACTTGCCCTGTCGATAGAGCTCTTGCCAGGTAGCATTATCCAAGATACCTGCATCTTCTTCCACTTCCTCCTGCCCCAAACATTTCTTAATTGCAGAAAGAACCTGTTTCTGCTTGAACGTATTCGTGCCATGCACAAAGAATTGCAGCACGCCTTCTTCGTCGAGAACCAATGTAAGTGGATAGCCACCTTCCAGATTGTCTGTCACCACCCATGAGGTGAAATATCGATCCTCCGGACAATGAGTCCAAGTGAAGCCTCGCTGCTCCACAATCTTCTGCATTACCTCCTTCGACTCAAAGTTGACCGACAGGAAATTGACCTGAGGGAACTCATCCTTCCACTTTGAGATGATTGGCATTTCCTTCAGGCAAGGGCCACACCCAGAGTACCAGACGTTGATGACTGTCACCTTGCCTCGGATGCTCTCATTATCCCACACCTTACCCTCGAAGTCGGTGAGCGAGAAAGCATCGAACTTCATGCCTGTCTTTAGCACTCGGCCTTCCTTAATCTTGGCCGATGCGAGAGAATACATTTGTGCAACCGAGGAGGCCTTCTTCTCAATCTGATCAGCATAGGTATTTGTGCAAAGAAAAGAAGACAGGAGAAGAAAGAATAGGGTGGATAATAAGTGTGTCATAATAGTATGAGTTAGGGAGGCAGGACATTGCCTCACGGCGACATCCTACCTGGTGTCTATTAATTATTTATGAGAAATATTCTGAGGTTATTTTTTTGTAGTAATCATAATGATGCCATTCTTGGCCTCTGGATACTGACCTATGTACTTGCTGATGTTCTCGTCATCCTTCAAGATATCTATTGACTCGATGATGTCGGTAGACAGCTTGTTGAATTCTTCAGCAGAGATAGGCCGTCCATCGAGGAGCCTGAGACCCTCGAACTTGACAGACGTCTTTGAGGTTGGCAGTTTTGCCTCATCAACGGTGATGACAGAATAAGCGCTATTTCGGCGGAAGGTAATAGGGATGATATACTTCACTCTCACGGCTTTACCATCCTGCATACCTGGCTTCCAGTTTGGCATTATAGACAATACGCGCTTAGCCTCTGCGGTCAGCTGAGGATCTGGGGAGCGAAGTTCCTCAATGCCGGTGATCGAACCGTCTTTTTCGACGATAAAGCTCAGTGTCACACGGCCTTCGATACCTTTATCTGCGCATTCTGCCGGATAGCGGAGTTTCTCTGCAATGAACTTCATCAGTTCCTGACTGCCTCCAGGGAACTCTGGTTCCACTTCACAGACAGTCTTGACCTCGTCGTTGTCAGATGGCATAGCGCTACTGAGATCTGCATTTTCGAACACCAGATGAACACCCCCTTCATCGCTGTGTGCCAGCCTGATGATATTCAGATCCTTGCAGCGTTTCTTAAGGTCACTCACATACTGCATAGGAGTATCCTTCGCAAGCTTGAGCGCCAGCTGACCTTCCTTGCTGTAGATTTCCTTCAGATCATCATCGGTCAAAGCCTTGGCCTGAATCGTGCCATTTGCGTCAATCAGATGAGCCGAATAACCCTCTACCCCCGCCTGAAAGACGATTGTGACGTAATTTTTAGGGTTAGAATCTTGGTCAACCGAAAATAAATCACTAACTTTGCACCCGGAAATCTCCGCAGAGAGAGCCGAAGCTGTAGGGGTGGCGAACAGCGCTACACTGAGCGCAGCTACTGGCACGGCAATGGCATACTTGGCACGTGCCCATGGATTTGATTTTTTCTTCTGCATCATCGTGATACGTTTTTTAATTGAACTTTGGTGCAGGCTGTTGGTAATTGATTGCAGTCGGCTACCAGCAGCCTTTTTTATTAGAAGTAATTGATATTCACGTGCATTGACACCCCCATCGAGCACCGCCTCATCAGCCTCGTACTCGTGGATGGCCTGTAGTTCTTCGCGCAGCAGCCAGATGGCAGGATTGAACCACTGCACGATCAGACACACCTCGGTGAGCATCAGGTCGAGCGTGTGATGGTTGGCGATGTGACCGAGCTCGTGCATCAGGATGGCTCGCTCATTCTCCTGCAGATCCTGCTCGTTGACCACCACGTAGTGCATCCAGCTGAATGGAGAGACGGAGTCTTTGGTGACCATCAGTCGAGCCTTGGCATGAGCGAAAGCCTGAGGCAAAGGACGCTCCTCGCAGCGACGGATCATGCGCCAGAGGCTGAGGTACGAGATGAGCGTGCGAAGTGCAAAGAAGACAATGCCAAGAAGATAGACGAGGATGAGGACGGCAATGAGCTTCGTCCAGAGCGGTGTCTCGACTTCGGTAACAGCCTCTACCATAGCGAGGCCAGAAAGATCGATCTCAGCGCTTCCTGTGACCTGTTCTGTGGTAGTCTTCAGATTGAAGTGCAGCAGCGGCAATGCCATCGAACACAACAAGAGCGTCACCAGCGCAAAACGATTGAAGCGATGGAACGTATCGCGGCTCATCAGCAGCTTATAGAAGAGGTAATAAGCAGCCAGACAGAGCGCGGATTTGAGAATGTAGGCGAAAAATGTTCCCATATTGCCAACAATTATGAATTATGAATTCTCAATTATGAATTAAGACTCTCCTTTTTCCACTTGATTGATCAGCTCTTTCAGCTCATCGATCGAGACGTCTTCCTCCTTGACCAGCGCAGAGATAGCCTTGACGTATGAGCCGTGGAAGTAGCGGCTGATCACCGACGACAGCGTCTTCTTGTGATACTCCTCGGCCGAGACGGCAGCGAAGTACTGATAGGTGCTACCGAGGCTCTTATGACCGACGTAACCTTTCTCCTCGAGCGTACGTACGACTGTAGAAAGGGTGTTGAAGTGAGGACGAGGATCGTCATAGAAGTTCAGCATCTCGCGGATGAACTGAGGGCCGTGTTGCCAGAAGATGTTCATTGCCTCTTCTTCCTTTGCAGTGAGTTCCTGTTTCATATTTATCGTTATTTTTGTTTGCTGGTGCAAAGTAACGAATAAATTTAGTTACAGAACGAATCTTTTTAGTTGAAAGAGATTTTTCTCAACGAAATTTCTTAGTTTTGCCCCTATTTTGTCACTCCCGGATAACAAAATACGACAGTTCCCGACCTTGAATAGACGCAATGATACGACAAAACGGCCAAGGACAAGTAATAAATGCTTCACTAGACACTTTGTGGCTTCCGGAGTGGGTGTCTGAAACCCCTTAGTATTTGTTATTGTCCCCCTTAAGGGGGACTAATAACTATACTAGGGTATGAAGACCCACTCCTGGAAAAGGTTATGGTTTCGTTCTGGTGTGAAGCCATAGACGTGAACCTGATTGTGGTTTCGTTCTTGCACGAAGCCATAGACGTGAACCTGGTTATGGTTTCGTTCCTGCACGAAGCCATAGACGTGAACCTGGTTGTGGTTTCGTTCCTGCACGAAGCCATAGACGAGTACCAGGTTATGGTTTCGTTTCTGCACGAAGCCATAAACGAGTACCAGGTTATGGTTTCATGCTTTTTCCCCCTTTCGAACAATAATTTTTACATTTTATGTAAAGCCTCGAACAATAAAATCGGAAGAATCGCGTTTAATATAAAATATTAATCTATTAATCATTTCCCACACTTGGAAACCAAGAAATATTACTGGGAGCAGATAGGCGTTTCGGCCGAGCTCTCACTCTTCATAGCAGAACCAGCAGAAAGCAATGACACCTGCGACGAGATGCACGTGATGCTCCACATCGAGCCACGTGGCGAGCTCTTCGACGGTCAGGTCAGCCGCGCCTATCAGGCAGAGAAGCTGCTGATCGGGCTGCCGGAGCTGCGGGGAGCACGCGCCATCTTCAAGCGCTACTTCCTCAGCGATGCTACCAACCAGATGCCGGTGCTCGAAGCTCGTCGCCACAGCAAGGGGTTCGCTGATCCGATCTATGCCGACGACATTGCCATTTCAGCCATCCAGCAGCCACCGCTTGACGGGTCGAAGATCGCTATCTGGATCTACTTCCAGCGCGGTTCGAAGCTCACGAATGTGCATGACGTCATCGTAGCGGAGCACAATGGGTACCGCCACCTCTATAAGTGGGGTCTCTGCGTGCCATCGGGCGACTCCTACTATCAGACACGCACCCTGCTCGAGGACTATGAGCATGACCTCAAGCGTTTTGGTGCCACACTGGAGCAGAATTGTATACGTACTTGGTTTTTTGTCCGCGACGTAGATACTCAGTATGCGGGATTGGTCAAGGCGCGCAAGGAGAACTTCGAGGAGCAGGGCCTCAACGAGCATACCCACTACATCGCGTCGACCGGCATTGGCGGTAATCCTGCCAACCCTCGCGCCATCGTGCAGCTCGGCACCTACGCCCTCACCGGCTTCGACCCTAAGCAGCAGTACTACCTCTATGCTAAGACGCACCTCAACCCGACCATCGAGTATGGCGTCACCTTCGAGCGTGGTACCGTCGTGGAGTTCGGCGACCGTGCACAGGTCTATATCTCCGGCACGGCTTCGATCAACAACAAGGGCGAGGTGATGCACATCGGTGACATCGTGCGACAGACGGAGCGTATGTGGGAGAATGTCAGCGAGCTGCTCAAGGAGGGCAACGCTTCGTTTGACGACGTGATGCAGATCATCGTCTATCTGCGTGACCTCTGCGACTACCCGATCGTCAAGGAGATGTTTGACCGCCGCTTCCCTGACATCCCTCGCGTCATCACGCTGGCTCCGGTGTGCCGCCCTACCTGGCTCATCGAGATGGAGTGCATCGCTACACCTCGACGCAAGAATCCAGATTACAGGGATTTCTAAAAATCTTTTTACACGAATTATCACAAATGGTCATGAATTATTCATAAATTTTTTATTCACAAAATATAATTCATGGAAAATTTGTGACAATTAATGATAATTTATGTTGTAAAAAAAATCCATCACAATATTTGTTCATTACTAATCAATAAATAAAACCCAAGAATTATGAAAACTATCGAGCGCCTCGTTGCTGAGAAGTTAATGGCTATTAAGGCCGTAAAGTTGCAGCCAAACAATCCTTTCACCTGGGCTTCAGGCTGGCATTCTCCTATCTATTGCGATAACCGCAAGACCCTGGCTTTCCCTGATATCCGCACCATCATCAAGACAGGTCTGGTCAATACCATCCAGCGTACATACGGTGATAAGGTCGACGCTATTGCAGGTGTGGCTACTGGCGCTATTGCACAGGGAGCTCTCGTAGCTGACGCTCTCGGCAAGCCATTCGTCTATGTACGTTCGGCTCCAAAGGATCACGGCATGGGCAACCTCATCGAGGGCCAGATCGAGGAAGGCTGGAATGTAGTAGTCGTAGAGGACCTCATCTCTACCGGCATGTCTTCGCTCAAGGCTGTTGCTGCTCTCCGTCAGGCCAATGTCAATGTACTCGGCATGGTGGCTATCTTTACCTATCAGTTCCCACAGGCAGCTCAGGCCTTTGAGGAGGCTCAGGTAGAGCTCACCACCCTCTCTAACTACACTGAGCTCGTGGCTGAGGCAGCTGAGCTCAACTACATCAAGGAGGAGGACATCGAGGTGCTGAAGCAGTGGAGGGCTAATCCAAGCGAGTGGGGAAAGTAAAAAAAGAGAAAAATGTCAAGATATACAAGCGACGTAAAGATCATTAATGCGGCTC
The DNA here is from genome assembly GCA_045628985.1 of Bacteroidales bacterium. GTDB lineage: Bacteria > Bacteroidota > Bacteroidia > Bacteroidales > UBA3663 > Liminaster. Next base: position 24,931 of record JAZQQH010000081.1, on the reverse strand, counting down.
AGGCGCAGGTCTGGGCCCGCATCAGCGACTTCAGCATCTATCAGCAGATGAAGGAGCAGATGACTCCGGAGCAGAAAGAAGCCATCAAGGCGAAGATCAACGAGATGGGTGAAGGCAAGGTACAGATGAGCAACTTCGTCTTCTCGCAGGACGCCGTTGACTTCAAGGTCTCTGGTATGGATGTACGCATCTATATCGTGGAGCGCGAGGAGCCAATGAAGTGTGTGAAGTTCAAGGCCGACAAGGCCCCTATCGACATGACGCTCTGGATACAGCTCCTGCCAAAGGCTCCTTACGAGACCAAGTGCAAGGTGACGGTGGAGGTGGACATCCCATTCTTCCTCAAGCCTCTCGTGGGCAAGAAGCTCGATGGCGTGGCTGACCAGATTGCTGACTTCATGACAAAAATCCCTTACTAATATGAAACTCTGGGAAAAATCCGTACAGGTAGATAAGGATATTGAGCGCTATACCATCGGCCGTGACCGTGAGATGGACTTGTATCTGGCACCGTTCGACGTGCTGGGTTCGATGGCTCACATCACCATGCTCGAGACCATCGGCCTGCTTGAGAAGAGCGAGCTGGAGGTATTGCTCAAGGAGATGAAGAGCATCTATCAGGATGCTTGCGCCGGCAAGTTCGAGATCGAGGAGGGTATTGAGGACGTGCACTCTCAGGTGGAGCTGCTGCTGACTCGCCGCCTCGGTGACATCGGCAAGAAGATCCACTCGGGCCGTAGCCGTAATGACCAGGTGCTCATCGACCTCAAGCTCTATATGCGCCACGAGATCAAAGAGGTAGTGGCCGAGGCCGTGAAGCTCTTTGAGATGCTGCAGAAGCAGAGCGAGGCGTATAAGAACGTGCTGATGCCGGGCTATACGCACTTGCAGGTGGCTATGCCATCGTCGTTCGGACTCTGGTTCGGCGCATACGCTGAGAGCCTCGTGGACGACTTGCAGGTATTGCAGGCAGCTTATAAGGTGGTGAACCGCAATCCACTGGGCAGCGCGGCTGGCTATGGCTCGTCGTTCCCACTCAACCGCCAGATGACTACCGACCTGCTGGGCTTCGACTCGATGGCTTATAATGTGGTGTATGCTCAGATGGGCCGTGGCAAGACCGAGCGCGTGGTGGCTCAGGCGCTGGGTGGCATTGCTGCTACGTTGGCCAAGCTGGCGTTCGATGCTTGCATGTATTCGAGCCAGAACTTCGGCTTCATCAAGCTGCATGACGCGTTTACGACAGGTTCGAGCATCATGCCACACAAGAAGAACCCGGATGTCTTCGAGCTCACTCGTGCTAAGTGCAACAAGATCCAGGCCGTGCCAGAGCAGGTGATGTTTATCTGCAACAACCTGCCAAGTGGCTACTTCCGCGACTTGCAGATCATCAAGGAAGTCTTCCTGCCAACCTTCGACGAACTGAAGGACATCCTGCGCATGGTGACCCTGATGATGGAGCATATCACGGTCAATGACCACATTCTCGAGGACACACGCTATGACCTGATGTTCTCTGTGGAGGAGGTCAACCGCCTGGCTACCGAGGGAATGCCATTCCGTGACGCTTATAAGAAGGTGGGTCTCGACATCGAGGCTGGTAAGTTCACACCGGTCAAGGAGGTGCATCATTCGCACGAGGGCTCGGTGGGTAATCTCTGCACTGCGCAGATCAAGGCGCTGATGGATGAGGTGCTCTCTGGCTTCCACTTCGAGAAGGTGGATGAGGCCGTGGCTCAGCTCGTGAAATAACTTTTTACACGAATTAAGTAGTCACTCAAAAATAGTTTATAAAATATTTCCGCTGCGCGATGCTGAAAAACTATAAAAACGAGTAAAAACTATAAAAACAATAATTGAGTTTTCTCGCTAGCGCGGTGCTGAAATACGATAAATACTATAAATATTATAAATACGTTTTTATAGTTTTTATCTGTTTTTATAGTTTTTCAGCACCACGCAGTGAGATTCGGATGATATAAATTAATTTTGATCAGTTACTTATCATGAATGATTCAAAAATATAATTTATGTCAATTTATGGAAATTCGTGTAAAAAATATTATACGTTCTTCAATCTTCTTGAGCTTAGCGTTGTTATCCTCGTGTGGTGATGATGGCCTTTCGGAGAGCCCAATTCCCGCTCTCCGCGTCAACTATTCGTGCAACATCACCACGATCAATGCAGCGCTGCAACAGAACGACGTGCCGCACCTCGACTGCCAGCCAGGGTACGTGCTCATCAATGCACATCTCAACGTCAGCGAGGTGATTGGCAAAGGAGGTCTTTTGCTTTTTCACAGCGCTTTTGAGGACACTTATTATGCCTTTGACCTGGCTTGTCCCTATTGCTACAAGCACGGCAATCAGGTGGTGGAGATTGAGATGAAAGACACTTTCGCAGCTATCTGTCCGAAGTGCCACTCTGAGTTCAGCGGCGTGCAATATGGTTCGCCAGCCGCCTCAGCAGGACCTGCCAACGAGGAGAACCTGCCTCTCCGCCACTATCATGCCAAGCGCGTCAACTACAACACGCTGGTGGTAACCCCTTGATCTGCATTTCATGCAGGTTATAAGTTATAAGTTAATCGTTATGCTCCGTAAGTTTTTCCTTTGGACAATCTTGTGTCTGGTATGGGTGTTGAGCTCATGCCACGACGAGGTGTTGACCGACAGGAATGCACAGCCGACGATAGAACTGAACGGGAAAGACTGCTACGACTTCGGCACCCTGCTCACCGGCCAGACGTCTGCCACTCAGCGACTGATGGTCTATAACCGGCAGAAGGGCACGCTGGAGCTACAGAGCATCGTGTTGAGAGGTGGCGCGGAGAGCCCGTTCAAAATCAATGTGGACGGCATGGCGGGGACGGCTTTCGAGCGTCCTGAGCTGCTGCATATCGGCAAGGGAGATTCGCTCTTCGTGCTGATGGAGATTGCCGCACCTCAGCAACAGACGGAGCGTGAGAAGACCTTCGAGGACTATCTCGACATTACTTGCAATGGCCAGACGACCAGCATCCTGCTCAAGGCGTTGGCCATGAATGTGGAGCAGCTGCGTGACTCGACCCTGACCACCGACCTGCGCTGGGATGCACAGGGCCGCGACAAGCAGATCTTCGGCACGCTGACGATTCCTGCGGGGATCACACTCACGATTGCTGACTCTACTACTTTATTTATGCACGACAAAGCGGCCATCGAGGTGCAGGGACGACTGATCATCGAAGGCTCGGCTGCACACCCAGTGACGCTGATCGGAGACCGTACGGACAAGATGTTCGACAATCTCTACTACCGCGACATGGGTGGCCAGTGGGGTGGCATACGATTCGTCAACGGCAGTGCAGGCAACCGCATGGAGCATACATTAATAAAAGGTATGACGGATGGTGTGCGACTGCAGCAAGACGCGGTGAAGATGCAGGACCTCACGACGGATTTCCTTTCTGAGGAGAACCAGCAACTGCTGATCCGCAACTCCACGCTAATGAATGCGGACAGCGCGCTTGTCTATGCGGTGAACAGCAACATGATCGTCGAGAACTCGCTGCTGATGAACAGTGGCGGCCCGCTGCTCGAACTGCATGGTGGCACTTATGACGTGACTCACTGCACGCTGGCCAACTACGCCTTCTGGACAGTCATCCGAGGCGCGGATCTGTTATTGGCCAACTATGCCGAGGAAGCCAACAAACCGGTAGAGAATTGTCCGCTCTATCGCTGCCAGCTCACCAACACCTTGGTTTATGGCCGCTCGGGCAAGGATCCTAACGTTGACCTCCGCTATCGTGCTTACACCTCTCCGGAGGGCGTTGTGGCAGATAGTGTCTTCACCTATAAGTTCGATCATTGCCTGCTCCATGCCAGCGGAGGCTCGGACGACGAGGATTTCATTGAGACAATCTGGACAGATGATCCGCTCTATAAGCTGGTGGATATGCCAAACTATATCTGCGACCCGCACTTGCAGGAAGAATCTCCGGCGCGCGGCAAGGGAACGCCGAAGACGCTCACGAGATTGCCTCTTGACTTGGATGGCAAGGCGCGAGGAGAGAAGCCATGCATTGGGTGCTACGAATAATGAATATAGTTATAAGTAAATAGTCAAAATTATTTATATATATCACATGGAGTAAATGGAGTTAACAGAGTACTTTGCTGGGATCTCTCCATTCACTTACAATACTTCATTTATTTGAGTTAATAGAGAAAATAACTCCTTATACTCTATTTACTCCATGTGCAAAATAATTATAGTTATTTTTGATCAGTTACTTATATCTATCAGATTATATTTCTCGCGCAGCCAAACCTCTTTAACTCTTTCACTTTTTAACTCTTTCACTTTTAAGATACTATGCTGAAACCAACATTCGCAAAAGAAGTCTACATGGAGCGTCGTGCACGCCTCCAGAAGACCATGGGTAGCGGACTCCTGCTCTTCTTGGGCAACACCATCGCTTCCTACAATTATCCTGACAACAACTATATGTTCCGTCAGGACAGTACTTTCCTTTATCTCTTTGGTCTTGATTATGAGGATCTCGCTGCTGTGATTGATGTGGACAACAACCGCACCATCATCTTTGGCGACGAACTCACCATCGACGATATCATCTGGACAGGCGTGCAGCCAACACTCGCTGAGAAGAGCGAGGCAGTGGGCGTGACCGAGACCCGTCCGATGGCAGAACTGCAGAAATATATTGACCAGGCAGTGGCTCAGCAGCAGAAGGTTCACTTCGTACCACCTTATCGCGGACATACGATCATGTGGCTCCGTGAGTTGCTCGGCAAGGAGGCTCAGCCATCGCTCGACCTGATCTATGCATTGGCCGACATGCGCAACCATAAGGCTCCTGAGGAGATTGCCGAGATTGCCAAGGCCATTGACATTACTGTAGATATGCACGAGACAGCCATCCGCATGGTTCGTCCAGGCGTCACTGAGAAGGACATTGCTGCTGCTGTGTGCGAGGTGGCTCAGCGCAAGGGTTACTACCTCTCCTTCCCTACCATTGCCACCAACCACGGCGAGACACTGCATAACCACGGCTATATCCACACGCTGCAGGACGGTGACATGCTCCTGCTCGACGCTGGTGCTGAGACCGAGATGCACTACGCTGGCGACTGCACCACCACCATGCCTGTGGGCCGTGACTTCGATGAGCGCCAGAAGGCTGTGCACAGCATCCTGCTCGACACTTATCAGAAGGCTGGACAGATGATCCGTCCGGGTATCACCTACCGCGAGTGCCACGTGGCTGCTTGGGCTAATATTGCTGAGGGACTCAAGGGATTAGGCCTCATGAAGGGTGATGCGATGGAGGCTGCCGAGGCTGGCGCAGTAGCTATGTTCATGCCTCATGGCCTTGGTCACATGATGGGTATGGATGTGCATGACATGGAGAATTATGGCGAGGTTCACGTCGGCTATCCACGTGGTCAGGAGAAGGATCCACGCTTCGGCTTCCGCTCTCTTCGCCTTGGCCGCACGCTCGAGCCAGGCTTCGTCTTCACCGTCGAGCCAGGTATCTACTTCATCCCAGACCTGATTGATCAGTGGCGTGCAGCTGGTAAGTTCACTGATTTCATCAACTACGAGGCGCTCGAAAGCTGGAAGAACTTCGGTGGTTGCCGCAACGAGGAGGACTACCTCATCACTCCAGACGGCGCAACGCTCATCGGCCGTCATAAGCCTGGCACCATCCAGGAGATGCTGGCTTGCCGCGGATAATTGCTTATGCGAACCCTCCCGTTTTTTGCCGTACTATTGGCCATGATCTGCGCTTCCTGTGCAGGTCCGACCACAGAAAATAACACACAGCCTGCCGGGGATTCTCTGGCAGGCTGTAGTGATACGCTCTCTGCCTGGCTGCCGGCGGAGGACACCTTATATATAATAAAGGAGGAAGCCTCTTCCGTCGAGCCTGGCTTTGTCTCGTTATCCGAGGTTTGTCCTGACATTCTGCAGGATATCCGATATTACTCGACCTTCAACTTCGTCGGACAGCGTATCCCCGGCTATGAGCGCCCCGTGGCTTACCTGACGCGCCAGGCCGCTGAGCAGCTCAAGGCGGTCAACGACGAACTGATGAAGCAGGGTTATCGCCTCAAGGTGCATGACGCTTATCGTCCGAAGCGCGCGGTGGACTTCTTCATCAAGTGGGGACACGACATGAACGACCAGGTGATGAAGGAATACTTCTATCCGAACTGTCCGAAGTCCGAGCTCTTCCGCCGTGGTTATCTGGCACATAAGTCAGGACATTCACGAGGTTCGACCGTTGACGTCACGCTCTTCGACATGCAATCAGGACGCGACGCAGACATGGGTGGACCTTACGACATGCTCGACGAAATCTCTCACTTCGACCATACCGAAGGCCTCACGCAGGAGCAGATCTCGCGCAGAAAATTGCTGCGAGAGGTGATGTCAAAGCATAATTTTAGGCCCATCGCGTGTGAGTGGTGGCACTTCACATTGCGCAATGAGCCTTATCCTAATACTTACTTCGACTTCCCATTGAGATGATGCTCAAAGGGAAGTTTTATTTTTTCACAACATAGTCATCCTTACGCTTCGGGTTCATCGGGAACCATCCTTTGAGTACGCGCTGACGCTGCTCGAAGATCTCGAGGATACTCCACAGACAGCTACAGCCGATGACACCGAGGATGGTGCTGGCTATCTGGTTCTCCACAAACAGCGAACCGCAGATGAAGGCGATACCTGCCAGCAGGAACACCCACCAGCAGCGGGTGCCGAAGTAATACTCCGCCTTGATGACAATAGGATGAAAGATTCCGATGGTGAGGAAGGTGATGACGGCAATAATAAGTCCGATGAAATTCATATTTTCTTTTTACATAAATCAACTGAGATGAGTGCCAGCACTCGGCTGGTCAATCGCATCTGCCTGTGTGATAACTACTTCCTTGACGCCGTTGCTAATAGCCTCAAATGCATTCTCCAGCTTTGGCAGCATACCGCCACTGACCACACCGTCAGCCACTAACTGTGGGAACTCAGCCGCTGTGATAGCAGGGATGACGCTCTCATCATCGTCAGGATTCATCAATACACCCTTCTTCTCGAAGCAGTACATCAAGGTCACCTCGAAGTGCTTGCTCAAAGCCTTGGCTACCTCACCAGCGATGGTGTCAGCGTTGGTATTGAGCAACGAACCCTTGGTGTCATGGCCGATAGGAGACATTACAGGGACGACGCCCTTGGCAATCAGGTCGCTCAGCAAATCAGCATTGACCAGATCAATATCGCCGACAAAGCCATAGTCGACTTCCTGCGTCGTGCCATCCTCCATCTTGACCTTCTTCAACGGGCGCTTGTGCGAGACAATCACATTCATATCTGCACCTGTGAGGCCCAGGGCGTTGACGCCACGAGCCTGCAACTGAGCCACGATATTCTTATTGACCAAGCCGGCATAAACCATGGTCACGACCTTCAAAGTCTCAGCGTCCGTCACACGACGGCCACCGATCATTGTCTGCGCAATACCCAGCTGCTCAGCCACTTTGGTAGCACTACGTCCACCGCCATGCACCAGGACCTTCAGTCCTTCGATGTTGGCAAACTTATCGAGCAGATTATTCAGCGAAGCCTCGTTCTCAACGATGGCGCCACCTACCTTAACAACGGTTAACTTCATTTTTCCCTTTTCCTTTATCCTTTTTCCCTCAATTAGTGCCACTCCTTGATCCTCTGCTCATCCTCGAGTTTGCAGATCAGCAATACGCCATTATGTTCTGATACAATCACGTCCTTGAGGCCCTGGATGACTACCTGCTTGCCCTGTGGCATTCGCACCATACAACCCTCTGACTCAATGATTTTCACACCATCGCCAATCACAGCATTTCGGTCATCGTCCTGAGGAGTCAAGGTGTGGAGGCTACCCCAAGTGCCCAGGTCACTCCAACCGAACTCGGCTGGCATGACGTAAGCCAGCTGTGTCTTCTCCATGACTGCATAGTCGATAGAAATCTTAGGACAAGAAGCATAGAGCTGATCGACCATCGCCTGCTCACGGATGGTGAAGAAGGTAGGCGCAATCTTATCCATGATAGCCGCGATTTCTGGCTGATACTGACGGAGCTCATTGACGATGGTCTTGACCTGCCAGATAAACATACCTGAGTTCCAGGTAAACATACCCGTCGAGAGATACTGCTTAGCCGTCTCAAGATCAGGCTTCTCGCGGAAGGAAGCTAACTTATAGATTGGCGAAAGCAAGGCTGCCATGGCCGAGACGCGGCGAGCTCCCTTCTTGCCAGAGTGAACCTCGAGCTGAGCCTCCTCCTGCTTCTCGCCTTGCTCAATGTAGCCATAACCCGTCTCAGGACGCGTTGGCTGCATACCGAGGGTGAGGATTCTGTCGCCACCCTGCACAAAATCAAGGCCTTGCGCCACAACGCGCATGAACTCACGCGGATTAGTCACGATATGGTCAGAAGCTGCTACGACGATGGTTGCCGAGGGGTCTTCCGCCTGAATCTTCCAGCTCACATAAGCCACACAAGGCGCGGTGTTGCGCATGCAAGGCTCCAGCAGGATGTGCTGAGGATTGATACCCTCGAGCTGCTCCTGTCCGAGCTGTGCGAAGTTCTTGCTGGTGACTACCCAGACGTGCTCAATATCAATAAGTCCGCCGAAGCGGTCAAAAGTCTGCTGAATCATGGTGCGTCCCGTTCCCATAATATCGAGGAACTGCTTAGGACACTGAGGAGTTGACATAGGCCAGAAGCGGCTTCCGATACCGCCGGCCATGATGACGAGATGATTTGCCATTATATTTTCATTTCTTGCGCTTTTGGAGTATCGCGCGATTATTAATAGATGTGGCAAAGGTAGTTATTTATCCCTTTTGTCGCAAATTTTCCTACCAAAATAAAACATTTTTTGTATTTTATTGCAAAAGTTTGACTCGATTGTTATTTTTTCATGCCATTTTGTTGCACAATCTCATAATTTGTAGTATATTTGCACCGATATAATTCGTCCATTTGGAAGATAATTTATTTAACCATATTATAAACTTAAAACAAAACAATGCGCATGAAGAAATTTTTACTCTCTCTCGCTGCAGTAATGTCAATTGCATTCACTGCTAGTGCAAAGGATGTCAAGACTGCACCAAATGCTTGGGATGGCACTACCGTTGCAGATGGCGTTTACACTTTCGGTGGTGGCTATAATGGTTCTGCTACTTGGCTCGGAAGCGAGGAAACTCCTTTTGATGCATCTGCTAATGACTATGCTTACATCAAGGTTAGCGGTGTTACAGGTGGTCCAATCCGTTTCGCTGTTCAGTATAACAAGTTCGTTGCTGAGCAGTCTTGGGGCAAGGAGTTCAAGCAGGAGATCGTGCTGATGGAAGCTGATGGTATCTACAGTATCAAGCTTGACAAAAAGGGTCTCGGTGATGGTGGCAAGACTCTCGCTGAGGAGATTTTGCAGCTCGTTGTTCAGGATAACGGCAAGGCTGGCTCTTTGAAGGTTGAAGAAATAGGTTTCTGTACCAAGGAAGAACTCGTAGAGATGGGTGGTACTGTTGAACCAGATCCAGCAGATGCACCAAACCCAACAAAGGTCGGTCTCTACTACAAGAGCAATGGTGGTGATAAGGCTGGTCAAATAATTGAGAGTGTTGATGGCACAATTACTGTCATCTCTTATGCAGGTGCAAAAGAGGATTACGATGCTCAGCTTTGGATTGGCTTCGACCTCGCTCTTGTTACTGGCAAGGAGATCGAGGTTTCATTTGAATACAAGGCATCTGCTGCTCAGAAAGTTGGAACTCAGACTCATGCCGAGCCAGGTACCTATAAGCACTACGTAGCTATTGGCGATGTAGAGTTTGGCACCGACTGGAAGACTTTTAACAAGACTGTAACTGTTGACAAGAGCATGGACGGCCTCCAGTCTATCGCATTCAACCTCTCGGCAAACAAGACTGAGGAAATCACCTTCGAGATCAAGAATGTTGCCATTAAGGTTGACGGTAATGCACTTGGCCTCACTAACGTTAGCGTAGCTTCTGAGGAGGAGGTTGCTTATGACCTCTTCGGTAACCCAGGCGCTACTGAGGGTCTCATGGTTAAGGGTGGCAAGAAGGTATACGTTAAGTAATCTCAGACTCACTTAATTCAAAATATTGAGCAGTACTTTCGGGTGCTGCTCTTTTTTTTGCGCCATCCTTCACCGGGAACCCGTTGGAGGATGCCGCGGTAAAAGAGTGTCCAAACTTGAGTGACTTTGGAGATTTTTTCAGGAACGAAACCATAGACGAGTACCAGGTTATGGTTTCGTGCATCACGGCATCCTTCACCGGGTACCCGTTGGAGGATGCCAGCAGAAAAGAAGGGATAATTGTAATCTCGGAATGAGCAAACTGAGGAAAATGAGGGTAAAGTAGCATTTTTTCGAAAAAAGATTTGGTTGCTATATATATAATATGTATATTTGCAGCGTGAAAATGAGAAGAGGGAAGTGAAAACAATCACTTCTCCCTTCTTTTTTATATCAATTGATTATCGACAGAGATACATAGAAGACATGATCCAAAAGCAAACCATTATCGATCTGGTAGATCAGTTCCTGCAGGCTACTGATTCAGAGAGCTTCCTGATTGACGTGACCGTGAGCCGCGATAATCAGATCGTAATTACCCTTGACAACGATGAGACCATCGACATTGACGAGTGTGCTGCACTGAGCCGCTACATCGACGAAAGGATGGATCGTGACGTGGAGGACTTCGAGCTTGAAGTCGGTTCAGCTGGCTTGACCTCTCCACTGAAGACCTTGCGCCAGTACGCTAAGTTCGAAGGCGAGGAGATGGAGGTGCTGATGCGCGATGGCCGTAAGCTCAAGGGCATCTTGGGTGAGGCTGACGAAGAAGGCTTCGAGCTGACCTGGACCACTCGCGAGAAGGTCATCGACCCCGCCACTGGCAAGGAGAAGAAAAAGAAGGAAGACGTGGAGCATCATGAGAAGCTGATGCACAAGGAGGTGAATAGGGTGCAGTATAATTTCTAGCCCCCATCCCCAACCCTTCCCCCTGAAGCGGGGAAGGGAGTGATTACCATCAAATATCACATTAGGCTTATATTTGAAATATTAAGGAAAAATAAAAACTAACAATATAAATTCACCCCAATAACATCTTACTCCCTTCCCCGCTTCAGGGGGAAGGGTAAGGGGATGGGGGCACACAAATTATGGCAAGACAGAAAGAGGAAGTTATCTCAATGGTTGAGACCTTCCAGGAATTCAAGGAGTTGAAGAACATTGACCGTTCTACAATGATCAGCGTATTGGAGGATTCATTCCGCTCGGTACTCGCTAAGATGTTTGACACTGATGAGAACTTTGACATCATCATCAATCCAGACAAGGGTGACTTCGAGATCTGGAAGAACCGCACCGTCGTGGCTGACGAGGAGTTGCAGAACGAGAACACCGAGGTTAGCCTCAGCGAGGCTCGCAAGACCGTAGAGGACATCGAGGTTGGCGAGGACTTCACCGAGGAGGTTCACTTCGAGAAGTTTGGCCGCCGCGCCATCCTGAACCTGCGTCAGACTTTGGCTTCGAAGATCCTCGAGCTCCAGAAGGACGTACTCTATAATAAGTATAAGGACCTGATTGGCCGCATCACCAGCGCTGAGGTTTATCAGACCTGGAAGCGTGAGATGCTGATGGTCGATGAGGAGGGTAACGAGCTCTCTCTGCCACGCAACGAGCAGATCAGCTCTGACAACTTCCGCAAGGGTGATCAGGTACGTGCCGTCGTCCTCCGCGTCGACAATGCTAACAACAACCCTAAGATTATCCTTTCGCGTACTGCTCCTATCTTCCTCCAGCGCTTGCTCGAGGCTGAGATTCCTGAGATTGCCGAGGGTACCATCCGTATCGTCAAGATCGTCCGCCTGCCAGGTGAGCGTGCTAAGGTGGCTGTAGAGAGCCTCGATGATCGTGTTGATCCAGTAGGCGCTTGCGTCGGTGTGAAGGGTGGCCGTATCAACGGTATCGTCCGTGAGCTCCGTGGCGAGAACCTCGACGTGATTCCTTATACCACCAACCCATCGCTCTTCATCCAGCGCGCCCTCTCGCCAGCTTCTATCTCGCAGATCCATGTCAACGAGGAGGAGAAGACTGCAGAGGTATTCATGCGTCCTGAGGAGGTTTCTCTTGCCATCGGCCGTAATGGTGCTAACATCAAGCTGGCTTGCCTCCTGACCGGTTATCAGATCGACGTATATCGTGAGGGTGACGGTGATGATATCTTCCTCGACGACTTCAGCGACGCTATCGAGCCATGGATCATCCAGGCGCTCAAGGGCATTGGCCTTGCTACTGCTAAGTCGGTACTCGACGCTGATCCTCAGCTCATTGCAGATAAGGCAGACCTCGAGGAGGAGACCGTTGCAGAGGTACGTGAGATTCTCGCAAAGGAGTTTGACGAGGCTGCTCCAGAGGAGGCTGAGTCAGAAGATTAATAATTCAAACCAGTAAAAACAGAAGCAAATGAGATTAAGCAAAATAGCAAAAGATTTCAACGTCGGTATCCAGACTCTTGTCGAGTTTCTCGAGAAGAAGTCAAGTGCCACCGAGAGTTGGGGTCCGATGAGCAATGTCCCGGACGACCTCTATGAACTTATGAGCCGTGAGTTCAATAAAGATAAGAATGTCAAGATGGCCAGCGAGCGCGAGCGTCAGGAGCGACTGCAGACTCGCGACAAGATCAAGAAGGAGACTCAGCAGATCAACGCTGTCAACAATGGCGTACCACAGTCGGCTGCAAAGGCTCGCACTGCCGGTGACGAAGCTGTGGCTCAGCAGCAGGGTCCTAAGGTCTTGGGACACATCGACCTGGATTCGTTGAACAAGAAGAAGCCAGCAGCTCCTGCCAAGCCAGAGACTAAGCCACAGGCTCAGGCACCAAAGCAGCAGCAGGCTCAGGCGCCAAAGCGTCAGGAGGCTCCAGCTCAGAAGCCACAGCAACCTAAGGCCACTCAGCCAGCAGCAGAGGCTAAGAAGCCTAACCAGTCAATCTGGGGAGAGCGTAGCAAGGATCGCATCAATGACGAACCACTTCCAGAGGAGGCTCGCAACGGTGAGGTATACCGCGTGAAGGTAGATGCTCAGCCTCAGCTCAACGTCGTCGGAACCATCGACCTCAATGCACTCAATCAGTCAACTCGTCCTAAGAAGAAGTCGAAGGAGGAGAAGAAGAAGGAGCGTGAGCAGAAGGGTCGCAACAACGACGAGAATCGTGGTGGTGGCAACAACCGTCATCGTGGTGCTCAGAAGGTCGACATCAACGAGGAGATCAATCGTGGTAAGGGTCGCGACCAGAAGGGCGACAGCCGTCGTAACAGCAATGAGGATGGCCGCGGCAAGAAGGCTGGCAAAGACAAGAAGAAGGGTCACAACAACTACAAGCAGGAGGTCAATGAGGCTGACGTACAGCAGCAGGTTAAGGACACACTTGCTCGTCTGACCAACAAGCCAGACAAGAAGGCGGTCAAGTATCGTAAGGATAAGCGTAATGCCGCAGCTCAGGCAGCCGCTCAGGCTGAGGAGGCTGAAGCAGCACAGAGCAAGATCCTGAAGCTGACAGAGTTCGTTACCGCCAACGACTTGGCAACGATGATGAACGTATCGGTCATCCAGGTCATCTCTACCTGTATGTCGCTCGGCATGATGGTTTCTATCAACCAGCGTCTTGAGGCTGAGACCATCGACCTCGTAGCTTCAGAGTTCGGTTTCGAGACTCAGTATGTAAGTGAGGAGGTAGAGGCAGAGCTCGAAGAGGAAGCAGATTCAGAGGATCAGCTCGAGTCACGTCCACCTATTATTACTGTGATGGGTCACGTTGACCACGGTAAGACCAAGCTCCTTGACTACATCCGCAACACCAACGTGATTGCTGGTGAGGCTGGCGGTATTACCCAGCACATCGGTGCATATAACGTGCAGCTGCAGGATGGCCGTCACGTCACCTTCCTTGATACCCCTGGTCACGAGGCCTTCACCGCCATGCGTGCCCGTGGTGCTAAGATGACCGATATTGCCATCATCATCGTAGCTGCTGACGACGGTATCATGCCACAGACCAAGGAGGCTATCAACCACGCTGCTGCAGCCGGTGTACCTATCGTCTTCGCTATCAACAAGATCGATAAGCCAACTGCTAATCCTAACCGCGTCAAGGAGCAGCTCGCCGCCATGAACTACCTCGTGGAGGAGTGGGGTGGCAAGTACCAGAGCCAGGATATCTCGGCTCGCGATGGTCTCAACGTTGAGGAGCTCCTGGAGAAGTGTCTCCTCGAGGCTGAGATGCTCGACCTCAAGGCTAATCCTAACAAGGCTGCCAGCGGTTCAGTCATCGAGGCAACGCTCGATAAGGGTCGTGGCTATGTGGCTTCAATCCTCGTGCAGAATGGTACGCTCCATGTAGGTGACGTCGTACTGGCCGGTAAGTACTATGGCCGTGTACGTGCTCTCTTCAACGAGCGTGGCCAGAAGGTCGAGGTGGCAGGTCCAGCATGTCCTGTACAGGTTCTTGGCCTCGATGGTGCTCCATCGGCAGGTGATCAGATCCGCGTACTTGAGTCAGAGCAGGAGGCTCGTGAGATTGCACAGAAGCGTGACCGTCTGCAGCGTGAGCAGGCTCTTCGTACCCAGAAGACCCTTACGCTCGATGAGATTGGCCGCCGCTTGAAGCTCGGTGACTTCCAGGAGATGAACCTCATCGTCAAGGGCGACGTGGACGGTTCTGTCGAGGCTCTTACCGACTCACTCATCAAGCTCTCTACCGAGAATATCCAGATCAACGTCATCCACAAGGCTGTCGGCCAGATCTCTGAGTCTGATGTCGTATTGGCAGCTGCATCGAAGGCTATCATCATCGGCTTCCAGGTTCGTCCTTCAGCCGGTGCTCGCAAGAAGGCAGATCAGGACGGCGTAGAAATCCGTTCTTACTCAATCATCTACGATGCTATCGAGGAAGTCAAGGAGGCTATGGAGGGTATGCTCAAGCCTATCGTCAAGGAGGAATACTGCGGTGAGGCTGAGGTACGTTCAGTATTCAAGATCTCGAAGGTCGGTGCTGTTGCTGGTTGTATCGTCAAGAATGGTAAGATACATCGCACCGACAAGGCTCGTGTCATCCGTGATGGTATCGTAGTCTTCACCGGCGACCTTGCTTCACTCAAGCGCTTCAAGGACGACGTCAAGGAGGTGGGTACCAACTTCGAGTGTGGTCTTTCTATCGTCGGCTATGACGACATCAAGGAAGGCGATATCATCGAGACCTTCACCGAGGTACAGGTCAAGGCTAAGCTCTAATCTATTATTTAAAAGGTATAAAATCCGATGGTCAACGGCACATTTACCGATTTTGATCTCGTCATCCTTGGTTTTATCGCCATAGGTGCAGCAATCGGCTTGTACCGCGGTTTCTTCAAAGAGATCGTCGGCACGATAGGTATTCTGTTGGCGGCTATTGCTGCCAACTACCTGTCGCCTTATGCCACACCTCACCTTGGCACTTGGGTCGATAATGCCACCTTAGCGGCAATCATCGTGTGGGTAGTGATCTTCCTGCTCTCGATGTTTGTCATGAACCGTGTGGCTTATCTCTTGCAGCGTATCATGAAGTCCATCGAACTCGGATGGCTCAACCGCCTAGCTGGAGGATTATTCGGTGCTATCAAGTATGTGCTTATCGCCGCGCTTGCCATTTCGGTCATTGAGGTAGCGTGCTCGTACGTTGAGGGCCTGAAGATCCAGCCATATCTGCAGGAATCCAAGCTTGTACCTGTCATTCACCAGATCGTCGACACCGTAATGCCATGGGCTTCGGAGCATATCCTGACGCCAGCGCTGGAGATGCTGCGCAAGTAAAAGAAACTATCTCAAATTATAGCTATACATAAAGCGAGGCAAGGCGTGAATCACTTCAGGCCTTGCCTCTTTCGAAATTCTATACTTTATAATACCTTGTTTGATCCCTTCCGGAGTGTCTGTCTCCGGGAGAAATCCTTGTTCAAAAGTTCTTTATAATCAGGCGATCAGGTTCTCGAACGCCTCAGCTTGCGCTCCTTCCAGGAAACAGAGCTTGCTATAAGGGACGAACTCCCCTTTCTTTCGCTCAAAGACCTGGAATGCAGCGAACTGGCAATCCTCTGACAGACACATATCAAGGCGGTAGTCACCACCTTCTGATGTCTGCATCTCCTCGGCTGCTTCGAGCGTAGCCTTAGGATCATTACCTTCAGCGATCTGCTGGAAGACCTCAGCCTCTCGTGCGCCATAATAATTACGATAGGATTCTATGCTGCTGCGTGTCGGCTGATAGCGCACGTGCTCAAAGAATCCCAGGAACTTATGTGTCTCAACCTTAGGATGCAGGGACACAAGTCCCGAGATTTCGATGGTGTTAAATTTTGACATAATATAAATTAGTTTAGTATTAGTTCACACGCGACAAGATCAGATAACTGCGAGATCCTTCGATTCAAAGTTTTTTTCCGAAGCCTCCGATGATTCCCGTTGAGTCTTTAGGTTTGACCACAACACTGTCTCCGTCCTCCCAGATACTGCGATCATTCCGATTATTATAAGCTCGGATTTTATCGATGACATTGAGTAAAAGTGAGAAAAGAATCACCACACTGAAAAATACAAGTACGATCATCTGCTTATGATTTTTTGTTGTTTTGACGGCGCAAAGGTAGTGGTTATTCGTGAGGTAGGAAAGCAATGTCTATGGTTTGTTTCGATAATGCCAATCGGAGTTTACTTATCGACAAAAACGATAACACTATAGAATAAAAACCAGTATTTTATTAGGTAAGGTGCTTTATTTGCTCTAACTTTGCGCCGTCAAAAAAATATAAATCCACGTTTTCAATGGAACTTCGTCAACTTCGCTATTTTGTCAAAGTAGCAGAGCTCAACAGCTTCAGCGAAGCATCAAGACAGCTCAACATCACACAGAGTACCCTCTCGCAGCAGGTGCGACAGCTGGAGAATGAACTGGGAGTAGAACTCCTGATCCGCGACTCACACCACGTGCATCTGACCGATGTAGGTGAAGCCTTCCTGCCACAGGCCCGCAAGACGCTGTGCGAGGCCATCACCTGCATAGACCGCGTCCGCGACATCCAGCAGCTGGGGTCGGGTGAACTGAACATCGGCTCGACCTACTCGTTCCTTCCCCTGCTCAAAGAGACTGTCCTTCAGTTTATTAAGCAATACCCTGGCATCAAGCTCAACATCTGCTGTCACAGCATGGAGACGCTGATGGCGATGCTCAATGAGCGCAGGATCGACCTGGCGCTGAGTTATAAGTCGTCGGTCGTCCATCCAGAGATCTCATCGCATATCATGTTCGACAACCGCCTGGCCGTGGTGGTGAGCGACACGCATCCGCTGGCCAATCTGGACACGGTGCGACTGGCCGACCTGGAACGCTTTCCGTTTGCCATGCCAGCCAAAGGTCTGCAGGCGCGCTATACGTTCGACCATATCGTCGAGGGGCTCGATTACCGCTTCAACGTGCGACTGGAGATCAATGAGGTGAACGTATTGCTCGACATCGTCCGGGCTTCCGACCATCTCTTCACCGTTGTCAGTCAGGCTGCTGTAGCCAGGACGTCAGGACTTAAGGCGCTGCGCCTCGATCAGTCGGGGACACAGATGGAGGGATCCTTCCACGTGCTGCAGGATGCATATATGAAGCGCGCCACCAAGGAGTTTCTCCGCATGCTCTGCGAAAACCGCTCGTATGGCATGGCGCTGATGGAAATCTTTTGACAAGCCGGCTTGTCAAAAATTACGAATTACAAATTACTAATTACGGGGAGGGCCGAAGAGTAATTTGTAATTAGTAATTAGTAATTAGTAATTTATAATTTATTAAGGTATCATGTGGTTCAGTAATTTGTTTCTACAGCCCGGTGTAGCACATAGCGTGCTGCTCGTCTCATTGGCCATTGCATTGGGCCTGGCGCTCTCGCGCATCAAAATCGGAGGCGTGTCGCTCGGCGTCACCTGGGTGCTGTTTGTCGGCATTGTAGCCAGTCATTTCGGGTTGGTGCTCGATGCTACCACCTCACATTTCGTCAAGGAATTCGGTCTTATCTTATTTATCTATAGTATTGGCCTTCAGGTAGGTCCAGGTTTCTTCGCCTCCTTCCGCAAAGGCGGCGTCACGCTCAATCTGCTTGCTTCTGGCATCATCTTCCTGGGTAGCCTCATCGCTTATCTCATCCACGTCCTGACGGGAGAGAATCTCTTTGCGATGATCGGTGTACTCTATGGAGCTGTGACCAATACACCAGGTCTCGGTGCTGCCCAGCAGACCTTCTCAGATATGCACGATGGCGCGTCGAATGCCATCTTCGCACAAGGCTATGCCGTGGCTTATCCGCTCGGCGTGGTTGGCATCATCCTCGCCATTGTACTCATCCGACTGATCTTCCGCATCAATTTCAAGGACGAGCAGCGACTCTATGAGCATAACAACAGTATGGAGTCGGAGCAGTTGCAGGCGGTGACTCTTGAAGTCACTAACGACGCTGTCTGTGGTCGCACGATTCAGGAGCTCAGCCAGCTCTCTGGCCGCGACATCGTGGCTACCCGCCTCCTGCATCGCCAGACGGAGAAAGTGGAGCTTGTCAAGGCCGAGAGTACCCTACAGAAGGGCGACCGACTCTTCATCGTCAGCAAGCCAGAGGACATCAACGCCTACACCATCCTCCTCGGACGCAAGCTCGAAGACGTCGACCAGCAGCAGTGGGATGAGGAGAAGAACAGCAATCTCATCTCTGCGCGTGTCGTAGTCACCAATCCTAAGATGCAAGGTAAGCGTCTCGGCGACCTCGACCTTCGTCGCACCTTCCATGTTACTTTCACTCGCGTAAAACGTGCTGGTATTGACCTCATTGCGCAGCGCTCGCTCATCCTTCAGCTGGGAGACCGCGTCACCGTCGTAGGTTCGGCCGACAACGTAAAAAAGATCGAAGAGCTCCTCGGTAATTCCGTCAAGCGCCTCGATCAACCTATGTTGTTCTCTACTTTCCTTGGCATTGCCTTGGGTGTACTCCTCGGGTCAATACCTATCTTCTTCCCGGGTATGCCTGTCCCTGTCAAACTGGGATTGGCAGGAGGTCCGCTCATCGTGTCTATCCTGCTCTCCTGCTATGGTCCTAAGTTCCGTCTGGTCACCTACACAACCAACTCGGCCAAGCTCCTGATGCGCGAGATCGGTATCTGCATGTTCATGGCTGCCGTAGGTCTTGGTGCCGGCGTCGGCTTCATCGACACGGTTTGCAATGGCGGCTATTGGTGGGTGCTCTATGGCTTCCTGATCACCTTCCTGCCTTGTATGCTCATCGGTATCGTGGCACGTCTCGTGTTCCATCGCAGCTACTTCACCATCGCTGGTATGATCAGTGGTGCCATGACCGACCCACCTGCACTCGCCTACAGCAACAGCATCTGTGGCAATGACCAGGCCTCTGTCGCCTATTCTACCGTCTATCCTCTGTCGATGTTCCTGCGTGTGATCATTGCGCAGATACTGGTGCTGATGGCGCTCTAAGCCAATCCCTTATAACTTGACCGTCGAGATATCTACCAGGTTATTGACAATAGCGTAGATAGTGAGACCTGCCGGAGAATGGATTTGCAACTTGCGTGCAATATTTCTTCGGTGGGTCGTTACTGTATTCGTAGCTATGAAGAGATGGTCGGCAATTTCCTTGTTCGACATACCCTGAACGACACAGACAATGATTTCCTTTTCACGCTCGGAGAGAGATTCTTGAGAAGTCTCATTTCCTCCTGTAATCATATTAGATATGCGCTGTGACACATCGCTCTGCCGGCACTGCTGTTCGAGCAATCGGATGGCAGGAAGGAAGATACGCTCCTCAATTTCGACGTGCTGATAGAGCATACGCTCGGAGTTGTAGATGTCGTAGAGCGTGGCACTGAGCTGATTGTTGCGCAGATTGTCGGACGGCAGGTACTTGATGATGATGTCCTTGAGTTCGGTGAGGCGCTGGTCGGTCTGGTCGTGGTGCTTCGAGAAAGTCTCGACGAAAGTGTCGTTAGTCACTTTGCCATCAATCAGTTTTTCGACGTATGGGAAGAGTGTCTTCTCCTCATAGTTCATGTGAGAACGCAATGAGTGAGCATAGCTGTCATATAATTTTAAAATGAGATGCGCGAGATTGTCGTCTTCGTCGAGCGCGTCGGCCAGCTCCTTGCGGATGAAAGGAAGTTCGAAGTCGAGGAAGAAGACGTGAGCTGCACGCAGGTAGCGCAACAGTGTGATGACTGAGAGCTTGCCGACAGACTCACTGTCGAGGTGTCCGTTGATGGCAAAGTTGACTACAGCCATGAAGGTGTAGGTATCGACCTCCTGCTCCTCGCACACCTCACGGACGGTCTTGTCGCCAAAACCTAACTTGATGCCGAAGGCTCCAAGCATGTGTAGTAAACTATGGTCGTCACGAATGAGGTTGATCATCTTGTCGTCGGCCTCATACATTTTTATATTTCTCATTTTAGTGTGGATTTTTCCGTTTTTGTGTGTGCAAAGGTACAGACTTTTCTTCGAAATTGCAAGGATTGAGTATTGTCAAATGCTCAGTCTTTGTTGTTTTTACTCATTTGTTGGTATCTGTTTTGCTCAAAAGTGAGCATGTTACCTACCAGTATTCCTGACTTTTTACTCGATTTAAAGCATTGCTGTACCCAGAAAAACACGCTAACTTTGCACCGCGAAAATCAAAAAAAAAGCAGAAACTCATGAGAAATAAAATTAGTTGGATGGTAATGTTAGTGACATTGGTCAGCATGGCCAGTGCCAGCGCGCAGGAGAAAGGTGACGGCCAGGAGCCGCGCCTCTCCCTGGGTGGTTATGGAGAGGCGACGATGAGCCGCATGTTCTATAGCAACAACTACAAGCGCTACACGAATGCAGAGCTCTATAAGGATGCCAAGGGCTTCGGTCAGTTCGACTTGCCGCACGTGGTCTTTTATATCAATTATGACTTCGGCCATGGCTGGTCGATGGGATCGGAGATAGAGTTCGAACATGGTGGCACTGAGGCGGCAGTGGAGATCGAGGAAGAAGAAACCGGAGAATATGAAACCGAGGTAGAGCGTGGCGGCGAGGTGGCGCTGGAGCAGTTCTGGATCCAGAAGTCGTGGAGCAAGGCTGTCAATTTGCGTATGGGACACATCGTGGTGCCAGTCGGCTTGACCAATCAGTTCCACATGCCTACAGAGTTCTTTACCGTCTATCGTCCAGAGAGCGAAAGCAGTATCTTGCCTTGCACATGGCACCAGACGGGTATCTCGCTCTGGGGTCGACTGCCAGAGTGGCGCTATGAAGTGCAGTTTCTGGCTGGTTTGGAAGCAGATCTATTCGGTGCGAAAGACTGGATCAAGGGAGGTAGCGCCAGCCGCTATGAGTTTGATATCGCCAACAGTTATGCTGGAGTCATTCGTGTCGATAATTACTCGTTGCCAGGCTTTCGCATAGGTGTGAGCGGTTATTATGGACGGTCGGCTGCTAACTCGCTTAAGTCGGATAAATACAATGATGTCAATGGTGATATATTTATCGGCACAGTAGATTTCGAATACAAGGCTCACAACTGGATTGTACGTGGCAATTATGATTATGGGCACCTGACAGATTCTGAGGCTATCACGAAGATCAACAAGACGTTAGGCAAAGGTTCTGTTTCTCCACAAACTTCAGTGGCAAGCGATGCCATGTGTGCCAGCATCGAGGCAGGTTATGATGTTTTTGCACTATCTGCCAAGCTGCGCGAAAAACATCAGCAGCTCTATCCTTTTGCACGCTATGAGTATTATGACTCGATGTATAAGACCGAAGGAGCAGTGGTGGATAATCCTTGTTGGGAGCGACAGAAGATTACGGTTGGTTTGAACTATAAGCCGATGAAGGATATCGTCATCAAAGCCGAATGGTCGGAGCGATTGCTCAAGAAGCAGTTCAACAATGAGCCGACGGTCAGCGTGGGCGTTGCCTATAGCGGATTCTTTAAAAGGTAAAAAGGAAAAAGGAAAAGGGAAAAATAGAAATTACACATAATTATTATTAATAGGTATTGAGATGAAAAAGTATCTGAATCTTTTTATGCTCTTGAGCCTCTTTGCAGGTTGGAGCAGTTGTTCTGACAACGATGATCCTGTAGTTTCTACAACGGATGAAGTGGATGCTACCCAACAGGAAATACTGAAAAACTATGTCAATAAGGTAGTCGTTCCTACTTATAGAAGTCTGGCAGATGCAGCGGCTCTGCTGGCCGAAGATTGTGAGAATCTCACCTCGCAGGCGGCTGTCAATAAGGCTTGTGCCGACTGGGTAGAGGCGCGTAAATACTGGGAGCTTTCAGAGGCTTTCCTTTTTGGTGCTGCCGCTGATTACAACATCGATCCTCATATCGACTCATGGCCACTCGACCTGACTCAGCTCGATGAAGTCTTGAAAGCAGGAAACATTGAGGAGCGCATCGAGGCAGGTACTGCTGGCTATGGATTACTTGGTTTTCATGCCGTTGAGTATGTTATCTTTAAGGAAGGCTCGACAGGTGATGCTAACAATCGTCAGCGTGATGTAGCCACTATCAGCGAGGCAGAGGCTCGCTTTGCAGCCGTGGTAGCTGCCGACATGAGCGAACAGTGTGACCGTCTGGTAGAAGCTTGGGAAGGCGTGTATGGCGAGACGCTTTATAACGCAGGTTTGCCAGGCAATGCCAAGTACAAGACGCAGTCAGCCGCCTTTGAAGAAATCCTCATCGGTGCTTCAGATATTGCCAACGAGGTGGCCAACACCAAGATCTCTGACCCGATGGCTTCGCATCAGTGGAGCGATGTAGAGTCTCCTCATTCATGGAACTCTGTGGCAGACTTCATCGACAATATCCGTAGCGTTCGCAACGCTTATTATGGTTCACTTGATGGTTCAATTTCTGCTTCTTCTGTCTCTGCATTGGTAGCTTCGAAGAATAAGGCTGCTGATGAGAAAGTTCGCAGCGCCATCAGCGATGCTATCCAGAAGCTGGAGGCCATGCCACGTCCTTTCCGCAACTACATCGGTGAGACCTCAGGAGAGAATTATAACAAGATACAGGCAGCGATTGATGCCTGCAATGATTTAGTAGATACCATTGACGAAATTGATTTCTTATGATTTCTATGAAGCCAAATAAGTATCTGGCAGCGTCGGCATTTTTTATGGCGATGCTTGCCAGCTGTTCTGATAGCGAGAATAATGCAGAAGATCCAGAAATAGAGCTGGAAGATCCGACCATTGCCGAGCAGTTCTACTCAGGCGGAGAGCTTGGCACGAGCTTCATCTCTTCATCGAAGGCCTACGAGCAGCCGACACCTGCTGTGGAGAATAGCGGCATGTTCCAATCGTTCAATCGTGGCGAGAAGATGTTTGAGAAGCCATTCACTGCTAATAATAATGGCGGTGAGCGTGAAGGATTAGGTCCTTTGTTTGTCCGCTCTTCCTGCTTGCATTGCCACCCAGGTTATGGTCATGGCAAGAGCCAGCCAGACGGTTCGTTCAATACGGTAGATGTAGGTAATGGTTATCTGCTCGTAGTTTACAATCCTGATAATGACGCGTATGTCAGCTGGTTGGCGGGTATGCCTCAGACACACGCCATTGCTCCATTCAAGGATCCGATTGACGAAAAGAAGATTCAGCTGAAGTGGCAGGAATTCACGGATGAGTGGAATAATCAGTTCCCAGATGGCGAGAGCTATTCTTTGCGCTATCCAGAGGTCAAGATCCCTCGCGATGCCGTCTATGTCATCAACCAAGGCTATGAAGATGCTACGACCAGCAATTATGAAGTGCGCCTTGAATCAACGCTCGGCATCTATGGCAGCGGTTTGCTTGATGCCATTACCGACGAGGACATCATTGCACAATATAATAAGGAGTATGCAGATGGATTTATGACCAATGGATTTAATCCTGCGTTTTATAAGGATGGCCAGTATGTAGGTTATTACACAAATAGCAAGCAAGGCGATGGTACAAAGAAGGTACGCCGCTTTACATACGCCATCTCGCGCGGTCCTTTGCTCGATGCTGCAGGTGCTAATGCCATCTGGAATATTACGAACGTCACGCGTTCTGACCGTCGTTATCATTATCTCGATCTGAACGGAAAGATTTATGCCACATACGCTTCGAAAGATCCTGAGGTTCAGAAAGGTTTCGCTGATTATATCAGCAAGATCTCTACAGCAGAGGAGCATCCTGAGTGGTTCACAGATAATGTAGAAGAGAACATCTTCAACTACCTCACGTCTTCTAACTTGGATGTGGAAATGTCTGATGATGACTACGTAGATTTCATGGTTTGGCATCGTGGCTTGGCCGTTCCTGCTGCCAGAAACATCGACGACAAGAAGATCCAGCACGGCAAGAAGAAATTCGAAGAGATCGGTTGCGCCTACTGCCATCGCCCCTCATGGACAACCGGCAAGGATGAGGTCTATGATCCGAATCTCTTTGCTGTGACTGACGAGAAGAGTGCTAGCAAGGGACAGATGCTTTCGAGCAAGATGCCTCGTTATCCGAATCAGAAGATCTGGCCTTACACCGACCTCGTGCAGCACAAGCTCTTTATGAAGAATGACCTCCGAACAGGTTGGTGTCGCACCACCGCACTCTGGGGAAGAGGACTGCATCAGCTCTGCACAGGTTCGCAGTTTGCCGATCGTCTGCATGACTGCCGCGCTCGCAACGTACTCGAAGCCATCATGTGGCATGCTACCAATCAGGGTGGCACGAGCGATGCTTACTATTCGGTCAAGAAGTTCCGC
>JAZQQH010000080.1:0-1895 GCA_045628985.1 Bacteroidales bacterium | reverse complement strand
CATCTCCTCTTAACCTTCCGGCACCGGGCAGGTGTCAGGCTGTATACAGCGTCTTTCGACTTAGCACAGCCCTGTGTTTTTGTTAAACAGTTGCCTGGACCTATTCTCTGCGCCTCGATCTCTCGAGGACCCCTTATTCCGAAGTTACGGGGTCAGTTTGCCTAGTTCCTTAACCGTGATTCACCCAAGCGCCTCAGTATACTCAACCCGACCACGTGTGTCCGTTTAGGGTACGGGTGTCACGCGTGTTGAGCTTAGCGGATTTTCTCGGGAGCATGATTACGTGCGCTGTCGCGTCACCCCGGGGGGGATCTGCGTACTGTCTGCTTTCAGCTCGGACGCCGGATTTGCCTGGCATCCTCACAGCCTACGACATTCAACCGCCTATTCCGTCAGGCGGCGGCACTGTCACTTCTCCGTCTCCACATCGCCACGCGGGACAGTTGCGGAATATTAACCGCATCTTCCATCGGCCTCGCCATTCGGCTTATCCTTAGGTCCCGACTGACCCCGGGCCGATTAGCGTTGCCCGGGAAACCTTGGTCTTTCGGCGGGGGGGCATCTCACCCCCCTTATCGTTACTTATTCCTACATTTGCTTTTCCGTACGCTCCAGAGCGGCTCACGCCGCGCCTTCGACGCTGAACGGAATGCTCCCCTACCATCCAATATTGGGTCCACGGCTTCGGCGGGATACTTCATACCCGATTATTATCCATGCCCAGTTCCTCGACTAGTGAGCTGTTACGCACTCTTTGAATGAATGGCTGCTTCCAAGCCAACATCCTAGCTGTCTGTGGGACCGGACCGCGTTAGACTAACTTAGCACCCACTTCGGGGCCTTAGCCGGTGGTCTGGATTCTTCTCCTCTCGGGGACGGACGTTAGCACCCGCCCCCTCACTCCAGGGCTATGAACCACGCGCATTCGGAGTTTGTCAGGACTTGATAGGCGGTGAAGCCCTCGCATCCTATCAGTCGCTCTACCTCGCGCGGAAAACGCCCCAGGCTGCACCTAAATGCATTTCGGGGAGTACGAGCTATCTCCGGGTTTGATTGGCCTTTCACTCCTACACACAGCTCATCCAGAAGCTTTTCAACGCTTATTGGTGCGGACCTTCATCCCGTGTTACCGGGACTTCATCCTGGCCATGTGTAGATCACCCGGTTTCGCGTCTGCCGCAAATGCCTAACCGCCCTGTTCAGACTCGCTTTCGCTTCGGTTACGCGCATCGTTGCGCTTAGCCTTGCCAGTCACGGCAACTCGTAGGATCATTATGCAAAAGGCACGCCGTCACACCAGAAGGTGCTCCGACCGCTTGTAGGCGCAAGGTTTCAGGTACTATTTCACTCCCCTGTTCGGGGTGCTTTTCACCTTTCCCTCACGGTACTGGTTCGCTATCGGTCTCTCGGGAGTATTTAGCCTTGCCGGATGGTCCCGGCGGATTCGCGCAGAATTCCTCGTGCTCCGCGTTACTCAGGATACCGCTACGGTTGGCATTGCTTCGTGTACGCAGCTTTCATGCTCTGTGGCCCAACTTTCCAGATGGTTCCACTCACAATGCTTCGTCCGACGGCGCGGTCCTACAACCCCAGCGATGCCGAGACATCGCTGGTTTGGGCTCTTCCCCGTTCGCTCGCCACTACTGGGGGAATCATTGTTATTTTCTCTTCCTGCCGCTACTAAGATGTTTCAGTTCGCGGCGTTTGCCTCACTATAAGTGATGACAGGTCTTCAACCTGCCGGGTTGTCCCATTCGGAAATCCGCGGGTCAAGGGTCATTTGCACCTAACCGCGGCTTATCGCAGCTTATCACGTCCTTCATCGCCTCCGAGAGCCAAGGCATCCACCTTGCGCCCTTTCCTACTTTCTTCTACCTACTTCAGATATACGCAAT
>JAZQQH010000079.1:0-18658 GCA_045628985.1 Bacteroidales bacterium | reverse complement strand
CGAGTCCACTCTCTTTCTGCTGTAGTTGCAGCTGCTTAAATTCTTCTTTCGTCATAATACAGTTGTAGTGTTAGTTGTTACGCGGTGCAAAGGTACTACGTTTTTACTAACACTACAATGTGTACTTTAGCGAATGCTTACTCTCCTTCTTATACCCATGATTTTATCCTTATCCTGTCCAATCTATGTCAATAGTATGTCTAAACTATGTACACCTATAAAAATTATTTGTAAATAAAATAAATTATGTCTAAATTAAAAAGAAGGGTACCTTAAAGAAAAAAACAGAAGTTTTTTTTCTTATAAGGCCCCTCCCTACTCTTTTTTCAAACATAATCTTCCGCATGAGAACTCAATTAAGCGCCTCCCCGCACTCACCTTTTCCTTTCTCCACCACACAAAGAAAAGATTTCCAGACAAATATTTGGTGGATTGAAAAAAACACCGTATCTTTGCAGCACAAAATACAATTAGTGAACTATGAGTACTCTTCAAATTGAAAGTCTTTGGCAATTCATTCAAACATTGTCATTAAGCACCCAAAATAAAAAGTGGTTAGCAGACCGCCTGTTAGAAAGCAGCGATGCAGAAAGCTCAGCCAATGCCACTACTTTGAATGCTATCAAGGAAGCAAGAGAAGGAAAAGTCACTTCGTACACTTCTATTGATGATTTCAAGAAGCACATGTATGAGCTATAACATTCAAACTACACACCAATATGACAAGGATGTCAAATTGGCAAAAAAACGAGGACTTAATATTGATAAGCTTATCGATATTGTGTGTAAATTAGCTAATGACGAAGCTTTACCTCCAAATAATAGAGACCATGCACTTACAGGCAATTATGTAGGCTGTAGGGAGTGTCACATTTCGCCTGATTGGCTTCTGATATATGAAAAAGATATCGAAATAAAACTATTGACTCTTATCCGCACAGGTTCACATTCAGATTTGTTTTAGTGTCAATATTCACAGGGTCAAGCAAAACAAGGTCAGGGTCAAAGGGACAGTCCCTGACCCACCCTGACTTTTCTTATAATCACAGATAAATAAACTCAGAGCATCCACGTCTACAGCAGAGGTGGATGCTCGTTTGCAAAGACTGTAGAGCCTGGAAGGCTCCACACAACGAACGAAGTGAGATGTTAGTAACCGGGGACGAAGTCTCCGGATGATAGCTATCTATATATATCCTGATTTGGCTGGAAGCCAATACCTTGTTAGTGGGTACTTCCCTCCAGGCAGATCTATGGTTGTAGTGATGTCTCTTATCCGGAGACTCCGTCCCCGGTTACTATCGCTCCGCTCAGTACTGTCTTCCAGACAGATGATTCAAGGGGAATAGGGATAGAACAGGGTCATCGGAACAGTTCCTGACCAACACGCAAAGCAACTAACATTCACCTCTTAATATCATGGTGAGCGCCTCCCCGCGCTCACCATTTTCTTTCTCTACCACACAAAGAAAAGATTTCCAGACAAATATTTGGTGGATTGAAAAAAACGTGCTATCTTTGCAGCGGAAAAAAAATACTTTTTTATTATGTCCGAAATTAAGCCAATTGTTTATAAGTCTATTGCAGAGAAACGTGCGGCATTCTTGCGTGCTGTTAATATGCGCAAAGAATGAGACGAAAAATTGCAGAAATAGATGCAAATAAAGCAGCTTGTGTCTCATGATTGATCTATCTGCAGAAGATATTAATAAAACTTCACCATACAAGGTGGAGAAGGTTGAGACCAATTCATTCGTTTTTGATACGAAATTTGGCCTCTGATATAATGTAGGGTTTGCTGAAGATTATTCCTTCCTGGAAGAAGGTGTCTATCAGTTTTATATCGTAAATCTCACTCATGATCATACACAACAAGACCCATTGGTTAAAGAAACTATATGTGTTTTGTTAGAAGCATTCTTCAATGCAGAACCAGCAACGATGTTATATATATGCGACACTTCTGACAATAGACAAGGTGTCCGTGATCGACTATTTAGAAGTTGGTTCAGTGAATATGCTTATCAAGGAGCATTTACTATGATAAATGAAAGCATTTCATTTGATGAAGTCAGATACTTCGCAAGTATTCTGCTTAGAAATGATCACCCTCAATATGAGAACATCATAGCCACCTTTAGAGATTTTGTAAAAGATTTGCCTTCCAAAATCGATCAACTACAAAGCTCATAAAGAAAAGATTTCCAGACAAATATTTGGTGGATTGAAAAAAACGTGCTATCTTTGCAGCGGAAAATAATTATTATTGTCATGAAGACCCGAAAGGAAATAATCGATCTACTTAAGTTACACGCGTCCGAACTTTACTCGAGGTTCGGAATCCGTTCGATGCGTCTGTTTGGTTCGGTAGCTAACGGTACAAATGACGAGAAAAGCGATGTGGATTTACTGGTCGAAATGCCAGGCAGTTTCCATATAGCGTGCGATGCAGCAGACTATCTCGAATCTCTCTTAGGTTGTGAGGTGGATTTGATACGTAATCACGAAAACTTGCAGCCTTCATTCCTCAAAATGATTGAAAAATATGGAATCGATATATATACAGCAGCGTGAAGCTATAGCTACTATCCTTCAGCAAGCTCGGACAGGAATACTTCAGCTCAAAGAGTGGACTGCAGATGTACCAGATATCAAGGCTTTGCCACTTACAATGCAAGGTTCACAAGACCTCGCAGGAGATTGCATGCTGCTTCAAGCGATTTGTGAAAGTATTAAGCAAGTCAACAAACGTTCATCTACTCTCCTTTCCTATCGTTCCGAAATTCCTTGGAGACATGTTATGTCAATGCGAGATCGTGTGGCGCATGGCTATTTCGAGATTGATATTGACTATGTGGATGAGATTATCCGAAATGATCTTGATCCATTACTTGTTGCAATTGAAGCATTAATAGCAATGTTGCCAGACCTTTCGGATGAAGCGTTATTCGAAAGCCGATGAAAGAGTGTATCATAGGTACGAGGTCCCTGACCACCCCGCAAAACAACTAACAATCAACTATAAATTTCATGGTGAGCGCCTCCCCGCGCTCACCATTTTCTTTAACGAGGGAAAAATTTCCCTCGTTAAAAAGAAACATGCCGAGCGAAAAATCTCTCCCGGCGCAGATTTGCGCTCGGCTCATAACTGCTAACCGGCGCAGATTTGCGCTCGTTATTTCATTCGCGTGGCAGAATAATCCCAGACGATGGTATAAGTGTTCACAGTGACTCGTGCGATACCTTCCGTCATCACGGAAATTGACGTTGTGTACACAACGTTGAAATCCTGCATCACGGAAATTGACGTTGTGTACACAACGTTGAAATCCTGCATCACGGAAGGTATCGCCGGGATTCCTGTGAACCCTTCCGTGATCACGGAACGTCCAAAATGCATGCACGGCGTCCGATCCTGCTGATAGGATCAGACGCCGTGATTTCGGGTGTACGAATCCTTCGTGAAGGATTACTCTGCAGTGAAATAGAAGTCGTGGAGCGTAGCAATCGACTGACCTTCAGCCTCTGAACTGAAGACGAAGTAGAGAGCGTGCTTGCCGGTGTAGCTGGCAAGAGCGTTGAGTGAGGTGGTGACGTCGAGAGTCTGGTCGAGAAGATCTGGCTGGATGAAGTCGAGGGTAGCGAGCTTGGTGCCTCCCTCCTCTTCGGTTGGCTGATCGACGAAGATGTCGATGTGGCTGTTGAGGGTGAGGACGGTCATGTTGAGGTGGAAGATGATACTCTTCTTGCCCTGGAACTTATCGCAGTTGAAATACTTGTAGCCAACGGTTGAGCCGCTGAAGGTGTCGATGATCGGACACTTGTTAAGGCTGACGTCGTAAGCGTCCTTGCCATCGAGGTCGTTGATGCTATTCAGACGGTGGATCTCGGTGTGAGGACCGTTGTAGACGACGTTAGGATAGTCCTGATAAGCTGGCTGAGGACCGACGTAGTAGCAGGCGATGCCGGCTGGATAGCGGAGGAATGGATCGAGACCCTGGAGGTTGAAGCCCTCCGAAGTATACTCGCCTTCTGAGATCTTGACAGATCCCTCTGCGCCTTCGGTGACCTCTACGGTGATAGGTGCCACCATGGCCTGACGTGAGTACTCTGAGGTACCTGCCTGACGGTGATAGAAGACGTACCACTGGCCGTTGATCTCGCAGATCGAACCATGGGTGTTGCCACCAGGACAAGCGGTTGGAATGACGGTGCCATCGGCCAACTTCTTACGGCCACGACCGTCGATGATGGTGCCACCATAGGTCCAAGGGCCGAGTGGGTTGTTGCTCCAGCAGTATGCGAGGGTGTAGTTGGTCTCAGGAAGACCCTCTTCGCCGTCCTTTGTCCAACGACTGTAGATGAAGACGTACTTGTCCTTGATCTTGCGGATAGAAGAAGCCTCGAAGAAGCGCTCTACGCCATCCTGATAGCGGCCAGGGATCATATCCTCGATGATCTGTGCACCTTCCTTGACGGTAGCCATGGTGTTAGGATCGAGCTCAGCTGCGTATGAACGCTCGAAGCCCCAGTAACCGTATGCACGTCCATCGTCATCGACAAAGGCTGCAGGATCGAAACCGAATGGGCCTACAGCGAGGCGTGGATTCGATGGATCCCAGTTGCAGACGGTGAATGGGCCATCAGGACGATCGGACTTACAGACGACGTTGCCACGCTCACCCTGTACGTTAGGATAGAAATAATAGACTTTCTTGCCGTCTTCGATCTTCTCTGCGATGTCTGGCGCGTAGAGGACGTCGCCGATCGTACCATCGAAGATATCCTTGCCTTCTGCATCCTGCTTGAGCTCGAAGATGGTGCCATCGAAGCGCCAGTCGTTGAGATTCTCTACAGGTGCCGACCAAACTACCTGATCACGGCCACAATAAGCGGTGACGAGGTCGTCGTGCGAACCATAGACATACACACGGTACTTGCCTGGCTGATCAGGATCTTCGAAGACGTAAGGCTCGCCATCAGGGATGAACTCCCATACTGGCATGTAAGGGTTAGCTGATCCGTAAACTACAGGGATCACAGCGTCTTTAGGCTGCTGTTGGCAGGCGGTAAAGGCTGCTACGGCAAGACTGCACATAGCGATTTTTGTAAGCGATTTCATATCTTGTGGATTTAGTGTTTATCTGCCCATGGATGAACCGTAAAGATCACGCATGTTTCTTTCTCCTTGAGTTTCTTCCTGATAGATCATTTGCTCAAGACGTGAACTACTGATCATGGCATAATCAGAATAGTTCTTAGCGACTCTGAAATAAGAGTTAGCCGTATTGCAATAGATCTCACCATTGTCTTTTTCTACGATCGTATAGCTTCGGCCGAGACCACTGATCAGACCCTGTTTAATTGTTTTACTCATAGGTGTTATTTATTGTATTTAAAGAAATCTCTTCATTGCTTCATAGAGCGTAGCATTCTCCTCGGGTGTACCCACGGTGATGCGGAGACAGTTGCCACAGAGCTGCACCTTGTTACGGTTGCGGACGATGATACCCTGCTGTTGGAGGTAGAGGTAGATGGCATTGGCATCGGTCACCTTGACAAGGAGGAAGTTAGCATCGGATGGATAGATCTGCTGGACGCATGGGAGGCTATGGAGGAGCTCCTGAAGGACGACGCGCTGTGAGAGGATCTCCTCTACCTGACGGCGCTGCTTCTCCGGATTGCTGAGTACCTTGACGGCCTGCTGCTGTGTGAGGAGGTTGACGTTGTATGGGTACTTGACGTTGTTGAAGTACGCGATGATGGCCTCTGAGGCGTAGGCGATGCCACAGCGGATGGCGGCCTGTCCCCAAGCCTTAGAGAGGGTCTGGAGGACGATGAGGTTCTCGTACTTATCGAGGACGGTGAGAAGCGATGGCTTGCTCGAGAAGTCGATGTAGGCTTCGTCAATGACAACGATCTGCTCAGAGAAGGCCTGGAGGAGCCACTCGATGTCTGCGAACTCGAAGGCGTTGCCGGTAGGATTGTTTGGCGAACAAACCCAGAGGACTTTGGTGTTGACATCCTTCTGTGCGACGAGCGCTTCCTTATTGAGCTGGAAGTCATCGGTCAATGGGACGGCGCGATACTCCACATCGTTGACGTCGGCACAAACCTGATACATGCCGTAGGAAGGACTGATAGCCACGACGTTATCTACTGCAGGACGACAGAAGATACGATATACGAGGTCGATGGCTTCGTCAGAACCATTGCCGAGGAAGATCTGCGAGGTGCGAACACCTTTGAGTGGTGCCAGCAAAGCCTTCACCTCTGGCTGCAGAGGCTCTGGATAGCGATTTACGCCATTGTTATAAGGACTCTCGTTAGCATCGACATAGACGCTTGCTTCGCCTTTGAACTCGTCTCTGGCACAGCTATAGGGTGCGAGAGCGAGGATGTTGGGACGGATAACTTTGGTTAAATCCATAGTTTTAATGATTAATGAATAATGAATAATTAATAATGATTTGTCTGCTGCTATAAATAATGGATGCAACAAACATTATTCATTTAATTATTCATTCTTCATTATTAATTATTCATTGTGGACAAACGAACAGTAACGGCATTCTTATGAGCGTCCAGCTGCTCGTTCTGTGCCATGACCTCGATAATAGGACCGATGGCGCGAAGGCCGTCCTGAGTCAAGTGCTGGAAAGTCACTTTGCGCATGTAGCTGTCGAGGTTGACGCCATTGTAAGCCTTGGCATAGCCGTTGGTTGGGAGCGTGTGGTTGGTGCCACTGGCGTAGTCGCCGGCGCTTTCAGGACTGTATGGACCCATGAAGACGCTACCTGCATTGCGAACCTTCTCGGCGAGCTCCTCGAAGTTCTCGGTGTTGAGGATGAGGTGCTCTGGAGCGTATTCGTTGACGATGTCCATGAGCTCGTCCTGATCTTTGAGAACGACGACCTTAGAGTGTTCGAGTGACTTGCGGGTGAGTTCCTGTCGAGAGAGTTTCTCGAGCTGACGAGTCATCACGGCGTCGAAGTTCTTAGCAACCTCCTCGCTGTCGGTGAAGAGGATGGCCTGTGAGTCAGCGCCATGCTCGGCCTGTGAGAGGAAGTCGCTGGCTACGTACTCGAGGTTGGCCTTAGCATCGGCAACGACTGCGACCTCTGAAGGACCGGCTGGCATGTCGATAGCTACGTCACGAAGCGATACGAGCTGCTTGGCCATCTGTACGAACTGATTGCCAGGACCGAAGATCTTATAGACCTTAGGTACTGACTCTGAACCGTAGGCCATGGCACCGATGGCCTGTACGCCACCGACCTTATAGACCTCGGTAACGCCTGCGACCTTGGCGGCATAGAGGATGGCTGGATTGACCTTACCCTGTGCATTTGGAGGCGTACAGAGGACGATCTTGCCACAACCTGCGATACGTGCAGGGATGGCCAGCATCAGGACGGTGCTGAAGAGTGGCGCTGTGCCACCAGGAATATAGAGGCCTACCCTATCGATGGCAATGGCTTTCTGCCAGCAGGTGACGCCTGGCTGTGTCTCTACCTTCTGATAGCTACCGCGCTGGCTCTCATGGAACTTAGAGATATTCTTAGCGGCCTGCTCGATGGCTGCAGCGAGGGTCTTGTCGATGTTAGCAGCAGCTTCCTGCAGCTCTGCATCGCTGACCTTGAGATCGGTCAATTCGCAGTGGTCGAACTTAGCTTCGAGCTCTTTAAGGACCTTATCGCCACCTTCCTTGATCTGCTGCAAGAGACCGCTGACGAGGTCTCGCAACTGGCTGTTGTCGAAGGTGGGGCGCTGGATGATTTCGGGCCATGCCGACTTATCCGGATAAATATAGGTTGTCATTACATTACAATCTTTTCAATGTTCAACGCCAAAATACCCTCTGCACCTGCAGCCTTGAGCTTGCCGACGAGCTCCCAGTAGAGCTTCTCAGAGATGACTGAGTGAACAGCGTGCCAACCTGGAGTAGCGAGTTCGATGACGGTTGGAGCCTTAGAAGAAGGAAGCATGGCGAGGACTTCGTCAAGAGACTCGTTAGGTACATTCATCATGACGTACTTCTTATCCTCAGCTGAGCGTACAGCTTCGAAGCGGAACATGAGTTCGTCGAGGATCTCCTGCTTCTCTGCGTCGAGCTCGTTGTTAGCGATGATGACAGCTTCGCTCTTCATGACTACCTCAACCTCCTTGAGGCGGTTGCTGACGAGTGTAGAACCTGAGCTGACAATATCGAAGATAGCATCGCCAAGGCCGATGTTAGGACTGATCTCTACCGAACCGGTGATGACGTGGATGTCAGCGTTGATCTTGTTCTCGTCGAGCCACTCACGGAGGATGCCAGGATAGCTGGTAGCGATCTTCTTACCGTTGAACCACTCGATGCCAGGATACTCGATGAGCTGTGGAATAGCCAAAGAGAGGCGACACTTGCTGAAGCCGAGGCCCTTGACGATCTTGGCGTCCTTCTGACGCTCCTTGAACTCGTTAAGACCTACGATACCTACGTCAGCTACACCGTTAGCTACACACTCTGGAATATCGTCATCACGGAGATAAAGTACCTCCAGTGGGAAATTGCTTGATGGGATGAGCAAGGTACGCTTAGCGTTGCTTAACTTGATGCCAGCTTCTTTGAGCAGGTCCATGCAGTCTTCGAAGAGACGGCCTTTCGATTGGATTGCGATTCGTAACATAGTAGTATTCTTTTATTTAATCTTTATTTTCAAAATTATAGTCTCTAATAGGTACAGGAGCTAGTTCATAGCCAAACTGACGAAGAATGTTATCAGCCATATCAAGATTTATGCTAAAGCGACCTTTTTCTATATTAACAATCGTGCTAGGTTTACAACCACACCTATCAGCTAATTCTTCAACAGACATACCAGAATTTAATCTAATCTGACGAATCTGCTGACCAATAAACTCTCTTTGATGATAATTGATTTCAAATTTAGCCATAACAAATAAAAAAAAAATAAGGAACCTACCAAGGTAAGCTCCTTATATAATGTTAATATAACAACACAATGAATTAGCTCACCTAACAGATGGGATATCATGATGATGATGGTGATGGAAAAACATTGTCATATTATTAATCTTTTTGCGGTGCAAATTTAATAAAAAATTATCAAACTGCCAAATTATTTAAAGGAAAAATTCAAAATGTATTATTTTTATATAAAATAAATGTCAGAATTAAAGTATGAATAGCAAATAATGATTTATTCACCAATGTTTTCAATCCTAAACTTATCTTCTTTCATTCTTTCCTTGATCCAATTTAAAATCTCTGATTTGTGATCCTGTGCCCATAAATAAGTATCTGTATCTGTTTTAATACGGATTACCTTTGTTGATGAGTACTTAATTTGAACATAATCAAATTGTCTTTTGGTTACAATACACTTATTATCCTTTTGATATCCATGTTCCATAAGAACAGGAACAGAAGCTTTATAACCAAGACCTTTTTCTATGCAATCAAGAATAATCTTTTGCATTTCAGGGTCTGTTGGCCTACCCCCCTTCTTACGGTTCTTTGTAGCTTCATCAATATTATTTTTAGCCATATCTTAAACAGTAAAAACTAGTAACT
Source organism: Bacteroidales bacterium (assembly GCA_045628985.1). GTDB lineage: Bacteria > Bacteroidota > Bacteroidia > Bacteroidales > UBA3663 > Liminaster. The sequence continues at coordinate 9,078 of JAZQQH010000079.1, read as the reverse complement.
GAGTTTGAGCTCAGTTACTAGTTTTATAAAAAATACTTAATTTTATCCCTTCAGCGCAGCAATCGCCTCCTTGATTGCCTTGATCTTCTGCTCAGCGTCAGCCTGCTTCTTACGCTCGTTGGCAACTACCTGTGCAGGAGCGCCGTTGACGAACTTCTCGTTGCTAAGCTTCTTCATAACGCTCTGGAGGAAGCCTTCGTTGTACTTGAGATCTGCCTCGAGCTTAGTGAGCTCCTCCTCTACGTTGACATTGTCATCCATTGGGATGGCGAACTCAGTAGTACCTACCATGAAGCTTGCACATACACCCTGCTTCTCGGTGACGATGTTGATGGCTGAGGTGTTGGCAGCCTTAGCGATGACAGCGTTGAGCGCTGCGATTGGGTTCTGGCCTACGATATTGAGCTCCACCTCTACTTTTGGAGACATCTGCTTCTGAGCGCGTACGGTACGGATACCTGCGATGACCTCAGTAGCTGTCTGGAAGTCAGCGATGAGCTGCTGCTCCTCTGCGGTTGGCTCGGTATACTTAGGAAGAGTCTCGAACATGATGCTCTCGCTCTCCTTACGCTCGGTAATACTCTGCCACAAAGCCTCGGTGATGAATGGCATGAATGGGTGGAGCATCTTGAGGAGGGTATCGAAGTAACCGATGGTCTTGTCGAAGGTAACCTTGTCGATAGGACTGCCGTATGCTGGTTTGATGAGCTCGAGGTACCAGGCGGAGAAGTCGTCCCAGAAGAGCTTGTAAACCAACATAAGCGCCTCAGAGAGACGATACTTAGAGAAGAGATCCTGAAGCTCGAAGCCTACAGCCTTGATCTTAGCATCGAACCACTGGCAAGCCTTCTGAGCGGCCTCTGGCTGTGCGATGTCGGCTGATACCTCCCAACCCTGTACGAGACGGAATGAGTTCCAGATCTTGTTGTTGAAGTTACGACCCTGCTCACAGAGGCTGTCGTCGAAGAGGATATCGTTACCTGCAGGAGCAGAAAGCATCATACCCATACGGACACCATCTGCACCGAAACGTGCGATGAGATCGAGTGGATCAGGCGAGTTGCCAAGTGACTTAGACATCTTTCGGCCGAGCTTATCGCGTACGATACCGGTAAAGTATACGTGCTTGAATGGCATGTCACCCTTATACTCGTAGCCAGCCATGATCATACGTGCTACCCAGAAGAAGATGATATCGGGACCTGTTACGAGGTCTGCGGTTGGATAGTAGTAGTTGATCTCCTCGTTGTTTGGATTCTCAATACCGTCGAACAGAGAGATTGGCCACAGCCATGAAGAGAACCAGGTATCGAGTGCACCTTCGTCCTGAATGAGCTGATCAGCGCTCTTGATAGAAGGATCGATGGTCTGAGCCTTAGCGAGAGCCTCCTCTGCGGTTGGAGCTACGACGTACTTGCGATCTTCGTCTTTGACACCCTCCTGACCTGGCAGGAAGTAGGCTGGGATGCGATGACCCCACCAGAGCTGACGTGAGATACACCAGTCCTTGATGTTCTCGAGCCAGTTGCGATAAGTTGACTTATACTTAGCTGGATAGAACTGGATGTCGTCGTTCATGACAGGTGGCAATGCGATGTCAGCGAAATGCTGCATGCTGATGAACCACTGGAGTGAGAGACGTGGCTCGATAGGTACGTTGGTACGCTCTGAGTAGCCGACCTTGTTGTCGTAGTCCTCTTCCTTCTCCAGGAGACCAGCGTTAGCCATGTCGATGGCAATCTGCTTACGACAGTCGAAACGATCCATACCGATATACATGCCAGCAGCCTCTGAGAGGGTTCCATCTGGATTGAATACGTCGATCACCTCGAGATCGTACTTCTGACCGAGCATGTAGTCGTTGACGTCATGTGCAGGAGTAACCTTCAAGCAACCAGTACCGAACTCGATCTCTACGTAACGGTCCTCGATGACAGGGATGACACGGTTGACCAATGGAACGATGACCTTCTTACCCTTCAACCAGGTGTTCTTAGGGTCCTTAGGGTTGATACACATAGCAACGTCGCCCATGATGGTCTCAGGACGTGTAGAAGCTACGACAGCGTAACGACGGCCGTTAGAATCGCGGTGGATGACCTGAACCTTGACGGTTGGATCGAATGGTACATCATTATTATTAATATAGATAGCGCCTGGCTCCTCACCATCGGTGCTGCCAGCTGGTTCATCTACATAATACTTCATGTAATAGAGCTTAGAGTGCTCGTCGTGATAGATAACCTCCTCGTCTGAGAGAGCGGTCTGACGCTCAGGATCCCAGTTGACCATGCGGAGGCCACGATAGATGAGTCCCTTGTCGTAGAGGTCGCAGAATACCTTGATAACGGCCTTGCTACGAGTCTCATCCATGGTGAAGGCGGTACGATCCCAGTCGCAAGAGCAACCGAGCTTACGGAGCTGCTTGAGGATGATTCCACCATGCTCGTCGGTCCAAGCCCATGCATGCTTGAGGAACTCCTCACGAGTGAGGTCACTCTTCTGGATTCCCTGCTCTTTGAGGCGCTTGATGACTTTAGCCTCGGTAGCAATAGAAGCGTGATCGGTGCCAGGTACCCAACAAGCGTTCTTGCCTTCCATACGTGCACGACGTACGAGGATATCTTGGATGGTCTCGTTGAGGACGTGACCCATGTGAAGAACACCAGTTACGTTTGGTGGCGGGATGACTACTGTATAAGCCTCACGGCCATCTGGCTTACTGCTGAAAGCCTTATTATCTAACCAATACTGATACCACTTGTCTTCTACTTCAGCGGGATTATATTTGCTTGCTAATTCCATTGTTTACTAAAAGGATATTAAGGGATTCTAAGGGATATTAAAGGATTTTAAGGGACGATAGTATAAGATAAAGAATGATAATATCCTTATTTCTTATCAATGATTTGGAATAACGGCGCGTCTGACAGTAACGTCCCTTAATATCCCATAATATCCCTTAATATTCCCTTAAAATCCCTTATTAAATTTATTCTTTCATTTTCTTCTTCAACTCCTCGATCTCAGCCTTGAGATCGTTCATCTTGCTCTGCATGAGTGCCACCATACCGTTGCCACTCTTGCTCTTGCTGGTGAGGAAGCCGAGGTTATTTTCGTAGGTCTTAAGATCTGCCTGGAGGCGCTCGAGCTTACGCTGGAGGGTGTTGCCATCGCTGATCTTGCTTACGCGCTCCTTGATGTTCTCAAGGCGACGACGCTGGCCACGCATATCGAGCTTCTCATAAAAGAAGTCGTTGACCTCCTTATAAGCAGCCTGGAGCTTATCCTTCTCCTTGAATGGCACGTGACCGATCTCTGCCCACTTCTGCTGAAGTTCCTTGACTGCAGCTACGGTAGCGGTCTCGATGTGGTCCTTGAGGTCGTTCATTGCTGCGAGGACTTCCTGCTTGAGAGCGAGGTTGGCACGCTCCTGCGCACGCTCACCACCTACAGCCTCTTCCTTAGCCTTGAAGAAGGCGTCGCAAGCAGCCTTGAAGCGATTCCAAACCAGATTGTTCTGACGATTGCCTACAGGACCGATGGTCTTCCACTCGTTCTGGAGGTTGACAAGGATATCGGTAGTCTTACGCCACTCAGTGCTGTCCTTGAGCGCTTCAGCCTTCTCGCAGAGAGCGATCTTCTTCTTGAGCTTCTCGCTCTGCTCCTCGTGCATACCATTGAAGAACTCTGACTTAGCCTTGAAGAACTTGTCACAGAGCTGACGGAAACGATCGAAGAGTGCATTGTTGGTCTTCTTGTTGGCGAAACCGATCTTACGCCACTCCTCCTGGAAAGCGAGGACAACCTTAGTTGCATCGTCCCAACCCTGGACAGAGGTGATCTGTGAGAGATCGATAGCCTCCAGCTTGTCGCAGATTGCAGTCTTGCTCTCCTCATTCTGAGTCTCCTGCTCCTTGAGAGAAAGGAAGTGCTCCTGATGACGCTTGTTGACGATGGTGCTTGCCTCCTTGAAACGGGCCCAGATGACCTCACGCTGTGAAGGAGCTACAGGACCGATGGCACGCCACTCATCGTGCAACTCCTGAAGACGACGATTAGCGGTGACGATATCGCTCATCTCTACGAGCTTCTCAGCCTCGACACAGAGAGCTTCCTTGGCCTCAAGGTTCTTCTTGAAGTCATAGTCGCGGAGCTCCTTGTTGATCTTGAGAGCGTCGTAGAAGGTCTCATTGATCTGAGTATATGACTTCCAGAGACGGCTGACCTCCTGCATGTCTACAGGACCGACCTCCTTGAAAGCCTTCTGCAATTCCTGGAACTCGTTATACTTCTGGCCGACGCCTTCTGCATCATTAGCGATGGCCTCCATCTTTGACAGAATCTCTTCCTTCTGTGCGAGGTTGCTTGCATATTCCTGCTCACGCTCCTGCACCATCTTGGCACGAGCCTCCTTCTGGATGTTGAGTAATTCCTTCAGACGTGGTTCGAGTTCATCGACCTTAGCGACGTAAGACATAGGATCGCCATCGCCGTCGATAAATGCCTGCATTTCGGCATCTGTCTCCTGCTGACGGAGTTTATAATATATCAGCTTCAGGTAATTGATCTCGCCCTTAGCCGAATCAGTAGCTTCACCTGCAATTTCTGCCAAGCGCTCAAGAATCTCTTCACGACTGGTGTAGACTTTCTTCTCAGCGAGGATGGTTTCCTCGGCCTGTGTATTGTCAAGATTTTCTGTCATAATTATAAAAATTAAAGTGCGCAAAGATACAAAAAAAAATTGACACAAAAGCAATTTTACCTCAAAAACTAAGTTTCGAAGTAGAAAAACTGCATTTTTGTGTCAAAAACAAGGCTATGAACGACTATTTTTTAAGCAATTCAATATATCCAAAGCCTAAATCTATCTTGTCGCCAAGGCCAAGCGTATAAGCAAATTCCTGCAACTCAGGATCCATATACAAGCGGAATTTCATCATATATCCTACCACCTTCTGCTGCTGAGGAGTGTCGGTATAGACAGTCACAGCCTTGCGCCTCTCTGGCATGATCAGCTCCAAGGTGTAGCGACGATCGCCCATATAGGGCTGGTTATAAATCAGCTCATAGCGCTCGATAAGTTCATCGATCATAAACTTAGAATAATAGATGCTACGAGGATTCAGATATTCGATGGTCTTGTTCGGACGAAGGCCTACGATCACCATAGGCGAGAGTGTCTGATACTCCATCACCGGACGATAGACAACAGGCGTCACCGTCTGGATGTCGGAGATGCAGAAGGTCACGGCCGACCTAGTATCTCCTATTGTAATTTCTTTCTGAAGCAAAGTTGCAGCCAGCAGTTGCTCGGTACCATTGGATGGCAACAAGGAGATCCAGAACTGGATACGAGGCACGTTGATATGCAGACGATCGCCATCGACAAAAATCTTCGGGATATAAAGATTACTGATGCTGTAAACCTTAGACCAGACAGCAGGATCGCAGCTAAAACCGTTATGGCTCAACCAATTCTCAAAAAGTACTTTGTCTGCCATCAGAAGACTATTGATGGCTGAAACTAATTCATACTGATAGCTGATAGGGAGGATATTGCCATTTCTCTCGGCAAGTACCTCTAATGAAATTTTATAACGCACGTGTTTCGTTAATTAATCGAATTTGACATAAGGGGTTATCAAAGGGGCAATTCGTTAATAACATGAATTGTATGTACTGATGCCAAAGCAGCAGTTTCAGTTCGTAGTCTTTGTTCGCCTAATGATATGGGTATATAGTTATTATTAATGGCAAGTTCAACTTCTTCAGGACTGAAGTCGCCTTCAGGACCTATCAGAATTCTTATATTCTCGCCATGTCTAACCAGGTGTGATAATAGCTGACGTGGTTCATTCTCGATGCAATGAGCAATAAACTTCTGTCCCTCAAAAGGTTCTTCCAGTACTTTCTTAATATCGGTCATCTCTTCAATGACGGGTAACGTTGCCTTCAGGCTCTGTTTCATGGCCGAGACAGCAATCTTCTTCATACGCTCCACCTTGAGTTCCTTTCGTTCACTGAACCTTGACTTGATAGGAATCAGTCGGTCAAGTCCCATCTCGGTGGCTTTCTCCAGGAACCATTCCATTCGGTCGAGATTCTTTGTCGGAGCAACTACCATTTCTACCTGATATTTCCAATGGCGATCAGGAGCAGATGATAGTATATCCACACCACAATGCTTGGCATGTGCAATGGTTATACGGCAATGATACCACGTTCCTTGACCATCGACCACCTCAATCTCGTCCCCGACCTGATGTCTGAGAACTCGTATTGCATGTCCTGATTCTTCCTCCGGCAGTTCATGTGTGTCAACTATATCCGGCGCGTAAAATATAATCATATTAAGATACGATAATTTAGAAAGTCGGGAACAATCCCATACTATAACTGACCATAAGACGATACTAGTTTCAGAAAGTTTAAACGAAAAGTTGTTTTTCTATAAAAAATTAGTGTTTTTTGTCAATGAACCCCCAATTTATTTGTAAAACTGATAAATATTAGTTATCTTTGCACAGAAATTCTTATTACATGAAACGACTTACTTCTATCGACATACTCCGTGGCATAGCCTTAGCCGGCATGCTGCTGGTCAATAATCCTGGTGACTGGGGACATATCTATGCTCCGCTGGAACATGCTCCTTTCATCGGCCTCACTCCTACCGATCTGGTCTTCCCGACTTTTATGTTCGTCATGGGTTTCTGCATACCTTTGTCATTGCAGAAAGTTAATTATTGTCCCTCATGGCCAGTCGTCCGTCGCATCCTGCTTCGCACATTGACCATCTTTGGCGTAGGTCTTTTCCTTCAGTGGATGTCAAGCGGATGGTGCGACTGGGAGCATCTTCGCATTCCTGGCGTCCTACAGCGCTTAGCAATCTGCTATGGTGTCGTAGCTACCCTCTGCCTGTTTATCAAGCAAAAAGTCATGGGTAGTGTGGCCATCATCCTGCTCGTCATCTACAGCATAGTACTGTTTTTCAATCAAGGCTTTGAGTTTAGCGAAGAGAACATCTGTGCACGTGTCGACCATCTGCTCCTTGGGGCAAATCACCTTTATATAGATAATGGTGTGCGACTTGATCCTGAAGGAATCCTCAGCACCTTGCCATCTATCGCTCATGTGATGCTGGCAGCCACTTTTGCCATGAAGTTCATCCAGCTGAAGAGCGAAATGTCGCCACAGGATGAAGACTCCGAGACTAAGCTGTTCTCGACCTTCATCAAGACTACCGTTGCCTTTGTCGTCACTTCAATACTCATCACATTCCTCGATCAGGTTGAGACTTTTCCGAACAGCAAAAAGGTCTGGAGCACCAGCTTCGTCCTCGTCACTATTTCCATCGCGCTACTATTGCTCAATGGCTTGATGTGGCTGGTCGACGTCAAGAAGTGGACGGGAGCCTGGAGCAAGTTCTTCATCATCTTCGGACGAAATCCTCTCCTATTATATATTATATCATGGATCACGGCTCATCTCTTCGGTCAATGGGGAGTCACTTGGCACGTCTATGGTTTCTTTAGTCAATACGTCAGTGCGGAGATGGCATCGCTTCTCTACGCTCTTCTCTTCGTGCTATTCCATTGGATAATCGCCTTTGCACTTTACAAGAAAAACGTGCGAATCAGTGCATGACGGACTTATTGTCAAACCTCCAATATCTATACTCAAAAATGAGTAAAAAATGCCATTTTTGACTTCCAAACGAAGAGTTCTTTAAAACCTACGTTATAAAAGTATAAAAATTGGCAAAAAAATTTGCAAATAAATAAAAATCTCGTTATATTTGCGACCGAATCAAAGAGATTCTATATTAACTGATAATATACATTACCAACAATTCAAAAATTCATTCACATGATCAACCAACCTACTGTGAAGCTTGGTATCGTAGGCGTAAGCCGCGACTGCTTCCCAATCACCCTCACCCAGGCTCGTCTTGCTGCTGTTATGGCAGAGGTTAAGGCAGCTGGTCTTCCAGAAGTATATGATTGTCCTGTAACAATCGAGAACGACGTTGACACCTACAAGGCTCTCGATTGGGCTAAGGAGAATGGCATCAACGCTGTATGTATGTTCCTCGGCAACTTCGGTCCTGAAGGTCCTACTACCCTCTTCTGCCAGAAGTTCGGTGGTCCTTGCATGGTTCTCGCTGCTAAGGAGGAAGGCAAGGCTAACCTTGCTAACGATCGTGGTGACGCTCTCTGTGCTGTCCTCAACTTCTCTTACAGCGTAGGTCTCCGTCGCCTCAAGGTATATATCCCAGAGTATCCTAACGTAACTCCTGCTGAGGCAGTTAAGGAGCTCGCTGACTTCCGTAACATCGCTCGCGTAGTTATCGGTGTTCGCAACTTGAAGGTTATCGGCTTCGGTCCACGTCCTTGGGACTTCCTCGCTTGTCACGCTCCTATCCAGCCAATGTATGACATGGGTATCGAGGTACAGGAGAACTCTGAGCTCGACCTTAAGAAGGCATTTGACGAGATCACCGCTAAGCCAGGCAAGGCTGCTGAGATCGCAGCTGTAGCTAAGGATATGGAGAATGAACTCGGTGCTGCTCGTAACACCTATCCTGAGATCATCAACAAGATGGCTCAGCTCGAGGTTACCCTCATGGATTGGTACGATAGCAACAAGGGTGGCTCTAAGTACGCTGTATTCGCTAACAAGTGCTGGCCAGCATGGCAGCCAATCTTCGAGTTCGAGCCTTGCTATGTGAACTCACGTCTCACCGGCCGTGGTATTCCTGTAGCTTGTGAGGTAGACCTCTACGGTGCTCTCTCTGAGTTCATGGCAGAGTGTGCTACTGAGAAGCCAGCTACTCTCCTCGACATCAACAACTCTGTTCCTGCTGACGTTATCCCTGCTGGTGCTAACCTCGCTGAAGTCGGAGGCCAAGCGGTCTTAGGAAGACAACTCTAGGTTGCAACTCCTTGGCTCACAGAACGACATGGCTACGATCCGACTTCATGGCTGAGTGCGCTACTGAGAAGCCAGCTACTCTCCTCGACATCAACAACTCTGTTCCTGCTGACGTTATCCCTGCTGGTGCTAACCTCGCTG
>JAZQQH010000078.1:0-33225 GCA_045628985.1 Bacteroidales bacterium | reverse complement strand
AGCTTCTCATTGTCCCAAGGCTTCACAATGAAGTCAAAGGCTCCTCGCTTCATTCCCTCTACGGCTAATGCGATGTCTGCGTAAGCAGTGAACAGTACAATCTGCACATCGGGATACATCTTCCTGAGCTCGCTCGTCCAGTACAATCCCTCATTGCCCGTATTGATATCCGTATAGAAGTTCATATCCAGCAGCACCACATCCGGCCGGAAGCTCTCCATCGTGCTGACCAGTGTCTTGGGCGATGCAATGAGCTGCACCTCAGCGAACTGAGGCGTCAACAGCAGCTTCAAGGCTTGGCGTATGCCCTGATTATCATCTACTACGAGGATCTTTCCGTGCTTCATAATATCCATATTTAGACAGATGGAGTAATAACAACATGCCAACCTGCTCCATCTGGATTAGGAATAATGTATTTCTTATCAATGCATTGCTGGATGAGTTTCTGCAAAGCCGAGCGGTTGATGCCTGTAATTTCCTGAAGTTCCGAATATGAGGCAGTTGGATTAACACGCAATTCTCTGAGTATCTTGTTATAATTCTCTGTGCGGAACTGTACTCGCTCTCCGTCATACCACCATACATTGTCATCAGGTTCGCTAATGAAACTTACATCCGCCATTATTTCATCAGCTATCAACTGAATGAAGTATTTAGCAAAAGATTCTATCTCCTGAAGGGTAGCATGAGCCCCATCAGAAGGTGCTGTTCCTGCTTCCAGATCAGCCTTATGCAGCGCCTCAAGATATTCACTCTTATTTCGACTCCTCACAACAACCATCGGATAGCCATGACGAGCAAGGATATAATTGACCATCAGACGAGCAATGCGTCCATTACCATCCTCAAAAGGGTGGATTCGGATATAGCGATAATGAAATAATGTGGCTAGCTCAAAAGGGGTAAGATTTCCTTTTTGCTCCTCTTCATTATACCAATCTACAAGGTCAGACATCAATGCTGGCGTTTCTTCAGGCGATGCATACTCGAAACGATCTCCATAACGAGTAATCACGGAGTTCGGACGGGTCTTATACTGACCAGCATGTATCACATAACTTGTCTGCATACCTCCAGGCAGATTTCGATAAACGGTATAATCCTCTCGTAAAAGAGTCTTATGCAACGTACGGATGAAGTTCTGAGTGAGAGGGACATCCTTCAGATTCGCCTCTTCTGTCATCATTTTCAGACCTACATTGCTGGCTTTCATTTCCTCGAAATCCCTCATATCTGCGGTTCCAGAAACCTTGCCAAAAAGCAGAAGTATTTCCGTCTGGCCATAAGTCAAAGTATTTCCCTCAATATGATTGCTATTATAGTTGAATTCTACCGTAAACTTTCTGCTTAAACGGTCACGTTGCTTCTGGCTGAGAGGTTGTAAAGCCTCCCATGCAGTCAATGCCTGTTGTATTGTAGTCTTTGCCATGCCAATTTATTTTTGCTTAAAAGGTGGTAAGGTTACCACCATTTTCGGTGGCAAAGATACTACTTTTCTATATGTCTTCAAAGAAATACACCTAAAAAGGTGGTAAATTACCACCTTTTTTATTGTTCCTTTGCAAAAAATACCTTAAAAAGGTTAACGTCGTCAACCTTTTTGAGCAAAATACAACTTATTCCGCCTTTATCACTTCCCCCGGATTACTCGTCGCCGCCTTCCAGCTGCGCACCACCACAATGGCAAGAGTCACAATGAGGACAATGACCAGTGCATGTACGAAGACCCACCAACTGAGGGTGGTATGATAGGCGAAGGTGCTGAAGTAGCGGTCGATGATCAGATAGCTGACCGGTGCAGCAATTACGAAGCAGAGGAGCACGATGACAGAATACTTACGGCAGAGCATCCTGAGCACATCATTCACATCAGCTCCCATCACTCGGCGGATGGCAATCTCCTTGCGCCTGTGCTGTGTCTCGAAGAGTACCAACCCGAACACACCCATGAGCGAGAGGATGATAGCTACCAACGTAAAGGCTGTCACCTGCTTGCTGAGCTTATCCTCTGCCTTGTATTTGCGGGCAAGTTCCTCGTCAAAGAGGTGCAGATAGATGGTGTCAGAATCCACATTAGGAATGATTTCAATCACAGCATTGTGAATAAACTCCATGACCTTCTGCGGATCAGCACCAGCAGCTATCCTCACATAGATGTGTCTCAATCCTTGTGGCCTCCAGGAATGATCCCGACCAAAGAGGTAGAAGGTAAACGGGTAGTTACCATACTGCAACGGACGGAAATGGAAGTCCTTACAGATTCCTGCAATCTCAGAGTTCCCTTCTTCATGATGACTTGGTCCTTGTGAATCGAGTGTGACATTGTACTTCCTTTTCGACTCCTCGTTGAAAATGATCACTCCATCCTCGGCCTGCTCATCAGCCTTGGTAAAGTTACGACCTTCAATGACTTGGATACCCATCACATCCAGGAAGTTATAAGCCACCGGATAGCATTGGAACTCGATGTCTTCACCCTTATATTCCTGTCCCCATCCCATTCTGCTGACGTTCACGATCTGTCCTTCGGCCCAAGTGAGATCTACAATGTCGGGATTTGCGCGAAGCTTGTTCTCAAAGGCCTCGTTCTTCTCGTTCCACCAGCTTACTGCACTTGGCATCTGACCAGAGATCAGGTTTTCCTGATTGAACCCCATGTCGAAGTTCATCATGTAGCTATGCTGCAATCGCACAAAGATGGCGCAAATGATGAGCAACATTGAAATGGCAAACTGCACCCCAATCAGCAGGTTACGAAGCATCTTACCCGATACAGAAGTACCAAATGATCCTTTGAGCACCAACGCTGGCTGGAAAGAGGTGATGTAGAATGCAGGCGCAATGCTACCCACCACTGCCCCTATCAGCGCCACGGCAATCGTAATAATCAGTATCTGAGTATTCAATGAAACATCTATCGGAGCATTGAGAATCTCTGTGGCTGGCGACTTGGCAAACACCATCACCATCAATGCAGCCGTCATCAACGCAAGCACCACCAATCCCACCGACTCCATAATGAAATCAAGTATCAAAGTAGCCCTCGAAGTGCCAAAGACCTTATAAGTATTGACACTCCTGACTCTGGCAGGTACCAGCGCAAAGAAGAAGTTCACAAAGTTGATCAATGCAATGAGAATGATCAGGATAGCTACTACCAGCAAAGAGATGTCTGTTGCTCTGCTGCCCGAAAGGGTGATATTCAATTTATACTCGATATCGGAGCTGTAATAAACATCTTCAAAAGGTATCAGAGTAATCTTAAATTCTTCTGCTGTACGTTCTGCCCATTCGTCATCACCTCCGTATTGATCCTTCAACAAAGTCTTCACAATACCGCTTGCGCTCTCCTCGAAGTTCGCTACGTCATTCACACTCTTCAGCTTGACAAAATAGGGCCATCCTGATTCTGTCCAGTCATCAATACAATAATTGCCTAGATTACAGACAGCTTCTATACCTCCAGGGCCCGAGTTCTCAGGAAACTTGTCTTTCCAGATAGCCACGATCATACCATAGATCGGATTTCCTGTGTTCGAAAAAGAGAGTCCATCACCTACCTTAAGATTATTCTCTTTTGCGAATTTGCTTGAAACAGCTATCGCATTTGCTTTGTCGAAGTCTTCAAAGGTTCCTTGCTCTGCTTCAAAACCGAATACAGATATCGAGCCTTGAGTGAAATTCTGAACCACAGTACTCACCTTACGAATGGATCCTCCATCCTTGAGGTACAAAAATGATTCGTCACGATTAAGGCTGAGTTCTGCTATACCATATGCTTCCACTCCAGGAGCCGACGCACAAACCTGTTCAGCCAAAGGGCGATTGAAGAAGATGGTCTGTTTACCTTCTATCTGAGGTGATGGCATAGTCATCACATAGACACGCTCCCCATCAGGCAATCCCTGATTGTAAGTCATTCCCCACCTAACCTGCGTCAGTATCACGTAGAATGCCGCGAAGGCTACAGCCATGCCGAAGATATTCAGCAGGCTGCTGGCCTTGTAGTGGCGGAGAGTGTTGATGAAATTATGAAAGAGGTATTTCATAACTGTACACTATAAAAAAATTATGTTATTAAGCATATTTTGACATTTTTCTTCACGCATGTTGGCGAAGATATTATTATTTCCCTTATCTTTGCAGCGAAATTGCCTATATTTCCTTTCAAAAAGGAAAGATTTATATGGTTTTATCCCCACACAAAGGAAACGTCTATATAATAATTTCCTTTTGTTTAGGAATCAATACTATTTAGCAAATGTTATAATTTAAGCAAATATGGAACTCAAGCAGATTTTTCAGTCTTTGATAGCTATGCATCAAGCTGAATTACCTTACGATCTACGAGTGCGCACAACGTCTATCCGAACAGATGCAGAAGAAATTGTTACTGTATCTGGAGTCAGACGATGTGGTAAATCCTCATTACTTAGTCTTGCCGCAAACGCATTGGTCAGCCAAGGTGTTAACAAAGAGCGTATCCTTATGGTGGGCTTTGATGACGAACGTTTTAGTGAGATGGAAATCTCCCAAATGGATGACATCCTGCAAGCTTATCGCGAGATGTACCCATTCCAACCACTCAAGGATATCTATATGTTCTTCGATGAAATACAGCTTGTCAAAGGGTGGGAACTCTTTGTGATGCGTGTCTACAAGAGCTATTGCAAGCATATATTCATCACGGGAAGTACATCACAGATGTTATCGGCAGAGATGGCATCTGCTCTTAGAGGCTGGCCTATTGAGATTAAAGCTTTTCCGCTTTCGTTTGCGGAATACCTGTCTTTTAATACAGCCTCTCCAAGCCCATATACCGAGGAAGGAGTTGCTCAGCTTAAGGCGTTATTCCTTAATTATTGCAATGAGGGAGGATTCCCGCAAGTAGTCCTTGCTAAAGGGCAAAGCGAGAAGACCCGCATCCTCCAGAACTACTTCAACACGATGCTATTCCGCGATATGATCGAACACTATGAAATCAAGTCACAGCCCTCAGTTGTGCGGTATTTCCTGAAGAGGGTCATGAATAACCTCACCAAACCTACGAGCATCAACAGCATCTACAACGATATAAAATCGCAAGGGTACAAAGTCAATAAAGATGCGCTTTATTCATGGATAGAATATGCCTGTAATATCTTTCTGTTCCATGCTGTCCCTTGTTATTCCAAGTCACTCGTCAAAGAGACTTCTTCGCTATCCAAGTACTATGTCTGTGATCACGGATTACGCAATGCCGTACTCTTGCCACAAAGTGAAGACCAAGGCAAACAATTGGAAAACATTGTATACCACACCATAATGCGCAATCTTACATCAGAAGACCGTATCTTTTATTATAAGGGAACCGGAGAATGCGATTTCGTGGTGCAACGAGGAAGCGAAGTGACTGACCTCGTCCAGGTATGCTGGCATTTAGCCCCAGACAATATTGACCGAGAGGTTAATGGTCTTATCCAAGCCTCTAAAGCCACTTCGTGCACCAATTGCAAGATAATTACTTTCGACCAGACTCAAACTATCGAACGTGATAGTTTGCAAATATCGGTTATACCTATCTGGCAGGAAGGTTTATAGTTCATTCTTCACATCGCTCACAATCTTGCCATCAAACAGATCGATGGTGCGTTGTGCCATGGCTGCATCCTTCTGTGAGTGGGTAACCATCACGATGGTAGCGCCTTCCTGATTGAGTTCCTGCAGGAGCTGCATCACCTCACGGCCATTCTTTGAGTCGAGATTACCTGTTGGCTCATCGGCAAGGATCAGCTTAGGGTTGGCCACACAGGCACGAGCGATGGCGACACGCTGCTGCTGACCACCAGAGAGCTGTTGAGGGAAGTGCTTGGCGCGATGGCTGATATTCATGCGCTTCATCATCTCGGTCACTTTCTGCTTGCGCTCAGCGGCAGGGATGTCGAGGTAGCGGAGAGGCAGCTCGATGTTGTCATACACATTCAGTTCGTCGATGAGGTTGAAGCTCTGGAAGATGAAGCCAATGTTGCCCTTGCGAAAGCGTGTACGTTCCTTCTCCTTCAATCGAGCCACCTCTGAATCACCGAAGAGATACGAGCCCTCGGTAGGATTATCAAGCAATCCTAATATATTTAATAAGGTGGATTTACCGCATCCCGAAGGCCCCATGATGGCTACAAACTCGCCATCCTTGATTTCAAACGATACACCATTGAGCGCTGTTGTCTCGATCTCCTCTGTGCGGAAGATCTTGCTGAGTTTAGAAACTTTGATCATAATTGTATAGTTTAATTTTTAATTTCTTTTTTCTCGCATGGAGTTTACGGAGTTAAAAGAGTTTTTATCGATCACTCCACTTACTCTATTTACTCCATGTGCAATATCATACCCGATAAAATAGGTTTTACTACACTATTTTTCTTATTGTTAATTGTTAAATGTTATAACCCTCTTTTTTACTCCGATTTCAGATTATTGACAGGGTTTTCCTTTGCCGCCGAAATCGTCCTGACGACAATGATTCCGAGAGTCAACAAAGCCACAATGGCGAAGGCGGCGAGGTAGAGCCAAGGAGAGACAGAGACCTGCGTGGTGAACTGCTCTAGCCACTCGCGAGTGACGTAAATAGCTACAGGGGTGGCAAGGAGGCAAGCAATGATAACAGTCACGACATACTGCTTGCAGAAAAGACCTACGATGTCATTACCCTCTGCGCCAAGTACCTTACGCACAGCGGTTTCGTGGCGGCGGTGCTCGGTTTCGAAGAGGACAATACCGAAGACTCCCATCAGGGCAATGATGATGGCTACGAGGGAGAAAAGTCCGAAGATCTGCGACTGGCGCATGAAGCGGGCGTAACGCTCTTCCATCTCAGTATCGACTGGCCAGACGTTCATTTCCTCGTCCAGCTGATACTCCTCAACGATCGTTTGCTTCAGCTGAGCAATCAACGACTTAGGATCAACGTTCGGCTCTGAGCGGACAATCAGATACCACATATATTTATAGTCATTACCCACATTGGTATATGCCTCAAAGTCGTTTTTAGTTTTATCAGTAGCAGGTTTGCTGTGGGTATTCGCGCTGAAACCTGCCAGTTTGTACTCTTGTGTCGAGAGAATATCCTCAATCTTCTCTACACTACAATAGTCCTTCATGGCTACATCCACCACAAGACTACCCACATTGCTTTCGGTAAAACCTTCACCTTCGATGAGAGGAATACCCACTACCTCCAGATAGTTAGGCAACACCTTGCGAACCTTGAGCATGACATCAATACCATCCTTACTGATGCTATGAGTCATACCGGCATTACCAGTCACTCTATTATTCGATGCAGTAACACCTTTCACGCCTGTTATAGCCTCCACCCTCGATTTAATGTCAGGCTTATAATACGGAATACCAGCCACATAGAGGTTTTCTTTATCGAATCCTAACTGCTGCGAAGTCATGTGTCGATACTGCATGTAGAAGACACCAGCAATGATCATCATCGCCACAGCTGCTGCCAACTGGAAGGTGATAAGTGTCTTGCGCAACGCTACACCTGCACGACTGCGAGAGAAGCCACTCTTCACACCCATAGCTGCATCAACTCGTGTAACATACATGGCTGGGAATAAAGCAGAAAGCACCGCAAATATCACCGAAACAAGTATCAAAACACAGAAAGTGAGCAGATTCTGGTCAAATCCGATGCTGCCATCCGTCAGCTCATTAACCGAACTCTTAGAGATAGCCAGTATCAGGATGCAAGCAAGGGCGATGGCTACACCCACATAGATAAGCGCCTCCTTGACAAACTCCCAGACGAGCGAAGCGCGAGAGGCGCCGAAGACCTTGCGGATATTCACTGAGCGCATCTTCTCGGGTACAAGCGCCACAAAGAAGTTAACAAAGTTGATGAAGGCGATGATGACAATCAACAGCGCTATACCTATCATTTCCAATACAGTAGAGCGAGAAGCGCGAGATTTGACATTATCCTCGACGTCAGAGAAATGCAATTCAGATAAAGGTACGAGTTTGAATTTTGGCTGAGTATCATCAAGAAGATCGCTCATATCTACACCCGTTTTCGCCATATACTCCTCAATACGGCTCTTCAGAGATTCATAATTGTTTTTGTTCAGCAGGTCAATGAATTTCTCCACATCATCGGGGTTTTCTAACGAGATAGCACCATGATAGTTGAAATTATTATCGGATGTAGAAAGAATCTGTTCCTCCTTGTTTATCAGCACATCACACTCATCAAGATCAGAGTTAGAAGGATAAGATTTGAAGACACCAGTGACAGTAAGTGCCACTTTCTCCTGCTTGAATGAATCGAACACATAGATTCTATCTCCAGGAGCCACAGACATGGTTTCAGCTACTTTGTCAGAGATAGCTGCTTCATCATCAACCTCAGGGTACCTGCCCACAGTGAACTCCAAACCTAATATCTCAGCTGCCTGATGTGTAAACCAATGATAGCTGAAATGATAAAGATCAGTGCCATCCTTACCACCATAGACCTTATTTCCTTGTTCCTGTAGGTCATAGTAACCGATCTTTGCACCAGGAATGGCTTCTGCTGTCTTCAAGCATGATTGTATCGGGGATTTCGGAATCCATTCATTTTCATTGAATAAGGTGCAGATCATGTATTTTTTATCCGCATCCTTGATGCTACGATTATACGTCAAGTCATACATCACCTGCGACATAATCACATAGAATGCCGCGAAGGCGATGGTCATGCCGAGGATGTTGAGGATCGGCGAGGCTTTGGTTTTTGAGAACTTATTCATTGTCGTTTGATTGATTTTCTTTTTATCCGAGGGCTTCGCCCCCGGTTGTTACGCTTCGCTACACGCGAGCAGAGCTCGGAGACTAAGCCTCTTTGAGGCTGTATCGGCTTCCAGCCGAATCTTCCGGATTTCAACACTTGGTACCAGATGTTGATATTTTGCTTCACGGATTTCAACACTTGGTACCAGTTGTTGGTATTTTTCATCGTGGCATCCTTCACCGCGTACCCGTTGGAGGATGCCGTGATGCAGGCATCCTCCCCACCGTACACTGTAGGAGATGCCGAGGTCTCGGGAGTCAACACAAGTGCAGTAGTGTTGACCCAATTATCGCAGGATCAGCACATCATTATCTCCGTAGTTGTCATACCCCGAAGTGATGACTTGCTCGCCAGCTGAGAGGCCTTCGAGCACCTCATAATACTGTGGATTCTGACGTCCGATGCGAATCTCGCGCTTCGTGGCTCGTGAACCATCGGGAGACACCACATAAATCCATTTGCCACCCGTCTTCTGGAAGAACGAGCCGCGGGGGATGAGCAAGGCGGCTTCGGGTGAACCTAATTGCAAATTCAAGTAGTAGGTCTGACCGCTGCGGATATTGTCAGGCACGTCGCCTTCGAACTTAAAATCTGCCTTGAACTTGCCCTCGCGCACCTCCGGATAGACCTTTCTTAAAGCGGCGTTAAAGAGCGTTTCCTGCCGCTCGAAGGTGGCGCTGAGGCCGGGGACAACGCGGTCAATATAATGTTCATCTATCTGCGCCTCAATCTTATACGAGCTCATATCGCTGATCTGGCCGATCTTCGTACCGGCTCCGATACTCTCGCCAAGCACCGCATCGAGAATGCCGAGCTGACCGTCAATAGGCGCCTTGATGGTGAGGTTGTCCTTGCGCTTGCGGATCATCTGCATGTTGAGTTGCATGTTTTCGAGGCTCTCGCGCATCCTTTCCACTTGAGTAAAACGGAAAAGGCTGTCCTGTATTTCCTTTTCGGTGATTAATTGCAGCTTTTCGAGCGCCAGGTCGTAGTCTTCTTTGGCCTTGAGATACTCCTCACGGGCGATGAGCTTGTCTTCGTAGAGCGATTTTTGCTGCTCGTAGGTGCGACGGAGACGCTTCACATTGAGCTGATATTCGGCTTTTTGCTGCTTCACGTTGAGTCGATCCTGCTCCATTTGGATCTGCGTGTTGCGCAGGATGTTCTCTTTTTCGGCCAATTCGGCTTCGGAGTTGAGAATCTGGAGATCTAAGCCGTCATTGCTGAGGCGAAGGATCTCGTCGCCTTTTTTCACCTCCGAACCTTCTTCGATCATGATTTCTTCCACAATACCGCCTTCGATGGGGCTGATCTGTATTGTGATCAAGGGCTGCACGGTGCCACTTAGGCGGATATAATCATTAAATTCGCCCTGTTTTACGGCATTTATTGTGATCGTATCGCCATTGATTCGCAGCGTTTTGTGATTGGGTTTGGCGATGAGATAGATGATCAGTGCGAGGAGGAACGCACCTGTCCAATAGGGTAAACGCTTCTTTGATAGCACTTTATGCCATCCTGTTTTTGGTTCAATTATCTTGTCCATTGAGCTTTGAAGTACTTAAAATTGGTCATTATAACATTTAACAATTAACATTAAGAAAAATAGTGTAGGTAAATGTTATCGACCGAAAATTTTACGGAAAAATCTTAAGGAGTTTTAAATACATATTTATATATAATTCATAATTAAGAATTCATAATTCATAATTTCTCCCCTCTGAGCACACACTTTTTCTTAATGTTAAATGTTATTTGTTATAATTGAATATATTCTCGGAGAGTTTGGGATTTGGCGAGTTTTTAATTACTCAAATACGACTCCCCGTTATAATACCTCACCACCGCATCCTTGATCTTGAGCAGGAGGAGTGCATTGACACGCTCTGCCATCGCATTAAGATAGGTCTGCGACGCCGTCTGGTACTCGATGACTGAGATGAGGCCATTTTCGAGCTGTTTGGTGCTGAGACGGAAGGCTTCCTGCTGGAGGGTGGCCAGCTTGTCGGCTTGCAGGAAGGCTGCATAGGCGCCATCGCGGTCGTTGACGGCTCGTGCCACCTCGTTCTCGATGTCGCGCATCGTCTGGTCATACTCGGCTTGAGCGCGTGAGAGCGCGTTTTTCTTGAGGTGGAGGTTGGTGCGACGCTGGAACTGATCGTAAATCGGGATACTGAGCGAGAGCTGGACGTACTCGCCTGCATTGTTTTTCCATTGCTCGCCGAATGACATTGCTTTGTAATCTGCGCGACCGGGATAGGTGTAGTAGGTCGTTGACCAGCCGGCGTTGAGCGAGAGTTTAGGAGAGTAGGCTCCGCGCGCCATCTGGAGGTCGAGCTTCGCCTGCTTGACGCTGAGGGTGGCTATCTCGGCGGTGGGGAGGACGGACTTGGCGGTTTCTGCCAGATAATTCATGACGCTGAGGGAGGTAGTTGTACCGCTGACGTTGCTGTCTATCTGGAGCTCATCGTCCGTCGGCCAGAACATGACGTCCTTGAGCGTAATCAGCGCGTCATTCTTGTGGTTCGTGGTGTTGATGAGCTGATACTCTTTCTGAGCCAGTTCCGACTCCATCTGCAGCACGTCAGCGTGGCCTTTCTGGCCGAGCTCCTCCTGTCGCACGGCTTTGTCTCGTGCTGTTTTCGCTGTCGTGACTTGGTCGTTGAGCACCTTTTCGAGCTCCATATAATAGATGACGTTGTAGTAGGCCTCCATCGTGGCCAGGCAGATCTCGTCCTTTGTTTGTTGCTCCTTGCTTCGTCCCATCTTTACCATGGTAGAGGCCATGCGCATGTTGTTGATTGCCTTGAAACCATCGAACAAGGTGATACCTGCGCTGATACTATAGCCGTTATGAAAGGTTGTCACCGAGTTGTAAGTATTCGTCTCAGGATCAAGGTTTCGGCCATACTGATTATAAGCGTAGGTCTGAGCGTCGACACTTGGCGTAAAGACCTGTAGGATAGCTTGTCTTCTGCGCCATCGCTCATCGCTCCTGTCTGCTGCTTGCAAGCGCATCTTGGTGGCGTGGCTCACTGCGTACTGCATGCAGTCGTGCAGCGTCATCAGCGTGTCCTGCTGCGCCTGGGTGCTGGTTGCTCCGGAAAGGAGACATATTGCCATCGTTGCGATTCTTATTCTTCTTTTCATCTTTTGGTTGTATTTTACATTAGTTATTTACAAAGGACGTGCCAAAAGATGTATCTTGTTCATTTTCAGGCGGGATGAGATTTGGCGGTTGTGAAAAGTGTAAAGAAACTTTACGGAGGGTGTAAGAAACCTTTACAAGTCAGGATGAGTGTAAAATATTCTATCGGAGCGGCAAGAAATAGTTATTTTTTGCAAGCTTTGACTGCTATTTAATTTACAAATAATCAAAAATGGATAGGGGGGAGGGGAAAAAGGAGGGAAATGTGGCGAAGGAATCTGAAAAATAAGTATATTCGCCACTGTTTTCCTATTGATAACAAGTTATAATCACAGTATATGAAGAAAAACATTCTTTTACCTTCAATTCTATCCATTATGTTAGCAGGATGTACAAGTACAGGAACGCCTAGCATCGAGCAGCAGGTCGATGCACTCTATAACCGCATGACGCCAGAGGAGCGCCTTGCACAGTTGCGTGGTACCTATCTGCATGAGTTCTTTACCGAAGACGGACAGCTCGACACGCTCAAGTGCCGCGAGCTGCTGGCCAACGGTATCGGACACTTCTCGCAGTATGCCAGCCAGATGGGTGATGATCCGAATGTGATCCGCGACAAGGTAGCAGTCATGCAGGAGTGGCTCATGAACAATACGCCAACGGGTATCCCGGCCCTCTTCCACGAGGAGGTGCTCACCGGTGTCTGCTCGCGCTATGCTACCCAGTATCCTCAGCAGATCGGTTACGCTTGCTCGTTCAACGCCGAGCTCGCCGAGAAGAAGGCGCTGCAGACAGGTATTGCCATGCGCAAGATGGGTGGCTTGCTCTCGCTCTCGCCTATGGTCGATGTATGCCGCGTGCCATCGTTCAACCGTCTTGAAGAGTCATACGGTGAGGACGGCTATGTCAACGCTGTCTTCGGTACGGCTTTCGTCCGTGGCCTTCAGCAGGGCGACCTGAAGAAGGGTGTAGGTACCTGTAGCAAACATTACCTCGGCTACGGTGGTGGTGGCGACGCTGATGAGAAGACCTTGATGGAGGAGATTCTCCTGCCACACGAGACCATGATCCGACTGGGTGGCAGCAAGGTGGTCATGCCAGGTTATCACTGGTTCCACGGCAAGCATTGCGCTGGCAGTGAGGAGGCTCTTGAGCAGATCTTGCGTCAGTATGTCGGCTTCGACGGCCTCGTAGTCAGCGACTACACTGCCATCGACCAGATCTCTGAGTGCGAGGACAACCTGCACCGTGCAGCTGCTGCGCTCAATGCCGGTACTGACGTAGACTTCCCTCGCGGTGAGATGTATAAGCTCTTGCCAGAGGCCATGGAGAAGGGACTCGTATCGGAAGAAACCTTCGCACGTGCCGTGAAGCGCGTACTTACTTATAAGGCTCGCGTAGGTATGTTCGATAAGGATGCTTATCTCTATAGCACTGAGCACATTGTCTTCGATACTCCAGAGGAGCGCCAGACGGCTTATGAGATGGCTACACAGAGTATTGTATTGCTTCAGAATAATGGTGTTCTCCCTTTGAAGACCAATAATTCTAATGTTTTCCTGACCGGTCCTAACGCCAACACGATCTGGTCAATGATGGGTGACTATACCTATCAGTCAATGCGATACTTCTGGCAGATGAAGACCGAGGATGGCCTTTCGCCAAAGATTGTCAACCTGAAGGAAGGCCTTGAGAGCAAGCTCCCAGAGGGTACTAAGCTCACCTATAGCCGTGGTTGCGACTGGACAGAGATCGTAGAGACCTGGATTGAGGAAGGCGGTGACGCGCGTGCTGACTGGATGCGCTTCCTCCTTGACCGAAAGGTACAGCAGCCAGATGAGATCAACACTGCTGAGGCGCTCAAGATGGCTAAGCAGGCCGACGTGATCATCGCTGCAGTGGGTGAGAACCCGATGCTGTGTGGTGAGAACCGTGAGCGTCCGACCCTGCGCTTGCCTGGCCGACAGGAGGAGTACGTTGAGCAGCTTCTTGCTACTGGCAAGCCTGTTGTCCTCGTAGTCTTCGGTGGCCGTCCACAGGTCATCTCTAAGATCGCTGATCGTTGCGCTGCAGTCATCCAGGCTTGGTATCCAGGCGAGGAGGGTGGCAACGCTGTGGCTGACATCCTGCTCGGAAAGGTCTCTCCATCGGCTAAGCTCAGCGTCAGCTATCCTAACCAGGAGATCAAGGACGAGGCTGTCTGCTACAACACTTCACTCTCGGCTGATCCTCGCATCGCTTGGCCATTCGGCTATGGCTTGAGCTACACCAGTTTCGAGTATGCTAACCTCGCTGCTGACGCTTCGGCTGCAACTTCGGATAAGGTCATCAACCTCTCGTTCGACGTCAAGAACACCGGTAGCATGCAGGGCGATGAGATTGCACAGATCTACCTCTCTCCAGCCGAAGGTCAGGCTTTGAAGCCTATTGCGCTCCAGGGCTTCGGACGTGTATCGCTCGCTCCAGGTGAGACCAAGAAACTCAGCTTCGCACTCAACGTCGAGCAGTTCGGATTCTATGCTGATGGTCACTGGAACATTGCTCCGGGCAAGTATCTTGTCAAGATTGGTGCTTCGTCGCAGAATATTCTCCTCGAGCAGGAAGTACAGCTCACGGGTGAGGTCTTCACCAAACCGATGCGTGACACGTATTTCTCGGTTCAGCTATAAAAAAATACATATCCAAGTACACGCTTAAATAGCAAAATGTGCCAAATAGCATTTTTTTTGAGCGTCGGAAAGAAAAAAATCCCTCATAATTTCCATATTACTGCAAAATTTATCATCTTTGCGAAGTAATAAGGTATTATGAGGGTTATTTCCCCCCAACAAACAATAAAAACTTCTTAAATAGATGGCTGGTTTTTTTGGCACTGTCAGCACTACACCATGTATCAATGATGTGTTTTATGGCACTGACTACAATTCACATCTGGGTACACGCCGAGGCGGTATAGCAACCTATAGCGCAGAACTTGGCTTTAAGCGTTCTATCCACAGTCTTGAAAGCTCTTATTTCCGCACCCGTTTCGAGGATGAACTCGATGAGTTTACCGGGAATAGTGGCATTGGCATCATCAGCGACACTGATGCACAGCCTTTGCTCTTCAACTCACACTTAGGTCGTTTCGCCATCTGCACAGTGGCAAAGATCAATAACCTTCAGGAACTGGCCGATCAGTTGCTCGAGGAGGGAATGCACCTCACCGAGTTCACATCGGGCAAGATCAATCCTACCGAGCTCGTCGGCTGTCTCATCGTCAAGGGCAAGGACTTCGTCGATGGCATTGAGAATGTCTATCGTCGCGTCAAGGGTTCATGTTCGATGCTCCTGCTCACCGAGAATGGCGTCATTGCCGCTCGTGACTCGTGGGGACGTACTCCAATCGTCGTTGGCCGTAAGGAAGGTGCATACGCTCTGACCAGCGAGAGCACCTCGTTCCCTAACCTCGGCTACGAAACCGTTAAGTTCCTCGGCCCAGGCGAGATTGTCCGCATCACCGCTGACGGCTGCGAGCAGTTGCGTATGCCAAACAAGCGCATGCAGATCTGTTCGTTCCTCTGGGTTTACTATGGCTTCCCAACCAGCGACTATGAGGGTCGCAATACCGAGGAGGTTCGTAACGCCACTGGTTTTGCCATGGGTAAGGCCGATGATACTGAGGTTGATTGCGCTTGCGGTATTCCTGATAGTGGTATCGGTATGGCCATCGGCTATGCAGCTGGTCATGGTTGCCCTTACATGCGTGCCATCAGCAAGTATACTCCTACCTGGCCACGCTCATTTACCCCATCAAACCAGGAGCGTCGTAACCTCGTGGCTAAGATGAAACTCATCCAGAACAAGGCTGTGTTGAAGGATAAGCGCGTGCTTTTCTGCGATGACTCAATCGTACGTGGCACCCAGTTGCGCGACAATACCACTTGCCTGTATGAAGCTGGTGCTAAGGAGGTACACATGCGTATTGCTTGTCCTCCATTGGTTTACGCTTGCCAGTTCATCAACTTCACCTCTTCGAAGAGCGACATGGAGCTCATCACCCGCCGTATCATCGCTGAGCTCGAAGGCCCTGAGGCTGCACAGAACCCAGAGCGTCTGAAGGCTTACGCTACTACCGACAGTCCTGAGTACCGCCAGATGACCGAGATCATCCGCAACCGTTTCGGCTTGACTTCTTTGAAGTTCACCAAGTTGGAGGATCTCATTGAGGCTATCGGCCTTCCTAAGGAGCAGATCTGCACACACTGCTTCGATGGTAGCAGCCAGTTCACACTGGAGGAGGCTAATTTGGAGAATTAATAAATAGTATAGAAGGGGAGTGAAAGAGGAGTGAAAAGGGAGTGAAAGGGACGTTAGTTATGCTTGCTAAGGTTCCTGTCTCCTGATACTATCGTCCTTTTTACTCCCTTTTATCTCCCCTTTTACACCCTTTTTTTATTGCATCTTTTCCTTTTCTAAAATATTAAAATTTAATACCTTCATTTTCTTATGACTCTTATGATTATTGAGTTGCTGGTAGTATTGCTGGCGCTCTACGTAGGTTCACGTTATGGAAGCCTCGCCCTTGGTGCAATCTCTGGCATTGGCCTGGCTATCCTTGTATTTGGTTTTCAGATGAAGCCAGGTACGCCTCCTACCGATGTAATCTACATCATCATCGCCGCTGTCACCTGTGCTGGTATGCTCCAGGCTGCTGGTGGTATGGATTGGATGATTCAGTTGGCTGAGAAGTTGCTCCGCAAGCATCCTGATTCGATCACCTTCCTGGCACCGATCTGTACCTTCTTCCTTACCGTCATGGTGGGTACGGGTCACGTGGTTTACACTTTGATGCCAATTATCTGCGACATTGCCCTCAAGAAGGGAATCCGTCCGGAGCGTCCTTGTGGCGTGGCTTCTATCGCATCGCAGGTAGGTATCACCTGTTCGCCTATTGCTGCCGCTGTGGCTTCGTTCGTTACGATCTCTGCGGCCAACGGCTTTGAGGTCTCGAACCTTCAGGTCATCGGTATCACCATCCCTGCCTGTCTCTGTGGCCTGATGGCTGCAGCGCTGGCTTCTTATCGCCGCGGTAAGGACCTCGATAAGGACCCTCAGTTCCAGGCTCGCTGCCAGGATCCTGAGACCTAT
Organism: Bacteroidales bacterium; assembly: GCA_045628985.1. Lineage (GTDB taxonomy): Bacteria > Bacteroidota > Bacteroidia > Bacteroidales > UBA3663 > Liminaster. The sequence continues at coordinate 16,123 of JAZQQH010000078.1, read as the reverse complement.
AAATATATGTATGGCAATACAGCCACACTGCTCGACAAGGAGATCTCGAAGGAGGCTAAGATGTCGGTATACATCTTCCTCGCCGCACTCGGCGTGATTGTCCTCTTCTCGCTCTGCCAGATCTGTGGTTGCGACATCCGCCCAGAGTTCGCTACTGGCAAGCTCGATGACGCTGGCAATCCAGTCATGAAGCCATTGGCCATGAACCTCATCATCCAGATCGTGATGATTGCTGCGGCTGCCTTCATGATCCTCCTGGCCAAGGCTCAGCCAAAGAAGGCTGTGAGTGGCGCTGTCTGGCAGTCAGGTATGGTGGCTGTAGTGGCTATCTACGGTATTGCCTGGTTGGCCGATACTTACTTCGGCAACTATATGACCGAGATGAAGGCTGGTCTTGGAGATGTCGTTTCGGCTTATCCTTGGACCATCGCGTTCGCCTTCTTTGCTGTTTCTGTATTGATCAATTCACAGGGTGCAGTAGTTGTAGCTATGCTGCCACTGGCTTACAGCCTTGGTTTGCCTGGCCCAGTACTCCTGGGTCTGCTGCCATCGGTTTACGGCTACTTCTTCATCCCGAACTATCCATCAGATATCGCTACTGTCAACTTTGACCGCTCTGGCACTACCGTCATCGGAAAGTACCTCCTGAACCACTCGTTCATGATGCCAGGTATGATCTCGGTCGTTGTCTCAAGTATTGTCGGCTATCTGTTGGCTATGATGATCTATTAATACTGAGTGATATGAAAAAGTCTTTATTATTTATTGGGGGACTGCTGCTGTCTGTAGTTCTTTTTTCCTGCACGAGCAAGCCAGCCTCGCAGCCTGACACTGAAGAACAGAAGCAAGTAACGGCGGAGATTATCACTCAACTTGACAGCCTTGCCGAGGAGATCGGACAGATTGCTGAGACGCAGGAGTTGATTCGTATTCTCAATCCTGATACCGTAGTATTGTCAGAGACCGATCGTCTTGTAAAGCCAGATTTCCTGGTTACAGAAGAAGATCTGAGCCAATTGCAGACTTTGTCGCAGAAGTATAGAGCGTTAGCACTCTTGGTCGTTGATACACGAGTACAAGGCTTGTATGAGCCGGGTGAGGATACTTACATGTCGCATGCTTTACAGCAGATTTCAACAGACCTCAATGATGAGGCGGTTTTTCAGTTGATGAGCAAAAGCAAGGATCAGCTGGTTTCAAAGCAAGATGTGATGAACTTCTATGACTTGATGAAGAAGAGTAATCGTGTAGATTATTTCTATCAGACCAATGTTTCGTTCGCCATAGAACTTGTTTATGTCTTGTCGAAGAAGTTCGAGATCTTTGAACCATATATCACTGATGCAACGGCGCAATCTTATAGTCGACATATTGCACTTTCTGTCAGTGGCGTAGAGAAGCTTGCAGAGACGAAGCCAGAGATGTCGTCAATCCTTGAAGCTATCAAGCCTTTGAAACAGATCAATGCTGAGACTGCAGATCAGTTCAAACAGCAGATCATTGCTTCAAGCACCGGAATCTTGGCGATGCGAAAGAGTATTCTAGAGTAACAGTTATGCAACTGAAACAGCCCTGATCTTCGGGATGGCGATGACTTTCCTCTCGCCACAGGCCGCGATCGGACCGGGTGTGTGTCTGTTGTGGCAGAATTTGTTCAACTCCCGGCAAATCTGGAACCATAACAAGCAGTTAACAGTTAACAATTAACAGTTAACAATTTTAGAAGAAAATAATCATGGCAAAGAAAGATTGCATCATCATTGTCAGCGGTGGCATGGACAGCACCACGCTGATGTACGAATATAAGGACCGCATCTCTGTGGCCATCACCTTCGACTATCACTCACGCCACGCCGAGCATGAGATTGCCTGTGCACGCTGGCATTGTGAGCAGTTGGGTATCCGTCATTGTGTCCTCGAGCTTCCTTTCATGGAGCAATACTTCAAGAGCTCGTTGCTCAAGAACGGCTTCGAGGAGATTCCTGAGGGACACTATGCTGCTGACAATATGAAGAGCACCGTGGTTCCATTCCGCAACGGTATCATGCTCAGCATCGCAGCGGGTATTGCCGAGAGCGAGGAGGCGCAGTATGTGCTGATGGCCAATCACTCAGGTGATCATTTCATCTATCCTGATTGCCGTCCGGAGTTCGTTGAGGCCATGAATCAGGCTATCTTTGCCGGTACGACCAATGGTGTGAAGCTCCTGGCTCCTTATACCAGTCTCTCGAAACGCGACATTGCCCTGCGTGGACAGCAGCTTGGCGTGGACTTTGCCAAGACCTATTCTTGCTACAAAGGTGGCGAGAAGCACTGCGGCAAGTGCGGTACTTGCGTGGAGCGTAAGGAGGCGCTTGAGGGGTTTGACCCGACGGAATATGAAGACTGACTAGGGATAGGGTTGCTCCAGCATCCCTACTAAATAAAATACACCACCCCACTACAGATTGTAGCCGGGGTGGTGATTTTTTATTGCCTCAATAAGCCGCTTATCTTACGAGCACCTTACTGACCTTCCCGTCAGCGTGGCGCTGCAACAGCAGGCCCTTGGCATTGCTCGGAACTGGACGACCATCCATCTGGAGGGTTTCGATGACCGGCGCCGCATCATCGAACAGCGATGGGAGGGAGGTGGCTGGGTTCTTGCCGTCATTGCTGAGGAAGATGTTGGCCAGAGAGACGCTGTTGTCTGCTCCACCGAGTGTCCAGAAACCAGCGATGTAGATGTGGCTTGGGTCAATCTTCGTGCCATCGTCCGTCTTCATATCGTTGAGGTCAATGACGACTTCTTTCTTACCGCCGAGGTTGTAGCTGGCGCAACCGCCCCAGTAGTTGTCTGCGTCAAAGAGACGGAAGCAGGCGCTCCACTGGCCACTGTCCTTGACGGGGTCGTTGAACTGGAGCACGATGTACTTATACTCGCTCAGATCCACGCCATCAGCATACTTCCAGCCTGCAAAGCCGTACTGGCCTGTGGTGAAGGTGTGTGTGGCTTCGTCATACGACCCCTTCTCCCAGATATCGGTCTTGATGCTGGCTGCATCGAGCGTAAAGATCTTGTCGGGGGTGAAGGTGAACTCATAGTCGCTGAAGTCCGTACGTGCCTCATGCTTTGCCTTCGCATACTCTGGGTACCAAGAGAAGCAGCCACCTGAGCAGGCCTCGTAGGCGTTGTTGGTGAGCTTGTCGTGGAAGGCTGGCATGAGCTGACCATTCTTGAGGTACTGGTCGATGTCGATGTAGTCATGCGTATGGGTAAGCGTCATGCCGATATTGCCAAAGTAGTCGAGTACCGCTTTGTAGCCTTCGCCGAACTTAGAGGTAGAGCCCGTGGCCCAGGTGCCGCAGTTTTTATAGACAGGCTGTCCGTATTCGTTGTAGTGGTCGATGACCTTGTTTTTCTCATCCTCCGGGCTCCAATCCACCTCAGTAATCATGATCGGGTTGGTCTTGACCACTGGCACGCTGCTCAGGAAGGCCTGGATGGAAGTGGCAGGGTCGTGCTGTGCATCGGAAGTACTGAACCATCCTGGGTAGAAGTGTACGGCATAGCCGATATTCTCGCCCGTGATAGGATAGCGCTTGTAGCCTTTGTAGTTCTGCTGCCAGGTCTTGCCCGGTACCCAGATGATGCCGTCGAAGCCGTTGGCACGGATCTTATCGACGATAGGCTGGAAGAAGTCGTGCATGGCCTCGTCTGTGTCCTTGCCACTTGCGTCCTTGAGTTCTACAGGCTCGTTGGCCAGCTCGATGGAGAGCCAGTCGGAATTGGACTTGACGTCTGGATCGCTCGATACGATGTCCCACACAGTGGTCAGGTATTCCTGATAGTAGTCGCCCACCTTGATGGTGCGAGGACAGACTCCCGGAGGGCGCATGATGACATACATACCGTGAGCCTTGGCCAGCTTGGCCAGAGGCAGGTAAAGTTTCTCGAGGTAGGTCTTGAGGCGGGTCTTAGAGAAGTGGTAGGTGCTGGCCTCGCCGCTTACCTCCGTGCCGTTAGGGTCATAGATCTTTTTGTCCTTCTCGGTGAAACCGGCATTCTTGACGTTCGGATCATCCGTCCAGCAAGGGTCGAGGTGCAGGCGGAAGACGTTGCAATACGAGCCTTGCTTGGTGTCGGTTACCGCGGAGAAGAGCTTGTCGAAGTAGTCCTTGCACTTGGCAATGTAGCTGTCACCTTCTTTATATACATCAATCCAGTGACCATCGGTAAACCGGTAGCCAGAGAAGTAAGGGCTTGGCGTGTCCATCACGCCGTGCAGCATGACCTGGTTGCCTTGCGGATCTTCGAGGTGATTGCCCACCACGGTGAGGCGGGGCGTCTGTCCCCATTCAGCGAAAAGGCTGCTGGCCGAAAACATTACCAGCAGGAAGAGTAATGACCTTCTTATATTCATAGAGCAGATAATAAATAAACCACTGCAAAGGTACACATTATTTTTATTATATGGAAATGCCAGTGCTATATTGACTCGAAAAAAGAGGTTTTTGTTACATTCATATCTCCTAAGGTTTCATATTTATATTATTTAGAACAGCGCTCTTGCTTATTTTCGATAAATAACCTATATTTGCACAGGATTCTTGAGAAAGAATCAAATGAAAAACCGTAACACAATCACATTACAAAAAAACATTAACCCCCTTATGAAAAACTTATTTGTTCGTTTGTCGCTCATCGCAGCGATTAGCGTTTCGTCTGTTACAGCTTTTGCGCAGCAGAAGACACAGACCTTGAAAGACGCTTACAAAGACTATTTCAGAGTCGGTGTAGCCATCAACAACAGCAACCTTATCCCTGCTGAGGCCGCCATCATCACCCGTGAGTTCAACAGTGTGACTGCTGAGAACGCCTTCAAGCCGGGCGAGGTTCACCCAGCCGAGGGTGTCTGGCGCTGGGAAGGTGCCGACAGTATTGCTAACTTCTGTCGTGAGAATGGCCTCCAGCTTCGTGGTCACAATCTCCTGTGGCATACTGCCCAGGGTGCCAACTGGATGCTCTACGATAAGAAGGGCAAGTTCGTCAAGAAGGAAGTGTTCTACGCTCGTCTCAAGGATCACATCCAGACCATCATGACCCGCTACAAGGACCTCTGCTACTGCTGGGACGTCGTCAATGAGGCGATGGCCGATCAGCAGCGTCCGGGCGACTCTCCTTACCGTCAGTCTGACTACTACAAGCTCTGTGGCGACGAGTTCATCGCCAAGGCTTTCGAGTTCGCTCATGAGGCCAACCCAGAGGCGCTCCTCTTCTACAACGACTACAACGAGTGCGATCCTGGCAAGCGTGACCGCATCTACAACATGGTCAAGAAGATGAAGGACGCTGGTGTCCCAATCCACGGCATTGGTATGCAGGGTCACTATAACATCTACGGTCCTTCGATGGAGGATGTTTCTGCTGCTATCGAGAAGTATGCTTCTATCGTCGATCACCTCCACATCACTGAGCTCGACATCCGTGCCAACCAGGAGATGGGTGGCCAGCTGCAGTTCAGCCGTCAGGGTCAGGAGATCAAGCCTTATATCAAGGCCATGCACACCGATATGTATGCACAGCTCTTCAAGACCTTCCGTAAGTACAGTGACAAGATCGACGTCGTCACCTTCTGGAACCTCACCGACCGTGACTCATGGGTAGGTACAGCCAACTATCCATTGCTCATCGACAAGGATCTCAAGGAGAAGGACGCTTACTATGCTGTCTGCAATTTCGATCCTGCTCTCGACAAGGTAGTCCTCAAGGACGACTGGAAGCCATCTGAGCTCAATCAGCCTGGCCAGGAGTATCCACAGGTCAACTCACAGGGTTATGCCCGTTTCCGCGTAGAGGCTCCACAGGCTCGCTCGGTAGTCGTCAGCCTCGGTCTCGGTGGTCGTGGTGGTACAGTGCTCCGCAAGAACAAGGAGGGCGTATGGGTAGGTACTACCGAAGGTCCAATGGATCCTGGTTTCCACTACTATCACCTCACCATCGACGGTGGCGTGGTCAATGACCCTGGTACTCACAACTTCTTCGGCTCATGCCGCTGGGAGTCTGGTATCGAGATCCCAACCAACGAGGACACCGACTTCTATGCTGAGAAGAACGTACCACACGGCAACGTCCAGCAGACCCTCTTCTGGAGCGAGAGCGGTAAGTGCATGCGCACCGCTTGGGTCTATACGCCAGCAGGCTATGGCCAGATCGTCGACAAGAAGGGTAATCCTGCAACTAAGGGTACCCAGAAGCGTTATCCTGTCCTCTACCTCCAGCACGGCTGGGGTGAGAATGAGACTACCTGGTTCCGTCAGGGCCACGCTGGTCTGATCATGGACAACCTCATCGCAGAGGGTAAGATCGAGCCGTTCATCGTCGTCATGACCTATGGCCTGACCAATGACTTCAAGTTCGGTCAGCGCCGTGCAGAGAACTGGTGCGAGCCATTCGAGAAGCTCGTCATCGAGGATATGATCCCATACATTGACTCACACTTCCTCACCCTTGCCGACCGTGACCATCGCGCTATGGCAGGCCTCTCAATGGGTGGCATGGAGACCCGTATCATCACCCTCGCTCATCCTGAGACCTTCGGCTACTGGGGCCTCTTCTCTGGCGGCCAGTATTCTCCTGCCGACCTCGAGGGCAAGCCAGCTCCTAAGCAGATCTTCATCAGCACCGGTGAGAAGGAGAATCCTGTAGGCGTCACCAAGGCTGCCGAGGACCTCCGCGCTGCAGGTTACAATGCAGCCAGCCACGTCTCTCCAGGTACCGCTCATGAGTTCCTGACCTGGCGCCGTGCGCTGAGGGAGTTCGCACCAATGCTGTTCAAATAATTGGATATAAGGGATACAAGGGAAATAAGAGATACAAGAGACGATAGTGATTTCGTCCCAAATATCTATTCTGTCCCTTGATTCCCTTGTATCCCCTATATCCCTTGTATCCCTAAGAATATGAATAAATCCCTTTTCCTATCCCTCCTGGCTGCCGGCACATTCGCTGCTCAGGCGCAGGAAATCCTGCCCTACCAGAACCCTGATCTCTCTCCTCGTGAGCGTGCCATCGACCTCTGTGGCCGTCTGACCCTCGAGGAGAAATCCGTCATCATGCTCGATATCTCCGAGGCCGTACCACGCCTGGGTATCAAGAAGTTCAACTGGTGGAGCGAGGCTCTGCACGGCATGGCCAATATGGGTAATGTCACCGTCTATCCGGAGCCTATCGGCATGGCGGCTTCGTTCAATGATGACCTCGTCTTTGAGGTCTTCACGCAGACCAGTGACGAGGGTCGCGCCGCTTATAACAAGTGGATCGCTGACGGCAACGAGGACACCCGTTTCCACTCGCTCTCTGTCTGGACGCCTAACGTCAACATCTTCCGCGATCCACGCTGGGGCCGTGGTCAGGAGACCTACGGCGAGGATCCATATCTCACCTCTCGCATGGGTGTGCAGGTCGTCAAAGGCTTGCAGGGCCCATCGGACACCAAGTACCGCAAGCTCTACGCTTGTGCCAAGCACTACGCCATCCATAGCGGTCCGGAGTGGGGTCGTCACGTAGATAATATAAATAATGTGTCGCCTCGCGACCTTTGGGAGACCTATATGCCAGCCTTCAAGGCCTGTGTGCAGAAGGGCGACGTCCGTGAGGTGATGTGCGCTTATCAGCGTTGGGACGACGAGCCTTGCTGCTCTAACACCCGACTCCTTCAGAAGATCCTCCGCGAGCAGTGGGGCTTCAAGTACATGGTCGTCTCGGATTGCGGTGCTGTCACCGACTTCTGGACCACCCACAAGACCTCATCCACTCCTCAGCATGCCGCTGCCAAGGGCGTCCTTGCCGGCACCGATGTAGAGTGTGGCTATGACTACGGCTATGCTCGTCTGCCAGAGGCTGTACGCCTCGGATTGGTAGAAGAGAGTTCTGTCGATGAGAAGATTATCCGCCTCCTCGAAGGTCGTTTTGAGCTCGGTGAGATGGACGATCCAAGCCTCGTCAGCTGGTCGAAGCTCGGTCCTGAACTGCTCAACAGCAAGGAGCATCAGCAGACCTCTCTTGAGATGTCTCGCCAGTCGCTCGTCCTCCTGCAGAACCGTGGCAACGTGCTCCCTCTCCAGAAGGGCAAGGTAGCCGTCATCGGTCCTAACGCTGCCGACGAGGTGCTCATGTGGGGCAACTACAACGGTACGCCTAACCAGACCGTCTCGCTCCTCGAGGGCATCCAGCAGAAGGTCGGCAAGGGTCGCGTAGTCACCTTCAAGGGCTGCGAGCTCGTGCATGACAAGGTGCTCGAATCATACTACGACCAGTGTTCGATCGACGGCAAGACCGGTTTCCGTGGCATCTTCTGGAACGAGGATATCTGGACCCGTGGCGCCGAGCAGTACGACCCAGCCAAGGCTGCTGACATCAACAACCTGCCGGCTCCTGACTCTAAGCGTCATCACGATCGCCCGATCAACGTCACCACCTTCGGCAACTACGCCTTCGCCCCTGGCATCAACCTCAAGAAGTTCTCAGGCCTCTACGAGACCGTGTTCCGTCCGAAGCAGAGCGGCACCGTATTGCTCGACGTGGAGGGTTGCTCATACTTCGAGGTCTTCGTCAATGGCAAGTCTACCGCCCGTGAGTTCACCTGGCGCGACACCGACACCCGCACCGTCTTCGAGGCCAAGGCAGGAGAGGAGTACAAGATCCAGATCCGCTATGCGCAGATTCTCACTTACAATGCTGATCTCAAGGTCAATATCGGCCGTGAGACCGACGTCAATTATGACGCGCTCATCGCTCAGCTCAAGGGCGTAGAGACCGTAGTCTTTGCCGGTGGTATCTCGGCACGTCTTGAGGGCGAGGAGATGCCTATCAACCTCCCAGGCTTCAAGGGTGGCGACCGCACTGACATCGAGCTCCCAGCCGTGCAGCGTAAGTTCCTCCAGAAGCTCCACGAGGCAGGCAAGAAGGTCATCTTCGTCAACTTCTCAGGTTCAGCCATGGCCCTCGTGCCAGAGGTAGAGACCTGCGACGCCATCCTCCAGGCATGGTATGGTGGCGAGCGTGGTGGCCAGGCCATCGCCGATGTGCTCTATGGCGACTACAACCCATCGGGCAAGCTCCCTATCACCTTCTATAAGAATGTCGCGCAGTTGCCTGACTTCCAGGACTACTCGATGAAGGGCCGCACCTATCGCTACATGACCGAGGAGCCTCTCTTCCAGTTCGGCTACGGTCTGAGCTACACTCAGTTCAACGTGGGTCAGGCGCAGCTCGATCGCACCGAGCTCCAGTCTCAGCTCATGACGCTCGACATCCATCCTGATGGCAAGAAGCGCCCATGCATCACCCTCACCGTCCCTGTCAGCAACGTCGGCAAGCGCGCCGGCACCGAGGTCGTACAGATCTACATCCGTCGCACCGAAGATACCCAGGGTCCACGCAAGTCGCTCCGTGAGTATCAGCGCGTCACGCTCAAGCCAGGTGAGACCAAGCAGGTAGAGTTCCTCCTCGACCTTGACAGCTTCGAGAGCTTCGATGCTTCGACCAACACCATGCGCCCACTCCCGGGCCAGTATGAGGTCTTCTATGGCACCAGTTCAGCCGACAAGGATCTCAAGTGTGTAGATGTGACACTGAAGTAAACTAAGAAAGAACGAAATAAATAAAACCCTGCGCAGAAGCATTGATTTAAGAATCAACGTATTTCTGCGCAGGGTTTATAATTAGACAAGCTGATCTGCAACGTGGGTGTGCCGATTGGCTTGTTTATTTATCCAATACCACCAGTGTATCTGAGTCTTGTAAGGTCGCATTGGAGAGAAGTAACCAAGGCGAAGACATTGAATAATGAGGAGTGAACTTGGCTAGAGATGAGGTGGAATTCTTTTTTGCGATATAGAAGGTGGAGTCGGCTTCCGCCAGATATTCAAGCTGCTGCTGTAGGCTGACAAACGTGGAGTCATAGTGCTGGTGCAGCGCGAGTGTATCGAGCATGTCGGATGCGAGGCCAGAGAGAGCTTCGACCTTGGCTTGACGGATCACGGTGCCGATAGCATTGTCGAAGAATTTGCCATCACGAGCGATACCCGTATAAGTGCCAGCAATCAGGACAATACTATCTGATGGATTGCTGATGGCATGCTGGCCTGCTTCGAATGTCCAAGTTCCTAAACTGCTGCGGATCGGACCATCAGAGACGCGTACTGCATCTCCTTCAGGACACAACAGATTCAGCTTCAGATCATACTGGCAGTAGAGACCTCCATGCGCTTCAAGAGCCACCGGAACGACAGACAATGGACGTTGATAGGGAATGGAGTCGTTGCGTAGCAGGAGTTCGCCTTCTCCCGTCAGGAAAAGTGGACCATGGTGCTCAATGGCGGAAGGTGCAGCTACGGCATAGATCTTGTTCTTTGAAGACTTAGGAATCACCATGTAGCAGTTGCCACTACCCACTGACTTGATGGCAGGCTTCTGCTGACTGCGCATAATCAGTTTGTTGATATAGAGTGCAAAGTTCTTATTGCTCTCAATGATGATGTTGCAATTGGTCTCAGCGGTGGAATCTTCGGCAGCAGGATAGCCATAGACAAAGAGTGCTAAACTGTCGGAGGTATTGGTCAAAGAGACTTGCGTGCCGTCAATCGAATAATCTACTTCATGGAGATAAGGACCCCATACACGAGCCTCTGTAGATGAGAACTCTACATAGACAGGGTGTGTGAAGGTACGAACCATCGAGTTGGCAGGGTAGAAGCTGATGCCAACGGATTCGGAGTTGTACTTCTCACACGATGACCAAAGTCCAATCGTCAGTAGCGACAACAGGAACAGAGGGAGGAGTGATAGGGATTTCTTCTGAAACATTACGTTGATATTTAGGTCATCAAAAGCCTATTATTTCTTAATAGCGCAAGTCTTGCACTGTGTCAATTCACCACGGAAGCGTTTCTCTACGAGGTGCTTGAGGCGGTCCTTGAGCGGTTCGATGCGGATGCCGTCAATGACATCGCCCATGAAAGCGAACATCAGCAGCATGCGGGCCTCGGCCTCAGGAATGCCACGGGTTCGCATATAGAAGAGCGCGTTTTGGTCGAGCTGGCCGACGGTGGTTCCGTGGCTACATTTGACGTCATCGGCATAGATCTCGAGCTCCGGACGAGCCGACATGCGGGTATCCTTGGTGAGTGAGAGGTTACGATTGGTCTGGTGAGCGTCGGTTTTGTCAGCGCCTTGCTGCACAAGGATTCGGCCGATGAAAGAGCCGCGAGCCGCATCGTCGAGCACATACTTGAAAAGCTCGTTTGATGAGCAGTTAGGTACACGATGACGGATGTAAGTGATGTTGTCAACTTTCTGCTCATGGTCGGCAATGACCATGCCGTAGAGGTTTGTCTCGGCATGTTCGCCCTTGAGATCCACATAGATACGGTTGCGTGTCTGGCCGGCGGTGAGCGCGTATTGGCCGATGGCAGCGTTGCTACCTTCCTGCTGCTCCACATAGATGGCTCCGAGACGGGTCACCTGATCGTTGTGCTCCTCAAGTGCATAGAGGTCGAGGGTGGCATGCTTGCCGACAAAGACTTCGGTAACTTGCAGACAGAGCTGCTTAGGATACTCGACGCCTTCAGTAGAAGCTGGCTGCCCGTCCTTAGGCAACAGCGAAGCATGATCACAGGTCAGGAGGCTGACTTTAGCGCCTTCATCAAGGATGACGAGGAGACGCTGGCAGGCCATCAGGTCGTCAACGCTACGCATCAGAGAGATGAGCTGCAATGGCTTCTCGACCTGCACACCAGCAGGGACATATAGCACAAAGCCATCCTGTGCGAGGAGCGTATTGAGCGCGGCTTCTCCCAATGGACGATGAGCGGTGACTGAAGTATGCTCAGCGCGAATGTCGTACTGAGGCTCCTGGCTCATGGCCAGCTTGTTATAGTATTGCGCAATGAGCTCAGGGTGATCGATGGCGAACTGTCGGAGAGAACCGGCAAAGATGCCATCAGCGCGAGATTTACCTCCTACATACTGCTCGTTGACAAGGAAATGCACATCGGTAGAGAGCTCTGGGACAGCGCAGGTGAAGAGATCAGACTTGTCGGTAGGAACCTCATGGCGCGCCAAGTTGAGCGCATAGTCGTAGGACAGCGCCTCCTCCGGATCGACCTGTGTGAAGTCCTTAGGGCGCTGCAAGCCTACCTTGGCCAGCACGGTAGCAGCCTCGGCGCGGAAAGCGTTGAGTGCAGGAGCGCTGTTAGCGTCGATGAGAGAGCGCTGAGCGTTATATAGTTCTATGTATTGCTTTTCTGCAGACATTAACTTTTAACTCTTAACTTTTAACTCTTAACTTTATCACTCTCCCAGTTCCTGCTTGATCCAGTCGAAGCCTTCGGCAAAGATCTTATCGCCGAGCTCAGGACCACCGTTCTTGACGACGCGACCCTTGTAGACGATGTGCACGAACTGTGGCTGCACATACTCAAGCAACTTCTGATAGTGGGTAATCACGATGCTCGAACGCTCTGCTGACTTGAGGCGGTTGACGCCATCGCTGACAATACGGAGTGCATCGACATCGAGGCCAGAGTCGGTCTCGTCGAGGATACTCAACGTTGGCTCAAGCATGGCCATCTGGAAGATCTCATTGCGCTTCTTCTCTCCCCCCGAGAAACCTTCGTTGACTGAGCGGTTAGCCAGTTTGTTGTCGAGCTGCACGACTGCACGCTTCTCGCGCATCAGCTTGAGGAACTCGGTAGCAGTCAAGGCTGGCAGGCCTTTGTATTCGCGCTGAGCGTTGACAGCTGTGCGCATGAAGTTGACCATCGAAACGCCAGGGATCTCGACAGGATACTGGAACGACAGGAAGATACCCTCCCAAGCGCGCTCCTCAGGCTTCATGGCCAGGAGGTCTTTGCCTTTGTAGAGGATCTCGCCTTCGGTCACCTCGTAAGCCGGATTGCCGGTGAGGATGGCCGAAAGGGTCGATTTGCCAGCGCCGTTAGGTCCCATGACGGCATGCACCTCACCTTCGTTGATGGTCAGGTTGATGCCTCTTAATATCTCTTTTCCATCTGCCACTACACGGGCGTGGAGGTTCTTTATTTCCAATAATACAGCCATATTAGCCTACTGAATTTTCGATTGAAAGACTTAATAGTTTCTGCGCCTCGACGGCAAACTCCATCGGGAGCTTCTGCACGACTTCCTTGGCATAGCCACCTACGATAAGTGAGACGGCGTCCTCCTCCTTGATGCCACGTTGCTGGCAGTAGAAGAGCTGTTCCTCGTTGATCTTCGAGGTTGTTGCCTCATGCTCGACAATAGCCGTAGGGTTCTGAATGTCAATGACTGGGAAGGTATGTGCGCCACAGGTATTACTCAGGAGGAGCGAGTCACACTGGGTAAAGTTGCGGACGCCATCAGCTCCTGGCATGACCTTAACGAGGCCACGGTATGAGTTCTGCGAGTGGCCCGCCGAGATACCCTTTGAGATGATACGGGAGCGGGAGTTACGACCGATGTGAATCATCTTCGTACCCGTGTCGGCTTCCTGATAGTTGTTGGTCACAGCCACACTGTAGAACTCACCAGACGAGCCTTCTCCCTTGAGGACGCAAGACGGATACTTCCAGGTGATGGCCGAGCCGGTCTCAACCTGTGTCCAGGATATCTTGGAGAAGTCACCGGCACAAAGTGCACGTTTGGTTACGAGGTTATAGACGCCACCCTTGCCATTCTTATCGCCAGGATACCAGTTCTGTACGGTAGAGTACTTGACCTCTGCACGGTCGTGCACGTAGATCTCAACGACAGCAGCATGCAGCTGGTTCTCATCGCGCATCGGAGCGGTGCAGCCTTCGAGGTAAGAGACATACGACTCGTCATCGGCAATGATCAAGGTACGCTCGAACTGGCCCGTACCACTCGAATTGATGCGGAAGTAGGAAGCCAGCTCCATCGGACAACGGACACCCTTAGGAATGTAGACGAACGAACCATCGCTGAAGACAGCAGAGTTGAGCGCCGAGTAGTAGTTGTCGCGAACAGGAACGACCTTGCCGAGGTATTTGCGCACCAAGTCAGGATACTCACGGACAGCTTCACCAAACGAGCAGAAGATGATGCCGAGCTCAGCTAACTTATCGCGGTAAGTGGTCTTCTGTGACTCTGAGTCGACAATCGCATCGACAGCCATGTTCGAAGCACCATCGAGCGGAGTGCCAGTAGTATCGGTCTTGCCGAGGAGCATATCACGCTCATGCAGCGGGATGCCGAGCTTATCGAAGGTCTTGAGAATCTCAGGATCGACCTCCTTGTTCTCGGTCTTTTTCTTTGGAGCAGCATAGAACGAGATCTTGTCATAGTCGACAGGATCGACCTTGACATGACCCCACTCTGGCACAGGCTGCTGCTGCCAGTAATGGAAAGCGTCCAGACGGAACTGAAGCATCCAATCCGGCTCTCCCTTTTTGGCCGAGATCAGTCGGACGACCTCTTCGTTGAGGCCCGTCGGAATGATTTCTGTATCTATGTCGGTCGTGAATCCGTACTTATATTCGCTGGAGGTAATCTCCTGAAGTACGTCTTCCGAATTGTTCTCTTTATTCATTTCTATTATTTAAAATGTGCGCAAAGATAGCATTTTCAGCCGAAAACTCCAAAATATAAGGCAAGAATTATGTTTTTTTGTGGAAAAAACACAACTCTTGCCAATTGCATTTGGAAATCTTTGTAGCCTTATGCGTATGAATGCAAGCCAGAAAGGAAATAATTCACGCCGAAATAAGTCATCAGCACGATGAGGAAAGCGAAGGCGCAATAGCCATGGAAATGCCGAGGTTCAGCGAACCATTTTATGCTCTGCTGATGTAGCGGCAGCGAGTAGAACATCATGGTGATGAGCGCCCAGACTTCCTTGCTGTCCCAACCCCAGTAGCGCCCCCATGAGACGTTGGCCCACACGGCTCCAATGAAGATACCTGCAATCAACAGGAAGAGCGCAGGCATGAGCATCAGCTGGCTGGAGCGCATCAGGCGAGCGGCCTTCTCTGGGTTGCCATCCTTCTTGCCCGACAGGAACATCGCTCTGAACCCATTGATCATGATGAATGCTAACAATATATATGAGATCATGATGACCGACACGTGCAGCGGGAAGAATGGAGAGCGCAACACTGGCATGAGCGGGGCAGACGTCCAGCGCAGGAACATGACGAGGCCAACGATGATCAATACCACGAAGAATGAGATATAAGGCAACCACCGCATCACACTCTTTGCCGAAGCCTGTCGGTCAGCTTGCCAGATTTTGAAAGTATGGCGATACTGACTATTCGGCTGCAACCAGAACAGCAGCATACCAAGGAGAAGTAGCAGATAACCAGTGTAGGTGAGTCCGATACCCCAAGGATCACGCGTCACGATCAGGATGCTACCCTGCAGATCATCGTCATAGCCAGATTGATAGAAGCGATAATGATCATGTGTAGCAATATTATTCATCGAGATGGTGATGGCTTCTTCTTTGCCATCATCCATAAAGGTGATCTCGCTGATATAATCTTTGGGAGCGTAAGAATCAGGATAATACTCTACCTCGAAGCGATTGAGCTGCACGGCAAAAGACAGCTGCTTCACGTAACCATTTTCCCCGACATAGAAGTTCGATGACTCGGTTTCTCTCAAGTGCATACGCCCCTGTTCTCCCCAGAGATGTGTGACCAAAGCTCCTCCAAGAATCACGACAAAAGCCACGTGAATCAGGAACGTAGCTGGAACTTTCCAGAGCTTACGATGACAGATATAGATAAGTGCCGAGACGGCCAACACCCCCCACATCACTGCGAAGGGTGCCGAATGATATACTGTCTCTGAGGTACCTGGCTTTCCCGTCACGTTGTCGAGCAACGAGGCGACGGCCAGCACCACCATGGCGAGACAGAATAAGGCAAAAATAATATTCTTAAATTTACGCATGTAATGATAACGCTAAATCATTCTTTATATTGCATCTACAAATTCGCAAATGGCATCGCGGTCTTCTTTTGAGAGCTCGCGGAACTTCTTGACCGAATAGTAAGCATCGCTCGTGCCACCCTGATTGGTAGCATGCCACATGATGGCTTCGAGTACGTTGCGAGC
>JAZQQH010000077.1:0-2289 GCA_045628985.1 Bacteroidales bacterium | reverse complement strand
GTAGCCGTACCGGAAGGTGCGGCTGGAACACCTCCTTTCTGGAGTCCGCAAGGACAAGAAAGAGTTGTCCTTGGTGCAGCTCGGCGCAAGCCAAGCAAATCAAGGAACACCTCCTTTCTGGAGAGGTCGGAAGATCTTAGTCTCCTGCATGAGGTTTGCTCCTCTTGTCTGCAATACTGTTTCTATGGACACTCTATACGGCAGGAAAGTTTCCTGCTGAGACGATCTTTGACATGTTGGAGCGAAAGCGAACGTAAGTTATCGAAAGTAATTGAAGCGATAAGAAAAGCTGAGAGTATGTTCGACCAAATTAATTAGTGCGAGAAAGTAGATAAGGGCGCATGGCGGATGCCTTGGCTCTCACAGGCGATGAAGGACGTGATAAGCTGCGATAAGCGCGGGTTAGGTGCAAATGACCTTTGACCCCGCGATTTCCGAATGGGACAACCCAGTATGTTGAAGACATACTATCCATCGTATGATGGAGGCGAACGGAGGGAACTGAAACATCTTAGTACCTCCAGGAAGAGAAAATAAACAATGATTCCCCCAGTAGTGGCGAGCGACCGGGGAAGAGCCCAAACCACAGGGGTTCCGGCCTCTGTGGGGTTGTAGGACCGCGCCGTGGCAAGAAAGATGCAGAGGAGAAGTTTCTGGAAAGTGACACCGTAGACAGTGACAGTCTGGTATCCGAATGCATCTGAAGCCTAGCGGTATCCTGAGTAGCGCGGGGCACGAGGAATCCTGCGTGAATCTGCCGGGACCATCCGGTAAGGCTAAATACTAGTGAGAGACCGATAGCGAACCAGTACCGTGAGGGAAAGGTGAAAAGCACCCCGGACAGGGGAGTGAAACAGTTCCTGAAACCATGCGCCTACAAGCGGTCGGAGCAGCGTTTAGCTGTGACGGCGTGCCTTTTGCATAATGAACCTACGAGTTACCGTCAGTGGCAAGGTTAAGGATCATGAGATCCCGAGCCGCAGCGAAAGCGAGTCTGAAACGGGCGTTTCAGTCACTGGGGGTAGACGCGAAACCGAGTGATCTACACATGTCCAGGTTGAAGTCCCGGTAACACGGGATGGAGGACCGAACCAATAAGCGTTGAAAAGCTTCTGGATGAGGTGTGTGTAGGAGTGAAAGGCCAATCAAACTCGGAGATAGCTCGTACTCCCCGAAAGGCATTTAGGTGCCGCCTCTGGCGTTCCCCATGTGAGGTAGAGCGACTGATTGGATGCGAGGGCTTCACCGCCTATCAAGTCCAGACAAACTCCGAATGCGCATGGGCCAAGCCAGGGAGTAAGGGCGCGGGTGCTAAGGTCCGCGCCCGAGAGGAGAAGAATCCAGACCACCGGCTAAGGTCCCGAAATACTGGCTAAGTTAGACTAACGAAGTCCGGCCCCCATGACAGCTAGGATGTTGGCTTGGAAGCAGCCATTCATTCAAAGAGTGCGTAACAGCTCACTAGTCGAGGAGCTGGGCATGGATAATAATCGGGTATTAAGCCAGCTACCGAAGCCGTGGAATTCACATGAATTGGTAGGGGAGCATTCCGTTCAGCGTCGAAGGCGTACCGTGAGGTATTCTGGAGCGTACGGAAAAGCAAATGTAGGTATAAGTAACGATAAAGCGGGTGCGATTCCCGCTCGCCGAAAGACCAAGGTTTCCTGAACAACGTCAATCGGTTCAGGGTCAGTCGGGTCCTAAGGGTAAGCCTAGCGGCGAGACCGATGGACGAAACGGTTAATATTCCGTTACTGACCGTGCGCCTGACGCGGAGACGCAGGAGTGACACCACCGCCCCCGGACGGAAGTGGGGGTTGAATGGCGTAGGCTTTGAGGGGTGCAGGCAAATCCACACCCTGAGCTGAGACCAGACAGTACACGAATCTCTTCGGAGTGCCGTGATAGCGTGGGTAACCAGACTGCCGAGAAAATCCGCTAAAGAGCAACGCACGGTCACCCGTACCTCAAACGGACACACGTGGTCGGGTTGAATATACTAAGGCGCTTGGGTGATTCACGGTTAAGGAACTAGGCAAACTGACCCCGTAACCTCGGGAGAAGGGGTCCTCGCTGCAAGGCGAGGCGCAGAGAATAGGTCCAGGCAACTGTTTAACAAAAACACAGGGCTGTGCTAAATCGAAAGATGAAGTATACAGTCTGACACCTGCCCGGTGCCGGAAGGTTAAGAGGAGGGCTCATCGCAAGAGAAGGTCTGAATTGAAGCCCCGGTAAACGGCGGCCGTAACTATAACGGTCCTAAGGTAGCGAAATTCCTTGTCGGGTAAG
>JAZQQH010000076.1:0-11344 GCA_045628985.1 Bacteroidales bacterium | reverse complement strand
ATACCTTGTTGGTGGGGGTACTGCCCTCCAGGCAGCTAGGTTGGAAGAGACGTCCATATCCGGCAGCACCTTCGGTGCAACCGGTTACTAATAGTGCAGCCTTCCAGGCTGGACATCTTTCAACTAAATTGAAGAAGAACCATTTTTATTGACTAAAATGGGCCATAAAGCTGAAAAAAGTTGTCTTTTTACTGAAAAAATTGACAATTTCACATGAAAAGAAGCAAGCAAACTGGGGTGAAGGATGAGCCTGGAAGGCTCTACAGAGCGTAGCGATAGTACCCGGGGACGAAGTCTCCGGAAAAAGAGCCACCACCTCATAGATCTGGCTGGAAGCCAGTACCAATACAGGATGAGTGAGAGGTACTGGCTTCCAGCCAGGTAGAGGGGACTCTTGTTGGTGATATCCGGAGACTTCGTCCCCGGTTGTTACGCTTCGCTCCACGCGAGCAGAGCTCGGAAACTAACAACTCACTACGTTCGTTGTGTAGAGCCTTCCAGGCTCATCCTTCAACCCTTTCCTCCTCGTGTAAAATGTTGCAAATTTATGATAAGAATGTTGCAAAACAAAAAAATGAACGAAATTTGATAGTGTATATATAAAATTGTTATTATCTTTGCGCCATCAAAAATTCCAAAACCCTCAAATTATGGATATAGTAGCTAAAAACCTTATCGAAGAGACCTACAACTATTATGGTCACAAGGCCAGTTTGTCACTTGCTATGGCTTACCTTGAGCAGTTCGGAAGCGCTACTCCTGGCAGCTTCCTTGACTGGATCCAGAATAGAAATTGATCAGCAGAATTTCAGACTCCTATGATTAAGGGGTCATTAAAGCAATGACACCTTGCATTTTGCAAGGCCATAAACAATAAAAAACGGACGTTTTGCAAGAAACGCCCGTTTATTTTTTTCGCTAGCGCGGTGCTGAAAAACTATAAAAACGAATAAAAACTATAAAAACAATATTTGAGTTTTTCTCGCTGCACACGAAGAGAGAGAGTTTAATAGTACTTCTCCACACGCGCATCCTTGATGACACCGCTCCAGTTCATACCGAAGGCGAAGTCATACTTGTGCGAGTCAGCGTCGGTGTAAGGAGTCATATCGCGTGGCACGTCCTCGCACTGCTCCTCCACGGTCTTCATGTCGGCTGGGAACTGGCATGGGAGGAGGCCCGAAGGCTCAGCCTTACCGCTGATCATGTCGAGGAATGGCTGATTGCTCGTACCGAAGCTGACGAGGATGGCGCTGGCATTGTCCTCCACGCCGGTGAGGATGGTTGGCTTGCTCGCCTGGAGGCACACGATGACTGGCTTCTCGCCCATCTGCTGGCGTGTCTGCTGCACGATGGTCAGCTCGTCGCGGTTGTAGGTCTGGATGGTCTTGCCGCGATAGGTGCGATTCATATAGTCATACGAGCCATCGGTGGTGGTCATGCTGTTGCCCGAAATACTCTTCTCGCGCGCATCGACAGCCTTATAATCAGCGTACTGGAGGCTGATAGGCATGAAGCCATTACCGCCCTTCTGAGCGTCAGCAGCGTCGTAGCCGGCACCAGAAGCAGGGCTCTCGATGAAACAGATGGCAAAGTCAGCGTCCGTAGGATTTTCAACCACCTCGTAGAATTTTCCTACCAGCGCGAGATCTACCGGATAATCCCAATGATCCTCACCCATCAAGCCAAAGAAGGTCAAGGTAGGAACGTAGTGGCGCTTAGGGATATAGACCTTCTGTTTCTCCTGGATTGGCAGAGCCTTCTCGTGATTCTTGACCATAACGATGCTCTTGAGCTGTGCATTGTAGCCCGCCTCCATGAACTCAGGCTTGCCGAGGATTGCAGAGGTCTGAGCAGGGTCGAGATAAGGATTCTCGAAGAGTCCTACACGGAAAGAATTGAGCAACAGGCGACGAGCCGACTGCTGGAAACGAGCCGTCCATGCCTCCTGGCCGAACTCATCGCAACCCATCTTATAGGCCTCAAGGATAGGGCCTTTGACATTATTTCCACCGAACTGATCGACGCCAGCCTTCAAGACAGCGTAGTGGCGCTCAGCGATAGTGAGTTTCTCGGTGCCCCAAGGCTTGCCGTCGAACGAACCCATCGTAGCATTATCGCCCGTGATGGCCCAGTCGGTGCAGACAACGCCATCGAAACCAGCCTCGCCACGGAGCTGATCGGTGATCATCCAATGGCTATAACCCGCACCCACGTTGTTGCCGGCAGGGTCCTGATTGAGCAGGATATTATAAGCTGGCATGACCGCCGAGGCCATCTTGGTGCCACCCGTCAGTGCGAAGGCGCCCTCAACGAATGACTTGCGGTGCAGGTCAGCCTTGCCGCCTGGGAAGATGGCGTACTTACCATAGTTATAATGTGAGTCACGACCCGACTCAGGCGCGCCGCAGCCATACCAGTGCTTGACCATGGCATTGACCGAACCTGTGCCCCATCCATCGGCAATGACCTGATCGGCTGGAGAGGTCTGGAAGCCATCGCAATAGGCACGAGCCATATCGGTAGAGAGCTTCGGATCCTCACCGAATGTACCCGAGAAGCGGCTCCAACGAGGCTCTGTGGCAATATCGACCTGAGGCGAGAGCGCGGTGGCAATACCAAGTGCGCGATACTCCTGAGCGGCAATCTGGGCGAACTGGAGCATGATCTCAGGATCGAAGGTAGCAGCCAGGCCGAGGGTCGTTGGCCACTGAGAAATGGTACCGCCCGAGCCGTAGTTATACTCTGCGGTAGCGGCGGTCTCGTGGCGTGGGTCGGAGCTGTTATTGGCCGGAATGCCGTGATTCAAGCCCTCTACGAAGGCCTGCACGTTGTTGTTCCATCGGGCCGCAATCTCCGGGCTCTCGACCTTGGTGACGAGCACGGCGCGGAGGTTATCATCGGACAAGAACTGACGCTGCTGAGCGGTAATCGTGTCGGCTGGAACTGCCTGATGCGCACTATAGAGCATGAGGCCGGCGATCTCGTCAATGCTCAGTTGCTCAGCGAGATCCGTAGCACGCTCCTCGAAGTCGAGGCGCCAATCCTCGTACTTATCGAGCACGCCATTGCGGTTGAGGTCCTTGAAACGATAACCGTCCTTCTCGATGAGTTTGACGCCCGAAGTGGGTGAATAACCGAGGGTCGCGCCGCCCGACTGGGTGACGAGGATGTACTGACCCATGTCCGTCTCAGAGATCTGAGGGGAGCAGGCTGTGACAAGAGCCGCAGCGGGGAGTAAAAGGAAAGATTTTTTCATTATGGTAAGTGTTTTGTGATGTAGTTCATGAATGTCTCGCGATAGGCCTCGGTGACGCGGATGATCTGGTCGCCGATATAGACACAGTCGTTGCGGTCAATGCTCCGGATGTGCTGGAGGGATATGATATAGGAGCGGTTGATGCGCATAAAGTCTGTGCTTGGGAGCATTTCCTCAGCTGCGGAGAGGGTGAGGTGCGTCACCAGCGGGGTCTTCTCGCCTTCGATGGAGAACTTGAGGTAGTCTTTCATGCCTTCGACGTAGATGATTTTGTCCAACGAAATACGACGGAGTTCACCATCAACCTTCAAAAAAATGCTATTCGAAGAAGAAGCTGGCTGAGCAGTAACGACCGTTTCTTTTGACTCAATAGAAGGTTGTGGAACGGGAGCAACGAGTTCCCTCGCCTTATCTACCGCGGCCTGGAACTTCACATACCGGATCGGCTTGAGCAAGAAATCCAACGCATTGACCTCATAGCTCTCAAAAGCATAATCCTTGAAAGCAGTGGTGAAGATGACACGGGTGCGACGCGTATCAATGGCGTGGGCGAGCTCCATGCCGTTGAGGTCTGGCATCTGGATGTCCAGAAACAGGAGATCTGACGGATTGGAGCGCAACGCTTCGAGGGCAGCAATACTGTCCGTATAGGAGCCTAAAAGCTGCAAGTCTGGTGTTCGAGCCACGAATGACTCCAGGAGCTTTACGGCGAGGGGCTCGTCATCAACAATTATGCAAGTCATGGAAGTATTATTATTTCGCTAGCGCGGTGCTGAAAAACTATAAAAACGAATAAAAACTATAAAAACATTATTTTAGGGTTCTCGCTAGCGCGGTGCTAAAATACGATAAATACTATAAATAATATAAATACGTTTTTATAGTTAAAATATATACGTTTTTATAGTTTTTATCTGTTTTTATAGTTTTTCAGCACCGCGCAGCGATTACTTATAAATTATAATTCTTATAAAGAATACATTATCCTCCACCTTCTGCTCCCACTCATACTTATTAGGATAAAGGAGTTCCAGACGGCGGCGGGTATTTTCGAGGCCTATGCCTGAGCCGCTGTGGTCAGAGTCGCCCTTCGGGAGGTTGGTGTTGCGGCACTCAAAGACCAATCCGGAGTCTTTCGTTGCCAGTGAGACATTGATCTCCGAGGCGCTGTTATTGCTCACCCCATGCTTAAACGCATTCTCGATGAAGGAGATAAACAGCAACGGTGCGATGGTGTGGGATGAGGGACAGGTGGTTGGGAAATCGACATTGACCGTGGTGAGAGACGAGCAGCGGAGCTTCATCATGCTGATGTAGTTTTGCATGAACTCCACCTCTCCCATCAGCGGCACGCTCGGCTTATTGCTCTCATAGAGCGCGTAGCGGAGGAGGTCGGAAAGCTGGGCAATAGCATCCTGCGCCTGGTCAGGGTCGATCTGGGTGAGCGAGGAAATGTTATTGAGCGAATTGAACAGGAAGTGCGGATTGAGCTGGTTCTTAAGCCAGGTGAGCTCAGCTTCGGTGCTCTTTCGCTGCTCCTCTTCGAGCTTGTGCTGGATGCTCAATGTGCGGAGATAATTGCGTAAAGCGAAGGCGGTAAAGGCCACGATAAGGTGGATAAAGAAGGTGGTGCCCATGAGGGAATAGAAGCCATCCTGCCAAGGCTTAGGGAGCATCGAGACATCGCCAAAGAAGAAGCGATAGTTGACCAGGACAAGCAGCAAAAGGGATGCAAGGAAGTAGCTCGCCTTATACCCCTTGAAATAGAGATAAGGGACCAGGAGGTAGAAACTGACCATGTAAATCACGAACATCGGGCTCAGGATGGTCATGGCCTGGCCAAAGAAAATCCAATGTCGATGGGACGATGGATCAATCATATATGAGATACAAGCCGGAGCAAGCATCATGATGATCCAGACAACCAGCTGGACGATCAGTAGGACGATATTTTGTTTTAAGGTCTGAGACATTTAAGTTAGGAGTTAGGAGTTAGGAGTTAGGAGTTGATGGTTATCCTAAATCTGGTGCAAAAATAAATATCTTCCCGCAGATTTCCAAATTATTTGATGAATATATGATAAAGGTAATGTGAATTTGGAGGAAATCTGCGGGAAAATACACTTCAACTATCTATTATAAACTAAACTATTATTTATATTAATAATGTGGACAGGCGATATTACATGCCCTGGAAGACTCCATTGATCTGCTCGCTGCTGCTCTTGACCTCGAGTACATCGCTCTCAATCTCAGTGCGGCGTGTCTGCTGCTTGAGCTTGAGGTCACCGAAACGATAGGTGGCATTGGCCATGACGGTGCACATAGAGACCTTGGTGGTGCTCTCGCTGGTGTAACCGGCACCCTCGGAAATGATCTTCATTGTCATGGTGCTGTGGAATGGATTGACGGTGTTGAGACCCACGCTGAGACGGTCATTGAGGAAGCTCTTGGTCAAGCCGAGCATGTGCATGTTCATGCCTGCTGACTCACCCTGGAGGGTTACCGATGGGGTATTGACCATAAACATAGCCGAGAGCTTGAGGTCCCAAGGAAGGGTCTGCTGGAGGTTGATCATAGCCATCTCCTGGAAGCCATTGTTCTTGTAACCCATCTGCGAAGCACGGAGGTCAATGTATGAGGTGGTGCTGTTGAGCGTGAGTCGGGTCTTTGGGGTGAGGCTCAACGAAGCGAAGAGGCTCAATGCGGTGTTCTGGCGCTGACCCATATTGCCATAGGTGCTGTAGAGCACGTTGTCGTCGAGGAAGCTGTATGACTCAATGCCATTGTCGAGGTAAGAGTAACGCAAGCTGGCGTTGAACATTGCCTTGGCAGAGAAGTAGTTATAGGTAAACTGGAGGTTGTGTGACTTCTCTACCTCGAGGTTTGGATTACCGAAGCTGATGTTGTGCAGATCCTGGGTGTTGCGATAAGGATTGAGCACCGAGATACCTGGACGACTGATACGCATGTTGTAGCTCAATGTCAGGTTGTTACCGAAGGTTGGAGCGTACGAGAGGGTGAGATTTGGAACCCAGTTATTATAGGTCAAACTGAAATCCTCGCCATTGCCCTTCTTGTAAGTCACATCCTGCGAGGTGAACTCATAGCGGAGACCTGCCTTGACGGTGAACTTGCCCAAGGTCTGCGAGAAGGTACCGTAGAGGGCGCCGATAGAGTTCTGGTGCTCGTAGTCGAGGAGATCAGAGACGCTGGTGCTCTGGCGATAGACGTACTTACCACCGGCCTCGAAAGTGCTCAAAGGTGAGAGTGGCTGGGTATAGTCGAGCTGCAGGGTGTGCTCGAGCATATTATTCTTGTCAACGCGGTCATAATCAGGGATGTTAATGCCCGAATACTCCGTGAGCATATCGTTCTTGCGAGGAGAAGCGCTGAAGCGGTAAGCGGTGGTCAGCGTGTGGCGAGGATTATCGCTATAAGTGTGCGTATAGTCGACGCTGGCATTGACCGAGGTATTCTTCATCTTGTTGTTATTTGTTTGCGAATACTCGCTGCCAGGTACGGTGAGGGTCTCCATCTCCATGTCGTTCTTGGAGTTCATGTTCATGAGGCTGACCGTAGCTGCGATAGTATTGTGCTCATCGATCTGATAATTAGCGTCAACCGTAGCGAAAACCATGTTATTGCCACCGGAGGTGGTGGTATTGGAAGTGACGGTAGAACCCTCAGCCAGATTCTTGCGAACGCTGGTGGCGTCAACAGCAGGAGTATTCATGTACATCTCGCTGGCATTGACCGAGAGGGTCAGTTTGTCCTGCTGGGTCATGACGTAGACATTGCCGCCATTCATACGATTACCGCTCTGCAGCGCCACGCTGCCGGTGTAGCCTTCCATGCCCTGCTTCTGATCGGTGATGAAGTTGAGAATACCACCCACGCCCTCAGCGTCGTACTTAGCACCCGGATTGGTGATGACCTCGATGTGCTTGATGCTCTGAGCAGGGATGGCCTTGAGCACGTCCTTAGGGCTGCCGCTGAGCATTGGACTTGGCTTGCCGTTCATGAAGATCTGGAAGTTCGAGCTACCATTGACCTGGATGTTATCCTCGCCATCGACGGTGACCATTGGCACCTTGCGGAGCATTTCGAGCAGCGTATTGGTCTTAGCATCAGGATCATCGCTGACGCTGTAGGCAATCTTATCGCCCTCCACCTTGATAAGGGGTTTCTGCACGGCAATGACGAACTCGTCGAGGTTGTGCACTACGCCCACTTCGTTGGTGGTAGAGTCGGTTATCTCGTAAGAGACCTTTGGCTGCACTTTAGCCTGCTTGCTCTTCTTCTGAGCAAAGGCTGGGGTGGTCATAGCTGAGGTAAGGAGGATTCCTGCGGTGAGGAAAAGGGTTGTGGTCTTGGTTTCCATAATTTATTTTTTTATTGTTTATTAATCAATTTTGATGGTGCAAAGTAACGACATTTTCGCACGATAAAAAAATTGTTTTCGACGAAATCCCCCCTGTATTTCGACGAAATCCCCCACTTTTTCTTGTTTGTTCGACCATCTACCCTATTTTCTTCGACGATTATTGGAAATTACTCTTTTTTTCGTTATCTTTGCAGCGTGCTCTTTTATGAGTGCAGCGTGCTCTTTTATGAGTACAGCTTGCTCTTTATGAGTACAGCGTGCTCTTTATGAGTGCAGCAATAAAAACTGAACGTCAAATATGGAACCAATATCTGTTAAAGTACTCATCATCGGTGGAGGACCTGCGGGCAGCTCCTGTGGTATTACCCTTCAAAAAGCTGGCGTGGATTGCTGTATCGTGGACAAAGCCAAGTTTCCGCGCGTGAAGCTCTGCGCAGGACTCTTCACTCACAAGTCGCAGAAAAGCCTGCTCGACATCTTAGGTGCCGAGGATTACGCTGAGGCTATGAGCCAGGTGCTGGTCAGCAAAGAGGAAGAGTTCGGTTTGTGGTTACGCGACAAGCAACTGGTGAGCTGCAAGCAGCCAGAGACGGCTCAGCGAGTGGGCGTTCCGCAGGATGGCACGAATTGGGATGGCCATATCCATCTGGTTGACCGCCCTGCCATGGACAACTATCTGCTCCGCTACTATGAGCGCCTGGGAGGAAAACTCATCGAAGGTGACGGCTTGAAAGACATGGATTTCTCGGCAAAGACAGCCACGCTTTCGTCTGGTCAGGTCATTCATTATCAGTACCTTGTGGCAGCCGACGGAGCAGCCAGTCGCATCGAACACCAGCTCCAGAAGTATGACAAGACGTTCCAGCCGAAGGGAATGGGTATGACCACTTGCCTGGAAATCAACGTTGACCGTGAGGATTTGGACAAGCGCGGCGTGCATATCTATTTCGAAGCCATCCCGAAGAGCTATGCTTGGCTTTTCTCCAAAGGAAAGAAAGTCTGCTTAGGAATTGGCAAGTTAGACACCGTAGAAGCTGACATTCAGCAATGTATGCGAGATTTCTGCAAGATGCTACACCTCCAGCATCCCGAGAAATACCCACTCAAGGGTGCTCTCCTTCCGTTTGGCAATGTCATGAAAATGCCGCTGTGGAAAGATCATGTACTCTTTGTGGGCGACGCTGCTGGCCTCGTCGAACCACTGACTGGCGAGGGAATCTTCTACGCCCTGCAGAGCGGACATGATGCTGCCAAGAGCCTGATCAATGGCAATGCTAAAGAGTATCTCAAAGACGTGAGTGTGCTGAAGGCGATTATTGAGAAAGGAAGGCGTTATCAGAAGATGCTCGAAAACCCGCGATTGGCCAAGTTCCTTTATGAGCATGCACCGCGTAACGTGCGATTCATCTCCTATTTCTACCACACACAGATTGAGCAGCGTAGCACGGATTCGTTCTTGAAGACATGCCTGAAATATAAGTTGCGCTCATAAAGAGTTTCGACCTTAGCCTTCAAACGCTCGTCGCGCAAGTTCTTAATAGTTTTTATCTGTTTTTATAGTTTTGACCGCCACGGAGTGAGATACGAATAAAAAAAGTGCTATTGAATCGCAAAAAAATCGACATTTATTTGTTAAATCCAAAAAAAATGCGTAATTTTGCGAGCGTTATTTTTGTATTTTTTACTCCTTATTAATAAATAAAGAAAACTACTATGCAAATTGGTTTCGATAACGACAAATATCTCAAAATCCAATCTGAGCATATTAAGGAACGTATTGCCAAGTTTGGCAACAAACTCTACCTCGAGTTAGGTGGCAAACTCTTCGACGATCATCATGCTTCACGCGTACTGCCAGGCTTCCAGCCAGACAGTAAGTTGCGCATGTTCAAGCAGCTGGCTGACCAGATCGAGATCGTCATTGTCATTTCAGCGCTCGACATTGAGAAGAACAAGGTTCGTCAGGACCTCGGTATTACCTATGACATGGACGTGCTCCGTCTGCGCACCGAGTTCATGAATCGTGGCTTCATGGTGGGTTCGGTAGTCATCACTCACTACAACGGCCAGAGCAGCGCTGACACCTATCGCCAGAAGCTTGAGCGTATGGGCATCAAGGCTTATTACCACTACACTATCGAGGGTTATCCTCACGACGTAGCACTCATCGACTCTGACGAAGGCTTCGGTAAGAACGATTATGTTGAGACCTCTCGCCCTCTCGTCATCGTGACGGCTCCTGGTCCTGGTAGCGGCAAGATGGCTGTCTGCCTGAGCCAGCTCTACAACGAGCACAAGCGCGGCATTACTGCTGGTTACGCTAAGTTCGAGACTTTCCCAGTATGGAACCTCCCTCTCAAGCACCCAGTCAACATCGCTTATGAGGCTGCTACTGCTGACTTGAATGACGTCAACATGATTGACCCATTCCACATGGACGCCTATAACAAGATTGCCATCAACTACAACCGCGACATTGAGATCTTCCCTGTGCTCAACGCGTTGTTTGAGGGTATCTATGGCGAGAACCCATACAAGTCGCCAACCGATATGGGTGTCAACATGGTAGGTTACTGTATCTGTGACGATGAGGTCTGCGGACGTGCTTCGAAGGACGAGATCATCCGTCGCTACTACACTGCTCTCAATCACATGGCCGATGGCGATGGTAATGAGCACGAGGTCAGCAAGATAGCACTTCTTTTCAAGCAGGCAGGTATCAACAGCGCTTATCGCAAGACCACCGTGGCTGCTCGTGAACAGAAGGAGCAGACAGGCCATACCTCAGCAGCTATGGAACTGGAGGACGGAACAATCATCACCGCTCACAGCAGCGAACTCCTCGGTTGCAGCGCCGCATTGCTCATCAACGTGATGAAGCACCTCGCTGAGATTGACCATGAGTTGAAGCTCATCCCACAGGATATGATTGAGCCAATCCAGAAGACCAAGGTGGAGTATCTCGGTGGCCACAACCCACGCCTCCACACCGATGAGGTGCTCGTAGCACTCAGCGTTCTCTCTCAGCATGACGAGAATTGCCGCAACGCTCTGGCTCAGCTTCCTAAGCTCCGCGGCTGCCAGGTTCACTGCACCGTGATGCTCTCTGATGTGGATCATAAGATCTTCAAGAAGCTCGGCGTAGGATTGACATGTGACCCGGTCAAGAAAAATGGATCTAGCAATATGTAATAAATTCGCTGCGCGTTGCTGAAAAACTATAAAAACTGATAAAAACTATAAAAACGTAATTATAGTATTTATCGTATTTCAGCACCACGCAGCAAGAAAAATTCAATTATTGTTTTTATAGTTTTTACTCGTTTTTATAGTTTTTCAGCACCGCGCAGCGAGAATAGAATAATATCACCACCCTCATGTAGAATTCACGAAAGAGGGTGGTGATATTATTATTTCAACTATACTCTAATGAACTATAAATCTCGCTTTCCAACAAAATTACCTTGAACACGAATTATCATAAATTTTTCATTAATTATTATTTATGATCCATTCATGACAATTCATGATAATTCGTGTTGAAAAGAAATATAAAGTACTAAAGTTTCCCACACCCGATTTATGCGAGTGTAGTTAATATAACAGCCTAAGCCTCCCTTCGCAGGAGGCTGGCATATGATCTTTGAAAAACTTGAAAAAAATCTGAGGAAAATAACAGATTGTCAAAGAAAATCTGT
>JAZQQH010000075.1:0-54600 GCA_045628985.1 Bacteroidales bacterium | reverse complement strand
GACCATGATGTCGTTGTCGCGCGCCATGAACTGGATGTTGAAAGGACCCGAGATATGGAGCTCGGCAGCAATCTTCTTGGCTACCTTCTTGATACGACGGACGGTCTCGACATAGAGCTTCTGTGGAGGGAACTGGATGGTGGCATCGCCCGAGTGAACACCGGCATACTCGATGTGCTCAGAGATGGCGTAAGCTACGATCTCGCCCTTATCAGCCACGGCATCCATCTCGATCTCCTTGGCACCCTCGATGAAGCGAGAGATGACCACAGGATGCTTCTGCGAGACGTTGGCGGCCATCTGGAGGAAGCGCACGAGCTCGTCCTGATTTGAGCAGACATTCATGGCAGCACCCGAGAGGACGTACGAAGGACGGACGAGGACAGGGAAGCCGACCTTGGCGATGAACTCGTTGACATCGTCCATGTTGGTGAGCTCCTTCCAAGCTGGCTGCACGACACCGATGCGGTCGCACATGCTCGAGAACTTCTGACGATCCTCTGCATTGTCGATATACTTTGCCTGCGTGCCGAGGATAGGTACCTTCTGCTCGTCGAGGCGCATAGCCAGGTTGTTAGGAATCTGGCCACCCACAGAGAGGATCACGCCATGTGGCTGCTCGAGGTCGATGATATCCATGACGCGCTCGAAGGTCAACTCATCGAAGTAGAGGCGGTCGCACATATCGTAATCGGTCGATACGGTCTCTGGGTTGTAGTTGATCATGACCGAACGATAGCCTTGCTTGCGGGCGGTGGTGAGGGCGTTGACCGAACACCAGTCGAACTCTACGGATGAACCGATGCGGTAAGCACCAGAGCCGAGGACGATGACTGCCTGAGATGCGATGTCGTCAGCCTTAGGTGCCACGAACTCGATGTCGTTTGCCACACCATTATAAGTAAGGTACAGATAGTTTGTCTGTGCAGGGAACTCACCCGCAAGGGTATCGATCTGCTTAACCACTGGCACTATGCCGAGTTCCTTACGACGGGCGCGAACTGCCAGGATCTCCTGCTCAGCCTCTTCGGCCATATTGCCCTTGAGCAATGCACGACCGATCTGGAAGTCAGAGAATCCCTTCTGCTTGGCTTCGAGGAGGAGCTGTGCTGGTACGTCCTTAATATTGTCGTACTTCTGGAGCTCATTGTCGGTCTTGACGATGCCCATGAGCTTCTGGAGGAACCACTTATCGATCTTGGTAAGGTCGTGGATCTGATCGACGGTATAGCCTGCCTTCATGGCCTTTGAGATGACGAAAACGCGCTTGTCGGTTGGCTCGCGGAGGGCCTTGTCGATGTCGGCAATCTGCAGCACCTTGTTCTCAAGGAAGCCGTGCATACCCTGGCCGATCATGCGAAGACCCTTCTGGATAGCCTCCTCGAAGGTACGGCCGATGGCCATGACTTCGCCTACGGACTTCATCGAAGAACCGAGCTCACGATCGACGCCCTGGAACTTGCCAAGGTCCCAACGTGGGATCTTACAAACGATGTAGTCGAGTGCTGGCTCGAAGAAGGCCGAGGTGGTTTTGGTAACCGAGTTCTTGAGCTCGAACAAACCGTAACCCAAGCCGAGCTTGGCAGCTACGAAGGCGAGAGGATAGCCGGTTGCCTTTGATGCGAGAGCCGAAGAACGTGAGAGACGGGCGTTGACCTCGATGACGCGATAATCCTCACTGTTAGGATCATAAGCGTACTGGACGTTACACTCGCCCACGATGCCGATGTGGCGGATGATCTTGATAGAGAGCTCGCGAAGCTTGTGATAGTCGCGATTGCTCAAGGTCTGTGAAGGAGCCACGACGATTGACTCACCGGTGTGGATGCCGAGTGGGTCGAAGTTCTCCATATTACATACGGTAATACAGTTGTCGTACTTATCTCGAACTACCTCATACTCGACTTCCTTCCAACCCTTCAAGGATTTCTCGACGAGGATCTGTGGAGAGAAACTCAAGGCTTTATTGCCGATGACTTCGAGCTGAGCCTCGTCATCGCAGAAACCTGAACCCAAGCCACCGAGCGCGTAAGCGGCACGGATGATGACTGGATAGCCGAGGTCTTTGGCAGCTGCCTTTGCCTCTTCGAGGGTGTTGCAGGCGTGGCTCTTGATGGTGTTGACGTTGATCTCGTCGAGCTTCTCAACGAAGAGCTCACGATCCTCGGTATCGATGATGGCCTGTACTGGGGTGCCGAGTACCTGCACGTTATACTTCTCAAGGATGCCGGCTTCGTAGAGCTGTACGCCACAGTTGAGTGCTGTCTGGCCACCGAAGCTGAGGAGGATGCCGTCTGGCTGCTCCTTCTGGATGACCTTCTCAACGAAGTATGGGGTGACTGGCAAGAAATATACGCGATCTGCCACACCTTCGCTTGTCTGTACGGTGGCGATGTTTGGGTTGATGAGGATCGACTCGATACCTTCCTCCTTCAACGCCTTCAAGGCCTGAGAACCTGAGTAGTCGAACTCACCGGCTTCGCCGATCTTGAGGGCGCCGGAACCTAACAATAAGACTTTCTTGATAGACCTCATCCCCGGCCCTTCCCCGTGGAGGGGAAGGGAGTGGTTTGTATTGCTATTTGAAATATTCATTGTGCTCATATCTTATTTAATGTATGTTGTATTCACTCCCCCTCCCTCCACGG
The DNA here is from genome assembly GCA_045628985.1 of Bacteroidales bacterium. GTDB lineage: Bacteria > Bacteroidota > Bacteroidia > Bacteroidales > UBA3663 > Liminaster. The sequence continues at coordinate 51,952 of JAZQQH010000075.1, read as the reverse complement.
GAGGGGGTAAGGGGGGTGGGTCTGTTACAGCAAATTAAAGAATTCGCTAAAAATATACTCAGTATCAGTAGGACCAGATGAAGCCTCTGGGTGGAACTGAGCCGAGAACCAAGGCATGGTCTTGTGGTGGATACCTTCGTTCGAACCGTCGTTCATGTTGATGAAGAGAGGCTCCCAACCCTCAGGGATGGTGTCGTTATCGACTGCAAAGCCGTGGTTCTGAGAGGTGATGTAGCACTTCTCGGTTGGCTTGCCGTCCTTGCAGAGCTGCACTGGCTGGTTGTGACCACGGTGGCCGTACTTGAGCTTGCTGACCTTGGCACCAGCAGCAAGGGAGAGGATCTGATTGCCCATGCAGATGCCGTAGATTGGCTTGCCGGTCTTCATGAACTCCTGTACGTGCTTGACGGTTTCGCCACAGAGGTTAGGGTCGCCAGGGCCGTTAGAGATGAAGAGGCCGTCGAAGGTCTCGCCCATAGCATTGAAGTCATAATCCCAAGGGGTGACGGTAATCGAGACATCGTACTTGAGGAGCTCGCGGATGATGTTGTACTTCACGCCCATGTCAATGAGGCAAACCTTCTTGGCGCCATTGCCGAAGTGCATCACTTCCTTGGTCGAAACGATGGCTACCTGATTGACGAGGTTTGGATCTTCGAGCTCGATATCCTCTCCACCGTCGATGGTGATCTTGCCCTTCATCGAACCCTTTTCGCGAAGGATCTTGGTGAGTTCGCGGGTGTCGATGCCCTCGATGCCGACTGTCTTTTCGTCCTTAAGCCATTGAGCCAAAGAGCGATCGGCATTCCAGTGAGAATATTCTTCTGAGTAGTCGCTGACCACCAAAGCACGGACGTGGATGTTGTTCGACTCGTAATTATCTGGCAAACCAGTGACCGTATTGCCATTGCCGGCAGGAACACCATAGTTGCCCACCAGAGGGAAAGTCATCACCAGAATCTGTCCGCTGTAACTTGGGTCGGTCAATGACTCAGGATAACCCATCATGGCGGTGTTGAACACTACCTCGCCAGCGATAGGCTTCTCATAACCGAAGCTGAAACCATGGAACACGTGACCGTCATCGAGGGTCAGTGTCATAGGCGTTTTTGTTTTGTACAATACCTCTTTTTCCATTTTCTTGCGCACTATTTATATATGATCGCGTAAATAAATTTTGTTTTAAACGCGATGTTTTGCGAAATATTGTTTTCTGACTAAAAATTTTTTGATTATTTTTGCTCGCTTGCCTTCTTGACAAATGCCAGGAAGAGTGGGTGAGGGTTCAGAACCGTACTCTTGTACTCTGGATGGAACTGAGTGCCGATGTACCAAGGATGCTCAGGAACCTCGACGATCTCCACAAGGCCATTCTCTGGATTGCGGCCGACACACTTCATGCCATTCTCCTCATACAGAGCAAGGTACTCGTCATTGAACTCATAACGATGGCGATGGCGCTCCTGGATGAGCTCCTTGCCGTAGATCTCGCGTGTCTTACTTCCTTCCTGCAGCTCACAAGCGTAAGCGCCAAGGCGCATGGTGCCACCGAGGTTTTTGAGATTCTTCTGGCTCTCCATGAGGTCGATGACGTTGTGAGGTGTGTCAGTATCCATCTCACGGCTGTTGGCATCGGCATAGTTGAGGACGTTACGAGCGAACTCGATGACCATCATTTGCATACCGAGGCAGATACCGAAGGTTGGGATACCGTGGGTGCGGGTGTATTCGGCTGCAATGATCTTGCCCTCGATGCCTCGTGTGCCGAAGCCAGGACAGATGAGGATACCTCCGAGCTTGACCTGCACCATGTTGCCGTTGGCGTCCTTTGCCTCTGCACAGGTCAGCTTCTCAGCCACATTCTCCTTGGTGATATTCTCACTATTGATGAAGTGGAGTTTGGTCTTTACACCATTATAGACACCAGCAAGGTGGAGGCTCTCACGGATGCTCTTGTAAGCGTCCTGCAGATCATATTTGCCCACCAAACCGATGTGAACTTCGGTAGTAGCCGACTTGAGAAGGTCGAGGAAACGATGCCAAGGAGCCATGGCTGGAGTTTCGCCAACAGGGATGCCGAACTTGCGGAGGATGGCTGCATCCAAACCCTGTCGTTGCATGTTGACAGGAACCTCATAGATGCTTGGCATATCCTCGCTCTGTACGACACACTCAAGGTCAACGTTACAGAAAGAAGCTACCTTGAGGCGCATGCTATCAGAGAGATGACGCTCGGTACGAAGCACGAGAACGTCTGGCTGGATTCCCATTCCCTGCATCTCTTTTACAGAGTGTTGCGTAGGTTTTGTCTTGAGCTCATCGGCTGCCTTGAGATAAGGAACGTAGGTGAGGTGAACGCTCACGGCATCGCGACCCAACTCCCAGCGCAACTGACGGATGGCCTCCATGAAAGGAGCGCTCTCGATATCGCCAATCGTACCACCGACCTCGGTAATCACGAAATCAGGCTTCTCTGACTTAGGATCCTCATAAAGACCCTCGCGCTTCATGCGATTCTTGATCTCGTCGGTAATATGAGGAACGACCTGAATGGTGCGACCGAGGTAATCTCCACGACGCTCACGATCGATGACCGTCTTGTAGATTCGACCGGTAGTGACCGAGTTATTGCGAGTAGTGTGAATGCCCGTAAAGCGCTCATAGTGACCAAGGTCGAGGTCGGTTTCCATACCATCCTCCGTAACATAGCACTCGCCATGCTCGTAAGGATTGAGCGTACCTGGGTCGATATTGATATAAGGGTCGAACTTCTGGATGGTTACCTTGAAGCCGCGAGCTTGCAACAATTTGCCAATGCTGGCAGAGATGATTCCTTTTCCGAGTGACGATACTACACCGCCGGTGACAAAAATATATTTCATTTTCAACAAATTTTATTTTACTTATTATACCACGCCAAGAACGACTCCAGCGCCAATCTCAAACCGCCAGGGGTAGGGTAGTGGCCGGTGAAGTACCAGTCGCCAGGGTGGTTAGGGATAGCTTCGTGCAGGCCTTCGATGCTCTGATAGACGAGCTCGATAGGAGTGGTGACGTTGCTTGGACGGAGGAGTTCGACCATCTTCTCGTTGAGCTCTTCGGCCGTGAAAGGAGCGTAGAGCTTGCGGATAGGATTCTCTGGGATAATCACGTCCTTCGAATCGCTCGTTGAGAGCAGGTCGGTAGGGATCGGCTTCTTGTCCAGGAGCTTCTTGCACTCTGCCGCCACCTCATTGATCAGATACCCCAGACCTCGGTCGTTGAGCAAGGCGATGGCACCCTGGAAGGCGATGAAATCTCCGATGCGACTCATGTCGATGCCGTAGAAATCCGGATAGCGCACCTGAGGGGCAGACGAAACGATAACGATCTTCTTTGGGTGCAGACGGTCGAGGATCTTGATGATACTCTCGCGAAGGGTGGTGCCACGGACGATACTATCATCGATCACCACCAGATTGTCCTCCTTTGGGCGAACCACACCATAAGTAATATCATAGACGTGAGCGGCAAGATCGTTGCGCGAACCGCCTTCGGTGATAAATGTGCGGAGCTTAATATCCTTAGCCACAATCTTTTCTGCACGAATCTTCGGGTTGAGTTCTCGCATACCGTCGAGCATTCCCATATAAGCTACCTCGGCAGTATTAGGGATGTACGAGAGTACGGTATTGTCGATCTCTCCATTGATGGCACGGAGGATGGCTGGCTGCAACTGATGGCCGAGGGTCTTGCGCTCCTGATGGATGTCGCGATCGTTGCCTCGGCTGAAATAGATACGCTCGAAGCTGCACTTGGCATTCTGCTTGGCTGGCAGGATCTGCTTGAGCGAAACCTGCGCGTTGCGATTGACGATCAATGCCTGACCTGGTTGCAGCTCATTGATCTGCTCGCTCTCAATGGCAAAGGTCGTCTGCAATACAGGACGCTCACTGGCGATGGCCACGATCTCGTCATCGGCATAATAGAAAGCCGGACGGATGCCCCAAGGATCGCGCATCGAGAAGAGTTCGCCACTACCGGTCAAGCCACACATCACGTAACCTCCATCGAAGTGCGGCATGGTGGTTTTGAGCACGTTAGCCACATCGATGTGACTGTCGATGTAATCGGTAATCTGCATGCCTTCGAGGCCTTTGTCCTTGGCGATGTTGAAGAGTCGCTCCACCTCACGATCGAGGCGGTGACCCATGAGTTCGAGGAGGATATAAGAGTCGCTATAGATGCGAGGGTACTGGCCTTGGCGGGTCAATACATCGAACACCTCAGCGATATTGGTCATATTGAAGTTGCCGCAGAGACAGAGGTTCTTGGCACGCCAGTTGTTGCGGCGGAGGAAAGGATGCACGTACTTCAATCCACCCTTGCCTGTGGTAGAATAACGAAGATGACCCATGTACAGCTCGCCGTGGAAGGCAGGGCCGGCACAAGGGTCGTCGGGGTCGGTAGTAGCTACCTGATGATAAACAGAGGCGAATACACGGTCGATGGCATCTTTGCCCTCGGCTTTTTCGCGATACATATATTCATGTCCGGGTTGCTGATCAAGCTGGACGCAGGCAATACCTGCACCCTCCTGGCCGCGGTTGTGCTGCTTCTCCATCATCAGATAGAGCTTGCCCAACGCCCAGTTGTCGGTGCCGTATTTCTCGCGATAGTAAGAAAGCGGCTTTAGGAGGCGGATCATCGCGATACCGCACTCGTGTTTAAGTTGTTCCATAAAGATAAGAACCCTCCCCCGGCCCCTCCCGTCAAGGGAGGGGAGTGATTACCTCGGAGTTGTAGGGTATTTTTATTTAAAAGGTATGTAAATAATTTGCGTCTAGATTTGTAATTATTCCCCTCCCTTGATGGGAGGGGTCAGGGGTGGGTTCCCTTAGTTATACGCCGCCTCACCATGCTCATAAATATCGAGACCTTCTTCCTCGATGCGCTTCTCAACGCGGAGGCCGTGAGTCTTCTTGATGATGGTGAAGATGATGAAGCCGATAACGAATGCGAATACTGCAACGACGAGAGCGCCGAGCGTCTGAACGCCTACACTGCACTCTACACCATCGAGCTCAGGATTGCAGAACACACCAGTGAGGATGGTACCGAGAAGGCCACCTACACCATGTACAGAAACTGCACCCACAGGATCATCGACGTGACAAACCTTATCGATAAAGCTTACACTCCAGCACATTACCACACTGACGATGAGGCCGATGAGAGCTGCTGCCCAGATGTCAACACAATCGCAACCTGCAGTGATGCCGACCAATCCGGCAAGGACACCGTTGCACACCATTGAGAGTGATGGCTTACCATCGATCAGCCAAGTATAGATGAGTGCAGCAATACCTCCTACAGCTGCTGCCATGTTGGTAGTAACGAAGACGTGCGATGCAGAGATTGCGCTTGCCTCGTCGGCGATAGCTACGGTAGAACATGGGTTGAAACCGAACCAGCCGAGCCAGAGGATGAATACACCGAGAGCTGCGAGTGTGAGGTTGTGACCAGGAATAGCGCGACTCTTGCCGTCCTTGCCATATTTGCCGATACGAGGACCGAGGACGATAGCACCAGCCAAAGCCAATGCACCACCACAGAGGTGAACGACGGTAGAACCTGCGAAGTCGTGGAAGCCCATCTCTGAGAGCCATCCGCCACCCCATGACCAGTGGCCTTCGATAGGGTAGATGAAGAGGCTGATCAACAGAGAGTAAACGATATACATCGAGAACTTGGTACGCTCAGCCATCGAACCAGAAACGATCGTTGCAGTGGTTGCACAGAATACTGTCTGGAAGATGAAAGTTGCTTCAGCAGGCACGTTAGAATCCTCGCCGATGAAGCAGAAACCGCTCCAACCGAGCAATCCGTGGTCACTACCATACATCATAGAGAAGCCGACGAGCCAGAAGATCACGGTTCCTGCCATGAAGTCGCAGAAGTTCTTCATCAATATATTAGCGGTGTTCTTAGCACGGGTCATTCCCGCTTCGACCAATGCAAAACCTGGCTGCATCCAGAACACCAGCATGGCACCTAAAAGTACCCAAAGAGTATCAATACCGTTCATAACACAATACCTTTATTTATTTCTTATCCCTCAATACCACATCTCCATGCTCACCCGTTCTGATCGAGTAGCAGTCGAGCACATCGCTCACGAATACACGACCATCGCCTACGTTGCCGGTGTGAGCTGTCTCAAGGAATACCTTGACGGTACTCTCCAGGAACTGATCACGGCAGATGATGGTGATGTGCATACGCTCAATCATATCGGTGCTATAAACTACACCACGATAGATACGCTCCTGACGGCTCTGTCCGATGCCGTGGCAGTCGTGATATTCAAACCAGTCGATGTCGGCAGCAAGGAGAGCTTCCTTGACCTCCTCGAACTTGGTCTTGCGGATGATAGCTTCAATCTTTTTCATCTTAAAGTCTTATTTATTTTTCCCTTTTCCTTTTTACTTTAAAAAGGCAGACACCTTCAGCTCGTGCATTGTTGAAAATGAGTGCAATAGACGCAAGAAAATGGAATCGATTCGCTTAATCTGTATTCCGTTCGCACTTGCCTCCGGTGCCTGCCGTGTCAAATTCTATAATTGTAATCCAATGACAATCGGTTACAATGTCAGGCCAATGACGAAATAGACCTTGTCTGTCTGTGGATTGGCAATGACGGATGCCGAGAATGGAATCTTGAAGAATTCCTTGGTAGCGGTGAGGCTAACGTTTACGATATTCAGTTTCTCGTTGCCGATAGCAGTAAAGCCGTCGTTCCAGAGAGATGCACCTACAGCCGCAGATCCTTCGATGCCAGCGAGCTTCCAAGGCGCTGAAACTTCGAGATAGGTCGAGTAGTTTCGCTTCAACTTGCCATCGTCTGTAATGCGATGATCTGCACCAGCAAGAGCCGTGTTCCATGAGAGTGCGAGAGGACCGAAGTCGTAGTTGATATTTGCTTCGAGCGTGTGGCTTGAAGAACTGCTGAAATTCCAGTCACCGAAATACTTACCTGTGCAGAAGTTATAGTCGGTAAGGCCGATCATGAAACCTCCCTTGTTCCATTCAAGAAACCAGTCGAACTCACTCATGTTGGCCCATTCATTGCCCTCAAAGAGTTCTGCAGATGCCCATGCACCGAAGCTCAGACCTGTCTTCTCACTACTGATTGTCACCGATGGCTGGATGCTGAATCCCGCACAATCCTGTCCTCTCCAGATGTAGCTGCTCACCACGTCAGCTGTTGCCTCTACCTTAATACTCTTTGCAGGTTCCTCTGCTTTTGCTTCAATACTCAATGACCCTAAGGCCATAACCATAACAAATACCTTAAAATAACACCTTTTCATAATCCACTATATATAAATGTTCAAAAGTCTTTTTAGAAGAGCAATCAAAAGCTCTTGAATGTAATGAAGGGGAGTGATAGGGACGATAGCTTATCAGGTCGATCAGCGTCTAAACATCTGATTCATTTGTCCTTTTCACTACTTTTTCACTCCCTTTTCACTCCCCTTATTTACTTTTCAAAAATTATTATCGGATCCAGAGCAGCTCACGATACTTTGGCATTGGCCAGAGGTTATCGTCAACGATCTCTTCGAGCTTATCGATTGGGCGACGGATGCCAGCGAATGACTCAGCGATCTCATAGTAAGCGAGAGCCTTCTCGTAGCCGTCCTCCATGCGGTTAGCGGTCTTACGCTTCTCCACCATGGCATCGACGAGCTTCTTGATCTCAGCGTTGTAAGCTGCAATCTTCTTGATGATTGCGATCTCTGGTGCTGAGAGCTCCTCCCAAGATGCAGGGAACAGGCTCTTCATCATGGCTACGTTCTTCAGCAACATTGACTGATAGGTGGTAGCAGCTGGGATGATGTGGTTGATTGCCAGGTCACCAAGTACGCGAGCCTCGATCTGTACGAGCTTCACATAGGTCTCGAATTTAACCTCATTACGTGCGTGGAGCTCATCCTGAGTGAAGATGCCGAGCTTAGTAAACATCTCAACTGACTCTGGCTTAACGTTCTCAAGGAACATCTTAGGCACGCAGCGCTCGATGTCGAGGCCACGCTTCTGAGCCTCCTTTGGCCACTCCTCTGAGTAACCGTTACCATCGAAGCAGACAGTGTCGATGATCTCAGCGATGATTGGCTTCAAGGTCTTCATGACTGCTACCTTGACGCTTGCACCTGCTGCCATCTCCTTGTCAACTGCAGCCTTGAAGTCGATGAGCTGCTCAGCTACCATAGCGTTGAGGGTGGTCATTGCCGATGAGCAGTTAGCCTTAGAACCTACAGCGCGGAACTCGAAGCGGTTGCCGGTGAATGCGAATGGCGAAGTACGGTTGCGGTCAGTATTATCGACGAAGATCTCAGGGATCTCAACCAAACCGAGGTCGTAAGCCTGCTTGCCAGCGATGACGATCTCAGCGTCATCAGCTACGGTGAGGAGCTTGTGGAGCACGTCGGTCATGGTCTTGCCAAGGAAGGCCGAAACGATGGCTGGTGGTGCCTCGTTAGCGCCGAGACGGTGAGCGTTGGTTGCCGATGCGATAGAAGCCTTGAGCAATGCACCGTGACGCTTCACTGCCATCAGGATATTTACGAAGAAGGTCACGAACTGGAGGTTTGACATTGGATCCTTACCAGGAGCGAGGAGGATTACGCCAGTATCGGTAGAGAGTGACCAGTTGTTATGCTTACCCGAACCGTTGATGCCATCGAATGGCTTCTCATGGAGCAATACGCGGAAGCCGTGACGACGAGCCACCTTCTTCATGACGCCCATGATGAGCATGTTCTGATCAACTGCCAGGTTGGCCTCACCGAAGATAGGAGCGAACTCGATCTGGTTAGGAGCCACCTCATTGTGGCGAGTCTTCATAGGAATGCCGAGGCGATGACCCTGGATCTCAAGATCCTTCATAAAGGCCTGCACACGAGTAGGAATCTGTCCGAAGTAGTGGTCATCCATCTGCTGGTTCTTGCTCGAACCGTGACCCATCAGGGTACGACCGGTAGCGATCAGGTCAGGACGTGCAGAATAGAGAGCGTCGTCAACGAGGAAGTACTCCTGCTCCCAGCCAAGGTTGCTGGTGACGTGCTTTACTGCTGGATCGAAGAGCTGGCAGACAGGAACTGCAGCATCGCTCACAGCCTTCAGAGCCTTCTTCAAAGGAGCCTTATAGTCGAGCGCCTCACCCGTGTACGAAATAAATACGGTAGGGATGCAGAGGCAGTCGTCAAGAATGAACACTGGAGAAGTAGGATCCCATGCAGTATAACCACGTGCCTCGAAGGTTGCACGGATACCGCCTGAAGGGAATGAAGAAGCATCTGGCTCTTGCTGTACGAGGCTCTTGCCCTCGAACTCCTCAATCATACCACCCTTCCAGTCATACTCCATAAATGAGTCATGCTTCTCAGCGGTGGTTTCGGTCAATGGCTGGAACCAGTGGCAGCAGTGTGTCACACCATGCTCCATAGCCCACTGCTTCATGCCAGCAGCTACACCGTCAGCGATCTTGCGATCGAGGTGATGACCATTATCAATACAGTCAAGCAATGCTTTGAGAGTTTTCGAATCAAGATACTTCTGCATCTTCTCACGGTTGAAGACGAGTTCGCCGAAATACTCTGATGGACGACCCTTAGGGGCTTCAACCTCTACTGCGTGCTTTTTGAACGCCTGCTCAATAGCATCAAATCTTAACTTGCTCATAACACAATGTTTTAAATTTTATAATTTTCTTAGAATATTGTCAATAAATGTTGCCTATTTGATGGAATATTTCCAAGTTTCTTTGTTTGACGGTGCAAATGTATAGCAAAATATCGTTTCTGCCAAATTTTTGCTCGAAAAAATCACATTTACCCGTCATTTTTATATTTCCGACGGGTGTGAATGCTGGAAAATGTAAATCAAATATAGCAAAAATCAAACATTATGCCACGAAAATTTGTGTAATCGTTGACATAATGCTTGAAAATCGGATTAGATAACCTTGTCATGGAAGTGATTTATGGTATCAGCTGTCAAAAATCTGTCCAATGAGACTCCTTTTATCCTATTTTATATAAAAGCATCCCTTCCATGGTACCGTGGAAAGGATGCAATGATCGCGGCATATCTGTCACGGTACCGTGGAAGGGATGCGATGACGACGGCATATCTGCCACGGTACCGTGGAAGGGATGCCACGATGACGGCATCTCCTACACCGTACACTGGGGAGGATGCCATGATGACGGCATCTCCTACACCGTACACTGGAGGAGATGCCGTCAAGAATTTTTTACTTCTGGAGTTCGATGCGATTATCGAGTGTGATGGTTTTCTTCAGTCGGATATCCTCGCTGCTTGATCCGATGCGGAACTCAAATTCTCCTGGTTCTACTACCCAGTGCATATTCTGGTCGAGTAGGGCCAGGTCTTTTTTGTCGAGGCGGAAGGTGACGGTTTTGGTCTCGTCTGGCTCCAGAGCAACACGTTCGAAGCCGCGGAGCTGAGATTCATAGCTGACCATGGAGGTGACAAGGTCAGAGAAGTAGAGCTGCACGACCTCCTCGCCAGCGCGCTTGCCGGTGTTGGTGATCTGAGCGGTGACGGTGATGTCGAAGTTGTCGACGTTGACTTGCATGTTGTCATACTTGAACTGAGTATAACTCAAGCCGTAACCGAAAGGATAGAGGGCGCCATTGACACGAGTGCCGCGCTTGTACCAGGCAGGACCGTTGTGCGAACCGCGCTTGTATGGGAAGTTGAACTCCACCTCGCCGATGCTCTTAGGGAAGGTGATAGGGAGCTTGCCCGATGGATTGATCTCGCCGAAGAGCGTTTTGGCCATGATCTCACCGCCGCGATAGCTTGGGAACCACGCCTCGACGATGGCAGGGACGTATTTGTTGGCCCAATTGATGGTGAGTGGCTGGCCATTGACCATGACCATGACGATAGGCTTGCCGGTAGCGACGAGACGCTCCAGGAGGAGCTGCTGACGGCCGGGGAGGTCGAGCGAGGTGCGGCTGCGGCCTTCGCCGGTGGTGCGGTCATCTTCGCCGAGACAGGCAATGATGACGTCCACGTCCTTGGCAGCAGCTACGGCAGCGTCGATGTCGGCAATCTCCTGAGGGGTAAGAGGTTCTGGGATGATCTCTGTCTCTGGCCAGTTCTGGTCGAAGACCTCGCAACCCTTGGCATAGACGACTTTATCGGCGCCGAGGTAGTTCTGAATACCTTCGAGCATGCTGATGCACTTGAGACCGTTAGGGCCGTAGCGACTGATCATGAAGTTGGTCTCAGCGGCGAGAGGACCGGCTACGAGCACCTTGTTGAGCTTGGTTTTGTCGAGTGGGAGGAGAGCTCCAGCGCCCGTGGTGACGGTGTCGTTCTTGAGGAGGACGAAGCCCTGGCTCTGAATGAGGTCGGTGAAGTCGACGTGCTTGTCGAAGCCAGCTTCACGGTCGGCGCGGACACCATCGCCGGTATATGGATTGTCGAAAAGACCCAGGCGGAACTTGACCTTGAGCACCTCACGGACACGCTGGTCGATGGTCTCCATGCTGAGCATACCTTTCTTATATGCCGAGCGGACAGGGTTGATGAATGTCTGTGGCATCGAGAAATTGGTACGCACGTTGAGGCCTGCTTCGAGCACCAGCTTAGCCGACTCCTCATAGTTGGCCGTGACCTTGTGCTTGGAATGCATGAACTCGACCGCCTCACTGTCGCTCACCACATAGCCGTTGAAGCCATACTGCTGACGAAGGAGTTCGGTGAGGAAGTAGTACGAACCTGAGATAGGCTCACCGTTCCAGTCGTTGTAGCTGCTCATCACCTCCATCGGGTGACCCTGCATGATGACCTTCTTGAATGGGTACATGAAGATCTGGTGCAATTCGCGAGGCGTGATATGCGGATCGGTACGAGCGTCACCATCACGGCCACCCTTTGGCACGCTATACGCTGCATAGTGCTTGAGACACGATGCCACGCCCTGACTCTGCACGCCACGTACCATCTGGAGGCCGAGCTCGCTGATGAGGTAAGGATCCTCACTATAACACTCGAGGGTGCGGCCCCAGCGGGGATCGCGTGCCAGGTCAAGGATAGGAGCATAGACAGAGTGATAGCCGAGCAAGGAAGCCTCCTCACCGGCGATGGCACCGGCACGATAGATGAGGTCACGGTTCCAGGTACTACCTAACGAGATAGGAGCCGGCAGGGGAGTGGCCAGCGTGTGGTTGAGGCCGTGGATACCCTCATTGGTAAACTCGGTAGGAATGCCGAGACGCGTCTCTTCGACGAAGAAACGCTGCACGGTATGCAGGGCGTCGACGTGGCGCGAGAACGGATAGTTATACTCCATGAAGCGGCCGGCACCCTCCACGCCATTGAGCATCTCGTCGATGTTGGCGATACCGTCCTTCCAGATCTCCTCCTTCCAGCGAGGGGTAGGGAGCGAATCCTGAAGGACGCGGCCGAAGCCATAGAGGGTGGTGAGCTGGCACGACTTCTCTTCGAGCGTCATCTGGCTGAGGAGGTCTTCGACGCGTTCGTCAAGGCCGCGCGAAGGGTCTTCGTAGACGTCTTTGACGCCGTTCTTGTTGAAGTCGATCCAGCCTTTATGATACATAGGGTTGGCCTTCTTGTTTTTCTGAGCGGAAGCCTGTGGCGCTGCGAGAGTGAGGGCCAGAAGGCTGAGGGCAAGGGTAGATTTTTTCATGATGTGTGGTATTTTATTCTTAAAGTTGTGCACTCATAAAGAGTACGCTGCAAAGATGAGCAAAAAAGTTGACTTAAGCAAAGTTTTTGCTAAAAAATGGAATGTCAAGCGGTCATTTTTCGATAAAATCGATATTAATTGTTCATTTCGGTTCATTTGGCATCCAATTATAGTATATACATTATTAATAATAATTATATTTGCGCAGAAAAGCATCATATCATCTCACATTACGTCCAATACCGCATGGCATATAAAAAGCATTCTGTCCTTGTCATCGAGGATAATGAAATAAACCGAGAACTTCTCAATGAAATTCTTTCAGAAGAATACAACCTCTACTTTGCCGAGAACGGGCAGGTAGGATTGGATCTCCTGAGAGAACATCGTGATGTCATCGACATTGTTCTGCTTGACTTGGAGATGCCTGTGATGAATGGCTATGAGGTGCTTGAGGCGGTTAGCAAGGATCCTCAGTTGCAGAGTATCCCTATTGTGGTTATTACGGCCAATGAGGACGCTGAGGAGGAGGTTCGCTGCTTGAAACTGCATGCTACCGAGTTCCTGCACAAGCCATACGTTCCGTCGATTGTTCATCTGCGTGTAGAGGGCTTGCTTCGCTTGCGTGACTGCATTTCGCAAGTCAATGAGCTCGAGATTGACCAGAAGACCGGAGCTTATACCTACAATGCTTTTCTTTACCATGCCACCAAGATGCTTCAGGAGCATCCAGACGTCGACTATACGCTGGCATTGACCGATGTCATCGGCTTCAAGGCGCTGCAGGATAGCTATGGCGAGCGTTCGTTCGACGTGCTGAGGAGGGAAGTCGACCTGCTGAAAGAACACATGGGCACCGAGGGAGTCGTCGGCTATTACTCGTTTGACCATTTGCTTTTCTTGTTCCCTACACAGACACATGATGAGTCGGAAGAGCAGAAACTTGCCCTCTTTGACAGCTACATGACAAGGTTGTCTAAGGCGCTGAAGGTGACCGTCAAAGCCGGTTTCTGTGAGCATATCGACCCGACCCGTCCTCTGCCATCTTACCTCGACGTGCTGCGACTGGCGCTCGACAAGGCGCTGAAGCATTATAACCACTATGCCGACTTTGTAGGTACTCAACAGCTCGATCAGATACAACGAGCAAAGCGTATCGAGCAGGAGATGGAGAAGGCCATCAAGATCGGCCAGATGCAGGTGTATTATCAGCCGAAGCATGACGCCAAGACACAGAAACTCATCGGTGCTGAGGCGCTGTTGCGATGGATTCATCCGGAGATGGGATTCATCTCACCAGCCGAATTCATCCCTATCTTCGAGCAGAATGGTTTCGTAGAGAAGGCCGACGCTTTCGTATGGGAACAGACCTGTAAGTACCAGCGTGAATGGATCGATAAGGGATTGCCAGTAGTGCCGATCTCGGTCAATGCATCGCGTCAGGACTTTGATTCGCCTGATATTCTGAGTCATTCCATCGATGTGATGCAGAAGTATAATCTCTCGCCATCGCTGATGCATGTCGAGGTGACCGAGAGTTTCTTTGCAGACCTTTCGGCCGATGCCATCGCTCGTATGGGAATCATCCGCGATAACGGTATCCATGTGGAGCTCGATGACTTTGGTACCGGCTATTCTTCTTTGCATTCATTGGCCGAGTTGCCTATTGACGTCGTGAAGTTCGATATGTCATTCGTTCGTCGTCTGCATGAACCACGCGAACAGCTGGTGATGCAAGGTTGTGTCGACTTGATCAAGCGTCTGCAGATGAAGACCATTGCCGAAGGCGTAGAGGATGCTAACATCCGGCAGATGATTGCCGACTTCGGTATCGACGCCATCCAGGGATACTATTATTCTAAACCATTGCCTGCTAAGCAGTTCGAGGAGTATCTGACGAAGTAATCCCCCCTTGTAATTATTATCGTTATGACCAAACAGCTCCTTCCGCACCCTCTCATTTCTGTGATTCCTCTGCTGGTGCTGGTGGCACTCATTGTCACCGTGATGCAGATGTTGCCAGATGACGCTCTCAGCGGTGCCAGCCAGATTTCGATGGTTGTAGCTGCCACCATCTGTGTGGCGCTCTCTATGGCTATCTATAAGACCAAATGGGAAGTCTTTGAGCAAAGTATCAAGGCGACCATTGGTGACTCGACCGTCTCGATCCTGATCCTGCTACTCATTGGCGTGATGTCAAGTACGTGGATGATCAGTGGCGTCGTCCCTACGCTTATATATTACGGTGTGCAGATGATGTCGCCTTCGATCTTTCTGCCTTGCGCCTGCATCATCTCAGCCTTGATTTCTTTGATGACTGGCACGTCGTGGACGACGATTGCCACCATCGGTATCGCTCTCCTTGGTATCGGCAATGCGCTTGACGTGCCTGCAGCATTTACCGCAGGTGCTATTATCTCAGGAGCTTATTTTGGCGATAAGATGTCGCCGATGTCCGATACTACGGTGCTGGCTTCATCCGTTTCCGGTGCCGATCTTTTCCGCCACATCCGTTACATGATGTATACCACCGTACCGAGTATCACCATCACGCTGGTACTCTATCTCATCATGGGATTGTGGTATGGTGGTGAGCGCGTCGAGCCAAGCATCTATCTGATGGGTTTGCAGCAAGGTTTCCACATCTCGCTCTGGACGTTGCTTGTACCAGCCTTTACGGGTGTACTGATCTGGAAGAAGGTACCGTCGTTCATCACGCTCATCCTCTCTTCGCTTGCTGCTATATTATGTGCAATTATCTTCCAGTCAGATGCACTTCTCTCCATTGCAGAAGAGGCGGGGAGTAGTTCGCTTTTCGTTGGAATAATGAAGGTCTGCTATACTCATACGCAGATCGATACAGGATATGAGGTAGTTAATAATTTGGTGGCTACACGTGGCATGGCAGGTATGCTCGATACCGTCTGGCTCATCCTCTGCGCCATGTGCTTCGGTTCGTGCATGGTGGCCAGCAATATGCTCAAGAGCTTGACGCACGTGTTGCTGAAGTCTATTCGCAACACCTTCTCGCTCGTGACCTCTACCGTCGTGTCGGGTGTTCTGCTTAATCTGGTGATGGGCGATCAGTTCCTCTCTATCATCATGAACGCCTCTATCTATCGAGACGAATATGCTGAGCGTGGCTATCGTCCAGAGCTTCTGAGTCGATCTACCGAAGACTCTTCGACCGTCACCTCCGTGCTTGTTCCTTGGACGGCTTGTGGCATGACACAGTCGACGGTGCTGGGTATTCCCACCATCGTCTACTTGCCATTCTGTTTCTTTAATATTATTAGTCCTATAATGAGTTGCCTGGTCGCAGCTCTTGGCTTTGTACCGAAACCCAAAGCTCAGCCATCCGGTAATGCATAGCCGGCGTAGGATGGATGCCATCCCAGATCCAGTAGGAGACGGGGAGGCTTGGCGTTGAGGCTATTGTCTCTTCGACGAGCTGACCGAAAGGTACCAGTGTAGCCGAATATTCCTTGCAGATCTCCTGGATGACCTCGGTTATCGATGCGATCATCTGCTTTCTCTCACCATAGTTCTCACTCTCGCCTCTCCATCCGGCTTTGGCCACGAAGGGGGTACAGAGGACGAACTTGGCGTCCTTGTTCTGCTTTAATACCTCATCGAGCAACTGACGGAGTTGTTTCCCCCATGCTTCTGTATCAATCGTCTTTCCTTCGTTGAGCGCCTGCTCCACGTCGTTGGTTCCCACCAGGATCGATACGACGTCTGGCTGTAGATCCAGCACATCTTTCTGCCATCGGCCTGCCAGGTCATTGAGCGTATTGCCGCTGATACCGCGGTTCCAGAATGTCCAACCTTCTTCAGGATAAAGCGCCTGATATTTCGACGCTACCAGCATCATATAACCATGTCCGTAGATGTGGTTCATATCATGCTGGTCGCGCTCGTCTGACGTGGCGTTCCAAACCTTGTTGTTACCCCAGTTGCCGTCGGTGATTGAGTCTCCGATGAAGAGTACTTTCCGGCCTCCAGCCATTAAATAGGTCGAGAGGGCAAGCATCAAAGTCGTAATAGATAGTCTCTTGTTCATTGCCATAGTAATCATCTCCATAGCATATTTCACACGATGTTTTTACATCAATACCATCCCATCAGCTTACGCAGATAAGGAGTCAGTTCTCCTGCCATCTTCTCCTGCTGCCAATAGCTTGGATGCCATGAGGCGCCAAAGCCGAGGTCGCCATTCTGTGGTGTGAAGTTGAAGCGGAAGACCTGAGTGTCACCTTTCTTATTAGCCTCTGCCACAACCTCATCCATTGTCTTCATGGCTAAAGTAAGTGCATCGCCATTCATCATTGGTCCACAGAGGAAAACGATCTTTGCGTCAGCATAAGCTCCTCGTACCTGGCGAAGCAGATTCTCATAGCCTTTCTTCAGCAGCTTAGGATCTGCACCTGTTGTACTCGTATCGTTAGTGCCAAGGTTGATGCATACGACCTGTGGCTGGTAGCGGGAGAAGTCCCATTGTTCGCTCTGATCGTAGAGAAGCGTGTGACTGTACTCCGTGTTCATATTGATCTTGTCGCCCGTGCGAGGACCGTTGTAGTTGCGATATACGCCAATACCGCTGCGACATACAGCAATCTCTTCAGCGTCGAGGTTACGAGCCGTACGTGCAGCATAGGTGTAGTAATGATTGCAAGTCTCGTCCTCAAAAGGCGCATCGCGCTCCGTACTCTCAACACCATAGCCGCAGGTGATGGAATTACCGATAAACTCAATGCGACGATCTGAGAGGGCAGGAGGAGTCAGCAACTGATGTCCCTTATCGAGCAGGAATCCACGGAACTCAGCGCGTCGGTCATAACCCTCAGTGACATACATCAGGCGCACCTGATGAGCTCCTTCTGGCAAGGCGGTGGCCAACGTCACGATCGAGTCACGCTCGCTGTTGAACGAAACCTTGAACGCCTCACCACGGTCAATCTGCGCCATGAAATAGCCACTCTTCGGCTTGGCAATCATCTTGAGGCTGGTGCCAGTGAATGTGGCGCGAATCTGCACGCTTGGGAAGGTGAACATCGGAGACTCAGGATTCTTATAAGAGATACGTCCCAGATACTGGATCTGAGCGTCAGACGCTGGGATTCGTGTGCCTGTTGGCTCAAGAGTGCCACTAGGGCTCGATGGAACAATGTTCTGCGCCTGAAGGGTTACTGCGGCCATCAGAGCGACGAAAGATGAAAGGATACGCATAAACTTATATTATTATATAATGTATATTCTGAATTCTATTTTTGCTATTACAAGATCATCCAGCAACAGCGACCGCAGAGTTCCATCCAGGTGTGGTTCTCTTCGTAGTTCTTTTCTGACAGGCAGACCCATAGGATTTCCGTGCGAATACGGTCATCTATCTTAGGATGAGGGGCGTATCCGTCGGTCAGGATGACGAGGCCATCGTAATAATTATGTTCCAGCAGATAGTCGAAAATAGGCTGGAAGGAAGTACCTCCACGTCCCGTCACTTCTATCTGTCGGCTGGCTTTGTGGATATTCTTGACAGGTCCAAGCTGGCAATCAAACTGCACACAGTCAATCTCGTCGATGCCGTATTTGAACATCTTGTTAATGACGCCATAGAAGTTTGCGATGTCGGTATCGGTGATCGATCCAGAGACATCTACTGCCACCAGCAGCTTGGTCGTAAACTCACGTGCCGAACCCATCTGCTCGAAGCCTGTTCGTCGGTTTGGCTTCATACGAGTCAATTTCTTTCGGCTGCTCAGTATGCTGCCACGGAAGCCTTGCATGATCTGTCGATAGTCGATGCGAGCTTGGGTCGAAGCCTCAATCATCTCAACGATATTGCCAGGGATCGATCCCCAGTTGTTGAGGCTCTTGATCAGGTCGTTGATCTCCTGTTTCTTCATGTCGTCTTCCTGCCAGAGTTCGGCCCTGTCTGCAGCTTCCTTCTTCTGCTGAGCATTTGTGTCCTCGGCGCCGTCGCCTTCTCCCTCAAGATCCGGTTCTCCGTCCAGCTGGTCTTCAATCTTTCGCACATACCACTCAAAGCACTCGCCACTATCCAGCTTGAAGTCCTGAGGCGTTAGCAGAGGAAGTTTCTCCTTAGATCTCTCCTTATTATAATTATCGGCAATGGTGACGTCGCTACCCAGTGAGAGTGCCGTCTTGCTCACACCTTCCGGCTGGCGCTCATACGGGTGTTTCAGGAAAAGTCGGATCAGCTCGATACGCATCAGTTGCTCCACCTCGTAGAAGGTCTTATCCTCCAGCAGAGACGGATTGTATTCCAGTCGTCCCTGTCCTACGCGGAAAGGACACTTCATCGCCTCGTTGGCCTCCATTCGCTGCATACAATAGAGCGCAAAGAAGGCGGGTTCGCGCAGGAACCATTGCTCGCTGATCTTCTTAAAAGTCTCTTCTATCTTGCTCATTACAAGTGAATAATATTTATCCCTTTTCCTTTCTCCCTTTACCTTCCTTAGAGGTTCGAGATGAAGTTTATGATCGAGTCATAGAGGTGTGGCGTGTGGTCAAGGACAAAGAGGATAGCCTTCGGATAAGCGTTCTTCTCAAACTCCGAGGTGAAGTGAGCAATGGCCTCCTTGTTCTCGTCCTTCTCGAGCATCTGAAAGTATTTCGTCAGGTTTTGTCCGATGGTAGGGATCTTGCTATCGATGATCTCTCCCGTCTCAAGGAAGCGGAAGATACCCTCATTGACGATGGCCAACTGGTGGAGACGGTACTTTGAGAGCGTCTGCTGATGCTCCTCGAAATGCAGCAGAACCTCGATGCCAGTGAGTACTTTGTTGCCGGCAATTGAACCAATGAAGCGACTGGTCGCAGCAGGACCTATGATGCCAGCAATCAGCTTCTTGTGAACTTCTTCAAGCGTGTCGATCCTCTCTATGACCGCCGAGACTTTTGCCCATGCACGACGATCAGGACTCTTGTCAAGGCCGGTGTCAATACCCTTCTTCTGGCCTTCGTTGCCATCCAGCCACACAGGTTCATTCTGTATGAACTGCGTGATACGGCTGTCGATCTTATGCTTGTCAGCCCATAGCAGCCACTCTGAGGTGGTTGGAAGGAAATTATAGATGTTGAAACGGCTGACTAAGGCCGGATCAAGGTCTGTGATCTGGTACTCGTCGCCAGCGTTGATGGCCGAGATGATACGGCTCCCCTCAGGCAGTTGTCGTCCTGCCAGCTTGCGATTCAGAGCCAGATCCATGATGGTTTGCAACACCTCAGGACGTGCACGGTTCAGCTCATCGAGGAAGAGTACAATAGGCTGTCCATCGAGTGGAAACCAATAGGGTGGGAGGAAGTCGGTCTTCTCTCCACTCTTGTTTGGCAGACCGATGAGGTCTCCAGGATCGGACATCTGGCCGAGGAAGAGCGTCACGACCTTCATTCCTTTGTCCGAGAAGTATTCGGTAAGGATCTCTGACTTGCCGATGCCATGACGACCGACAAGCATGATGTTCTGGGTGTAGGGTGTGATCTCAAGGATCTGAAGGAGGTCTTGTGTGTTGATATTGATACCCATGGGAGGATGTTAATTCTGATTACAAATTACAAATTACTGATTACAAATTACAAATTACAGATTACTGATTACAGATTACGCGCATCTGCCAGTGCTTGGTTCACCAGTGTCTGAATCGCTGTGTAGCTCAAGTTCATTACTTTCAGCAGTTTGTCGTATGTCTCTGTCTCGATGGCCATCTTGCTCTCATCGTCCTCATACTGCGAGAGGGAGATGATACCCGGTCGGATGGTCTCTCGGCTGAAACTCTGCTGACTGACGTGGATATACTCGGCCAGCATACCATTGTCGCCAGATTGTGCAATGAGCTTCATCACTCCTTGATAGCCAGTTTCTTCAGAGTAGAGACAGGTGCCGAATTCCACATGCTGGCATTTCCACTTCCGAGCAGAATTGAGAATGTTCTTGGCCGATGAGAGTGCATGGTTATAGTATTGCTCTACTCGCTCGAAATGTTCCTTCTGTACAGGGATCAGTGTCGATACACGTCTTAGGCTGAATGGCTCGGCGTGGTAGCAATAGATTCCTTGTTCTCCGAAGTCATAGAGGTCGGCTCTGCACTCATTCCCCTCAATACTGGTCACTCGCCAGATGGAGCGAGAGCGGCCTCCCATAGGTGGTCGGATATAGCAGTCGCCAATACTGACGCCAATGTGATCGCTGATCCTTGTCGCTTGTGAATCCATCGGTTCCTTTTAGACCGTAATATTGTCAATCCTGAGCTTGATGATGCCAGCAGGCACCTTTGCCTCCACCACGTCGCCTACTTTCTTGCCAAGCAGCGCTTCTGCAATAGGTGACTTGATCGAGATCTTGTTCTCTCTCAGGTTTGCCTCATGCGGATTGACGATGGTGTATGCCATCTCTTTGTTGTTATTGAGGTTGGTGAATTCCACTTTGCGTAGCAGTCCTACCGTCTCGACGTTGAGAATGGTGGCATCGAGCACCTGAGCATTCTGCAGTACGTTCGACTTGAACTTGATCTGGCTCATCACTCTTCTTAGCGCGCGCTTGGCGGCATGGTACTCGAAGTTCTCGCTCAGATCACCCTTTGCACGTGCCTCCGAGAGCTCATCCTTAGCCTTTGGCAGTTCCACCTTGATCAGTTCCTGAAGTTCTGCTACGAGCTGGTCGTAGCAATCCTTTGACATATATTCCATACTTCAAACTCTTTTTTAGTCTTCACAGGCTGTCACGACATCCACCACATGGCTTCCTGCACCGATGAGGTCCTGACGTTCTGAGATGCACTTCTGGTAGTCAATAAATCGTGCGAAGGTCTCCTCGCTCATCTGATTGAGACGTGTTCGCATGTAGTCGGCCGCACCGTCAGGCGAGAAGATCGTCACGCGCTCCAGACCTGCTTTTGCATTGAGTCGGTCGATGTCTTCCAGTCGCACATAGTCATAGAGCTCACCGTCCTGCACCTGTACGTGGAAGTCCTTGTCCACGAACCCCTTTTCCATCAGATCGCCGATCCTCTCTTCGTCGAAGCAATAGGAGAGGATACTGTATTCGTTCATCAGGTAAGCCACAAAGATCAGTCCTCCTGGCTTTGTCACGCGCTTGGCCTCGTTGAGCGCCTTGACCTTCTCGTCGTCACCAATCAGGTGATAAAGCGGTCCTAGCAGCAGCGTCATGTCGGCAGAGCCTGTCGGGATCTTTGGCAAGTTTCGCGCATCGCCTTGCACGACATCCGCTGTCGGCTCTCGCTTCAGGAATACCTCAATGTTCCTGCGGACGAGCTCCACCGCCTTGACCTGATAGCCCTCTGCCATCAGCGCCGATGCATACCTTCCGGTACCGGCACCAATGTCGAGGATCTTCTGTCCAGGCTGCAGGAACTTGTGCAGGTGATATAAGGTCGTCTCAAACTCCACGATGCCATGCCTGCGCAACAGGCGCTGGTCTTCCGGGTGCTTGTTATAATGCTTCTCAATGTTCGATAGAGCCATATTCCTTATTTGCGCATATTTATTATTCTGGCCGCAAAGATAAGCATTTCTCCTGAGAATGTCAAGTTATTTTTGTGTTGTTTGTAAATTTGCCACGTATTTTCGTTCCGCGCAAGACAAATTCTGCGTCTTCCGTGAATTTCTTTTAGAATTAATTTGGTTTATTAGCTGTTTTTCGCTAACTTTGCCCCAAATTTTTATAAGACATCCAATACATTACCTATTAATACTAAAAATGATGAAACTCAACAAAACCATGATGCTGCTTCTCTTTGCAGCATGTGCTGCTGGTAGCGCTCACGCTGAGAACTGGCAGTACCCTTACCAGGATCCTTCGCTCCCTATCGAACAGCGTGTAGAGAACCTGCTCTCGCTCCTTACTCCAGAAGAGAAGGTGGGCCTGATGATGAACAAGTCCATCTCCGTCGATCGTCTCGGCATCCCAAGCTACAACTGGTGGAGCGAAGCCTGCCACGGTGTCCGCCAGGGTGGGTACACCGTCTATCCTCAGCCTATCGGCATGGCGTCGGCCTTCAATCCGCAGCAGATGCACGATGTGTTTGCCACTGTCAGTGACGAGGCGCGTGCCAACTGGAACCGTACCGACCACAACGATGCATCGCTCTACAACGTGCCGATGGGTGTGACCTATTACCCTGGCAATCCGGAGCTGACCTTCTGGTGTCCTAACGTCAACATCTTCCGTGACCCACGCTGGGGTCGTGGCCAGGAGACCTGCGGTGAGGATCCATTCCTCTCTGCTGTCCTCGGCGTAGAGACCGTCAAGGGTATGCAGGGCGATGATGACCGATACTTCAAGACCCACGCTTGTGCCAAGCACTACGCCGTTCATAGCGGTCCTGAGCCATTGCGCCACACTTATAACGCTGTCGTCTCGATGCGCGACCTCTGGGAGACCTATCTGCCAGCTTTCAAGGCGCTGGTGCAGAAAGGCAACGTCCGTGAGGTGATGTGCGCCTACAACCGCTACGAAGGCAAGCCTTGCTGTATGAGCGACCGTCTGCTCATCAAGATCCTCCGCGAGAAGTGGGGTTACGATGCCATCGTCCTGACCGACTGCGACGCTATCAACAACTTCTATAATAAGGGTCAGCACGAGACCCATCCTGATCCGCTCTCCGCTTCGGTCGATGCAGTCCTCAACGGTACCGACCTCGAGTGTGGTAAGGTATTCATGGTACTCACCGAAGCCCTGCAGCGTGGCCTGATCAAGACCGAAGACCTCGACGGTCACCTCCGCAAGACTCTCAAAGGTCGCTTCGAGCTCGGTATGTTCGATCCTGCTGAGATGTTGCCATGGGCCAACCTTGGTGAGGACGTGATCAGCAGCGAGAGCAACCACCAGCTTGCTATCCAGGCCGCTCGTGAGTCGATGGTATTGCTCGACAACAACGGCATCCTCCCTCTGAAGAAGACCCTCAAGAACATCGCTGTCGTCGGTCCTAATGCCGATGACGTAGCACTCCTCAACGGTAACTACGGCGGAACTCCTACCAAGAACCATGAGCGCTCGCTCGTGCAGGGTATCCGCGATTACCTCCCAGGCGCTAACATCATCTACAACAAGGCCTGTGACCTCCAGGATGAGTACAACACCTTCTATTACCTGCCTAAGATGAACGGTGGCCAGGGTGTGAAGGTCGAGTTCTTCGAGAACAAGCAGCTGGCTGGCACTCCTGTCAAGACACAGTATATGACCGAGCGTCTCAACTTCAGCACTTTCGGTGCATGGGGCTTCGCAGAGGGCGTCAACTCTGATTCTGTCGCTGTTCGCATCTCTGGTCAGTTCACCGCCGATTTCACCGGCAAGATGAGCTACACCGTCGGTTCAGACAACGGTTACGTGCTCAAGGTCAATGGTCAGGTAGTAGAGGAGCAGAAGCAAGGCCAGAGCCGTCGCTTCGGTTTCCGTCGCGCTCCTGAGTACAAGACTTTCGACGTAGAGAATGGCAAGACCTACGACGTGGAGATCGTCTACAGCCGTGGCAATGGCCCATTCGCTATGCTCAATGCCGATATCTGCCAGCGCAAGCTCAATGACTTCTCTGACGTCGTTGCACAGGTCAAGGATGCTGACGTGATCATCGTCATCGGTGGTATCTCTGCACAGATGGAAGGCGAGGGTGGCGATAAGGCCGACATCGAGCTTCCAATGGTTCAGCAGCGCCTCCTTAAGGCTATGCACGCTACTGGCAAGCCAGTCGTTATGGTCAACTGCTCAGGCTCTTGCATCGCATTCGGTAGTGTCAAGGGTGAGTTCGATGCACTCCTCCAGGCCTGGTATCCTGGTCAGGGTGGCTCTCAGGCGTTGGCCGAGGTCCTCTTCGGCGACTACAACCCATCGGGCAAGCTCCCTGTGACCTTCTATGAGTCGAACAACGATCTCCCTGACTTCCTCGACTACAGCATGGAGAACCGCACCTACCGTTACTTCCAGGGCAAGCCTCTCTACGCTTTCGGTTACGGCCTCTCATACACCACCTTCGGCTACGGCAAGGGTCAGCTCTCTGCCAAGACCATGAAGAAGGACGGCCAGGTCACCCTCACCGTCCCTGTCAAGAACACCGGTAAGGTGGCAGGCGAGGAGATCGTACAGGTCTACATCAAGTCGCTCGATAACCCTACCGCACCTCTCAAGGAGCTCAAGGGCTTCACCAAGCTCAACCTCAAGCCAGGTGAGACCCAGAACGCTGTGGTAACCCTCACCGGCGAGTCATTCCAGTACTACGATGAAAGTATCGATGAGCTCTCTACTCGCGCTGGTAGCTATAAGATCCTCTATGGCAGCTCTTCGTTGGAGAAGGATCTGCAGGAGCTGGATCTGAAGGTACTCTAAATGATGGATCTGTAACATTTAGTGTGAGAAGAAGAGCCTGGAGGGCTCTACTGAGCGAAGCGATAGTAACCGGGGACGAAGTCTCCGGATTGTCCAGGACACACTCTCTCTGATCTGCCTGGAAGGCAGTACCCTCACCAACAAGGTACTGGCTTCCAGCCAGATCTATGGGGTAGGGTTATCTTCATCCGAGGGCTTCGCCCCCGGTTACTCATGGTATCGGCTTCCAGCCGAATCTTCCAGGTTTTCAACTAAAAACAATAGCACAACATTACCAATTCAATACAATACCACAATTATGAAAAAGTATTTATCACTCCTCCCTCTCCTTGCCCTGGTAGCATGTCAGAATGCTCCTAAGGAGATTCCAAACCCTATCTTGACCATCGAAGGTGGTCAGGTACAGGGTGTCATCGCCGACGATCATCAGGACGTTTACGTCTATCGCGGCATCCCATACGCTGCCCCTCCTATCGGTGACCTCCGCTGGAAAGAACCACAGCCAGTAGTGGCTTGGCAGGGTATCAAGATTGCAGATAAATTCGGCCATCCAGGCTATCAGTCAGTACATTACCCTGGCGGCTATGCTACCGAGTGGGGTTATGGCGACGAGGCTCCTCAGAGCGAGGACTGTCTCTACCTCAACGTCTGGACGAAGGCTCCAGGCAACCCTGAGGCCAAGCTCCCTGTAGCTCTCTGGATCCACGGTGGTGGCTATCGAGAAGGCTGGGGCTCAGAGCCAGAGTTCGATGGTCAGGAGTGGGGCGCCAAGGACGTTGTCCTCGTCTCGATCAACTATCGTCTCGGTGTCTTCGGCTTCCTGACTCACCCATTGCTCGACGCAGAGAGTCCTCACGGCGTATCGGGCAACTATGGTATCCTCGACCAGATCGAAGCGCTCAAGTGGATCCGCAAGAACATCGCACAGTTTGGTGGCGATCCTGACAACGTGACCATCTTCGGTCAGTCAGCAGGTGCAGGATCGGTCAAGACCGTCTGCGAGTCACCTCTCGCTCGTGGCTATTTCCAGAAGGCTGTCATCATGAGCGGCGGCGGCATCACCATCCCAGATCCTAACGTCAAGGAGCCTGAGCAGCCACGCAACTCAATCTTCCGCAATATGACCATGGCCGAAGCCGAGGCTGAGACCAAGGCCGTTCTCGACTGGGCAGGCCTCACTGACCTCGAGAAGATGCGTCGCGCAAGCACCGAGACCATGTACGCGCTCAACACCATCTATAACATGGCTACCGGCAAGATCGGCGTCGTCACCATGCGTCCTATGGTCGATGGCTATGTCAGCAAGGAATCTTTCGATGCCGCTGTCCTCGACGGCTCTATCGCTGACGTTCCATACATGATGGGTTATACACTCAACGATATGGGCAACATGAGCAAGGGTATTGCCGACTTCTGCAACGTTCGCAACGAGAAGGGTTCTGCTCCTGCATGGGCCTACGAGTTCGCTCGTCCATTGCCAGATGACGGTTCACATCCTGAGGTTACCGCACGTCTCAAGGGTGCATTCCACTCATCAGACCTCTGGTTCGTCTTCAAGTCCCTCAAGCACTGCTGGCGTCCTTGGACCCAGGGTGACTGGGATCTCTCAGAGCGTATGCTCACCGCATGGACCAACTTCGCAAAGTACAGCAATCCTAACGGCGAAGGCGATGGCGCCTGGACTCCTTGCACCACCGACAATAAGAACTTCATGCTCTTCAAGCTCGATGCTAATGATGCAGAGAACTCAGAAATGGGTGAGCCACTGGTACCTTAAGTGAACATTCTATCCACGCTAAACTATCGGACGCCGTGCATGCATGGCGTCCTTTTTTCTTTCAAAGAATGTCCTTCCTGCAAGCAATCCGTCCATTCCGTCATGTAAGAACGTCCATCCTGCATGCAAGGCGTCCATTCCGCTATGTAAGAACGTCCGTCCTGCATGCACGCCGTCCATTCCTTCATCAAGGAACGTCCATCCTGCCAGCAAAATGTCCATTATTATGTTATTGAACATAACAAACAAAAATAAGAGACGATTTATTTGGCAGATTGCCGGAATATGACTATATTTGCCGCTGTAAATAACGTCGTTCCTTGGAACTACAATGCTTTCGTTTGTCCATTCAAAATCTAATATGATTTGTTTTAAAGTTCCTATGAAAAGATATTTCTCTTTCCTTATATTCATTATCACCTGTCTCTGCCTTTACGCCAAGTCCTCTGATAAGATCTATGTGCGTGAAGGTTATGGTTCTTACGGTACGGTCAAATATACCGTCGTTGATCAGAAAGTCAGAGAGGGGTACGGCTCCTATGGTACTGTCATTTATACTATTGATGGTATATACATCCGTAAAGGATATGGCTCATACGGGGATGTCGTCTATACGATAGATGATAAGTATATCCGTAAAGGCCGCGGCTCTTTCGGTGATGTTGTTTATACGATTGAAGGAAATCATATCAGAGAAGGTCGAGGCTCATACGGTAAGGTGCTGTATACTCTGACGGAATAGACCTCTGTTTTCAATCTATATGTGACATTTTGGAGGTGTTTGTTTGCGGAAAAACATGAATGATGAAAAAAGGGAGATTAAAACAAAATGTGTATTCGTTTTTGATTATATTTGCCGAGCTCTAAATAACTCGTGTCCTGGAAAATAAAATGAATACAGAAGTATTAGTATATGATTTGATTTCTTTTGAATGGAGTATGGAATATGACTTCATTCAGGAACCTTCTCTCCGAATGGTGAGGGATGATGGTAGCATCTTTGAGAAGAAAGATGAGGAGCCAAGGAAGAAAGAAAAGGAACTTGAGGTAGAGGTGGATGCCGAGGGTATCCCCACTAGCAGTTCAAAAGATGTTTGGCCTATCAGAAGAGAGATTATCAATAACTTCTTTAGTCATTGGTATGAAGAACATCAACCAGATACACAAGTATTCAATTTTCCATTGCAGGCAAACATTCGTGTTCGTGCCATCTCGATTATCGAAGCCAAAGAACATGCCTGCAAGAGTTATAAGTCTACGATTGCAGTTGTGAAGTATCTTGATAGGATTCTTTCAACAGCTATCCCAGTACGTAATCTGCCCGTCAAAGCTGGAAACAAGAATCAATCGAAGTTTGACAAGATGCTGGTTATGCAGTGTGAGATTCCAGAATTGGGAACGGTAAAACTGACTGTAGGAATAAAACAGTTGAAAGCCACCAATGAAGAACAGAAAACCCAGTACGGCATTTCTGTATTGCGTGAGGGGCAGCCAATTGTTGAGTCCGAGGTTAAGGCCACAAAAAAAGCACCTCATAAAAAATGAGATGCTGATCTTGCCCCAGATTGCATGGCGTGTTTTACTCAAAGAGTGGTGCCTCGAGGCGGGGACTTTTGCACAACGCGATTTTCACCACACGTATCATGCCTTATTTTCCGCTGCAAAGATAGGGTAAAAGCGTGAAATCACCAAATATTTCTGCGAGAATTTGAAAAAAGTCGAATAAAAAATAACTTTTGCCTCATTATTGAGAGTAAAAGATGATGAAGATTGAGAAAAAATGATTATATTTGCGCTCGAAATAGTGGGAGATTTATCTTCTATGCTAATGGGAGATACATTTTCTGGACTCATTACCTACTAATTCCATTACTAATACTATTTATTTTATTATATCAAATTTATTTCTTCATGAAACACCTACTTCCTGTCCTGGCCCTGTCGGCAGCGACGCTCGTTCCTGCTCAGGCTCAGAAGATGAAAGCCCCTCAGGGTGGCTTAAAGATCAGTGACGAACTCATCGGTATCTTCTTT
The DNA here is from genome assembly GCA_045628985.1 of Bacteroidales bacterium. GTDB lineage: Bacteria > Bacteroidota > Bacteroidia > Bacteroidales > UBA3663 > Liminaster. Next base: position 23,050 of record JAZQQH010000075.1, on the reverse strand, counting down.
GAGGATATCAGCCAGTCGGCCGATGGCGGCTTGAATGCTCAGCTCATCCAGAATGGTTCGTTCGAGTATAATCCATCGATCAAGGACGGTTATGGTCCTGGTACCGCTTGGCGTCTGGTTCGTGATGGCCACTCTTCTGGCTACTATGATGCTGCTATGGACGGTGCTATCCATGCCAATAACCCACACTTCATGCGCGTCAACATCGAGCGTATCGTCACCAATATGCCTGACTTCGATGGCAAGACGGGTGTAGGTATCCAGAACGATGGTCATGACGGTATCGTGACCAAGAAGGGTGCTACCTATCAGTTCTCTGTCTTCCTCCGTACTCCAGATGGCAAGGCAAAGAATATCAAGGTCGTATTGGGTGGCATGAAGGCTCCTGAGGCTGATGCTCCTGGTCCAAAGTGGCCACGTCCTTTTACCATCGCAGAAAAGAAGTTCCGTACTGCTGCAGCTACTCAGGGTTGGCAGAAGTATGAGTTCGAGCTCACTGCAGAGGAGGATTGCCTCAATGGTAACCTCCAGATCATCTCTGAGACCGAAGGTGTCCTCGACATCGACATGGTTTCTTTGATCCCAACCGATACTTACAATGGTCACGGCCTCCGCAAGGACCTCGTTCAGGCATTGGCCGACCTGAATCCTAAGTTTATCCGCTTCCCAGGCGGTTGCGTCGTACACGGTGGTGGTGATGGCTTCTGGAATACCTATCGCTGGAAGGAGACCGTCGGTCCTAAGGAGACTCGTCGCGCTCAGAAGAATACCTGGGGCTATGGCCAGTCAATGGAGCTCGGTTACCATGAGTACTTCCAGCTCTGTGAGGACCTCGGTGCAGCTCCTATTCCTATCCTTCCTTCAGGCGTAAGCTGCCAGGGTGTGAACGGTGGTTGGAACTTCCCTGAGGTTCAGAACCAGTGGGCCGTACCTATGGAGGATATGGACGAGTGGGTTGACGAGGCTCTCGACCTCATTGAGTGGGCTAATGGTCCTGCAGACAGCAAGTGGGGTAAGGTGCGTGCAGATGCTGGTCACCCAGAGCCATTCGGCCTGAAGTATCTCGGTATCGGCAATGAGGAGCGTATCTCACCTGAGTTCATCGAGCGCTTCAAGTACATCTACGAGCGCGTTACTGCTGCTCATCCTGAGATCGTGATCGTGGGTACTGCAGGTCCTGGTTCACACCCAGGCAACCGCGACTATGATACCTCATGGAAGCTCGCTGAGGAGCTCGGTATGCCAATCATCGACGAGCACTACTACGAGCCAGTGACTTACTTCCAGGAGAAGCGTCAGTATGACAGCTATCCACGCGACCGCAAGACTAAGGTTTACCTCGGTGAGTACTCTTCACAGAACCGTGGCCGCAACAACCAGCTTCAGGACGCGCTCGCAGAGGCTCTCTATCTCTGCCACGTTGAGCGCAATGGCGATGTAGTAGTCATGACTTCTTACGCTCCTCTCTTCGCTAAGAAGAACCATCATTCATGGGATCCTGACTTGATCTACTTCGACAACGAGCGTACCTTCCTCACCTGCTCTTACTATACTCAGATGATGTTCGGTGCTTCTTCTGGTCAGTACTACTATGGTGACTGTGTGACCATCGCTGACAAGACCAACCTCCAGGAGCAGTCAGTAGTCCTCAACGTCAACAAGAAGGAGCTCTATGTGAAGGTAGTCAACGATAGCAATGAGGCTAAGAAGGTCGATCTCAACCTCTCACGCTTCGGTAGCTTCAAGAACGTGACCCTCACTACACTCGCTGGTACTCCAGAGATGGAGAATAACTACGAGCAGCATCCTGTAGAGCCTAAGACTGAGACTGTCAAGCTCAAGGCTAAGCAGCAGATCGAGGTTCCGGCTTATACTTTCCAGATGTACACGATCAAGCTTTGATCCGATCAAAAATAGTCTTTCCATGTCATCCTGAGTGAAACGAAGGATCTCGTAATTATCGCTACCCTCACTACATTGGCTGTAATGAGGGTAGTTTTTTTGTGAAAAATGGTCTTATTGCAATCGAAAAATCAGTTTAATCTGATTTATTATTAGTATTTATTTGCACAAAATAAAAATAATTAGTATATTTGTGCCGCAATTGACAAATAACTACCCTGGAAACCCCTCCGTTTATACTTTTTGGTAGCAGGTCCAGTGTATACTATATTCTATTAATAACTTAAAAAGTATGAGAGTAATCATTGAGCCAGACTACGACAAGATGTCTGCATGGGCAGCAAACTATGTTGCCAAACGAATCATTGAGGCTAATCCAACGCCTGAAAAGCCATTCAAGCTGGGTTGCCCTACAGGTTCTTCGCCACTCGGCCTTTACCGAGAGTTGATCCGTATGTATAAGGAGGGTAAGATCTCGTTCCAGAACGTCATCACCTTCAATATGGATGAGTATGTCAATCTTCCAGAGGATCATCCTGAGTCATATCATTCATTCATGTGGAACAACTTCTTCTCACATATCGATATCAAGAAGGAGAATGTGCATATCCTCAACGGCAATGCCAAGGATCTTGCTGAGGAGTGCGAGAACTATGAGAAGGCCATTGAGGCTGCAGGTGGCATCGACCTCTTCATGGGCGGTGTAGGTCCTGATGGTCACTTGGCATTCAACGAGCCAGGTAGCTCACTGTCTTCAAAGACTCGCGTCAAGACCCTTACCACCGATACGATGATTGCTAACAGCCGCTTCTTCGACGGCGATATGTCTAAGGTGCCTTCGCAGGCGCTTACCGTCGGTATCGGTACTGTAATGGCTGCTAAGGAGGTGCTCCTCGTCTGCAATGGTCATCATAAGTCACGTGCACTCAAGCACATCATTGATGGCGATATCAGCCATAAGTGGACCGCTTCTATGCTCCAGCTTCATCCACACGCTATCGTTGTGTGCGACGAGCCTGCTTGCGATGAGCTGACCGTGGGTACTTATAAGTATTATCTGGATAAGGAGAGAGGTAATCTCTGATCAAATAGCAATTAACAAATAGCGCTTTATAAATAGCAAATAACAAATATCACCGCCTACGCGATTTGTTTCGTAGACGGTGATTATTTATTTTCGCTGCGCGGTGCTGAAATACTATAAATATGCTAAATACGATAAATACTTTTTTCACTGCGTGGTGCTGAAAAGCTATATGGTCCTGCGACCACGCTGAAAACGGATAAAAACGATAAAAACGTATTTATAATATTTATAGTATTTATCGTATTTCAGCACCGCGCTAGCGTAAAGCTTATCGGATATCGATGACTGGGATATTGTCCTTATCGTTGTAGAAGAGGTTCTCGCCAGCCATACCCCAGATGAAGGTGTAGTAGTAAGTACCTGCAGCAGCGTGCATTGACCACTCAGGGCTCATGATAGCCTGCTCGTTGTGGAGCCATACGTTGCGGCTCTCCTGTGGCTGACCCATGACGTGAGAGATGGTCTGATCCTCTGGGAGGTTGAAGTAGTAATAAGCCTCGATACGACGACCGTGGGTGTGAGGTGGCATGGTGTTCCATACGGCACCAGGATTGAGCTGTGTGAGGCCGAGCTGGAGCTGGCAAGGACCTTCCTCAAGGACGTCAGTCACGATGAGCTTGTAGACGGTGCGGTTGTTAGCCTCCTCGGTAGTTCCTACAGGTCCCCATACGGCAGCCTTGAGCGAACCCTTACGGCCATCGAGGGTGATCCACTGAGTCTTGTAGTGGGTGTGAGCGGTAGCTGAGTTGATGTAGAACTTAGCAGGATTCTTAGCGTCCTTAGAGCGGAACTCAACCGACTTGTTGACGTCGCTCCAGTTGCCCTTAGCGTCGCGTACATGGCCACGGCCAACGTAGAGAGCCTCCTTAGGCGAGAGCGCGTATTCCTTGCCATCGACGATGACAACGCCATCACCGAGGCCACAGTTGACGATACCTACCTCGCGGTTGTAGAGGAAGTACTTGTCCTTGATAGCTGTGTCGACGTCGAGGCCAAGCTCCCAGAAGTTCTCAAGCTTCAAGGTCTCATTGACTGGCATCGCGCCACCGAAGATGAAACGATCGTAGTGAGAGTAAGTCAACATCACCGAGTCAGCCTTCATGACCTCCTCCATGACGAAGCGCTCACGCAAAGTCTTAGTGTCATAAGTCTTGACATCCTCAGGATGGCAAGCAGTCTGGAAACGTACGTGCTGACGACCGACAACGCGATCGGCCTCCTGAGCATTAACAGTGGTCAACGCTGCAGCAGCAAGAACAGCAATAGAAAGAATCTTCTTCATATTATATAATAATTATTGTCAATATTACTATTTACTCCCCTCCCTTGTGGAGGGGTCGGGGGAGGGTCTTATTTCTTGTTGATTTGTACCCTATTCCAATAAACCATTCCGCAAGTGATCAGTACCAGAATACCCGCACCGATGTACTGCAGCCAGTGCATGCAAGCGTAGATGGCGAAGGCGATAGGAGAGGATGCGAAGTCAAGCGAGCCAGCAGAGAAGCCCTCTGGAACCTTCACAGCTGCATCCTGCGTGTTGACGTAAACGTCGTGTGCAGCCTTAGTAAAGTCAGGAGCCATCAGCGTGACGAAATAGAGACCCATAGCCATCATGATCAGGCCGATGATGAATGACTTGACGACGTTGCCATTGGTATAAGGAAGGATCATCGCAAAGACATAGAACATACCTGCCAATGAGGCGAGTGGCAAGAACTGATTGCCAGGAAGAACTACTGCGAGAACCAGCGTCACAGGGATGAGCAGGAGCGAAACGACAAGCGTAGTAGGATGGCCGATAACCAATGCTGGAGACATACCGATGTAGAACTCCTTCTTATCGCCGAACTTCTTGGCAATCAGCGCACGAGTAGCCTCAGAAATAGGCTTGAGACCTTCGATAAAGAGTGCGGTGATACGAGGGATGAGCTCCATGACAGCACCCATCTTGATGCCGAGGCCGAGGATGGCAGGAATACCATCTACGCGAGCGCTCCAGCCTTCGTAAGAGAGGCAACCGATGATGATGCCGATGATCACACCGAGGAAGAGAGGTTCGCCAAAGAGACCGAACTTCTTCTTCATACCCTCAGCGTCGATATAGAGCTTATCGAAGCCAGGGATCTTGTCGAGCAACTTGCCGATGCCGATAGCGAAAGGAGTGAAGCCCTGGCAGAATGGCTGAGGGATAGAGATACCCTCCATGCCGCTGTAGAACGACTGGAACTTCTTGGCCGTCATATCGGCCAGAACCAAAGTGATGATGTAGCAGATGATCGCACCGAAGAAACCCCATGCCGTCGAACCTGTCATGAAGTAGATCACCGCTCCGATGAAGGCGAAATGCCAGTAGTTCCAGAGGTCGATGTTGATGGTGCGAGTGCAGCCGAGGAGGAGCAACACGAGGTTGACACCGAGGCAGACAGGGATGATGAACGAACCCACCAGCGTGTTGTAAGCCACCGATGCAGCTGCTGGCCAACCCATGTCGAAGACCTCAAGGTTGAGGCCATAGATCTCGACGACCTTGCTCAATGCAGGGCCGAGGCTGGAGGTAAGCAAGCCGGTGATGACAGAGAGGCCCACAAAGCCGACGCCTACGCAGAGGCCGCTCTTGAGCGCTTTGGAGAATGGGATACGGATGCAGACACCAAGGATCGTGAAGAGGATTGGCATCATGACAGCGGCACCAAGGCCGAGGATGTAGCTGAATACTGCTTCCATTGTTGTGTTTAATATAAGATAAAGTTAGTAGCGGTTTATTACGGGTGCAAATATATAAATTATTATTAATATGACCAAATATTTCGTCATTTTTCCTCTGTTGCACGCAACGTTTCGCATCGATAGGGGGTCGAAATTGAGCAGAAAGTCGCTAAAAAGGGCGTTAAAATGCGATTTTCGCATAAATTGTTTGGTCATGTCGCCAGAAATGAGTATCTTTGCGCACGCTAATTATAAGGCAAGAAACTATATAAAATATAATGGAAGAAAACATTCAGAACAACGATCGAATCATTAAGGTGAACATCGAAGAAGAGATGCGCACCAGCTACATTAATTATTCGATGTCAGTGATCGTAGCCCGTGCACTCCCTGATGTGCGCGATGGCTTCAAACCTGTACACCGCCGAGTCCTGTATGGTATGGATCAGATCGGCAACACTTACGACAAGCCAACCAAGAAGTGTGCACGTATCGTAGGTGAGGTGCTCGGTAAGTACCACCCACACGGTGACTCATCAGTATACGGAGCGCTTGTACGTATGGCACAGCCTTGGAACCTTCGTTATCTCCAGGTAGATGGTCAGGGTAACTTCGGCTCAGTCGACGGTGATGGCGCTGCTGCTATGCGATACACCGAGGCTCGTCTCTCGAAGATCTCTGAGGAGATGCTCCGCGATATCGAGAAGGATACCGTAGACATGATGCCAAACTTCGACGGCACCCTCATGGAGCCAAAGGTTTTGCCTACACGTATCCCTACCTTGCTGGTCAATGGTGCCAACGGTATTGCCGTAGGTATGGCCACCAATATGCCAACTCACAACCTCACCGAGGTCATCGACGGTATCTGCGCTTATATCGACAATCGCGAGATCACCATCGACGAGCTCATGCAGTATATCAAGGCTCCTGACTTCCCAACCGGTGCTACCATTTATGGCTACGACGGCGTGAAGCAGGCTTATGAGACCGGTCGTGGCCGTATCACCATCCGTGCTAAGGCTGAGATCGAGACAGAGGGTCAGCATGACCGCATCATCGTCACCGAGATTCCTTATGGTGTCAACAAGGCCGAGCTCATCAAGCACATCGCACAGCTGGCCGATGAGAAGAAGATTGAGGGTATTGCCAATGCCAACGACGAGACCGACCGTACTGGTATGCGCATCGTCATCGATCTCAAGTCTGGTGTCAATTCGAACATCGTCCTCAACAAGCTCTATAAGATGACTGAGCTGCAGTCAAACTTCTCAGTCAACAACATCGCACTCGTACCAATCCCAGGCCATCCTGATGCACTGGGTATGCCAAAACTGCTCAACCTCAAGGAGCTCATTGAATACTTCGTCGAGCACCGTCATGAGGTAGTCATCCGCCGCACCAAGTACGATCTGGCTGAGGCAGAGAAGAAGGCTCACATCCTCGAAGGCTTGATCATCGCTTGCGATAACATCGACGAGGTTGTCCGCATCATCCGCAACAGTCGCACCCCAGCTGACGCTCAGCGTGGTTTGGAGGAGCGCTTCCAGATCGACGAACTCCAGTCGAAGGCTATCGTCGACATGCGCCTGGGTCAGCTCACCGGTCTCCGCATCGAGGAGTTGAAGCAGCAGTACGAGGACCTCATGAAGCTCATCGACTACTACAAGCAGATCCTCGCTGACGACGTTCTGTGTATGAAGGTTGTCAAGGACGAGCTCATCGAGATCAAGGAGAAGTATGGCGACGAGCGTCGCACAGAGATCGACTATCGTGGCGAGCAGTTCAACGCTGAGGACTTCATTCCTAACGACGACGTCATCATCACCGTCTCGCACATGGGTTACATCAAGCGTACCAAGTTGGAGGACTTCAAGGCTCAGAACCGTGGCGGCAAGGGCTCTAAGGGTGCAGGTACACGTGACTCAGACTTCATCGAGTACATGTACGCTGCTAAGAACCACAACTGGCTCATGTTCTTCACCGAGCAGGGTCAGGCCTTCTGGATGAAGGTATACGACATCCCAGAGGCTGCCAAGAACCAGAAGGGTCGTGCTATCCAGAACATGCTCAACGTCAACGAGAACAACAAGATCACAGCCTTCCTGAAGGTTGAGACCTTCGCTGACAAGGACTTCAACGAGAACCACTATATCGTCTTCGCTACCCAGAACGGTACTGTCAAGAAGACCAAGCTCGCACTCTATAGCCGTCCACGTGCCAACGGTATCAACGCTATCAACCTCGCAGAGGGCGATAAGGTGATCGGCGTAGTGATGACCGACGGCCAGAAGCACCTCGTAATGGCTAACCGTAACGGTCGCGCTATTACCTTCGGTGAGGACAAGGTCCGCCTCATGGGCCGTGTGGCTACCGGTGTTCGTGGTATGCGTCTCGACGACGACGGAGAGGATCAGTGTATCGGCATGATCGCCATCGACTACCCAGGCGTTGTCCTCGGTAAGTCAGAGGGTGGTGACGATGATGAGAACCTCGACAATGAGAATCTCGAAGTAGTCGAGGAGGAGGTATCTCTGGATAATCTCTTCGATATGCCAGAGGAGCCAGAAGTGGCAGCAGAAGCACCAGAAGATAGTGCAGAGGAAGGTAACAACTCCTCACTCCTCACTCCTAATTCCTCACTCGAAACCGCAAGCGTGCTTGTGGTTTCCGAAAACGGCTTCGGCAAGCGTAGTGCCATCGAGGACTATCGCATCACCAACCGTGGCGGTAAGGGTGTTAAGACCCTCGACGTGGAGAAGGCTGGCAAGCTGATCGCTATCAAGCGTGTCACCGACGAGGACGACTTGATGATCATCACCAAGAACGGCATCGTCATCCGCATGCACCTCGACAGTCTTGAGGAGAAGGGCCGTGCCACCAAGGGCGTCCGCTTCATCAACCTCAGCACCGGCAAGCGTGCTGACAGCATCGCCAGTGTCTGCCGCGTGATGCGAGAGGAAGACGAGGAGGAAGTCGTAGAAGGCGAGGAGAACACCTCAGCTGAGGGAGAGGCTCCAGCACCAGAAAATGCTGAGTAAATAGTAGGTTTTTATACCTCATATTAAACTCTTTTTATATTTTCTCGTCCCAATATCGAGCAACAAGCAATAACAGTAACAATATTATAAACACATTAATTAATTAATTATTAAGATGAAGAAGTTTATTCTTTCGGTACTCGCAGTAACTCTTACTGCTGGTGCATTTGCTCAGGAGCTCTCTAAGGAAGAGCAGAAGGCACTCAAGGAGCAGCAGAAGGCTATCTCCGCTAACTTGAAGGCTGCAGAGAAGGCTGCAAAGCTTTCTGAGGATGCTATGGGCCAGGTGGATTATTCTAAGGTTCCAGATTTCGCTACCGCACGTGCTCAGGTTGCTGAGGCTTTCAAGAACTCAGCTGCTAGCTCAATGCTCGGCGACATCAACCGCACCGCTGCAATGGTTGAGTATAACAACTACATGATCAATATGCCAGGCGCACAGCAGGGTGATCAGGAGGTTCTCAGCAAGTTCTTCGACAACTGTGGTAAGGGCTTTGAGTACTTCATGGCTGCTTGGGATGCTTATGCTACTCCAGACGCTAAGGGTAAGACCAACACCAAGTACAACGACGACATGGCTGCTAAGGCATGGGCAATGTACAGCGTTTCTAACGGTCTTGCTAACTGTGGCTTCACCGCTTACAATGCACAGGATTGGGGCAATGCTGCTAAGTTCTTCCAGCTCGCTGCTGATGGTGCTGACAGCCCATTGATCAAGCATGCTACCACTAAGAATCCAGCTGCAGCTCTCGAGCTCGAGCGTTATGCTGTTGATAGCGTTAAGTTCCAGAACATCCTCTACGCTGCTTCTTGCTACGACAACGTTGATAAGGAGAAGGCTCTCTCTATCTTCAAGAGCCTCGTTGGTAAGAACACCCCACAGCTCCCAGTTTACTCTTCAATCATCGGTGAGTACGCTCAGAAGAACGATACCACTGAGATGATCAACTGGCTCCAGAAGGGCATGGAGGCTATGCCAGGCGAGGGTTACTTCACCACCTCACTCTTCCAGATCTACCTCGATCGTAACGACATCGATGGTGCTATCAACGCTATGAAGGCTGCTCTCACCAGCAACCCAACCAACGCTGGTATCGTTACCATCATCGCTCGTCTCTACTCTCAGAAGGCTGAGTACGCTTCAGCTAAGGAGTACTTCCAGAAGGCTCTCGAGCTCGATCCAGCTAACCTCGACGCTAACCTCTACTACGGTTATACTTATCTCGCAGAGATGGAGGCAGGTGAGAGCGAGATGCTCAAGAACCACGCTTCAAACGCTGAGATGGATCGCTTCTCTGCTGAGAAGATCCAGGCAGCTCTTCCACTCCTCCGCGCTGCTTACAAGGCTGATGCTGAGCACGAGAACAATGATATCCCTAACCTCTTGATGCAGGTTCTCTATCGTCAGTTCGCTCCATCTAACGCTCCTAACCGCCAGGCTCTCATCGACGAGTATAACGAGGTAGCTCGCGCTTATGGTCGTCCTGAGAAGAACTAATGCGACGCGCTCTTTATGAGTGTAAAGCAAGATAAGTACCAAGGAGTTCCTTTGGACTTATTTGAAATAACAAATAGGACGTCACGAAATCGTGGCGTCCTATTTTGTGTATAGGATAGGTATACCCGAAATTGCGGCGTCTGATCTTGATCTTAATCTTAATTAATGTTATTTTTTCTGTGCGAAATTTGCAATATATATATTAATAATGTATATTTGCACCACAAAATCGGTTTCCGATTCGGGGTGCTAGCCTCTGTGGCTGGCTGAGATTATACCCATTGACCTGATGCAGGTAATGCTGCCGTAGGAAGTGCTTATTATTTCAAGACAATTCGTATACCCCATAGTGAAGCTGTTTCGCTGTGGGGTATTCTTTGATAGTATACTTTTCGCTGCGCGGTGCTGAAATACTATAAATATACTAAATACGATAAATACATTTAGGTATTTTGCTAGCGCGATGCTGAAAACTATAAAAACTTATAAAAAAGTATTTATAATATTTATAGTATTTATCGTATTTCAGCACCACGCAGTGAAATAATACGCAGCAAAATTTGTTGAAGTAATATAAATATATATTTATGACCATTCAGATTAACAACAAACCAACCGAGACACAGGCAACCAATCTGCAGGAGCTCGCTACTGAGCTTGCTTTGCCTGAGAAAGGCGTGGCTATGGCCATGGCCAACAAGATGGTGCCACGCTCGGAGTGGAGCGCTAAGACACTCCAGGAGAATGATAGCGTAGTAATTATCAAAGCAGCTTGCGGAGGATGATACAGTTCATTTCGCATTATACCGACAAGATCGGCTATCTCGACTCTATCCGCTTGGCACTCGATGGTGGTTGCCGATGGGTGCAGCTGCGTGTGAAGAATGCTACGATCGACGAGCTGCGACCCATGGCACTCGAAGCTCAGCGTATGTGTCGTGAGGCAGGAGCAACGTTCATCATCGACGATCAGGTGGCTTTGGTCAAGGAGATCGGAGCCGATGGTGTGCACCTTGGCAAGAACGACATGCCAGTGGCAGAGGCGCGTAAGATCTTAGGTCCTGATTTCATCATCGGAGGTACGGCCAATACCTTCGAGGACGTGAAGATGCATTACGAGTCAGGTGCCAACTACATCGGCTGTGGCCCTTTCCGCTTCACGACTACCAAGGAGAAACTCTCTCCCGTCCTTGGCTTGGAAGGTTATCGCAATATTGTCGAGAAGATGCGCGAAGAGGGTATCAATCTCCCGATCGTGGCTATCGGTGGCATTACGGCCGATGATATTCCTGCTATTATGCAGACGGGAGTGACGGGAATTGCGTTGAGCGGCACGGTGCTGAGAGCGGAGGATCCTGTCAGGGAGATGCAGCAACTGCTTGAGTTGCTTGCTCAGAGATAAGTAGACTCGCTGCGCGGTGCTGAAAAAAAAAGAGATAATATTGATAAATATAAGAAATATGAAACCACTTGTTATTGCAGGTCGTGAATTCAACTCACGCCTCTTCCTGGGAACAGGAAAATTCAGCAACAACCAGCTCATGGCTGAGGCTATCAAGGCTTCGGAGACAGAGATGGTGACTGTTGCCATGAAGCGTATCGAACTCGAAGACAAGCAGGATGACCTCCTGCAGCACATCGTGCAGAATCAGGGCATCCAGCTTCTTCCTAACACCTCGGGTGTCCGTAACGCCGAGGAGGCCGTCTTCGCTGCTCAAATGGCACGTGAGGCCTTCGGTACCAACTGGCTCAAGCTCGAGATCCATCCAGATCCTCGCTATCTCCTGCCAGATAGCATCGAGACACTCAAGGCTACCGAGGAGCTCGTCAAGCTCGGCTTCGTCGTCCTTCCTTATTGCCAGGCAGATCCAACTCTCTGCAAGCACCTTGAGGAGGCTGGTGCTGCTACCGTCATGCCACTCGCTGCACCTATAGGAACTAACAAGGGCCTTCGTATGAAGGACTTCCTCCAGATCATCATCGAGCAGGCTACCGTACCTGTCGTTGTCGATGCAGGTATCGGTGCGCCAAGCCACGCTGCAGAGGCCATGGAGATGGGTGCCGACTGCTGTCTCGTCAATACCGCCATCGCCGTAGCTGGTGATCCTGTCCAGATGGCCGTGGCCTTCAAGGAGGCCGTCATCGCTGGCCGTCGTGCCTATGAGGCAGGTTTGGGAGCTATCAGCGACTCGGCTGAGGCAAGCTCTCCGCTCACAGCGTTCTTGAACTAATTTCGCTGCGCGGTGCTGAAAAACTATAAAAACGGATAAAAACTATAAAAACGTTTTTTGTTTATGATAGTACAGACATTGCCTGATGGCGATTTAAAAGAAAGACTTGTTAAGTATGTTTTTGATGTCATAGCTTGCTGTAAAGAAGTTCATGATGAAAAAGGTCATTCATTAACCGAATATGTTTATCAGGAATGTCTAGAGATTGCATTTTCGCAAAAGAATATCGCATTTCAACGAGAATATTCTTTTCATCCTTTTTTTCGAGGTATTGAACTTCAATCAAGTTTGCGAGTAGATTTCTTGGTAAAAAATAAGATATTTCTTGAATGTAAAGCGATAGAACATCTTAGTAATTATGAGCGTTTACAGCTCACGAATTATATGCGAAATGCAGGTATTAGAGTTGGTGTTTTGGTCAACTTCTATCCTTTGAGATATGAATGCGAACGTTTTTATTTTAATCCAGAAGACAATTCTATTAGTTATTTTTAATTGATTGTTTTTATAGTTTTTATTCGTTTTTATAGTTTTTCAGCACCGCGCTAGCGAAAAAGAATTTTCGGACACCCCATTATTCGATTAATAATTTACAATTATGCCACAAGATAACAAAGCATACGCACAGAGGGAAAAAGCATACATGCAGGGGCGTCTTTTTCCTGACATCAAGGTAGGTATGACCAAGGTAAACTTGACACCTACAGTAACAAAAGATAAGAACGGCGTGCCTCACACCGAGGAGAACGCTCCAGTGTATATCTACGACACCAGTGGTCCATATAGCGACCCATCGTACACCGTCGATCTGAAGAAAGGTCTTCCTCGCATGCGTGAGGAGTGGATCGTCGATCGTGACGATACTGAGGTACTCCCAGAGGTGACCAGCGACTACGGCAAGATGCGCCTGGCCGACAAGAGCCTCGACCACCTGCGCTTCGAGCATATTGCTCTTCCACGTCGTGCGAAGGAGGGTATGCACATCACCCAGCTGGATTACGCCAAGGCTGGTCTCATCACCCCGGAGATGGAGTACGTAGCCATCCGCGAGAACATGAACTGCCGTGAGCTCGGCATCAAGACACACATCACGCCAGAGTATGTCTGCGACGAGATTGCCCGTGGTCGCGCCGTCATCCCTGCCAACATCAACCACCCGGAGTCGGAGCCAATGATCATCGGTCGCAACTTCCTCGTGAAGATCAACACCAACATCGGCAACTCTGCCACCACCTCAAGCATCGAAGAGGAGGTCGATAAGGCCGTATGGAGCTGCAAGTGGGGTGGCGATACCCTGATGGATCTCTCTACCGGTGAGAACATCCACGAGACACGTGAGTGGATCATCCGCAACTGTCCTGTACCCGTTGGCACCGTACCTATCTATCAGGCTCTTGAGAAGGTCAATGGTCGCGTGGAGGATCTCAACTGGGAGGTCTATAAGGATACGCTCATCGAACAGTGCGAACAGGGTGTAGATTACTTTACCATCCATGCCGGTATCCGTCGTCATAATGTGCATCTGGCCGATTCTCGTCTCTGCGGTATCGTCTCACGCGGTGGTTCAATCATGTCTAAGTGGTGTCTCATCCACGACCAGGAGTCGTTCCTCTATGAGCACTTCGACGACATCTGCGACATCGTCCGTCAGTATGACGTGGCTCTCTCATTAGGTGATGGTCTCCGTCCTGGTTGTACGGCCGATGCCAATGATGCCGCTCAGTTCGCTGAGCTCGACACCATGGGTGAACTCGTAACACGCGCTTGGGATAAGGGTGTACAGGCCTTCATCGAGGGTCCTGGCCACGTGCCAATGCACAAGATCCGTGAGAATATGGAGCGTCAGCTCGATCACTGTCACGAGGCGCCTTTCTATACGCTTGGCCCTATCGTCACTGATATCGCTCCTGGTTATGACCACATTACCTCGGCCATCGGTGGTGCACAGATCGCTTGGCTTGGTACTGCCATGCTCTGCTACGTGACTCCTAAGGAGCACCTCGCTCTTCCTAACCGTGAGGACGTGCGCAACGGCGTAATCACCTACAAGATCGCCGCTCATGCAGCCGATTTGGCCAAGGGTCATCCGGGTGCAGAGATTCGCGACAACGCGCTCTCTAAGGCTCGCTTCGACTTCCGCTGGCGTGATCAGTTCCACCTCTCGCTCGATCCTGAACGTGCACTGCAGTACTTCGAGGAGGCAGGTCACACTGATGGCGAGTACTGTACGATGTGCGGACCAAACTTCTGCGCGGCTAAGCTGACACACGATTTGAGGAAGCTGTAATAGTTCGCTGCGCGGTGCTGAAATACTATAAATATACTAAATACGATAAATACATTTAGGTATTTCGCTAGCGCGATGCTGAAAAACTATATGGTCTTGCGACCACGCTGAAAACAGATAAAAACTATAAAAGCGTATTTATAATATTTATAGTATTTATCGTATTTCAGCATCGCGCAGCGGAAGTAATAATATGAATCAAGAGCAAATAGATAGATATGATCGCCACATCCGCTTGGAAGGATTCGGCGAAGCAGGTCAGGAGCGACTGCTGAAGGCCAAGGTGCTGATTGTCGGTGCCGGTGGTTTAGGGTCGCCATGTGCTTTATATCTGGCTGCTGCGGGTGTCGGGACGATAGGTATTGCCGATGCCGATGTCGTGTCATTGAGCAATCTGCAGCGACAGGTGATACATGCGTCGAAGGATGAAGGAAGGCTCAAAGCAGAGTCAGCCGCAGAGAAGATGACTGCCATCAATCCGGAGGTGAAGGTTGTGACCTATCCTTATTATATAGATAAGGAGAATGCCACGGAGCTCTTCGCACAGTATGACTTCATCGTGGAGTGCACCGATTCATTCGAGTCGAAGTACCTCATCAACGACGTCTGTGTGGAGCTTGGCAAGCCATTCTGCATCGCAGGTATCGTGAAGTACAGCGGTCAGATGATGACACACGTGCCAGGGTCGATGACCTATCGTGACATCTTCGCAGAGATTCCTACAGAGAATGTCGAAAAGGCTGCGACGGTGGGTGTCCTCGGCAGTGCAGTAGGTACGATGGGTACACTCCAAGCCACAGAAGTCATCAAGTACCTCACTGGCATCGGCCAGCTGCTGACAAATCGTATGCTCCTCTTCGATGCTTTGTCAATGAGCTTTCAATGTATCTCGCTAGCGTAGTGCTGATTCGCTAGCGCGGTGCTGAAATACGATAAATACGATAAATACTATAAAAATATTAATAATACGTTTTTATAGTTTTTATCTGTTTCCAACATGGTCGCAGGACCATATAATTTTTGAGCACCACGCAGTGTAATATTGTATTTATTGTATTTAGTATATTTATAGTATTTCAGCACCACGCAGTGAAACTCCAATCGTAAATCGTAAATTGATAAATCGTAAATATAAAAGATGTTTTCGGACGAACTATTAAAGATTGACTGGGACGAAACAACCCAGAAGATTGCGTCAAAGACCGATGCCGACGTGCGTCGCGCCTTGGCCAAGTCACGCTGCGACGTGGAGGACTTCATGGCCCTCATCTCGCCAGCAGCTGAGCCATACCTCGAGGTGATGGCACGTCTGAGTCAGAAGTATACCCAGGAACGCTTCGGCAAGACCATGTCGATGTTTATTCCTCTCTATATCACCAACTCTTGTACAAATTCCTGCGTCTATTGCGGCTTCCATCGCGAGAACCCAATGGCACGTACCATCCTCACCATCGACCAGTGCGAAGACGAGTACAAGGCCATCAAGCGCATCGCACCATTCGAGAACCTGCTCATCGTGACGGGTGAGAATCCAGGCGTAGCAGGACCTAAGTACCTGGCCGAAGCGCTCGATCGTGCCAAGCCATACTTCTCGAACCTCAAGATCGAGGTCATGCCACTCAAGGCCGAGGAGTATGAGATGCTGACTCACCACGGCCTCAATGGCGTCATCTGCTTCCAGGAGACCTACAATCGCAAGAACTACAAGCTCTACCATCCTCACGGCATGAAGTCGCACTTCGAGTGGCGATGCGATGGCTTCGACCGTATGGGTCAGGCCGGCGTTCACTCCATCGGCATGGGTGCATTGCTCGGATTGGAGAAGGAGTGGAAGACCGACGTCACCATGCTCGCCTACCACCTGCGTTACCTCCAGAAGCACTATTGGCGCACCAAATACAGCGTCAACTTCCCACGTATGCGCCCTGCACAGAACGAAGGCTTCCAGCCAAACTGCTTCGTCACCGATCGCGAACTGGCACAGGTGACCTTCGCCATGCGTATCTTCGATCATGACGTAGATATCTCTTATTCAACGCGTGAGCCGGAGTTTATCCGCAACAATATGTGTACCCTCGGCGTGACCACCATGTCAGCTGAGAGCCGCGTCAATCCTGGTGGCTACTACACTTATCCTGAGGCGCTTGAGCAGTTCACAGTGAGCGATGACCGTAAGGTCGATGAGATCGTACGTTCGCTCAAGGAGCGTGGCATCGAACCTGTCTGGAAAGACTGGGACGCATCTTTTGACTTCACGAGAAGTCAAAAGAAAATGTAAAATTAACTTATTCTATTTTGCGCTGCGCGATGCTGAAAAACTATATGGTCCTGCGACCACGCTGAAAACGAGTAAACACTATAAAAACGATATTTAAGTTTTCTCGCTAGCACGGTACTGAAATACGATAAATATTATAAATACGTTTTTATAGTTTTTATCTGTTTTTATAGTTTTTCAGCATCACGCAGTGAAAGAAGGATATACATTAAATGATAATTGTCATCACTCTACCAATCTTCATCGATCGTGAAGCAGAGAAGATCGTTGCCCAGTTTGAGCAACGATCTATTGACCTGCTTCACCTGCGCAAGCCACAGGCCTCGGAAGAGGAGGTGGAGAGGCTGATACGAGCGATACCACAGGAATATTATCCACTCATCACCATTCACGATTTCCAGCCTTTGGCCGTGAAGTATGGCCTGAGTGGCATCCATCTCACTGGTCGTCATCCACAGCTTGAGATCGAAGGGTGGGAGGGACGACTCTCGACGAGCTGTCACAGCATCGAAGAACTGGCACGTCGCAAGCAGGAAGGATACTCTGTCAATGGAATCAGAAAGGATTTCACCTATCTTTCCCTGAGTCCTATCTTCGACAGCATTTCTAAGCAAGGCTACCTTGCCGCTTTTACCCCTGAGGCGTTGGCAGAGGCCAGAAAACAGGGAATCATCGACCATCACGTCATGGCACTCGGTGGCGTTACCTTCAACCGCATCGCAGAAGTCGAGGCAATGGGCTTCGGTGGTGCCATGATCTTAGGTGACGCTTGGTGATAAACTACAGAAATAATCGAAGCTAAGATCAGAATATTATGTTTTTTTATGTTTTTTAGTGTAATTATTTGGAAGTTTTGAAATATTGATTTATCTTTGCACCGCTATTAGGATCAGTCGCGACGATTGCTTCAGTAGCCAACCCATAACAACAATACCTTTAAGACACAGACAGTAGACTTTTTTCGCGATAAGATATAGGGATATGTGCTTATCAATTTGTCCCTCGAAAGCTCTGCTTTGGACCTAGGTTATTTCCGATCCACTTAATTAAAAGTCTACTCAAAAGCATTCCGTTCGAATTTCTAAAACTGCGTTACCGGTAGCTCATAGTCAATCACTGCTAGCATCAGGCTTGTAGGTAAGCGTCGTTGTACGCTTATGGCACTGATACTGGCCATGCGCACTATGCGTCAATGATTAATCTTATTTTGCCGGTACTCTCTGGCGATAAATCAATACTAAAAACGCTTTTGGTATATATTACCAAAGACATGAAATACTCCACCTATCGCCTGCGCGATGAGTATTCTCTTCACCGAACTACCTTATATAATATTAAGCGTGGTATCAATCCAAGCCGCAACGTAGAATTCTATTTCCGCACCTTCCTGACCATCATTGCCCAACAGATTGTCGTCCTGATTGAAGCTGGTCAAACCAAAAAGGCTCTTCCGATGATGTGTTTCCTCATGCGCATCTTTTTTGAGCTGATAGGTGTCGAAATAGAGATAAAAAACCCGAAATTGCCCGATGACTGATATTTGCAGTACACGGAGCACGTCCCCGTGTACTGTACTATTGCTTAGTTATTGCTTTCTTCTCACCTTTGCACCGCCAAACAGCAAGAGCAAAAACACCCGCTCTTCTGTTCTGGCGGTGCTTTTCGCTTTTGCGAATGTCATCCTGAGTGAAACGAAGGACCTCGTAACACAATGTGTGAAAATGGCCAGATATGAGTCTTTCGATCAGCCCAATCAAAATTATCAATTATCAATTATCAATTAAAATGAACACAATTATCGCCACCAGCAACGAGCCACGTATCACCTCTCTTGAGATCGCAGAGCTCACTGGCAAGAACCACAAGGATGTTATGAGAGCTATCCGTACAATGGAGCCTGCATGGAGCAAAATCGCCGGGCGCAATTTTGCGCTCGGGTCCTATAAGGATAAGAACCAGCAGGTTAGACCATGCTATTCGCTCACCAAGAACGAGTGTGTATACATCGCTACCAAGTTCAACGACGAGGCTCGCGCCAAGCTCGTCCTCCGCTGGGATGAGATGGAGCTGAAGGAACTCGAGCGCCAGCAGCAGCTCGTGCAGATCGTAGGTGTGCACAACCAGATCCTCGAGAATCTCACGACGTCTTTGTCTGAGGTCTCTGAGCAGGTCAATGGCCTCCGTCCGTTAGCATTGCTCGGCGCTCAGGCCGTCGAGGCTCCTAACTGCATCTACTTTGCCGATATGGCCAAGATCCTCACACAGCAGGGATTCGTCATCGGCCAGAACCGTCTGATCGAGAAGCTCCGTACACTCGGCTATCTCTGCAAGAACTCCACCCGTCCACTCCAGCAGTATGTCGAGAAGGGTTATTTCTGTTTGAAAGAAACCTTCTACAGCGCCGATGGTCACTGTCGACGTGCCAGCGTCACTACGATGGTCACAGCCAAAGGCCAGGAGCATTTCATGCAGATGTTCTGCATGAAATGAGGGAAAAGTGAAAAAGGAAAAGGTAAAAATAAAGATTACTCTTTCCCTTAAAAAATTTTGCCGAAAAAAACTAATTTCTATTTTTCACTTATCCCTTATCCCTTTTCCCTTTTATGTGGAAACCTCCAACCCGTTACCCTCACCGTGTAGGCAAATGCTACACGGTGAAGGGATTCTCCAAGCTCCTGAAGAACCTCTCTCGTGAGCAGAAGTTCACACCTCAGCAGCTACGTAACCTGAAAGCCTTGTACTTCGGTACCGACTTTCAGGAGTACCTTGACGAAGAGGGCATCTATCGCCGCTCCAATGGCCTCTGGAAGCTTGGTCGCAAGCTGCATTACGCCTACCGTATCTCGTCCGTTTTCAAGCTCGTAGAACGCTCTGGTATGTTCTGGTGTTATTACAATAAGGTGGGCGAGATGATCGCCTTCAAATCGCCTGCTACATGGCGGCTGATGGGCTCACAGATGAGCCTGGAAGGCTCCAACTCCTAACTTCTAACTTCTAACTTTTTACAATTTTTTACAAAAAAAATGGAAAACAATCTCATTCTCACCGGCTTCGTTGCCGGATACACTTGCCTCCAGGAGGCCGATGCTAACCATGGTGGTAAGTATCAGTTCATGACTCTCGAGCTCCGCACCGACGAGCCACTGCCACAGACGCCAGTACTGTATCTCACCGGCGCTCTGGCCGTACAGCTCAGCAGCTGCCAGCTCACGCCGCAGACACAGTTGCGTGTGTATCTCCGCATCTACTCGCGTCCTTACCTCGACCGTGATGGTGAGGAGCGTAAGAGCAACGAGGTGACGTGCTGGAAGATCGACGTACTCGATCTGGATGGCAATACGGTCTTTACTTGCCGCCGCTCATGAGGTGGTTCAAACATCCTGTCAATGCGTCGCGCGAACTTCCCGTGCGACGCATCCGCACCGACTATGGCTACCAAGGTGTAGGAATCTTCTGGTGCATCGTAGAGCGCGTCGTTCAGGAGAATGGCATGATCTCGCTCGACGATCTCGTGTGCGAATTTGGTGGCAAACACTTCAATAACGGTAAGGTCCGATCGCTCATCAGCAACTGTGGTTTCTTCACCGTGAGCGAAGAAGGAAGCCTGGTCAATCTGGCCGAGCAAAGGCCGAGCAAAGGCCAAGCAAAGGCCGAGACAGCGCGCGCAAACCTTTTAAATACTTTACATAAAGAAGAAAGATATAAGAAAGATTCGAGCATAGAAGCTCTCATCTCCGCCTCCACCTCCGAATCTGAAAAGGAGTTTTATCTGCACATGAAGGTCGAGTATCCGCGCGTCTGCCAGATGCAGGAGCCGCTCACCTTCGCCGAGATGCAGCGCCTGATCAATGTCTATCCTCGCGAGCGGATCCACATGGCGCTCAATGATATGGAGAACTATCCGAACCTGCTCACCAAATATCTTTCGGCCAATCGAACCCTACGCAAATGGATCAAGTAACACCTCAGAACAAAACCCCGAAGCCACTCCCCGTCGCTCAGGTGCATGTGGAGAGCGAACAGCTCGAAGCCGCCATGCTCAAGCGCCTGCTATCCGACGTCCACGCGCCGCTACAGGTCATGCATCTGCTCACCGACGACTGTTTCGTCGCCCCCATGCACCACGCGCTCTTCCGCGCCATCAGCCAGCTCTATGCCGACGGAGTGGAGATCTCGATCGTATCGGTCACCGAACAGCTACGCAACACCGTCACGGCCGAACGTACCGCCGAGATCGTCTATCACACCGCCGATAGCGTCTTCGGTGGCCGTGAGGAACCGCTCGACGCCGGCGTCATGGCGCTGCGACTGCTGGAGTATGCCAAGCGCCGCAAGCTCTCGGACGTGGCTCGCAAGGTCAACCGCCTGCTCACCGACATGACCTACAACATCGAGGAAGGTACGGCCGAGGTGCAGCGCCTCTTCGACGAGATCCTGATGGGGAGCCAGGACAGTACCGTGTCGCTCAGCGAGGTGCTCGACGAGGTGCGACAGATCGCCGACGACAACCAGTCGGACCTCACGCGCCACGACGGCGTCTTCTGCGGCCTGCCGGACATCGACCAGCTCGGCGGATTGCCACGCGACGGCCTCGTCATCGTCGGCGCCAAGACCAGTCACGGCAAGACCACCTTCGCCATCAACCTGGCCGTCTACGCGTTGCTGCAAGGCCATAAGATCGGCTGTTTCAGCATCGAGATGACCAAACAGCGCGTGGCCAGCCGTATCGTGTCGATGCGAAGCGGCGTGAACAGCAACTCGCTGATGCGCCTCCGCCTGCCGACCGACCAGCTGGAGCGCGCGCACCAGACGATCACCGAGCTGCAGCAGACGGTGGCCGGCAACTTCCACTTCGACAACCGATACACTCACGACATCAACGGCCTGGTGATGATGATCCGATCGCTCCACAAACAGCGTGGCGTGGACATCGTGGTCATCGACTATGCACAGCTGGTCGACGCGTCGCCAGGTCAGAACTTCGAGAATGACAACAAGCTCCTGGCCAAGCTGAGTCACCGGTTGCATGACGTGGCGCGCGAGCTCGGTGTCTGCATCCTGCTACTCTCGCAGGTCAATCGCAACACGCCTGGCATGCCAACGGTGAGCAACCTCCGCGGATCGGGCGAGATGGAGGAGGCGGCCGACATGATCATCCTCCTCTACAACGCCTTCCAGGACAAGGCCAACTTCCCGGCTCCCTTCCTCTCGGCCGACACCCGCGGCCGCCTCTATGTGGAAGTCGCCAAGAGCCGCGACGGCGCCAAGCCATCCTTCCTCGTCAGCTTCGAGCCATCGCTCACACTCATCTCGCCGCTCACGCTGCAGGAGATCGAGGCGACGCCGAAAGCGGCGGAGCAGAAGGTGATAGAGTTTTTTAATAGTTAACAGTCAGTAGATAACGCAAATGAATAAGAAACAAACTCCCAAGCGCCGTCTCCGAGTCAAGGAAGAAGAGAAGTATACCAAGTTTCAGATCGCCATGCAGTACTTCCCCGACAAGAGCTACGCCACCGCCTCGCGCAACCTCCGCTACTGGATCGCATCCGACAAAGCTCTTCGTGACGCGCTCCATGCCACAGGGTATCGTGATCGTGGCAAGTTCATGACCGAGGAACAGTACCAGATCCTCATCGATCATGTCGGCGAACCGCTATAAACAGCGATAACGGCGAAAATGGAAGGATAACGGCGAAAATGAAGAGATAACGGGGAGGGAGGGGAAAAAGTTGCGTATCTTTGCAGCGTCAAAAAGACAAGGACCCTCCCCCGGCCCCTCCCAAGGGAGGGGAGTAATTACCACTTGGGAAGAGGTGCCACCCTCATGCACTAAGTCGGATCGTAGCCATGTCGTTCTGTGAGCCAAGGAGTTGCAACCTAGAGTTGTCTTCCTAAGACCGCTTGGCCTCCGACTTTGGCAAGTTCATGACCGAGGAACAGTACCAGATCATCATCGATCATGTCGGCGAACCGCTATAAACAGCGATAACGGCGAAAATGGAAGGATAACGGCGAAAATG
>JAZQQH010000074.1:0-1627 GCA_045628985.1 Bacteroidales bacterium | reverse complement strand
CGAGCGCAACCCTTACCTTCAGTTACCAGCACGTAATGGTGGGGACTCTGGAGGAACTGCCTACGCAAGTAGAGAGGAAGGTGGGGATGACGTCAAATCAGCACGGCCCTTATGTCCGGGGCTACACACGTGCTACAATGGCGCGCACAGAAGGCAGCGACCCTGTGAGGGGGAGCGAATCCCGAAAGCGCGTCTCAGTTCGGATTGGAGTCTGAAACCCGACTCTATGAAGTTGGATTCGCTAGTAATCGCGCATCAGCCATGACGCGGTGAATACGTTCCCGGGCCTTGTACACACCGCCCGTCAAGCCATGGAAGATGGTGGTACCTGAAGTCTGTACCCGCAAGGAGCGGCCTAAGGTAAAACTGTTAACTGGGGCTAAGTCGTAACAAGGTAGCCGTACCGGAAGGTGTGGCTGGAATACCTCCTTTCTGGAGCGACTTTATCAACAACTTGTGATATTCTCACTCCTCGAGTGTTTGCTATGCATCATTCTTTAAGATAAAGGCCGTCGGAACCTCGACAGTTTCAACAGCCGCACTTGCCTGAGACACGGCAAAGCGTTCTTTGACAGTATGGAAGAATTAAGCTTGACATAATCCCGTGCATCCCGCTACGGATGCGCGGTGAGAAAATCACACGAGCTGCATGTCGGAAGACATGACAGTAAGAGAAAAAAGAAAAAACGAGATAAATTTCGAGAAAGTTACTAAGAGCGTACGGGGGATGCCCTGGCTCTCAGAGGCGATGAAGGACGTGATAAGCTGCGATAAGCTCCGGGGAGGTGCAAATAACCATTGATCCGGGGATTTCCGAATGGGACAACCCAGCCACAGCGATGTGGCTACCCGCGATGCGGGGGCGAACCCGGGGAACTGAAACATCTAAGTACCCGGAGGAAGAGAAAATAACAATGATTTCCCAAGTAGTGGTGAGCGAACGGGAAAGAGCCCAAACCAGGGATGTCACGGCATGCCTGGGGTTGTAGGACCGCGCTACCGTCGAAGCTTTTGAACCGGAAGGGTCTGGGAAGGCCCGCCGCAGAGGGTGAGAGTCCCGTACGGGTAAGGAAGTGAGACGCAGCGGTATCCTGAGTAGGGCGGGACCGGAGGAATCCTGTCTGAATCTGGCGGCACCATCCGCCAAGGCTAAATACTCCTGAGAGACCGATAGCGAACAAGTACTGTGAAGGAAAGGTGAAAAGAACCTCGAACAGAGGAGTGAAATAGAACCTGAAACCGTGCGCTTACAAGCGGTCGGAGCCACTTCGTGTGGTGACGGCGTGCCTTTTGCATAATGAGCCTACGAGTTGCCGTGGCCGGCGAGGTTAAGGACAAGGAGGTCCGAAGCCGAAGCGAAAGCGAGTCTGAACAGGGCGTTCAGTCAGCCAAGGCAGACGCGAAACTTAGTGATCTACACACGGCCAGGCTGAAGTGGCGTTAAACCGCCATGGAGGGCCGAACGAGTAAACGTTGAAAAGTTTTTCGATGAGCTGCGTGTAGGAGTGAAAGGCCAATCAAACTGAGAGATAGCTCGTACTCTCCGAAATGCCTTTAGGGGCAGCCTCGGGAGATGTATCGCAGAGGTAAAGCTACTGATAGGATGCGGGGGTTTCACCGCCTACCA
>JAZQQH010000073.1:0-41177 GCA_045628985.1 Bacteroidales bacterium | reverse complement strand
AGTTCGCCTAAAGACGTTGCCTTTGCAATAGTAGCAACTATGGATTCCCTTGATGCCAAATCCATTTCCGTGGGTTCAACATCATAACCTGCATTGCGCATAATGTCGCAGATGTTATTGGCATGGTCGATGTTCTTGTCAGCAACAACAGTCTTCATACCATACCCCATTCGACGTGCAATGGCCATTCCTATCTGACCTGCTCCTACGAGCAAAAGAACTTGCTTCATATTTAGTTTATTTTGAAACTTTCTTACCATTCTTGATGAACACCCCCTTTTCTGGTTCCTTATCCAGCTTTCTGCCAGAAAGGTCAAAGATCTGGTCAGTACTATTCGGATTGTCCTTTACTTCCAGGATTCCATCAGTAGCCATGGAGAATGAGACACTGACATTCCCTGTGCCAACTGCTTCTGCAAGTCCTTGTATAGAGGAGAGTTTGCCCAAACGAGTATAACTGTAGCCTCCAGCGTTGCCATAGAAAAGCACTACACAGGAGTTTCCATACAGCATCAGATCTCCAGCATTGATTGTACTGCAATACTGAGCATTCGTCGGAAGTCCACTCAACAAATAATGATATTTCTCGTTGCCGTTCAGTTCGGTCATGTCAAGTGTCATCGGAAGAAGGTCGCAGAATGCTCTGCCCGTTTCCGTGTCCTCTATCTGAGCAGAGAACGTCTTGCCGTTTATCTTGATTTCTATGTCCATAGCGAACGTTTTTATGGCAAATAGTGCCAAGATGATGATAGTTAATTTACGAGTCATACTTTAAGTTCAATAATTAATGTTATTGCCTAAAGTGTTACGATCTCTCCGATGCAGCAGGTTATCAGAGGAATACCGCTGTCTTCTGCCGCCTTGCGCTCATTCTCCCTTGGCTCATCCCAGGCATGGTTAGCAAGTGCCACCTTAGAGTGATGCACGGTAACGAAGCGATTGGGCTGAAGTTCGCTTACCTCCTTTCCCAACTCCTCGGGCATCGTGTGTATGTTGCACCAGTTGACATCGTACTGACCATTCTCCATGATGGCAAGGTCGATGTCGGGGAACTGCTGGCCGAAACGCTTGAACCGCATTCCATACCCACCGTCGCCCGAGTAGAATACCTTGCGGATAGGTGTTTCTATGAGCCATGAAGCTCGCTGTGTCTTGTTCCTTTTGAGAGTACGACCAGAAAAATGACGGGTAGGAAGACAATGGAAGAAAAAGTCATCTGCATAGTTTTCGTTGCAGTCAAGTTCAATGATCTGCTTCTTGGCATATCCCCAATGTTCGAAGTTCTCGCCTACACCCAAAGGACAAATGACCTTACCGGCTCTGTCCTTCAGCGCAACCACCGTCTTATGGTCAAGATGGTCATAATGATCATGTGAGACGATAAGGTAGTCAATCGTGTCAGGCATGTCCTCAGGTTTATAGATATCAGTACCTGGGAATACCTTGCCCATGATGCTGCTGACCGGTGAGAAAGCGATGAACACTGGATCGACAAGAATCGTCTTACCACTGAGCTGAAGCAGGAAGGAACTATGTCCGAACCATACATACAGATCCTTGTCTTCCGGCAAATGCTTTAAGTCACTCTTCATGACTGGAACTTCTCCCTCTTTTGGGGTAAGGCGCTTGCTTTTCTTGCGTCCAGTCAACATATCCCTCATAGAGGTCAGATAGCTATGCTTGCCTGTCATCAATACAGTGCTTTCCTCGTTCTGAAACTCTCCGTCCTTGTAGAACGGTGATTTTTTTACCCTTTCCAATCGTGCGCCACGAGGATTGCGTCCGAAGCATGGCTGGCTCAGGACAATAGTCGAGATACTGATCACGGTCAGGAGCAAGAATATGATGATAGACATTTTTTTAGTATGTTTCATTCATCTTCAGTTAAACTTAATTGATATTTATGTCTGACTATCTTCGGCAGTTTCCTGGCCACCTCATCGTATGAATGCCTGATCCACTTCCTGATCTCTTCTTCGTCGAGGTCTCTCTCCAGATAGAGGTCGTTCCACATCTTCTTGTTCATGTGGTAGGCTGGCTCAACGCCCCTATACCGTTCGCGCAGTTCTATCGCCAGAGCTGGGTCACACTTCACAGCAACCTTTGGCTCAGGCGCTTCCAGCCACATCATCAGGAACCACTTGCCTTCGATACGGAACGTGATGACTTCCGGACAGAACTCATCTTCTGTGACGTATGGGAGCGTCAGACAGTATTCCCTTACTTCCTCGATATTCATAATGCTTTATCTGTCACCTATAGACTGGCAGCGGAAATAGAAAATGTCTGTTTACCAAACATTGACATGAACTCGCTCGGCATCCCACTTATCCTTTGGATCAGGAGACTCAGCAGGATGACCGATTGCGACGATGCCCATAGGAACAATGTATTCAGGGAGCTGCAAGAGCTCACTCATATACTTTACTTTCTCTGACTGAGGATAGACACCACACCATACTGCACCTAAGCCCATGGCATGGGCAGCAAGAAGCAGATTCTCGGTTGCAGCGGATGTGTCTTCGATCCAATAGTTCCTGGCTTCGCCTTCAAAGGCTCTCTGCATATCACCACAGATGGTAATAGCTACCTGTGAACGACCGACTGGAGTGGCCTGTCTGATGTGCATTGGGATGGAATCCAGCATCGCTCTGTCCTTCACCACCACGAACGACCAAGGGCGTACATCAGCAGCCGTAGGGGCAGACATAGCAGCACGAAGAAGGGTCTCAATCTGTGCATCCGTGACTGGCTCGTCAGTGTATTGACGTACACTTGTTCGGGTCATGATAGCATTGATCACTGTCGCACTGTCTGAGGTTTTACTGTTTTCCTCGACGTTGGTTGCTTGACTGCATCCCATCAATGAGAGTGCCATGACAAGCAGTACTGTTATGTAATTTACTTTCATCATTGTGATATTTATCGTTATTTCTTTGTTTCCGTCCCGAAATTCGTATAGTACCACTCGAACCAGTCTTGAATGTCCATGTCGAAGTGATCCATCGATCCCTGTCGAGTAAGGATACACTGTGCTACATTGACGTAGGTTCCACAGACATTCTGGTTTACATAGTCCTTCTCGTACAATTCCTTAATGATAGGGAGAAGATCCTCCTCTGCCATATTCATGCACTGGACGAGGGCAAGGGCTACTAAGGAATGCGAGAAATACCTCTTGTCATCAGCATCGAGCTTCTCCTTGGCAAAGGTAAGAACCTCTTTGAACCATTCATTTACCTCCACTCTTAATTCAGGGTTATACTCCCAGATAGCACCGACAGCCTCCAGAACGATATTGTGGGCAAAGTCATACAGCCCCGGCTCCTTGGCATAGGACATCAGCTTATCCAGATGACTGACACCGAGTTTAGCTACAGCTGGAGTAACAGACTCTACCAGGTAATCGCCGAAATGATAGTCAAGACAGCCCAAATTCTGACGTAATACCTCCAGAACTACATCAAGGCTCTGCTCATCACCAATCTCTGCCAAGAGTCTGACAGCTTGCATCAGGTTGCAGTCATACCTGTCATCATTGTCATAGATGGTCTCATCCTTATCGTAAGCAACGTCATTCGACTGGCCGATATGATACAGGATATACTGTTCAAGGTCTTCCTTGATACCTTCACGTGAAATGAAAGCATTTACATCTTCCGCTGTCAGGAGCTTAGGATCACTGCATGACAGGACTTCTGCAATATCTCTATTCTTCAGGTTCAGCTCAGTCGGATATTCAGGATGCACCTGGTGGTACTCCACCTCATCATCCTCTTCCAAATCCCAGTCATCAGACAGTTCTGTGTCATCGAAGAGTGGTACATTCTTCTCATAGTCCCAATCATCCGAACCATGGATGATGTCCTTCGGGCCAAGGCAGAAGGTGAAGTCATCACCAAGGTTCTTGCGCATAAGTGGCAGATAGGTGCTTGCCTCCAGTCTGTCATTAGCCAACAGGCAGTGCTTGCCATCGGCATCACCGAAATCGTACTCTATCAGATCAACTTCGTCATCATCCTCTGCCAGTACATATTGAGCCAGCTCGAACTCCTTGCATGGCTTGATACCGGCATCCTCGGCAAAGCCTACTGCACCCCATACCCAATTATGAGCCTCCTCGTAGGTAACGACATGTGGGTTGAAGTCCTCCTCGAAGAGATCCAGGAACTCGTCAAACTCCTGCTCATCCATGCGAAGGTGGTATGAGGCATCTTTCACACCCAGACAGTATTTGTCCACGAGGTAAAGACCACAGGTATATTTGTCACCTGTATGCTTGCGCACTACCATCACCGTGCCTTCGGTAGATTTCTCGAAGTCATGACTGAGGTAGCATTTATATACCGGCACCTGTCTGACTCTCTCCTTCAGGAACCTTACAGGCGAGATAGACTGCTGTTGGGGTTTGGACTGTTTCTTTTTTGCCATATTGCGATTTTTACTTTTTTCAATTCTTTGCTTGTTTAGGACTAAATCTGTCCTTCATCCATGATGCCAAGCTTCTTCTTCCAATATCTGCTGTAGATGGCTCCAAGCGGATTATGCGAGAGAAGACGATCTTTTACAACGAGCGTAGTCACCGGTCCATTGCAGTTAGCATTGAAGATAGCATCGTGACCGACACATAGACCTACACTGATATAAAGGTCAACCTGTGCTTCGTTCAGGAAACGTGCCTGGAATTTCGGATTACACATCGCCTCATGTTCCAATTCTGGTCTTACCTGTTTGAGTCCGAGCTCATTCTTTCCTACGCTGCATGTCTTACAGCAGGCACTGAATACCTCGAACCCTTCCTTCTCGAAGAATCGGGTTATATAGCGCATCTCATCATTCAAGCCGATGCAGAAGGCAAAGCCAAGACGTTTGTAACCCATCGCTTTGGCAAATTCTGCCGTTTCTTGAAGACGTGTAATATTACTGTAGAACGTGCCTTCGACGTATGCAGCAGCTTCCATGAGCTGACGTTCCTCATCAGTATATGCAGCCGTAACTTCATCAGAAGACAGTTCTGTACAGTTTATGCCTTTCGTATAACATGCATGATGTGTACATGCTGCGCATTTCCCTTTCATACTCTACTTGTTGAATCCTGCGAAAGTGAATACGGGTTTTTCTTCTGAGCTGTGGCACTCGTGATGGTCACAAACCTGCGGATTATCCTTTACATTTCCTGCGAGATAATCCTTTGCGAGCTGCATGACTACGCCACTGCAGCCTTTGATGACCTCGATGCCACAAGAACCGAGTTTGTTGATGGCTCCCTGTCCGATGTTGCCGGCAAGCATCACCGTGATACCCATATCCTGCATCTGATAGGCGATGTTTGACTTGCAGCCACACCCTTCTGGACTGTCGAGCGTATAGGCCCTGACAATCTCGTTCTTATCATTGGCCTCGATGACCGTGTAATAGGCACAGTGTCCGAAGTGGCTGTCCACCATGCCGTCTCTTGTTGGAATTGCAAATATCATCTTATGTTGTTCAATAACTTGTTTTTAACTTGAAGTAACGTTTCCTGATTATGAGGATACGAAGAAGCCATAGTGCGAAGAAGCCTTCTGACAATACATGATAGACCACGTTCCAGGGCTCTGGCAGTTCGATGAACATGCAGGCTATCCAGATAACCAGGTCGAGGTCGAACAGCAGGTTCCACCACCGTTCCCTGTCGGTGATCCTCACTCTTGCAGGCAGCTGCTCTGAGAGGGTGACTACTGTATCGCCTCCGATGTCAAAGCGCCATTTCCAAAAACCGAGCACAATCCTGACAGCAAGGTTATACGATCCCTCTGGAAGATCTATTCCCACATCACTGCTCCGCATCAAGCCTACTGGCTGTCCGTCGATGAACACCCAGTACGGGATGGCAACCTTGAAGCGTTGTCTGCGATGCAGTGTCAGTAGTGCCATGCCTGTTATTTCAGCTTTTCTTTGTTGACCGTAGGGATCACCTTCTGTATAGTACCGTCCGGATTGTAGAACAGGCTATCGACGCAGATACTGCGGCACAGGCCAGGCTTTCGGCCCTCTGGCAGCTGGCGTGACAGTGACAGATCGGAGGTATGAAAGAAGATATACCACTGACCCTTGTACTCCACGATGCTGTGGTGGTTGGTGCCACTGCTCACAGGGTCAAGGATCACTCCCTTGTATTCGTACGGGCCAAGCGGATTGTCCGCCATCGCATAGGCAATCTCAGGCTGATGACCCGTGAAAGGGCTGTTGCTGTATGACAGATAATACTTGCCGTTGTACTTGTGCATCCAGGCGGCCTCAAAGAACTCTTCGAGACCCTCGATGATATGCACCTCTCCGTCGTATGAGATCATATCTTCGTTGAGCTTGATGCAGCACATCGTATTCTGCCCGACGAACATATAGGCCTGTCCGTCATCATCAATGAACACGGCAGGGTCGATGAAATCACGGTCACAGATCACGCCCGGACTGTCAATGCTGAGCAACGGGTGTCCCAGAGGATCCTCGAAAGGTCCGGTAGGAGAATCACTGACTGCGACACCGATATGCTTCACATCGGTAGGGTAGTAGAGATAGTACTTCCCGTTCCTCTCGACACAGTCAGGAGCCCAGGCGAACTGCTTAGCCCAGGAGGTCTGCTCGAAAGGACTGAAGATAACGCCACGGTCTACGAAATTCTTCATGTCTGTCGTGGTGAAGACATGATAGTCCTTCATGTTGAAGCCCACACCTTCCGCTTCATCATGACTGGGGTAGACATAGAGCGTATCACCGAACACATGGGCAGAAGGATCCGCAGTATAGATGTCCGTGACAATAGGATTGCCTACAAGACCTTCTTCTGATGGTTCTGCAGAGGGTTTTGCCGTACAGCTGACGAGCAGCAGCAAAGGCAGATATCTGAGTTTATCCATAGACAGAAACTTTACAGGACAGAGATAATGACATTGCCGAAAGAGATCGTGTCTCCCGGCTGGATTACACTGCCCCATTCAGACAGGGGCTTGCCATTCAGCATCGTCGGGACCTCCGGGTTACGCTGAAAATATCTGGCTTTGCCGGGATGTGCACCTACACATCTTCCCATGCATGTATTGCAGGGGATGGTATTCCTGCTGAGCAGGCCCTTCGGGCACTCGGTACGGTGCTGTCCATGGGTCAGCCTCCAGGATCCTCCTACGGCTCCGATGATATTACACTGGAAAGGATCCGCCGATTCATCCTCGATGGCTATGGTATTCCATACCTCCTTGCATTTCCTTCCGATATTGAAGATGCCGGAACAGGCAGCGGCCTGATCTTCGAGGTCAACCGTAGTCAACGCCCCGTTTACCTTTATCTCGAGTATCATGATCTTATTTGTATTTAATTATGAATGATGCACTACTCAATCCGATGGTGCTCAGCCAGATTATTTTGAAGTGATTTCCAGACCGACAATCCCCACGAAGACCATCAGTGCAAAGAACATCCTGAGCACCGAAGCACTGTCTCCGAAGTACCAGACCCCCAGCAGGAAAGTACCGATGGCACCGATTCCCGTCCAGATGATATATGCCGTACTGACCGGGATCGTCTTTTGTGCAAAGTAGAGGAACACTCCGCTCAGCAGCATACTGAGACTGGCCAGCGTGATATATGTCCAGAACTTCTCTGGGTGAAGTCCTGAAAGCTTGAAGCCGAGCGGCCATCCCACTTCGAAGATGGCGGCTATGATCAGATAGAACCATGCCATATCATTTACTTCGGGCATCTTGCAGGAATCTCAGTTCAGCTTCAAGCATTTCAAGCTTTGGCATCGGCATACCTGCTTCACGAGCTATCTTCAGCGGACGGCTGTAGAGATACTCAATCTCCATCTGACGATGATAGTCATAATCAAGTTTCATCGAAGGAGAATAAGGGGTCATCTCATCTGTCATGCTGATCATCTTCTCTACGAACGCTTCATCCACGCCTTCCACACCCAGCTGACGAGTAGCACGGACTATCTCCATCATCTGTTCTCGTATCAGCTGTCGGGTAGCCTGATTATTCAGCAGAACGTCTGTCTGTGTGTCCAGAGCCACAGTCATACCATTGAACGGCATGTTCCAGACGGCTTTTCGCCATCGTGCTGTCTTATAATCAACAATACCAGCCTTTATTCCAGCTTCTGTAAAGTCATCGGCTATCTTTTGTAACAGTTCTTCATTCCGACACGAATAGTTTCCAAGGTTGATCTGTCCATAGCACTGGTGGTTGATATGACCAGGACTCACCTTAGCCGTACAGATGAATGCGAGACCGGCCACGAGCTGTAGGTGTGGCAGCCGGTCCTGAACGTCATCCTCTACTCCAACACCATTCTGTATCAGAACAACTATCGTATGTTCATCAGCTACCTTGGAGAGCAGGGATGGAAGTATATGATTGTTGGTAGTCTTCAGGCACACAAGCACCACATCGCAAAGAGGCATTTTCGTAGCATCGTCATATACCTGTGGCCGGTCAAGATGAAAACTGCCATTGACAGAATCCACCTGAAGACCATTCTCTCTGACAAAAGCATAGTCACTATGAAGCAGGAAATGCACATCATGTCCTGCCTGTGCTAATCGGCCGCCATAATAACCGCCAATGCCACCAGTTCCAATGATTGAATAAACCATATCTCTGTTTCTATTATACAATTCCTTCTAAAAGTTCATTCCATTCCCGGCTCTCTTCGATATGATCTGTGCGGACGAGAACAGACTTGAAGCCTAGCTTGCAACCAGCTTCATAGTTATCCTTCCTGTCATCGAAATACAGGGTGTGCTCAGGAATCAGTCCCGTCTTCTCTTTGACAAAGTCATAGATACTACGATCTGGCTTGGCTACACCTATCTCGTATGAAAGGAAAAAGTCATCGAAACAGTCAGCTGGCTCCAAGCCTAATGCTCTGATCTGCTTGACAGACTTACGCCACAGAAAACCATTGATATTGCTAAGCAGATAAATCCTGTATTTCTTACGAAGCCCGACCAAAGCCTGCATTCTTTCTATGGGCAAATTGCCGCACAACTTATCTAGGACATCAAGAATATCTTCCTTGGTAGTGCCCTTCCTGCAGAGCTTCTGCATCTCATCCAATGTCTCATCCTCTGGAACAAGTCCGTCAATGAACTGGTGCATCAGCCGTTTGATGGTTCTGGAATACCACAATTGTTTGAGACTGGAAAGCCCAAGATTCTTCAGCGCACGAACGACCTGCCCGTCATCAATATTGACGAGGACACCTCCATAGTCGAAAACAAGTGTGTCAATCTGTTTCATTATGTAAATTAATAGTCCTTACTCAAGTCAAGGAGATGAAGATTTCTTCTGAATCCACAACGTGTAAACTCCTTTACAAGTCGGTAGCCGAGATGATAAAGCGAGGTGTTGCTGGCGATATTATCCGGGTGAGCCGTGGCTAGCATATACTCCACGCCCTGCCTCCTGGCTTCATCCTTGATGAGGTTATTCAACCTGAGCATATAGCCATTGCCTCGATACTCTGGCAATACCATACTCTCACCGATCTCGATGCAGGAGTGTTTCATTACTTCCGATAACTCTATATTATCGGCATAAGCTCTGACATCATGGAGAAGGCTGCTTGTAGCTACCAGCCTGTCTCCGTCGAAGATGCCATATACCACATCCTGGTTCTCGTCAGTGTAAGTATCATCATACTCTGACTCTGTCATAGGAATGAGGAAATCAGGAGCTGCCAAAGTCTTGACAATTTCCTGGCTCATTGCCTTATGCTTTGACCTGTCCTCAGGGGTAAGACACCTTAGAGTCAGCGCATCGCTAAGCCATATAGGATGCTCAGAAATAGTTGAGTCCTTTTGCATTGTTTGTTCTATTTTTTTATATTCCAGATAGACTGCATTGGCCAGACATCCATCTGTGAGCGACGGTTGATCTCTGTGAAATGTACCAGATCGGGCGATTCTGCACACCCCCACCAATAGCAATGATACTTGCCTTCGTAATAGAGCAAGCCGCACGGGTCGCTGATCCATCCGCGGCTCACGCTGAAATGATAGTGGTTGCGATAATGCTCCTTATAAGTCGTTGTTTCGACTGGCGGCTGCTGGTTTTGCGCTGCAATACTGATATGAATTGCCGTCAAGAGTGCGAGAGCAAGTATTTTAATCATGAGGTCGTTCATACTTATATTAGAATTTATAACCTAATCCGATTCGGATAACCGTCTATGCAGATTCTGATAGAGCTTATCGGTCGTCTTATTCAATTCCTGCTGTGTAATATCTGGAACAGCCTGCTTAACGGCTGCGTCAATGATGTCAAGGGCAAACTCATTGGCGTCACCACAGAGCGTACACCCTCCATAGAAATCCTCGGCGGTATATCCTTTGTCGATGAAGGTCTTCAGCAGACCGTCGAGCAAAGACTGGTATTGCTCATCCCTATTCTCTGATGCAAGCTTTTTGATGACCCTTGCAGGATTGCCTACTGCCATGCTGTCTGCCGGGATGTCTTTTACGACCACACTGCCTGCCCCTATCACACAACGGTCGCCGATGGTCACCCCAGGACATACGATGACACCTGCGCCTAACCAGCAGTCATTACCGATGGTAATAGGACTGCAGCGCTCGATAGGCTTACGCCGCTCCATGTAGTCAATCGGGTGATTGGGAGTCACCAGCTGACTGTTAGGACCGATCTGGCAGTTGTCACCAATTGTGATCATACCTCCGTCAAGCATCGTGGCATTGTAGTTGATGAAGACATTCTCCCCCAGACGGATGCCATGACCATGATCGCAATGGAAAGGAGGGTTGACAATCGTCGATGCAGGAATGCCTGGAATGAGCTCTTCCATGACCTTACGGTAATCCTTATTCTCCAACGTCATGGTCTGCAGCTTTGCACAGAGCTGCCTTGCCCTCATATTGCTGGCATTACCTTCTTCGTTGGTGTAGTCATAGAACTCACCATGTCGCATCTTTTCAAATTCTGTCATTGCTCTGATGTATTATTCTCGAACCATACCTTAGCTCCTCCACAAAGGAACAGCAGGAAAGCCAACTGTGATTCATTAGTCATAAACTTAACGATCTCCTCATCAAGCGGAACCTTGTTCAGTACTGTGCGGTAGGTTTCCTCGATGGCAGCCACATTCTCCAGCGGGTTCTTCCCTTTCAGCTTCGGGTCATTCCCGATGAACGCTTGTCCCAGCATGAAGGTGTTCACACTGAGAATCTCATTGGCCTGCGCCTTCTCTATGTCCGGGTTCATACCCATGTCATGCATACGGGCCAGGACAAGATACATAGTCTTCCGGGTAGCCTGATAAGTCTCGGAGGCGGCAGGGGAGAGGTTGTCTAATGTAATCATTGTGCCAGATCTCTTAAGCAACGCGGCAGATTGCCCATTGAACGGTGATGAGCCACACAGGCACAGCACTTGCCGTGGCGTGGACAGTCCTTGGGACATGGACATTCGATGTCCGGATTGTGCGGACAGACGGGTTTCAGTGTTTCATTCATATCAGTCTTCAATATCGGGTTTCATTCTCATTAGTCTTTAATCTCCTTATGGCCAGATGGTGACCGACGGCAGCTGCCTTGTTGAACCAGACCATGGCTGTGTCAAGGTCGGGTGCTTCCACCCACCCTTCTTCGTACGATTGGCCGATGCGATACCAGGCGTAAGGATCCTCTGACAGACGGTAGGCCTCAAGCGCCAGCTCCGCGTTCCGTCTGCCATCCAGAAGACCTCTCCGGTAGATGTCTCCAAGGTTCGTAGGGGCATAGTATCTGTCCCCCTGGCGGATGGCTTCCTTGTACCATCTGATAGCCGTCGGAATGTCCACTTCGACATCCAGGCCATGTTCAAAGACGGTCCCGATATCATTGAGGACGACTCCTGGCACATGTCTGCCATTCTCATATTCACGGCCAATGGCAAGAAGGAGATCAACGTCCTCAACCGAGTAGCTCTCCGTCGTCTCAGCGCCATCCGTCTGCCATGACCTGACGATTCCGATCGATTCATGCTGGGGCACGTCCACTTCCACGTCCTCGATCTCCATTTCTTCCCTCTCATCATCTTCCGGCACCAGACTGTGCCTGAGCATGTACTGGATATAGCCGTAGATGCGGGGAGAAGAGGAGTGAAGCGTTACGCCAAATTCATTGAGCAGAGCTTCGGTAATGTAAGGGAAGGTGTCAGACAGAGGCAGCTCGAAGTAATACTTCTGGCCGATACTGAGCAGGCATTTCAGATAAGCCACTTCTTCACCTATACAATATTCCGTCCACTCCTCATCGAAAGCCTGGAAGGCGCTTTCTCCTTCTTCCGTGAGATAGGGGCTGTCACAAAGAAATGAACTCAGCGTGTCTGCAAGATACGGGAAGAACGCGTAGTCGTCATACGATGCCATGCTATCCATTGACAGCACATACTCGCCTTCGCCTCGTTCAATAGAGAACAGCGTCGTGGATTGTCCCTCTCGATAGAATCCCCAAGCATCAGGAACCTCCTCGGGCGAAATGCTCAGCACAAGATCCTTCACCCCAAGGAGCTGTGCATACTCCCCGAAGTCGAAGTCACGGGAGGAATGTATCGATATCTGCTGTAGCATGATTACAATGATTTGATGGCCGCACCGATAGCCGTCATGTGGGTCGATTGCTTCGCCAGGATGAAGTTGACACCATACAGGTTGTTGAGACGGTCAAAGATCTCCGCCGCATGGGGCAGGGTAGTCATTCTGCCAATCACCACAAAGGTCCTGATGTCCCTTCCGCTACCGGCCAGATAGGCCATGACACCGATGTTCTGGAGTGTCAGGTTGATCAGTCCCAGTGCGATGTCCTGAGGTGTCGCATGGTGGTCGATCTTGCCGAAGTTGGTGACCGTAGTGTCCATAGGAAGGTCAGGCAGCGGCTCGTTGCTGACGTCTGCCACCGTCAGGTCGATGTTTTCAAGCGAACCTCTTTCCGCCAGCGCCCTGAGCTGCGGCCAGCCGCCACCCAATGCCATCTGCTTGAACAGACCGAGAATCGTACCACCACCCAGGGCGCAGCCTCCGATATGTTTTGTCTTTTCCTTATCGACTTCGACGAAGCTGGTTCCCGAGCCCATCGAGACGACGATGAACCTCGACTCGTCACAGATGTGGGAGGCCGAAGCCGCGTTGGCCTCGAACTCATCCACCTTGACTGTCGGATAGCCGAGCAGCTTGCCGGTGATCTTCCTGCTGCCGACACCTGTGAGAGCAATCTTCTCCACGCGGCTGTCGATGGAAGAAAGGGAGCCGATGAACTCCTGCAGCTGTTTCTCCGAGAAACCGCCTTCCCAGATCTCTGCCCTGTTCAGCTTCCTGGCTACGAAAGCAACTACCTTCGTGGAGCTGATACCTATATCAAGTCCTATGATCATATCATTCAGTTTTTTATCCCGACAGTCTCAGTGCTGCAATAATCTTGTCCTCACATCTTCCCGGAAATCCGACCGTACAGGCACATTGATGCAGTTGATGCCCAGTCTCCCGGCTGCCTCGCAGTTGGCCTTCGAATCATCGAGGAACAGGCATTCCTTGGCAGGGATACCCGTCTTCCGGAGCACGGATTCATAGATGGCGGGATCAGGCTTGGCCATTCCCATCTCCTGCGAGAGGAAACAGTGGTCGAAATAATGACTCGCAGGTTCCGGAAAACTGTTCTTCTCGATGTATTCCCAGTGGGCATCGTTCGTGTTGGAGAGCAGGTAGGTGGCATAACCCTGCTGCCGGAGCTCCTTGATGAATTCCAGCTTGAAGGCCGGGATGGTCAGCAGACACGAGTTCCATGCATCCAGCAGCTGCTCATAGGAGGTGCCTTCTCTGCTCTGGCGGAGCATGAGACCGATGAACTCTTCGGTCGACACCTTGCCGACCTGGTAGAGATGCATCATGCCCGAGGCTGTAATCCCTTCACAGATGGTCGCCCCCTTCTCAGAATCGTCAGAGGTTTTGCTTAATGCGTCCAGATCAACGCCCAGTGCCCTGATGTTCTCAAAGCATCTGTGCATATCCAGATCGATGAGTACACCTCCGAGGTCGAATATTACGGCTTTCATATATTACGCTTCAGTACCGGTCATTTCAGCTCCTTGCCGCAAGAGAAAGCATCGCCGACGACTTTGCCCAGCTGGATGTACTTGTGGTTGACTGGTTCGAACGCGATGAGATTCATCTTCTCTATGTCCGGATTGCCCTGCTCATTCAGGTAATTCTCATCACAGAGGATGTTGATGATCTCTGCGATAAGGTAATAGCCGGTAGCGCTCTCGTCAATCTTCTCCTTGATGCGGCACTCCATGGTCATAGGGAAGTCTGTGAAGACAGGAGCATTCACGTTCGGAGCCTTCTCAATTGTCCAGCCCGTCTTTGCCATCTTTTCAGGGTCATTCTTGGCGGAAACGATACCTACGAAGTCTGCTGCTACCATGGTATCAACGGTAGCAAAAGCAACGGTGAACTCTCCATTGTTGAGCTTCAGATTCTCGGTTGTGGCATGGCTGCCCATCGAGATCATAATCTCCTTCATGTCCCACTGGCCGCCCCAGGCAGCATTCATGGCGTTGGCCACGCCATTCTCGTTGTAAGTGCCGATGACCAGCACCGGCTGTGGAAGGATCCACGGTTTCTGTCCAAAAGATTTCAT
The DNA here is from genome assembly GCA_045628985.1 of Bacteroidales bacterium. GTDB lineage: Bacteria > Bacteroidota > Bacteroidia > Bacteroidales > UBA3663 > Liminaster. The sequence continues at coordinate 26,502 of JAZQQH010000073.1, read as the reverse complement.
ATTTGTATGTTGTTTTATTTATCTGTCATAATTAGTCCCTTTAAAATCGGGACACTAGTAAATATAATCAAATAGTCCCGGGATAATCCTTTCGGTCTTTCTTGCCGCTTCATGGCCGATGCCGCTGCTGGCTTCGGTAGTCATATTTCCATCAACAATTACTTTGGCTGCGAGTTACAGGACGTCAATAAGTTCGACCTCAAAGATCAATGTCGAATAAGGAGGAATCGGGCCTACGCCACTGGCTCCATAACCCAGCTGGTAAGGGATGACAAAGCGATACTTTGCACCCTCCTTCATATACTGTAACCCTTCAGTCCATCCTCGGATGACTTCATTGAGCGCAAAGACGAGAGGGGATCCGGAGTTATAGCTCGAATCGAAGACCTTGCCATCGATCAGGGTGCCCTTGTAATGGCAGCGTACCAGATCCGTAGCCTTGGGACTTCTGCCGTTCTCCCTGCCTTCGGCCAGTATTTCATACTGCAGGCCTGAAGCCGTGGTGATGACACCCTCACGCTTTGCGTTAGCTTCCAGGTATTCCTGCCCTTTTTTTCAGGATTTCCTCGTACGAGACATCCTCACCGCTGCTCATACAGGAGGTGAAGAAACAGATACCGGCCGCGACGGCCGCCAGAATCAAGAGATATTTCATAGCTGATATTGATTAAATGCTACTCTCTCTGCCATTTCTTTTCCTCGCCTTCCCTGTCATATTCCTTGCGTTTGCCGGTAGGAGGCTCAGAAAGACGGATACGCACTACTGCCGTGTGGTCCAGGCTTCGTGCGATGGCAGCCTCGAATGCTTCCATGTGCTGGGGGAGGAACCGTTCACAGATCAGTCGCATGGCTTCAACCTTCTCGTCCCTTTCTTCCACCATCTCTGCCTTGCCGAAGGCTATTGCAGACCGGAACTCCAGGGTGAAGCTGCCGTCCTTAGGACCGATGACAGGCTTGCACCGGGTAACGGCACTAAGACATACCCCGGGATTCTTTCTGAGGATGTCGAGCTTCCTGCCCTCCATGGCACAATGGAAGTAGAAGGTCATCGCATCCTTTCTTGCCAGTGAAAGGGGCAGTGCATAAGGTGCTCCATCCTCCGCGGTCATGCTTACGGTAATGTATGGAGCGTGGTCAAGCACATCCTGTGCCCATTCCGCGCTCATCTCCCTGCTTGCTTTTCTCATTGTTTCATTCTTTATATGAGTTGCAAAAATAGTGATTTTAATCCAATAAAAAGAAGAAAAGGGGAAAAAGTGAGAGGAGAAGAGGTATTTTTGTCTGTCTGACCGGTGAAAACGTCATCTGCCGCTCGTTTTTTTATCTGCAATTCAATGCAGAAAACAATACTGGCAGATTACAAATCGGACAATTTGACGATTATTTGAATTCTCTGCGTCATTCCGTTCCGGTAAGAATTGGAATTATGGTTCATTATTGTTATCTTTGCGCAATAATAGACAACGATATGAGTGGAATCAAAAGAATTGGAATATTCTGTTCCTCATCCAACAATCTGGATGCAAGCTATTACGAGGAGGCTGACCGTCTTGGCAGATGGATCGGCAGCCATGGTCTTACCCTTGTCTGTGGAGGAGCCAGCTGCGGACTCATGCAGACACTGTCGTGTGCTGTCCAAGGATCCGGAGGCAGGGTCCTGGGGGTTGTTCCTCAGATACTGATCGACCGGGAACGTGTAAGCACCTGGATCGATGAAATGGTTGTCACTGGGGATCTCAATGACCGTAAACAGAAGCTTATAGAGAATTCGGACATCATCCTTGCCCTTCCCGGCAGTGTAGGTACCTTGGATGAGGTATTCACCGTGATGGCCGCCAACACCATCGGCATCCATGACAAGAAAGTCGTATTCTGGAATATCAATGGTTTCTGGAGTGAGCTCTTCTCCATGTTTGACAAGATGGCTCTGACGGGAGTCGTCACCAAGCCATACGACACTATACTGGAAAAGGCTAATACTTTTGAGCAGGTATTACATATTATTGAAAAAGGGAATTGACAGGGATGATGAAAGCGATTGTCATAGGTGCTACGGGAGCCACAGGAAAGGATCTGGTGAAACAGCTGCTTGAAGACAAGGACTTCGGGCAGGTGGATGTCTTTGTCCGCCGTAAGATGGATTGCACCCATCCGAAGCTCAATGTACATATCGTGGATTTCGAGGCCATCGATACCTGGCAGGGAGACATCAGGGGTGATGTCCTTTTCTCCATGCTTGGCACTACGCTGAAGCAGGCAGGAAGCCAGAAGAAGCAGTGGCGGATTGACTATGACTATCAGTACGAGGTGGCCAGAGCCGCCCGGGAGAACGGCGTGCATACACTGGAGCTGATGTCTTCGGTAGGAGCTAGCCCCAGGTCCGTTTTCTTCTATTCCCGTATGAAGGGTGCTCTGGAGGAAGCGGTCAAGGACTTATCCTTCCCCCGTACCATCATCGTGCGCCCTCCTTCGCTGATCCGTAAGGAAACAGACAGGCCCGGTGAACGTATCTCTGTGAGTGTATTGCAGTTCTTCAATCGTCTGGGCCTCCTGAAAGGACTGGCCCCTATGCCGACCGAAGTAGTGGCCGAAGCGATGATCAGGACCTCCAAGGACAAGACATCCGGCCTTCGGGTCATCGAGGCCGGAGGAATGTTTGAACTTTGTAAAGAATAAGCCATGAAACCTCTATCTCATCGTACATCAACTTTCACGGACAGCGTCATACGTCGCATGACGCGTGTCTGCATGAAATATGGAGCCGTGAATCTCTCGCAGGGCTTTCCTGACTTTGACCCTCCCAGAGAGATACTGGACCGGCTGGAAGAAGTGGCTCATGAGGATTACCACCAGTATTCGATTACCTGGGGTGCGCAGAATTTCCGTGAGGCTCTGGCCAGGAAGCAGTCTGGGCTGATGGGAATCGATATCAGTCCAGACGGAGAGATCGTCACTACCTGCGGCGGTACCGAGGCCATGATGGCCGCGGTCATGACCGTGTGCAATCCCGGGGACAAGGTCATCATCTTCTCCCCATGGTATGAGAACTATGGTGCTGACTGCATCCTGTCAGGGGCAGAACCCATCTATGTCCCATTGATTCCTCCGACCTATCATTTCGATGCCGATGCTCTGGAAGATGCCATGAAACAGCCGGGAGCCAAGGCTCTGATCCTCTGCAATCCGAGCAATCCATGCGGCAAGGTCTTCACACTGGAGGAGATGAACATCATCGCTGATCTTGCCAGGAAGTATGACCTCTATGTCATCACGGACGAGGTCTATGAGCACATCATCTATGAGCCGCATCAGATGGTATATATGGCTTCCCTGCCGGGAATGCGGGAGCGTACGGTAGTGTGCGGATCGCTGTCGAAGACCTATTCTCTGACCGGCTGGCGACTGGGCTATACCATAGCTCCTCCGGAGATCACGGAACGTATCAGGAAGGTCCACGACTTCCTGACAGTGGGCGCAGCGGCTCCCCTGCAGGAGGCGATGGTGACGGGACTGAGCTTCGGGCAGGCATATTATGATGACCTGAGAGCCAAATATGCCGGCAAGCGCCAGCTGATGTGCGAGGGACTGGATGCCATCGGGCTGAAACATAACGTACCGGAAGGCGCCTATTACATCATGCTGGATGTAAGGGAGTTCATGCAGCAGACCGGCTGCCGTTCCGACCTGGAGTTTGCGGAGCTCCTCTGTGAGAAGGTGGGCGTCGGTACGGTTCCGGGCAGCAGCTTCTTCCATGAGCCCGTCAATGACTATGTCCGCCTGCATTTCGCCAAGAAGGAGGAGACGCTCAATGAGGCACTGACCCGGCTCGAAGACATCAGGAGGAAGCTGTAGAGATGACCAGAAAAAACAGGGATCACAACCGGATCTTATGACAGAAAGAAAGATCATTCACATAGATATGGATGCCTTCTTTGCTTCCGTCGAGCAGAGGGACAACCCTGATCTGCGGGGAAAGCCGATGGCTGTCGGCGGAACCGGAGAGAGGGGAGTCATAGCTACAGCCAGTTATGAAGCGCGGAAGTTCGGTGTCCACTCCGCCATGCCGGGCAAGAGAGCCAGGACACTCTGCCCGCAGCTCATACTGGTGCCGGGCCGCTATGATGTCTATCATGAGGTGTCTGGCCGGATGCATGAGATCTTCCATGAGTATACGGACATCATCGAGCCTATCAGCATGGATGAAGCCTTCCTGGATGTGACGGAGAACAAGAAGGGGATGGTGCTGGCGATGGATATTGCCAGGGAGATCAAGGCAAAGATCCGGGAACGTCTCCAGCTGACGACATCCGCAGGAGTCTCCTACTGCAAGTTCCTGGCCAAGATCGCATCGGACTACAGGAAGCCTGACGGACTTACCGTGATTCATCCGTCCAGGGCGCAGGAGTTCATCGACCAGCTGGACATCAAGGATTTCTGGGGTGTCGGCAAAGCCACGGCAGAGAAGATGCATGCCCTGGGCATTGCCACCGGGGCCCAGCTGCGGGAGGTCCCTCTGCCGGTTCTGACGCGGGAGTTCGGCAAGATGGGCAGGATGTTCTACAACTTCGCCCGCGGCATCGATGAGAGGCCTGTCGTCAGCCTTCGCATACGCAAGTCCGTAGGCTGTGAGACTACTTTCCTGCATGATACCAGTGATCCGGAAGAACTGGACCGTAAGCTGGAGGATGCGATCGAGGAACTGCACTGGAGAGTGGAATCAGAGGATTTCCATGGTTATACCCTGACATTGAAACTCCGGTTCCATGACTTCCGTAGTATCACACGCAGCCAGACCCAGGATGAAGAGATGTTTACACCGGAAGCCATCCGTCCAGTAGCCCAGCAGCTCCTGGAAAGCGTGGACTATTCCGAGAATCCGATACGTCTCCTCGGCCTTTCCGTATCCAACTCACGTGAGGAAGATCCTAATCTCTGTGAAGATGACCCGCAACTCCGGATCAGGTTCCCGGAATTCGAGAGGAGCACGAAACCGACTATTAAAACTCTATATGATCATGACTGAAATGAAAAGCATTATCCGTACCATCGCCCTGACTGCCGGGCTGGTCTCTTTTCTTCCTGCCAATGCACAGGAGATGAACTCCCTGATGTTCCGTGCCGGCGTAAAGTCTCCCGAGGTGCATGGCGACAGCATCACCTTCCGTCTTGTCGCTCCAAAAGCCGTCAAGGTGGGAGTATCTGCCTCATGGCTGGGCTACGACCCGGCCAAGCTTCAGATGAAGGAAGGCCGCAACGGAGTGTGGAGCGTGACCATTCCACAGCCGGAGCCTGAGCTCTATACCTATAACTTCGTGGTGGACGGCATGACCATGCTGGATCCATCGAACGTGATCGTGCAGCGCGACGGATCGCGCTACATGAATGCCGTCCTGCTGAAAGGCGGCTATGCAGATGTCTATGAGGAATGTCCGAAGGCAGGCAACCTCGAGCATGTGTGGTACTACTCGGCAGAGAATGACATGAACCGCAGGATGTACGTCTATACCCCGGCAGGTTACGACCGCAACAACCGCAGCGTGAAGTATCCCGTCCTGTATCTGCTTCATGGCGGCGGTGGTGACGAGGATGCATGGTCAACGCTGGGCCGTACCTGCCAGATCCTGGACAACCTCATTGCCGAAGGCAAGGCAAAGCCGATGATCGTGGTCATGCCGAACGGTAATCCTGACCAGCATGCGGCACAGACGCTTGGCATTCCTGTCAAGACCGATGTCCGCCCGTATGCTTCCGGATTTGACAACTATACCTCGCTGGTATCGGATATCCTTCCTTATGTCGAGAAGAATTACAACGTCATCCGTAACCGCAAGGGCAGAGCCGTGGCGGGTCTCTCGATGGGAGGCGGCCAGTCGTTCTTCATCGCTTTCCGCAACGTGGACACTTTCTCCAATGTCGGTATCTTCTCTTCCGGACTGATCGGAGCTTCCGCCATCGGTGGCCAGCCTTTCGATGCCGAGGCGCTTGTCCCCGGTATGTATTCGGACACGAAGAAGTTCAACCGCTTCGATGTCATCTATCTCTCGTGTGGAGAACAGGACAACCGCATCGACGGCATGCTCGAATTCAAGGGCAGGCTGGAGGACAAGGGATACAAGGGCGTGGTATGGGAGCAGTATCCCGGAGCCCACGAATGGAAGGTCTGGCGCAGGAACCTTGCATCCTTCGTCCAGCAGATATTCAGATGATCTTCCAGCCATGGTACGACAGAAAATAGTATTTCTCACAGGCGCCGGCATCAGCGTGGAGAGCGGTCTGTCCACTTTCCGTGGCAAGGATGGCATGTGGACCAGGGAGGAATGGTACCGGCTGGCCGATGCGGGGGCTCTTGTCGAGAGACTGGACGAATGCCTTGACTTCTACAACCGGAGAAGGCTTCAGCTGTCACAGGTTCAGCCCAACCATGCCCACCGGGTCATAGCGGAACTGGAGAAGGAGCACGACGTGACGGTGATCACCCAGAATGTGGATGACCTGCATGAGCGTGCCGGATCCTCCCGTGTCATACATCTTCATGGGGAACTCAGGAAAGTCTGTTCCTCCTATAACCGTATGTCCTGCGTGACGGACTATCCGCTGACCACACCGATCCGGGTAGGGGACAAGGCGGCAGACGGTTCGCAGCTGCGACCCTATATCGTCATGTTCGGAGAATATCTGGATGACCTGGATCCTGTGATCAGGATCATCCGTGAGGCAGACATCTTCGTGGTCATCGGGACCTCCCTGGTAGTCTATCCTGCCGCTGGACTGATAGACTACGCACACAGAGAGATCCCCAGATTCGTGATCAACCCTGGAGACATGTCCGAATGTGAGAGACTGGGATATACCCATCTGGCTATGACTGCGACAGAGGGAATGAATGAGTTCAGGATCCGCCTTAATAATCTTCTGGCCTGATATATAATGCGTTATTTTGGCATTCCGACATGGCATTATTATTGATACTCGTGGTGATATCTTGAAAAATGTGATGATTTAGCAGCTAGCAATGCTGAAAAATGTGATATTATAGATATTTTTGCCATAGAAAATGTGATTACAAGGCAATAATATGTCTTGAAAATGTGACGATATGCTAAAGAGAAAGATAGACAACGTACTCCTTGAGTGGAAGAACAGGGCAGATCACAAGCCTCTGATCGTGAAAGGTGCACGCCAGATCGGAAAGACCGAGTCGATCCGCAAGTTCGGTCATGAGAATTACCGGATTGTCATTGAGATCAACTTCGTACTGCAGAAGAAATACCAGGCCATTTTTGATCAGTGCTATGAAGTGGATGACATCATCAAGAATATCTCACTGCTTGATCCGTCCCTCCGGTTTGAACCCGGTCGGACGCTGTTCTTCTTCGATGAGCTGCAGGCATGCCCGGATTGTGCCACCTGCCTCAAGTCTTTCAGGCAGGATGGCAGGTATGATGTGATCTGCTCCGGCTCCCTGATGGGAATCTATTACCAGAAGATCGAGTCGAACAGTGTAGGCTACAAAGAGGACTTTGAGATGCATTCACTCGATTTCGAGGAATTCCTCTGGGCCAAAGGCTATGATGAGCAGCGAATTGATGACCTCTATCTGCACATGAAGGAGCTGCGCCCGTTCTCTTCCCTGGAGATGGACGTTCTCTTTGGCCTGTTCTTTGATTATATGGTGCTTGGAGGAATGCCAGAAGTGGTCAATACCTATATTACGCAGGGCAATTTCAGCGGGACCCTCGAAAAGCAGCGCCAGCTGCTGCTTGACTACGAAGAAGACATCACCAAGTATGCAGAAGGCTTTGACCAGGCCAGGATACTCGGTGTATATCGCCACATTTCGACGTTCCTTGCCAAGGAAAACAAGAAGTTCCAGATCTCGAAGATTGCCCATGGAGCCCGTAACCGTGAATACATCGGTGCCGTGGAGTGGCTTTCCAATGCAGGCATCATCAACGTATGTTACTGCATGGAGACCCCCGAGCTTCCGCTCAAAGGCAATTATGATCCGGCCCACTACAAGATCTACTACAGTGACACCGGACTTCTCGTCGCATCTCTTGACGAGGAAGCGCAGGAAGACATCCGTGCCAACCGTAACTTCAATACCTACAAGGGAGCACTCTTCGAGAATATCGTCGGAGACATGCTGATCAAGTCCGGCTATAGCGGCCTGTACTTCTATAAGGATGACAGGTCCTCACTCGAAATGGATTTCTTTGTCCGGAACACAGATTCTCTGATCCCGGTAGAGGTGAAAGCCAGGGACAATGCAACCGCTTCACTCAATAAGCTCACTGATCCAGAAAACGAGAAATACGCGGACATAAAGTTCGGAATAAAGCTCTGCCATAAGAATATAGGATTCAATGGCAGGTTCTATACCTTCCCTTATTTCCTGACCTTCCTTCTCGGCAGGTTCCTGAGGGAGAAATAACCCTGCTACACATTATATTATACATGAAACAATATACAATGAAAAAGACACTGCTTACAATCTTCATGCTGGCAATGACCTTTCTCTCCATGGCACAGGTCAGCACCCTGACGGGCAAGACTGTCCTGTTCGTCTATGGCGGATGGGACGGACATGAGCCGGAACAATGCAGAGATATCTTCGTGCCCTGGCTACAGAGCGAGGGCGCAGAGGTCATAGTCTCAGACTCCTTGTCGGTCTATTCCGATAAGAACGTGATGGACAAGGTGGATCTCATCGTGCAGACATGGACACAGGGCAATATTACCCATGAGGCGGAAACGGCTCTGCTCAATGCCGTGAAGAGCGGTGTGGGCATCGCAGGATGGCACGGAGGCCTCGGCGATTCTTTCCGCAACAATACCGAATATCAGTTCATGGTAGGAGGCCAGTGGGTGGCTCATCCGGGCAATGTCATCGACTATGACGTGGATATCAGGGACCAGGAGGATGGCGTGACAGCTGGACTTTCGACGTTCCACATGAAGTCCGAACAATACTATGTCCATGTGGATCCTGCCGTCAAGGTGCTGGCCACCACTACGATGAAGGGCAAGGGTGCGCCCTGGGTGGAAGGCGTGGTCATGCCGGTTGTATGGAAGAAGATGTATGGAGAAGGACGTGTATTCTACTCTTCCCTCGGTCATGTGGCAAGTGACTTCGCCGTGCCGGAGGCCCTGGAGATCATGAAACGCGGGATCCGCTGGGCAGTACGATAACAATAACATCTATATATTACCTTGCAATGAAAGTAATCATACTTAATGGAAGCCCGAAGGCAGAGGGTAACACTGCCACAGCACTGCATGAGGCGGAACGTGTCCTGCAGCACCAGGGCATTGAGACAGAGTGGATACACGTAGGCCATCGCCAGATCCATGGCTGCATCGCCTGCAACAAATGCTGGGATACCGGCGACTGTGCATTCGGGGATATCGTCAATGAGCTGCAGTCAAAGATAGGGGAGGCAGACGGGCTGCTCATCGGCTCTCCTGTTTATTTCGCTTCTCCTAACGGCACTCTGCTGGCACTGCTCGACCGTCTGTTCTATTCCAGCCTTCACAAGGACTGGACGATGAAGGTGGGAGCATCGGTATGCATCGCACGACGCGGTGGAGCAACAGCAACGATGGACGTCATGAACAAGTATTTCCTGAAGACCAACATGCCGGTCGTTCCTTCACAGTACTGGAGCATCGCTCATGGCACGGAGCCGGGTGAGGTGGTGCAGGATCTGGAAGGCATGCAGACGATGCGCCAGCTGGCGCTCAACATGGCTTTCATGATCAAGTCCATCCGTCTGGGTTTGGAAAAGTTCGGAAGCCCGAAGATCCGGGAGGAACTGACCGAGACACACTATATCAGATAAACAACTGTCATCTATGAAACATCCAATGAAAAGATTTATCACGCTGATTCTTCTGGCTTGCTCACTATGCTTGCAAGCCCAAGTGAAAATGATGAAGGGTGCCAACGATCCTATCGGCACGCCTAAGGGTATCCATGCCGGCCGTGTGGCATGGGCACATGCTCCTGGTGCTACCAGATGGCCGGGAGAAGAATCTGGCAACTGGTACGATGACCAATGGAACGACCAGGAGGCCGCAGACTGGCTTGTAAGCAATGCATTGACCAGCCTCACTGGTGAGAAGAATGCAACGGATGCCTGGGTGGCATTGTTCACTCATTTCAATACTACTCACCAGCGGAGTGGAGGCTATCTGCCAGGGCAGCGCATCGCCATCAAGGCCAATATGAACAATACCTACAACTACAAGGAGAGCGGAGAGATCAACGCCTCTCCACACATGGCGCTGGCATTGCTTCGCTCGCTGGTCAACGATGCTCAGGTCCCACAGGAATGTATCACGATTTTTGACGCAAGCCGCTACCTGACCAATGGTGTCTACCTGAAGTGCCATGCTGAATTCCCGAAGGTCAGCTATGTGGACAACGTGGGCGAAGAGGGCCGTAGGAAGACGGAGTATAAGGCAGATGCTATCCACTATTCACGCGAAAGCGGCAACATGTGCACAGGTCTCTCGACCGTCTGCACCGAGGCGGATTACATCATCAACATGGCATTGCTCAAAGGTCATGTCGGTCAGGGTGTAACCCTTTGCGGCAAGAACTGGTACGGTGTGACCGACATCAACAAGGACTGGCGCAAGAATGCTCACGTCAACATGAACCAGGATAAGCAGGGACGCCCTCGCTATATCACTTTTGTAGATTATATGGGCCATCAGGACATTGGCGGCAAAACGATGCTCTTTCTTATAGACGGCCTCTATGGCTGCAAATTCGTTGACGGCTTGCCACGTCCGAAGTGGCAGATGCAGCCTTTCAATGGCGATTGGCCTTGTTCGCTGCTGGCTTCGCAGGATCCTGTCGCCATCGATGCCGTGGCACTTGACTTCCTCGTGTCAGAGTTCCCCGATGCTCCGGACATGGATTATGCTGATGCCTATCTGGTAGAGGCAGCCCTGGCCGATAACGCTCCTTCAGGCACAAAATATGATCCAGAAGGTGACGGTACTACGCTGCAGAGCCTCGGAGTGATGGAGCACTGGAACAATCCGGAGGAGAAGAAATACAAGAAGATCGACCTTGTCTATCAGGTACGCAGATAAAGAATTGATGGATGCTATGAGATACATCTCAGCCATGGCCATTATGCTGGCCGTCGTAATCACTTCCTGCAGCAAGAGAACTGTATCGCAGGAAGATACTTTACAAGAACCCACCCGTGTGGTTGTGGGGTACGTCACATCCTGGGGTGACCGGATGCCCGATCCGGCGCTTGTGACACATTACAACTACGCCTTCGGCCACGTCACGGATACTTTTGACAGCGTCAGGATCGACAATCCCGACCGCCTGCGTTCCATAGTCGCCCTGAGGAATTCCTCCCCGGACCTCAAGGTCATGGTCAGCGTCGGCGGATGGGGGAGCGGCCGTTTCTCGGAGATGGCTGCCAGCGAACAGACTCGCAAGTCATTCGCGGCAAACTGTATGAAAGCTATCCGGGAGTATGGTCTGGACGGAATAGATATCGATTGGGAATATCCTACGAGCAGCAGTGCCGGCATTTCATCGTCTCCAGAAGACAAGGAGAACTTCACGCTGCTGATGCGTGATCTCAGAGAAGCCATAGGCCCTGACTATCTCCTCACTTTTGCCGACTATGCCGATACCACTTTCGTCAACTACAGAGAGGTCATGCCATACGTCGATTTCGTCAATCTGATGACCTATGACATTGCTGATCCTCCTTATCACCATTCCGCTCTGTACCGTTCTGGGATAACAGGGGTGTTGAGCGTTTCGGAAGCCGTCGATCATCATGTTGAAGCTGGAGTGTCACTCTCGCAGCTGGTCATGGGCATGCCTTTCTACGGAAGAGGGAGCAAGGACTATAAGGGACAGAGACCGTTCGGGAAACTGGATTTCGAGGGCATCTATGAGGAACGCTGGGACACGACTTCTCTCGTTCCCTATCTCGTAGATTCCGAGGGCAGGATGGTACTGGCCTATGAGAATGCTCGCTCCATTGCCCATAAATGTGATTATATCCTGACTAAAGGCTTGAGAGGCGCCATGTATTGGGACTCAGACAGCGATGATGATACCTTCACGCTGAGCCGAAACATCTGGAATCACCTGAATGAATAATGTCATGAACAACTATCTGGAACAACGTAATCCGACCATAGACCTGCTACGTGCTCTTACCATGGCTATGATGCTGATGGTGAATGACTTCTGGTCGGTGAAAGGAATCCCCCACTGGATGGAGCATGCCGCCTGGGGAGAGGATATGCTGGGCTTTTCGGATATAGTCTTCCCTACCTTCCTGTTCTGTGTGGGACTATCCATCCCCTATGCCATCACCGCCATGCACCGGAAGGGAAGGAGTGAGTGTGACGTGATACGCCATATACTGGAGCGCTCCTTTGCCCTGATCCTGATGGGTGCCTTCATCTGTAACTACGAATTCGGGATTGATTCTTCCATAGGCTATGACCGCAACGTTTACAGCATATTGATGACGGTAGCTTTCTTTCTCGTCTTCAACCATTATAAGAACGAGGGTTGGGCGATTCGGTTGCTGAAACTGGCAGGATGGGCGGTACTGATGTTCCTGCTCATCACGTCAAGAAGTCCGGAAGGCCGTACCTTCTACCCATACTGGTGGGGTATTCTCGGACTTATCGGATGGGCCTATCTTTTCTGTGCCCTGGTTTACGCCTTGTCTAGAAAAAAGAGTACCAACATCTTCGTATGGGCACTCCTGTTACTGATCTGTCTGTGCTGCTCCGAGACGGCTTCATACTCGGTACTGGAGGGCAGAGCTATCCTGTCCATGCCTGAGCCCAATATCGTCCAGCTGATTCTTTCTACCTTGCATCTGGATAATGCTTCCAGCCATCTGCTCGTCATGAGTGGAGTCCTGTTTTCGGATATCTACCTCTGCAAGGCCAGTCAGTGGACACAGAAGAAGAAATCCATAAGCCTGCTTCTCTTGGCTGTCGGCTGTCTCGTGGTGGCTTTTATGACGCATCAGCTATTCATCACATCCAAGCTGATAGGGACTTTGCCGTGGATTTTCTACACGCTGGCAATCGACATGATCCTTTATCTGATGTTCGATCTGGCGGTTTCCAAAGGCAGGACGGGCATGTTCTCCTTCCTTGCACCAGCCGGTACGGCAACTCTTACGTGCTATATGCTGCCATATGTACTCTATCCGATCGTGTCACTTACCATAGGGTGGGAATGGTCCTATGCCGTTCCTGAGGCGTTGGGCATCATCAAGTGCATGGCTTTCTCCGGATTGTGTATTGCTCTGACCTGGCTCCTGACCCGTAAGTCCGTCAAACTGAAAATATGATTCTTGTCCGGGAATGAAGCTGAGACACATTATATCAGATAGCATGTTAACACCGATGTTCATCATATCCTCTGGACATAGTCTTAAAAACTTATATAAGCGATATGAAAAGGTTACATACAATTATCATTATGGCAATGATGTATTTTTGCGTTTATGGCCAGATCAGGACGTCAGTTATTATAGATAACGATTTCTCTGGTGACCCAGACGGTCTATATGCGTTAGCTCACCTGATGAGTTCTACGTCGGTCGATGTGAAGGCTATTGTATGCTCACATCTGCATGAGGGAGAGAACTGGTCTGAGCCTGGAGTTCCTGCTCCAGTATCAGGCATGAAGGAAGTGAAGAAACTGCAAGATGCGATGAATACAGATTGGAGTACAATCACTCTTCCAGGTTCTGATGTAGCTTTGGCCGATGTGAATACTCCGATAGCATCCGAAGGAGCAAAACGCATTGTTGAAGAGGCTCTTAAGCACGATTCTAATAACCCACTCCTCGTACTTGCTGGTGGCGGTTTGACCGAGATTGCTTCAGCCTGGCTGCTCAATCACGATATCGGATCACGCATAGTACTGGTATGGATAGGAGGAGAGGAGTATCCCGGCACAATACCTACCCCACGCGAAGACCCCGAATATAACACTACCATAGATATTCATGTTTCCCAGGTGGTCTTCAACAAGAGCGACATACAGGTGTGGCAGGTGCCCAGGAATGCGTATCGCCTATGTCTTATGAGCAATGCGATTCTTGCAAATCGATTGGGTGATAGTGCCATAGGACGATATCTGAATTCCAGACTTAGCCAATTCATCGGTCAGGATAAACAGGCAGAAGCTTACGTCCTGGGCGACAATCCTCTGGTGTTACTCTCAGCTTTGCGCAGCAACTGGGAACCAGATGCAAGTTCCTCGGTTTACGAGTGGCGTGATCGTCCTGCAGTCCTTGATAATGGCCGTTTCCAGTTTGGGACCAATGACAGCAAGGTCAGAGTCTACAGGTCGCTAGACACCTACCTCCTGTTTGAGGATATGTTTGCAAAACTTAAGGAATAACTTTACATATATAAATTACTAACTAGAAATGAGATACAGTTTATTGATTTTATTGGCATTGTTTTTATTCTGCAGTTGTAATAGACCACAAGTCAAGAGTGAAGGTGAGACCCATACAGAAATTGATTCAGTAGCACTCGATCTTTTGAATTCCATCTATGAGGGAAGAGCCGATATCTTCAGCGAGGAATGGATTGATGCCAACTGTACATCTGAAATGAAGCAGATCCTGATTGATGCATACGATTATGACGGTGAGGGTTTTGGTAGCTGGATCATCGGTGGATGGGAAGCAGGCGAAGACATCGCACAGAAAGTTTCTGCTATAAATAACGATAAGACAGATTACTTTGTTACACTTGATCCTGCTGATTCAGATCTGCCGGTCAAAGGACATCGCGTGATTCGCTTTTCAATGGTCTATGTCGACGGACAGCCAATGATTGACAAATGTGTGTGGGTGGAGAATTACGAATGGGTTGAGTAACAAAGAGATTCCGGACATGAAAAGAACAATACCGCGAGCTCCTCAGAGATGAGTGCCCGCGGTATTGTATTCTTCTTGTCTGTCTTAGTTTATGGTTGCTTAATTTCTTGGTTCTCTGGCATACACCTTGATATGAAGCATTGCAGGAGTCGTACCTACTGCGGTCCCGCTCCAGTCTGTCTCGTCGCCGTTCAGGATACGGCTTACCTTCCATTCTCCCTTTTCATTGAAGCAGCCTTCTTCTACAGCGAGATAATGCCAGGCCTTGCCTTTGTCCTTGCCTTGTGGCACGAAGGTGAAACGCACGTTGGTTCCCATAGCGTAGTACTCGCCTTCGGCAAGCTTGATGAGCATGGCATGACCCTCAGGAGCATTTTCGGCCGTGGGGGTGATGCTATGCGATGCGCGGCCATAGATCAACTTAGCGGCCCAGTTGCCCATATCCACCAGAGCGGTGTCGGCCTTCTGGCCCTCTCTCTGTATTGACGTGTATATGCGGCCCTCACTCTGCCACTGAGCCAGCTTGCTGCTCACGGGCTTCAAAAGCTTGTACTCTGCGGCCAGAGGCTCATGGGTCTTTCCATCGACACCGAAAGGTGCGAAGCCGATACCATTGGCTACAACCTCATAGAGATACTTCGGGTTATCGCGCGTCTCAGGCACCATCAGCGCATTGTCCGGACGGTTGTAAAGTTCGAGCACCTTCATATACTTGGCATCGCCATTGAGATAGATGTCAGGAGCCACGAAGTCGATGTGGGGTGCTGCAGCCTTATAGATGGCAATTACATTGTCTGTGGCACCGCCACTCTCATAGTTAGTGGCAGGAGGGTTGCCGAAAGGCTCGCGCAGAGCGACATTGACATACATTGGCAAAGGGTTGACCGCCTTGCCGGCAGCTGCCACCTCCTCGATATAACGGGCAATGTGCCAGGCGTTGAAGTATTCGTCCGCACGGTCTCCGAAGACCTCTGGCCAGGTGCCTTTCTTTGCTATCGTTTCCAGCTCCTTCATGACCGATGGCTTAAGCAGAGCCTCTGGTACTGGACTGTTGAAGACCTTGTCCAAAGACTTCGAATAGTCGCGCACGCTGTCCCAGGTGCCCGGCTCGTTCTGTACCTGCACCATAATGACGGTGTGTTGTGCATCAAGCTCCTTGAGGTACTTCATGAACTCCACGAACGCTCTCTTGTCCAGCTCCATGGCCTCGGTGCAGTGGGCAGATGGCGAATCAATCTGCTTGCCGGTCTTGCCTACGACGTTATAGAAACGCTTTGACTGCAGCTTCATCCATTGAGGCATATAGTGGTTGCTGCCGTTCTTCCAGGTGGCGAACCACAGAAGAACGAGGCGCATGTCCTGCTGTCGGGCCTGATCGAGGAGGAGCTGAACGGAAGAGAAGTCATATTTGCCCTGTTCCGGCTCTACGACTTCCCAGTAGATAGGGATCTCCAGCGTGTTGGCATGCATCTCGTTCATTGTCTTCCAGACTTCAGGAAGCTGCGAGGGCCAGTTGCTGGAATTGCCGCACTGGCCGCCAAGGACGAAGAACGGTTCTCCATCGACATAGAGGGAATGTCTTCCATTGTCCAGCTTTTTCAGTTCTGGAATAGGATTCTGGGCGTAGATGCCCAGAGAAAGCAGGGAGAATAATCCCAGGAATAAGGATCTGAGTTTCATAGCTGTATGTGTTTGGTGTTAGTGAGAATCATTGTTGCAGGCTTTGTGTGCGGACTGACGGGCATACGAGGCCTGTTCTTCCGAGACGGTTTCAGGTTTCCATGTCACCCTGGTGGCATCGATACCGAGGAGCGCCTCTGCCCAGGTAAGGGCACAGCAGTAGCGGCCATAGTCCAGATTCAGGTGAAAGCCGTCCCTGCAGAGCGAATCTCCCAGAGGGGTCTTTCTGGCTGTCTGTATGGCGTCTCCACTTGGGATGGTCGTATAGAATGGATAATCTGTCAGTCGTGCAGTAGCCTGGCCAATGGCTTTGTACATCTTTTTCTGTGACTTGCCATAGCGCACGAATCCTCCATGTTTCGAGTCCTTGGAGTAGGCCCATGTCTTGTGCCATGCGAGCGACAGAGCAGGGATGGGGCTGCTGTCAAAGGATGACAGGGAGAGTGACTGATGAATGCTGCCGATAGAGTCGATGATCTCGGTCAGGAAGGGTTCATAGGAGTCAAACTCTCCGCTCAGGTGCGATGCCTGCTGCAGGGTCACCACCTGCCAGTCTTCATCGGCCAGAGCCTCACGTATGGTGGTATGGTCTTTCTCAAGGCGTATGCCGTAGATCACCTTACGATAGGAATAATCGGCAGAATCAAGCCTTACATTGTTGGCGTGACGCTCAAGGGTGCAGCCGGGATAGTAGAGATTTCCAAGAACTACCTCCATGCCCTGGTTTTCGGCAATCTCCCAGAGGTATTGTTCAACGGCATCCTCCGAGAAGGAGTTGCCGATGGCAAGGATTCGGCGGACCTCTTTCTTGCGGGCCAGCTGGCACTCAAAGACAATGGGGTAATGGTCAGAGATATAAGGTACACCGTAATCACCGCGGCATACTCGGAAGGAGAGGGGACGGACTCCGCGCGAGAAGATATGATCAACTACGATCTCATTGTCCGAGTTGCCGCTTTCGTCCAGTGTCTGCTGGGCCTGCTCAGGATCCACTTTGCCGAAACCGTTGAACGTGTATCCCTTATCACTGTCTTGGGTTATGCTGCGTGCTTCGTTCAGAATCTCCTTGAGTGGCTGGAAGATCGGATTGCCGGCACTCGTGTTGAAGTCGGCAGAAAGGAATACCATTGCATCTCCTGCCAGATGGTGGCGTACGGCGATGCTGCGGATGGAATCGGCAATCATCTGCACCTCATGCTTTCGGGCTTCAACGCCTACATTGTCCAGATGCGTATTGAAGAAAAGAATCGGCTGTCCCGTGGATCTATAGTTCAGCAGAGTCCAGGTGCAGGTGCGCTTGTAGGCGGCATCCCAGCCTAAGGAAGGTACATCGGGCGTTTCTGACAGCCAGAAACTGCCCCACTGCTGAAGGTCGAGCAGGCTCCTGTCATAGAAGACGGCCATCATCTCACCCTCAGACTTCCCATCTTCACGACCGACACCGACATGACCGTATTGTGTCATGACAGAATCCAGATAAGTGAGCTGGTCGGGACATACCTCCTGCATGCCTATGAGTGCAGGTCTTTCCGTCTGGAGAAGCCGGGCGGTAGCCTGACGGCGGTATTTCCAGGAGTTCTGTCCGTCGTCCTTGGCAGAGAGACGGATGTTATAGGACATCAGCTTCAGGCAATCCTGAGCGGTGGAAGGGCTGCAGAAGAGTACAGCCAGGGAAGTGAGAAGAAAATGCAGGGGCTTCATATCATTTCTTACCTTTATTGATGATGTATATTCCAAGTGCCGACAGCGTACCCGCCAGCACATATTTCCAGTAGAACGGTTCAGCAAGACATGCGCAGGAAGAGACGGCACCGATGACGGGAATCAGTGAGTTCCAGATGGCCACCTTTCCTACAGGGTTGCAGCTCAGCAGCTTGTTGTAGAGGGTGAATCCGATGGTGGAGATGCCGATGAGCAGCAGCAGATAGAGACAGCCGGTTGCGTTTATCTGCGGAAGAGTGCCATTCATCAGCAGACCGGGAATGATCAGCAGTGCGCCGCCGGTTGCGAGAGAGATGCCGGTTCCGACAAAGACATCCACCTTGCGGCTCAGTCCTCTTGTCATCAGTGAGGCCGTAGCTCCGCATAGCGCATTGAGGATGATCATGCCATCACCCATGAAGGTGAACTCTCCGCTTTCCTTGCCTCCCATGTTCAGGGAGAGGATACCGGCAAAGCCGATGATGCAGCCGATGATCTTACGGACAGTCATCCTGTCGCTCTTGAAAAGCACGCAGGCCATGATAACGACAGTGAAGACACTGAGGGAGTTCAGGATGGCGGATCTTGCCCCTTCGGCATGTGAGAGGCCTATATAGAAAAAGGTATAGTGCAGGGTGGTGTTGACCAGGGAGAACAGGAGGATATACCACCAGGAGGATTTCCAGTCAACATGAAATGAGCGATGAGCCCTGCCTGCCACCAGAAGAATGATGATGCCGGAGAGGAAGAACCTGATGCCGGCAAAGAGCATCTTGCTTCCCGTCATGTCGGGAGTGATGGCGAACTCTGCGAATCCCAGCTTGATGAGAGGGTAGGCCCAGCCCCATACGAAGGCAGCTGAAAAACCGAACAGAGCCACCCACAGAGGGCGCTGGAATATGCTAGTATTCTTTTGTGTCATAAGTCTTTAATTATCCGATCCACAGGAATTGCATCCAGGTGGGTATCTGTATCTCCCAGTCCGCTTCACAATGACGTCCGCCCTGCTGATGGTAGAGCCACGTCCGTGCTCCTTTCTGCATGACTTTCCCTTCAAGCTCAAGAATGTTACGTGTCATGGGAGCATCGGACTTCTTCCATTCGTCAGTTCCCCACGAGAAGAAGATCCTGGTGTCCTCATTAAGGCTTCACTTCGTTGACGATCCATTGCATGGTCTGGTCACCGATGCCTTCTATGGATCCCATCCAGCGGGCATAGATACGATAGGGGGAATACTCTCTGAGGCGGTCATTGCCGGTATGGGAGCATTCCAGTCCGACGACGATCATCTTCTTCGGCCAGCTGTCCAGAAAATCCTTTAGGCGCCAGGACCGGCCGAAAGTGGCATCTTCATCAGAGAAGAGATTGTGTCCGTCGAACATGTAGAGCACAGGGTAACGTTCATCGGAACCCTCATATCCGTCCGGCAGGTACAGATGAACGGTACGGCTCTCGCAAGCCGGAGAATACCATAAGTCAAATTTCTCAATTCTTCCCATAGCCATTACAAGCTGCTGATTGCATCCTTCAGATCAAGAACCTTCAGTTCCCAATAGTCCAATGGTCTCAAAGAATCAATGCCCTCAGGTGATTCCTCTATATCCTCAAGTTTTGAGAATCCTTCAATTATTTCTTGCTCCGACAGAGAATAAGGGTGTCTGTCCAGCGACCAGTCTATCATCTGACGCAGGGAGTAGTCCTGCATCATTTCATGAATATCCCAATAGTCTTTCTGTCGTTTGACGGGACCGGCTATTGCCAATAACTTCATGGCGGCGATCTCCCTTTGATCTGCCAGTCTCAAGCCATCCTGCTCGATTACAGGGAAGATGAAATTCTCTGTATAGAAAAGGTCGATCTTTATCAGAGGAGAGATTCCGTCACTAATCCTGATATGATAGCCGAGTGCCGATGTGGTCAGCGATTCCGTTCCTTCATGAATCGGGAACTGCTCGAAGAACTTTTTTATCTCCAGAACAGGCATCGTGCCATAGTCGAGATCTGTGAAAAGATCAATATCAACAGATCGTCTGTGCCCGCGCTGTAGGCTCAGTGAAGTGCCGCCTACGAGTCTGAAGTCTGCAAAGATTTCAGAATCCATGATTTTCTTCAGTATACCAAGGAGGAATTCTGAAACTGTCTGATAATATAGTTTCATGACATTGCCTTTTGATAGTTGTTCTTGACCTGCTCGTATAGACGGAATTCCTTAGGATTGGAATACACCTCCATCAGAGCCTCATGCCCGTAAAAACGGTCGATCTCGCGTATTTCATCCGCGTTGCCGTATTCAAGTACCCTTCGTATGGCCCATTTCTTGCATCTGCTCCAATCGATCCTGCTTAGATCCGTATCCCAGAATGTGGTTTTGGTAAGGACAGTCAGATCTGGAGTATCATTGTCCTTTATCGCCTTTTGCGCCAGATAAATGTCATGATTCGCCTGGATGAGATAGAAAAAACCAGGTATCTCGATATGGAGTGCGGCTTCAAGTGCCATGGAAGTATGGGGTGTGAATCTGCGATTTCCCATGACCAGATCATTCAGTCGTTGCGGAATGAGGTTGGCAGAAGCAGCTACCTCCGCCTTCACACGATTCTGCTGTTTGATGATGCGGTCAAGTATGGCTCCTGCAGGAACCATAGGCATATTTGTATATACAGACAAAGGTGATGACATGTTAAATTCTGTTTTTGTTCATGGGGGCAAATATCGCAAGATTTTTTCATATAACCAAATTCTGGTTATAAAAAGTGTCTTTCTAACCTTTTTCTCTATACAATGAGAACAGAATCTCCCGAAATAAGGACCATTGCTGTTGTTCTAGATTTTGGGTTCAAGGTATTTTTTTGCAAGTTCCGTGAGCAATTCTACAGAAATCCCTGAGATCCCAAGAAGGCTGATTCGCAGATGATCCTCTGTACCCTTACGGATAATGTATTTGAGTTCGCGTTTACCGTTATTGGCTAGCAGATGATAATTACCTTTGTAAGTGCTCTCGATACGTACATTTGTCAGACCATGACCTGTATCTGGATTCAGTATTTCCAGATCCTCATTAATAGGTTCACGCAGACCCCAGCGTACGGCATTGTCTGTTATGGCAGTCTCAATGATTCCTATATAAGCAGTTGGGACATGGTTGCTTTCTGCCAATGTGCGGAATCTGGAGAGTGCCTCATAGACCTCCTGGACTATTGCCTTTGAACGTGGGATGCCATTGTCTCTGGCAAAGGTAAGGATGTCCTCCATAGTCACATCAACGAGTTTTCCACGCAGCGACAGACAATGCTCCCGGTTGGGCTGATGGGCACCATGATTGAAGATGAATGTCATGTCATAGGCAGGAGAGAGGTGCCATCGGCCATCTTTGTTCATGATGAACGAAAAGTTCTTGTTGTGGTCATCAGTATTATTGGCCAGCCAGTTGAATACGAGACGACGGAATACTTCCTTTATCTCTGGCTCAGGCAACTGAAGCTTTCGACATACCCAGAGCAGGCGTTCATAGGAATCGGCTTCGGGATACAGGGCAGCAAGAGTCTGCGTGAAGTGCTTCATGCAGTGGCCCTCTCCGTCATTTGTGCGATCATATCTCTCGGTGAGGAAATGACGTACTCCCTCTACTTCCATCAGGGATGAAGGCATCATGTTTATGCCAGCGAGCTTTGCCAGCTGATAATATGTCTGTTCAATCTCTGCTGACGGCCATTGTGCGTCACCAAACTTCAGCAGGTAATATTGGAATCCTGAGAGGTCATCATGCTGTCCAGAACGGATCTCGCCGGTTTCTGGGTGTATGGCAATGATAGCCAATACTATTTAATATTTATTATTTAGTAATAATCGCTTAGTGTTCAGTCTGCTTCATGAACTTCTTGCCGCCTTGGATATAGATACCCTTGGCGTCAGCATCGTTACTCACACGCACACCTGAGAGATTGTAGGCAGGGGCAGACTCAAGGGCTGCTGATCTTACCTCGTCGATGGCGGAAGCGCCTTTGACCTGGAAGACAAAATGCTCATTGACCTCATATTTGCCATTGATCTGCAACGAAGCGATCATGAGAGCGTATGTGCCTGCCGGACACTTGTCAGCCTCAGGAAGTGCTACAGACACGTCATAGTTGCCCGCCTTACCTGCTTCATCTTCCTGGATTAAAAGGAGTTTGTCACGGACAACGGTGCCCTGCTCGGTAAGAGGAGCGATGAGGAGCTGTATCTTGTTGTCTTCTGGGACCTTTCCGCTCAGACCATCATAGAGCTGGACAGTAGTCTTGAGGCTATCACCGGCCGCGAATACTGAATCCTGAGGGAATACCACCTTGCCATAAGGCAGGGCGTCTCCGTAGAACATAAGCTCAGGAGCACCGATGACGGTAACCTCACCGAGCGAATCGGTATGGTTCTTGTGCACGCCGAGGGTGATGAGGCTATCCGCCTTCACCTCGAAGACAATTTGCAGCTTATACTGTGCCAATCTGGTAGAAAAAGCTTCATCACTGTATGGCACGGTCAATGAAGTAAACTCCATGCCTTGCTGCGTAACACTACCTGTGCTGGCACCTGCCATGATATGCTTAGCCTTCTGGCTGACACCGTTGACATCGGCGACGGCCAGGATCTCCTCAGTGTACTGCATCTTATTAAATGCACATGGCTGATAAGCTACTGGCAGAGAGAGCGTATAGAAGCCCTGAGGCATCTTGCTGACTGACTGTGTGAGGGTGAAGGAATTGTCGGCACAATCTTCAGCCGGACGTACTACCATGACCGACTGGCTGACAACCGTTGAATCGGTATAGTAAGTAGGAGCCACTGAGCCGCTGTACTTCCAGCCTTTGCCCTTGCCTGCCTCCTTAAAGTTACGCTCTGCGAGGCGATAGGTAGCATCGATAGGATTCTTAGAAGAGGCACCGGCCAGCGGATCGATCACTTCAATCACCCACGGCTGAGGCTTATCAAGGAATGGAGCCTCCAGAATGACCTTATACTTGCCATGACGGGCAGAATCGATCTCGCAGACAAGATCTTCCTGCAGCTGGGCATTCATCGCACTGTCGGGCCTGATGCGCAGGTCAATCTCCTTCAGGCAGATCAAAGTGCTGTCTGGGCTATAGACCGTAAACTTAGCCTTGCCCAGATACTTTGCTGCATTATAAGGGAAACCCGTATTGATTTTCGAGCGGATGGCCAGCGTCTTGAATTCGCGCAGTTCAACACTACTGCCATCATTCAGACCCCAGACGGAGTTCCTTGGCTTTTCGTTGAACTGAACATGGCCAGACATTCCTTCAATGCCATTATTGGCCGTCCAGGACCAGTCGTAGTGGCCAGCAATCTCGGTTGCAACAATCTCGCCCAATGGATAAGAGCCTTCGTCTGAATACTCTATAAACTCTGTTGCATCCTCGTATAGTTCATAGTGCAACAAACTGTCTTCTCGCTGACCATTCAAGCCCAGCACGTTACGGCCATAGTAGTCATGTATCTGGAAATCTGCAGTAATCGTCTTCATAAAGTCCAGATCCGCATCGGTATGTTCTTCTTGTCCGAACCAAGCGAGCATAGCATCAAGCCTAAACTCACCCAATGGCATGACTGTATCCTTAGGCAGAACAACCGTACTGCCAGATACAATATCACCTTGAGTTGCTGACACGCTAACGCCAAACTGGCAGAACTTTCCTATTTTATAAATAAAAGGATTCTGGAATTGCTGAGCCTGTGCAGCAAATGTGCATAACAGCAGCAAAAATGCAAAAAGAGTCTTCTTCATAAATATGTCTTAATATATATTTAATTGCGATAATATTATTTTAGTAACATGCAAAAAATAACTTGGTATTTTTTGCATGTCATCCTGAGAGAATCGCATCCTTAAGACGCGCACCGAAGGAAGCAAGGATCTCGTAATTAGCTACGTGTGAGATGTTTCGCTTCGCTCAACATGACAAGTGAAAAAATACCAAGTTTTTTTTCACTCTCACTCAGTGTGCAAATTTACAAAAAAAACTGCGAAAATTATGTGCAAAACGACTTTAATTTAAAAAACGGGGAAAAATTGAGGCGTTTTGCAAACTTTTGAGTCATTTTTTGCTCAAAATCCGAGTTCTGTGCTTGAACTCCTTGGCCTCCTCCTTCTTGTTGAGCAGACGGGCGTTTTCTCCGTCTGCTGTCGAGAGCTAAAATCCTTTGAAGAATCGCGGTACTCGTCCCCGATATTTTTATACCTGGAACACGACTGCATCAATGCAGCGGGAACAAAAGTGTAGCAACTATGATATTGACAAGAAGGATGATAATATTCATTGGCACACCTATACGTATAAAGTCTGTGAATCGGTAACCTCCTGGCACATAGACGAGGAGATTAGGCATCGAACCCGTAGGGGTGGCAAAACTGCATGAACTGCTAATCATCAAGACAAGGCAGAACGTCAATGGGTTGGCATCGAGCTGGCTGCATAGCTCCAAAGCAACAGGTATGGTGATGGCTGCACAGGCGATATTGGTGATAAATTCTGTAAGGAATGTCGCCATCAGGCCCATGAAAAACAAAGCAAACAATGCATCGGAACCGCAGAAGCTGGAAATATTGTCAGCAAGGAATTGCGCAATGCCTGTGTTTTCGATAGCCTTGCCATAAGCAAGTGAGCAGCCAAAAGTTATAATAGTATCGCCATCTATGGCCGAACGACCGTCCTTTATGCTGCAACAGCGTGTCACGACCATGGCTATGGCTGCGATCATAAAACTCTGAGCCACAGAAAGGATATCAAACGTAGGCAGTAATATTGCTACAAGCATAATGGCTATGGCAATAGGCAGACGACGTTTCTTATTTTCCTGTACTTCTTCTTCGAGTGCATTGCATCTGAGACCATATTTCTTTCCCTTTGCCACAATCTCACGGTTATCACCCGCAATGAGCAGGGTATCACCTCCCATGATGAACTCTTTCTCATCGACATTGCCCACGACAATACCATCGAAGCGAACGATTCCGACAAGGCAGAGATCCTCTTTGTCCATGAATTCACTCTTCAGCGGACTCTCATCAATGGTCTGCCCGACAAACGGTGAGTCTGAGGGAACGATCAGCTCTGTCACATTGGAATTTCCTACAAGCTCTTCCTCTGGCGGCCTTCTTGCAGGCAATAGTTTCTGCATGGCCAGCACACTGACTATGCCAATCACAAGACAGACAAAACCTGCAATAAATGGGAAAAACACACTTACCTCCTCTCCTGTCCTTTCGGTATAGCTATCAGCAACGATCAGATTGGTAGGAGTTCCGATGAGAAGCAACGTGCCACCGATATTTGAGGCATAGCTCAGTGGAAGGAGCAGCTTCGATGGGGCGATGTTCAGCTGGTTGGCCCAATGCTTTACCACCTTTACAAACAAAGCCACTACGGCCGTATTGCTCAAGAACCCGCTCAGTGCACCCACAACAAGCATCAATCGCACGATGGCATGATTGTAGCTACGTGGCTTTCCAAGCATCTTGACAGCAACCTGTTTCATGAAACCAGTTGACTCCAAGGCGGAGATGACGAAATACAATCCGACAAGCATTACCAGTGTAGAAGAACTGAACCCTTCCGTTGCCGTCTTCAGACTGATACATTCAGTCAATGTCAATGTCGCCAAACCTACCATAAACACAAAGTATACAGGAAGTTTAGTGCGTATCAGCGTTGCAAAAGATACAACAATGACCAAAAGAGTTATCCAAGCATGATAACTAAGACCGAGGAATAGAGTATCCATATATTTATATTTGTGTGCAAAGATAAGAATTATTTGTGAAAAGGTGACGGACAAATTGTGAATTTTTGCATTTTCCTATTTTTTTATTTGATAAATTGAGTAATCATTGCTATATTTGCGCAAAAATAAGTAGTCATCCCTAAAACGGTTTCAAGGCGGAATAGTCAACTTTTAGGCGGGTTAAGGGCGATTTTTGGGGTGATTTGGGGTGATTTAGTCAACCAAAATTAGTGTTAAGGGATGAAAGTGGCGAGGTAAGGTGTTGATAATCAGCGGAAAGTGGTCGGATGCGTTACAGTGTTACAGTGTTACAGTTCGGTTTTTCCTAAAAAAGGGGAGAATTTATTCTTTATATATATATTTATATATATAAAAATTTGACTTTGAGTTTTTTGGGCAAAAATCATAACTGTAACACTGTAACAACTG
>JAZQQH010000072.1:0-36394 GCA_045628985.1 Bacteroidales bacterium | reverse complement strand
TATAAGCCGGTTTTAAGCCCAGATTTGACCAAAATCAAAGATTTCAGTCCTGAAGAATACTTCTCAATAAAGATAGTGGCTTGAAAATAAAAAGAGGACGTACAAAAGTCTAATCATGGACTTTTGACACGCCCTCTTTTTTGTGCACACGTATCTGGAGGTAGCGCGCCAGTGCGGATACCGAACCGTCAACGGACTTTCGAAGTTCATGGAGCGCAACGTCAAGTGCACCGCGCGTGAATATAGGGAGAAACGAACGCACGGCAACCGATCCAGAAACTAAAATACGCTCCTTGAAATGCGAATGTGCGAATCCTTCAGCACAGATAAGTACACAAGAAATCACGGCGTCCGATCCTGCAATAAAGATCAGACGCCGTGATTTCGGGTATACCTATCCTTAGTGCAGGATCAGACGCCCGGATTTCGGGTGTGCGAATCCTTCGCGCAAGATCGGACACCGTGATATCGGGCATACCCAAACACTGTATTTAAGGGGTTATGAGGACTGAAAAACTTGCATAACGTCTTTTTTTTGTGCATAACGTAAAAAAATGCCACTGATACATATTATTTTGCTGTTTTTAAAAGAAAAGATTGATTAAAGATTCTTATATTTGCACCATTATATAAAAGAATTTAACCATCAATTATTTATTTTTCACAATGAAAACTTTACGAATGATTAGCATGGTCGTTATGACCATCCTTATGAGTGTTGGCTTTGTATCGTGCAGTAGCGATGATGATGAGAAGCCCGTTGACAATGCTTCAATCGTTGGAGCTTGGACATGCCCTTTTGAAAAAGACTGGGGTGACACGGATGTTTTTGAGTTTAAGTCTGACGGAACTGTGACAGAGTTTGTCTATAAGAAATCGGTCTCAGTTTATGAAGAAAAAGGAAAATACGTTTACGCTAATGGCAAACTGACTGTGAACCTGGAAGCAGTGCGCGAGCTGGACAGTACTGGAGAATGGAGCAGCTGGACTAACAGAGAATACACCGTAGTCTATGATGCATCGATCAAAGGCAATAAGCTTTACCTATCAAACTCACTGATAAGCCTTGTAATGGATCGCAAATAATAATCTGTTATGAAAAAATATTTACTCTCTCTAACAATGCAGGTTTCCAGCCAATGTTCGTTCTGGAAGCAGAAACTAGTGTTGACGGAGATTCTGAATCGTTCAAGGATGCCTGCGAGAGCGTAATGTTTGCTATCCCTGTAGGCATCTCTTATGCCTTCAGCACTCCTATCACCGTTGATCTTCGCTGCAACATCCCAGTTTCTAATCTCAACAAGGGTGGCAAGGAAGATAATAAGTTGGTAGGTATCACCGCTACTGTCGGCTATCGCTTCTGATCAGCATCCGATCGCATCTAACAAAACCACCATCACCGCCCTCATCTAGAAAAACGTAGGGCTTCCCTTTAACTACTTTTCATAAAATGAGAAAACTACTCTTATTATTCATCCTTGCCGCTGCCTGCATCAGCAGCGCATGGGCAACAGTCTATGAGGCACATGTATATAATGCCAAGGAACTATCGGATGCGCTCCATAAATATACCAAGGACGAAGTACACATCAGTCTGAAGGCCGATATCGATATGGCCGAAGTGCCGGATTTCAAGCCGGCGAGCAGCCTTACGGGCTCGATTTCAGGCTATTATGAGCACACTGACTCGGTGAGCGGCAAAACCGATACCATCAACCATGTCATCAAGAACCTGAAGACGAGCCTGGTAGAGGATATGACCAATGCCAAGGTTTCGGGCATCATGATCCAGGATGGCCAGCGTGGTGGCTATTGGAGAAACAATGCATGTTTCATCTGTGAAGATGCCGTCAATTGCGACTTTACAGACATCATCCTTGTAAATTGCCATTACAAGGACAGTGATTTCGGCGGTGATTTCTGGGCCAACAAGACGGGATTGCTGGCCAATACGATGGATCACTGTAATGTGACCAATGTGTCGATCATGGCCTCTAGTCTCACTTCCGACGGTTCAGAGGTCGGTGGTATTACGGGTGTAGCCACCAACGGCTGTAAGTTCAGCTGCTGTATGGTTGATTCCTATTCAAATTTCTATACTTCATGGGACCCTAATGCATACATTGGAGGCATAGTGGGCACCAGCGAGGACTGTAGCTTCGAGGGCTGCTTGAATATGGCGACAGTATCAGCATCGCACATGTCTGATAATCTGGGTGGTATCACGGGTAGAAGTACCAAATGTCACTTTACAGGCTGTATCAACCAAGGTACCGTCACCCAACTCTCAGCCGTGTCATTCGGTGCCTTGTGTAAAGAATCATTATCACTATACACAACACACCTCGCATATTATTCAGCTTTTGCCTTTCATCATATTCATAAAGTAGCATGTAATAGTTTTTGGATTAGAGGAAATGGTCCTGTGAATTGGCACAAGGGACAAAGTGATATATTAAAGAACTATGGCAGGGATTATATGCCTAAAAGTAGAGCAGAATATAATTCCTGGCATAAAGACTGGATGGCAGAACGTACTTCTTATGGCTGGTATGCTAAAGTTATGTCGGCTATTGCTATTGCCATGGCAGTCTATGAAGTGGCACAATGGATCTACCACCAGAATGCCCCTGACGAAGTGGGTGGCATTTCTGCTGCAGCATACGGCTGTACCTTCGACCAATGTATCAACGAAGGTCTCCTCATCTGCCGTGATGCCTACTGCGGTGGCATCGTAGGCTATGCAGACACCAAGGATGGCACGATTACCAACATCAACACCTGTATCAACACAGGTTACGTACAGGGTGGAGAGCAGACCGGCGGCATCGTAGGTTACCTGAAGGACAGCCACGCTACCCACTGCCTCAATGCAGGCTCTGTTGACTGCCTGAAGGATACTAAAGGCCCTATCTATGGCGATACTAACGCCCAGGGTGCCACTATCACTACTTGCTTTGACATGGTGCATGGAGTCAAGTATGAAGGAGGTGCCATCGGTGGCGAGGGTGTCATCGTGAAGTTCGGCGAAGAAGACATTTTAGGCGGCCTTGCAGCCTATGAGATAAATCGCATGGTGGGTAAAAACATTTTCGGTCAGACCGTGGGCGAAGACTACTTCCCTAATTTTATGGGTGCTGAGGTGAAGGAAAGCGACATTCGCACCGATATAGATCTGACTTATCATGTGAATGATGCCAGCAGTTTCTGTGCTGTGCTTATGCATCCGTATGCTATGATCGAGTTAGAGAATGACATTGATTTCAAGCAGCAATACATCTCATTGTACCGAGGTTGCTTCAAGTTCCATGGTTCGATCGATGGCAAGGGTCATTCGATCAAGAATGTCAAACTTGATATCGAAGATCATTCCAATGAAAACTTCGATCAGGACAACGAGCGCCATGCCATGATCGGATTTGCAGAAGGTGCTACCTTCAAGAACCTGACGCTCGACAGCCTATCTGTCAAGCATGGCATCATGCTGGCAGGCCTGGTAGGCAACTCTAAGAATTCGACCTATGAGGACATCAAGATCACCAACTCTGAGATCTATGCCTATAACAGCTTTGTAGGAGGCCTGGTCTATGAATCGGATCATGACACCTTCACCCGCTGTACGACCGACCCGAAGACCAGCGTCAGCACGCACAACATACCGATGAAAACTCACTACGCCTATGCAGGTGGTCTGGTGAGCAAGGCAAAGGGGTCGACCTTCACCGACTGCGTCAACGGTGCAGACGTCGCAGCACGCCTGGATGTGGCAGGCGGTCTTGTGTCTTGGTGCGAGAACTCGACCTTCACCCGATGCAGCAATGAGGGATATATACATCATAACAGTTCAGTCATCAGCGACAACGACGAGCTGGGCGGCATTGCCGGTGAGGCCTATAAGTCGACCTTCAACGAGTGTTTCAACAGGGGTAAGATCTACTGCGAGGATGAGAACGGCGGTGGCATCGTAGGCTACGGCGAAGAGGTGACTATCAACAACTGCCTCAATGCATCGGAGGAGCTGAAGTTCAGCGAGAACACCTGCGGCGGTATCATCGGCAAGGCCGTGAAGAGCCTGGTGACCAACTGCGTATCGGGCGCTGACTATCCGATGATCGGCAAGGAGTCGGACATGAACTCTGCATCGGGCAACAACTACCGACTGGAGAAAAATAACCACACCTTCAGCAACTGGGAAATGGGCGTGAGCGCTCAGACCCTGGGCTCGGGCATCGTGGCATACTGGCTCAACAACGGCAGCGAGAACCGCAAGGAGGGCAGGACGGTATGGTATCAGATTACTGATGGTATTTTTGCAGAGAAGGTACCCTACCCAACCACAGAAAATCTTATTCATCCAGAGGTGGAGTTCTCAGACCTCCATCCGACCATCATCCGCACAGCCGACGATCTGGTGCAATTCGCCAAGAGGGTGAACGAGGGCAATCAGTTCGCCTGTGCCGTACTTGCCAATGACATCGACCTCTCTTCTATCGACTGGTGGCAGCCTATCGGCACCGAGAAGAACCGCTTCCGTGGCATCTTCGACGGCCAGGGTCATACCATCAGTGGAATGAAGGTCTACATCAACAGCGGCAGTGAGGGCGCAGGCCTCTTCGGCGTAGCTCATGCCAACGCTGAGATCCGCAACGTCATCCTGGCAGACAACTGCAAGGTTCACAATGCAGGCGACGGTGGTGCTGCAGGCATTCTAGGCCGTATCGTCATCGGCTGGCACTGGGGTAATGTCTTCATAGAGAACTGTGGCAGCTATGCCCAAGTCAGTGCCCCAAAGCATGCAGGCGCCGTGCTGGGTCGAATGACGACCAGCGATCATGACAGAAATGTCAAGGTCTATATCAACAAGTGCTTCAACATGGGCGACATCTATGCCTCGGCGGGTAACAGTGCCCTGCTCGTCGGCTATGCTAAGAATAACGGTTATATCACCAACAGCTGGTCAGGCAGTCAGCTCGAGAAGATGAATGAGAACTGTCCTTATCCATACGACAGCAAGAACCCGACGGGTGAGATGGAATACTTCGCGGGTTACGAGAAGAATCTCTACATGGCCAACTGCTATGCCATCTATAAGCCAGGTGGCCCTATTACGCAGCAGAAGGGCGTCCAGCATCTGAGCAATCCAAACGCCCTTACCAGCGGTGAGCTCACCTATAAGCTCAATGGCAATGCTACAGAGGGTGACCTCGACTGGTATCAGAAGATCGGTGAGGATGCCCATCCTATGTTCGCGACACGTGGCGGTGACATCGTCTATATGTATCTTAGTGACAATAAGAATGCGTATACGAACGATCTGGAAATGAGTGAATTCCGCTACTACGGTCCATTGCGCGTGAAGAATGACTACAGCGTTGCCCTGCTCGACGGTGAATCAGATCGATCGCTTAAGCTCACTAAATACATCACCGTAGACCGTGCAGAGCTCAACCGCGCCTTCAAGGCCAATGTGCCTTCGACCCTCGTATTGCCTTTCGATGCCAAGATCAGCAGCGAGAGCCGGGCCAAGTACTTCACCTTCGATGCAATGAACTATGACGAGGAGAACGACAAGTATACTGCCGTCATGAAGGAGGTTAAGGGCGGCCAGCTTATTGCCTACAAGCCTTACCTCGCACTCTTTGCGGAGGAGACCGAAGGCCTCACCTTCGAGGATGTGACCATCGAGCCAGTAGAGCCTGTCGTAACCCAGCAGGACGAGTGGTACTTCATCGGATCGACCAACTACAAGGTCATCGACCTGAAGGAGGAAGAGAGCGATTACTACTACGGCTATGCAGGCATGGAGTTCGATGGCTATAAGCTCGGTGAGTTCTCTCGTCTAGGCGAAGGTGCATCGATCGCACCATTCCGCTGCTACATGCGCCACATTGCCAGCGACGATGCTCCTGACAGCTTCGACGTCATCACTAAGGCTCCTACCCGTGCTGGGATGGAGTCGGGCAACGTGGTCGGCTATAATCCAGGAACCATCTCAATGCCTAAGCAGTTCGACGTCATCCTCAAGAGTGCCAACGGCGAGACAGGCATCGCGACCTTCGACAACGAGACCGGTGAAATGACCTTCCAGGGCTGGTATGACCTCAACGGCAACCGCGTGGATGAGAACTACAGCGGAGTGCGTGTGGGCGAGGGCAAAAAGGTGATTGTGAAATAAAAAAACTTGCAAAACGTCTCAAATAATGACCCGAATCAGCAATTTGAGACGTTTTGCACATAATATTTGAGAAAAAATTATTTAATTTGCACCCGAAAATTAATAAAACTAATAAAGGTGTGAATAAATTTCAGGCTTTTCTTTCGCTGATTTTGTTCTGGCTGCTATGCGCTTGTTCAGATCGAAACCATACGCCCGACAATAATGGAAAGGGACGCGACTATCCCACATTCGAGACCTACGCCCTGATAGACCGCAGTATGAGTTATATGGACTCAGATCCGGAAAGGGCGCATCAAATGCTCGACTCTATTGCCGATGCCGGTCTGATGAGAAAGCAACGTTGCGACTACTTCCATGCTATGGTTATATTTAGCGGGGAAGGCAAGTTCGATGCAGCACTTGAAATATGTGACCGGCTGCTCGACGCGGGTGTGTTTGGTGACGATCGTTTCCTGGAAGAGGAGCTGTGCGTACTGGCTTCAAATATCACCGCTTCTACCCAAAGGCATCTGGCCACGCTGAAATACGCCAACCGCGGCATCGCCCTGTGTCATGGCGACGAACGCATGCGTGGCGATGAAGTCACCCTAATGGCGCGAGTAGGTGTAGCCGAGCAGGCACTGGGCAGAACAGAACAGGCGCGAGAGACCTACGACCGTGCCTACCAGCTGCTGAAAGGTACCAGCACGTTTGCCGACGTGGTGGCACTGATCACTCTCCAGAAAAGACGGATTGGTCTCTACCGCATGATGAAAGAATACGACACATTGATCAGCACCTGCCACGAAATTGAGCACTTGGTGGAGCGGTTCGAGCGTGATCCTTCCTTCGTCAGTCAGCGACCTGCTACCATGCAGGAACCGGGACCTGCCACCAAAGACTTTGCAGACTTCTACCGCAGTCAGGTTTATGGACATTTGGCTCGTGCCTATCGAGAGAGAATCGATCTGGGGCTGGCCATCGACACAAAAGCAGAAACCGACTCGGTGAGGATCTATATGCAAAAATTGCTGCACAACGATGGAGCAGAGACATCTATGGCCCTGATCAATGCCATGGAGGAGATGCAGTTTATCGGACTAAAGTCAGAATTCGAACGTATGAAACCCATCGCTGAGGAGGTATTCAAGGCTGACAGCCTGGTCAGCGAATACGTGGACTATCTGACACTGCTGGCCAACGACGCAGAAGCAAGACATGATCTGAAGGCCAGCAACAGCTATCTGAGGCGAGCAAAGGCTGTGAGCGACAGCATCAACCAGCAGGAAATGGTGCGTATGCTGGGCGAACAGATGTCGATCAACATGGTACAGGAACAGCAGCTGGCCCGCCAAGATGCAGAGAGTCAGATGGAAAGACAGAAACTGATGATCCGTATGCTGAGCATCGTGCTCCTCACCGTCCTGGCAGCAGGTCTGTCTACAGGATTGTTGATGTACAAAAACCGAAAAAAGGAAGAGATCATCAAGATAACGCAGCAAGACCTGGAGGAGACCAAGGAAGAAGTAAAGGAACTGGCCCAACAGCTCGAAGAGACCACTGTAGAGAAATCTTTCGACAACGCACAGTTCCTCTATGACCGCATACAAAAGGTCATGGAAGAGAAAAAGCTCTATCTGAATGCCAACTTCGACATCATGATGTTGGCCGAGGCCGCTAATTCAAGCCGACCAATGGTCTCTGCCTGCATCAATAAAAAAACGGGCAAACCATTCCGTTTCTGGCTCTCGGAATATCGTCTTAACCTCTTCGAAAAGTTGCTCGTACAGAATCCTGATACTCCTATCGACGAACTCGTAACTCGATGCGGATATAAGGATCAGAGCACCTTCCGCCGTCAGTTCAAGGAAAAGTATGGCATGACGGCACTCAAATATAGAAAGAGTTTGGAAGAGAAACTTGAATGAAACCTTTCTATAAAACAATAAGCAATGAAATACAGAAGTTCCCAATCAAAAGCTCATGCTGGACATACGCAACTTGCTCGTGAAGTAATTGTAGAAAAAATAAAATAGTATGAAGAAGATATTTATCCTTTTATGTACTACTCTGGCCAGCTTAAGCTGCAACTGGGCAAAGGCAGACACTTACTATGTTAGTACTGCTCCAGAGTTTCTTGAAGCTCTGAACGACAATCATGCCAGTATCATCCTCAAGGGCGATCTTGACTTCACAGGAGTCAACATTTCAGATTACAGTCCTGTAGCCATTCATTTCTATGGGTCGATATACGGAAAGGGCTATGCTCTGAAGAATCTCTCATATGAGAATAATACAGGTACTGACAAGAATCACTATGGCCTAGTCAACTATGCCAAAGATGCGACATTCCAGAATATAGTCATTGAAGGGTGGAACATCAAAGCAGAGATCAATACTGGTGCCCTCGTCGGCTATTCAACTTCCTGCACTTATAAAAACATCGTATTGAAAGATTCAAGAATCTCAGTGAATCAAAGTCATGTAGGCGGTATTGTCTCGTTTTCGAACCAGGACAGCTTCTTTGACTGTAGTACCTCTGATAATACTAACCTCTCTACGAAAATCTTCAGCTATGCAGGAGGCATTGCCAGCGTTGCCAAAGGGTCATCATTCATCAATTGTGAAAACAATGCGACAGTAGATCTCGCCTGGGACTACGGTGGTGGTATTGTGGCAAGCTGTGAGAATTGCACGTTCACCCGTTGTGTCAATCATGGCTTTTTGTTCCAAGAAAAGAGCCTATTGATCCCGAGCGATTATCTGGGCGGCATTGCGGGTGAAGCGAAAAGCTCCGACTTCGAATATTGCGTCAATACAGGCAAGTTGACTGTTGACAATTCTTGCGGAGGAGGCATCGTAGGTATCGGTAAAAAAGTCAATATCAGCAACTGCCTCAACTCATCCAAGGAACTTCATTTCCCTGATACTCCAAGTGGCGGTATCATCGGCAAGGCAACGGAGAGCAAGGTGGTCAACTGCCTGTCACAGCATATTCAGGGGGATAATACGCTATAGTGAAAGGCAGCGAAACACAGGATTCTGCATCTCTATTTTGGCGGGCACATGAAGGTAATCCATCGAAAAAAATTGGCAGTTCTTCGAGGCACACAAAGATACATGCCCACCTCCCCCCTGGAAGATGATCATGTTTACTTGTGTGCCTCGAAGAACGACCAAGAACTCTAGGACACAGTGTTCGTAAGAACTAATAATCTGCTGCGAAGATAACGATTATTTCCGGATCCGCCAAATAATTATTAATATAATTTGCACGTGCAAAAATTCTTATTTTGGAGCTATTTATTGATGCGAAAATTAGTCATTAGAAAGATTTTTTTGAAATTTTACGTCTGTTTCTAGAATAAACCATAAAGTAGTTTAGAACAGTAGCGCCACCAGCAAACACCTTGCCGACCGTGCCAGGACCCTCTGTCCTTATAAAAAATTATCCCTCATCTGGATTTCACCAGGTGAGGGATAACTAAATTGGTTAAATAATTGTTAAACTAGAGTTCAGTAAATACTAAAATCAAGAACAATCATTAACTTTGCAGCGTGAATGAAAAAGGTTTCGTAATGCGAATTTCGCTGCCAAAGGACTGAAAATCCTAATATAGTACACAAATGAGAGTTTCAATTTCATTTATGTTGCTTGGCAGACGGATACGAATAACGATTGTCAAGCATCGGATTTCAGTCTCATTCTAAACTGATTTCTTTCATGTGTCGGCTGCTCCAACAGCCGGCACTTTTGATTTCATGGGGCAAAGATAGGGAGAATATTTGTAAATAGCAAAAATTTTTAAAACTTTTTATACAAATAACGCGATAATCTATGGTATAGTCAAGATTCCGCTATCTTTTTTCTCGTCCCCGATGATTTTATCCTCGATGAAATTATGGTCACTTTATGGTCACTACCCTACCATTTCTGACGTATATCCTGCCACGCTGCATCTGCCCACTGCGACGGCCGTGGAGGTCATATACAGGGCTGTCAGCGTCTTCTGGGTACAACTCATTGATGCCGGTGGGATCACCTCTGAAGTGGAATGACACGCTGCCGTCGTCATTCAGGCGGATGTCGGTGATAGGCATGAAATTGACCAAGTCTTCCTCGCCTGCGTAGTTGTGGTAGGCTGCCAGCGAGGTAGTACCCGTTGAACCTGGGTAAGGATCGCCGCGCAGGTTGTCAATATAGATTGATGAGGTTATTATTGTGCCATCAGGATGTTTCTTATTCAGATAGTAAGAACTGATGATGCGCCCGTCGGCTGGGATGACGGTGCAGCGAGGCTTGCCGTAAGTAGAGTTCGGCTTTTCGTAAACATCGAATGTCTTATCTGAGTAATCGATGTGCATGATGATGATGCCTTTACCTCCTCCATACATGCCACTATACCATCCGTTGTCTGGAATGTTCTCGATGGTCCAGAACTCATCCCTGTTGGCCGGATTACGCACCACATAGGCCTTGCCACGCCCTGCTTCGTCGTTGAGTGGCCATACGGTCACATCCTGGGTATTGGTCAGTTCCTCTGCTTCTATCCAACCCATGATCATGCGCTCCCAGGCCGTGTAGGGCATGGGCCAAAATTCGTTGCGCACGTTAAATCCGAAGTCCATCAGGTCCCAGTCTTCGGGACCGATATTGTCCCAGTTAGGCCAAGAACTACTGGTGTAATACAGATCGGGCAATCCCAGGCCATGACTCAGCTCGTGGCAAAATACCCCGATACCATTGATCAGCGCTCGTCCATCTTCCAAATCCACATTGCCTTCAGGTAACCGAAGCTCGTTGTTAACACCAACGCGATTTAGTATGATACCGTCTTTTGTCTTGTGCTTATTGGTAGCTGTACCGCACTTTGCCCAGATGTCATCGTTGTTACCAGAAGATTGTGCCCCTGTGCCGGCATAAAGGAAGTACACGATTTCGCAGATACTGTCGCCATCATTGTCATACTTCGCAAAGTTTATATCATCATCGATCAGTGGAAAAGCGTCATAAAGCACGCGTGCCAATGTGGTGCCAGAGTATTGAGCATAGTACTCGTGGTTGCGTGGCAGTGTGTATGGACCGTAGAAATCAAACTCAAAGTCGAGTTTCCCGAACGAGTTTTCGAAGAAGTATTCCTGTGCTGAGCCATAGCCGTATCCTGATATGCCACTGGCCGTCACGGGGCGCTCCTCTACAGGGTGCTGACCCATGTACAGGTCATATAGCTGTTCTTTGAGGAAAGTAAACTTACGGTCAGGGAAATCCACCATGACGATGGGGACATGCACACGACCCTCATGCAGCACGTGGGGTGGCTTATATTTCAGATCGCCGAAAGCACGTGTCTGTGCAGCATCTTCGTAATGCCCTTTCTGGATGTGGAGATGCAGTTCCTTTTCGTCGTCTTCAGCAGCATACAATGCCGAGGTCAGTGTCAATGACAAGCCTATGGTAAGCAAAATCTTCATTTATTATTGCCCTATTACATTTCCTGACCAGCAACATTAAACTGCTTGCCGTTCTTCACGATGATGATCTGGTCATCCTTCATGTACTTCTTGGCCTTTACAGCAGCCTGAGCCTCTACAACCTTTATGCCTGTTGGAGCTTCTTCTGTTGCTTCAGCCTTCATGTTGTCAAGAGCGAAGTAAGAAAGAGCGTTCACACCTTCCGTACCACTGACTGAAGATGAAATGGTGATGCGGATGATCTCACAAACACCGAGTGGAGTGAGGTCGACCTTTGTCCACTCATTGACAATCTTTCCGTCCTTGGCAAGATAGAAGTCAACAGAGCTAGCTACTGCATAGTCATTCTCTTCATCGTTAAATACAATATTAGAGATGGTGAGTTTGAGCCAGTCTGTCTCGTCAAACTTCTTAACGGAAGCGTCGCCCTCTGTCATTGCTTTGTAAGCGCAAGCAGTGTTGGTGATGTATACATACTCTGGCTTGATGTTAGCAGTAGCGAAGATCTCTGGGTACTCATAGTCCTGAATAGCCCGGGACTCATCGTAGCAACATACAGCGAACTTCTCTGACTGCATACCGCCGCCGACTACAGAGTTGAACAGTGTGTCGTCTGTATTGTCACCAGTGTAGTTGTTGCCGCTTGTAGCAGAAACACCGAAGCCACACCAGTTGCTATCTTGGTAATAGTTCATGAAGATGAAGCTTTCAGCAGTATTGAAGAGACCAGCTTTGTCAGCACCGTCATAATAAGTAGCGCCATGGAGATCAACATCCTCGAATGTGATGTTAGCGTCGTCAGTCACATCTGCTGCGTTTGAAGTCATCACAGACAGCATAGCCACCAAAGAGAGTAAAATTTTCTTCATTTGTAATTTATTATTTAAAACTTAAAACATAGAATCCGAAGCATAGTATCCACCCCCACTACAGTGATTGCAGTGTGGGTGGATATTATATTTATTATTTAATACTCATTTAGTAATTTCGCACGCGAATTTACTCATAGTCCTGCCAGCTCTTGATCTGGATGTCCTCCTGCTCCATAGCGCAGAATGCGGTGATGAAGGCAGAAGCCAGGCGAGCGTTGGTGATCAATGGGATGTTGTGGTCGATAGCGCCACGACGGATCTTGTAGCCATTGGTCAGCTCACGCTTAGAGTGGTTCTTAGGAATGTTGACGATGAGATCGAACTTGTGATCTGCGATCATCTCCATGACGTTAGGGATGTCCTTGTTCTCCTCGTCTGGCCAACCTACTGCGGTAGCCTTGACGTTGTTGTCGTTGAGGAACTTAGCAGTGCCCTCTGAGGCGCAGATGGTGTAGCCAGCCTTAACGAGAGCTGCAGCTGCGTCGAGCAATGAAGCCTTCTCCTTGGTGCCACCGCTTGAGAGCATGATAGCCTTCTCCTTAGATGGGAGCTTGTAGCCGGTAGCAATCATAGAGTTGAGGAGAGCCTCCTCGAAGGTGTCGCCGATACAACCTACCTCACCGGTAGAGCTCATGTCTACGCCAAGCACTGGGTCAGCGTTCTGGAGACGTGCGAATGAGAACTGCGAAGCCTTGACGCCCATGCGGTCGATATCGAAGGCTGACTTATCAGGCTTCTGGTATGGAGCGTCGAGCATGATCTTGGTAGCAGTCTCGATGAAGTTGCGCTTGAGGACCTTAGAAACGAATGGGAACGAACGTGAAGCACGGAGGTTACACTCGATGACCTTGATGTCGCTGCCCTTAGCGAGGTACTGGATGTTGAATGGACCCGAGATGTTGAGCTCCTTAGCGATAGCGCGAGAGATCTTCTTGATCTGGCGAGCCTGAGCGAAGGTGATCTGCTGTGCTGGGAAGGTCATGGTAGCGTCGCCTGAGTGAACACCAGCGAAC
The DNA here is from genome assembly GCA_045628985.1 of Bacteroidales bacterium. GTDB lineage: Bacteria > Bacteroidota > Bacteroidia > Bacteroidales > UBA3663 > Liminaster. Next base: position 22,880 of record JAZQQH010000072.1, on the reverse strand, counting down.
TCTACGTGCTCAGAGATACCGTACTCTACTACCTCACCGTTCTGAGCCACACCGTCGAACTCGATCTCGTTGGTCTCGGTCATGAACTGGCTGATAACCACTGGGTACTCCTTAGAAACCTCAGAAGCAGCAGCGAGGAAGCGCTCAAGCTCATCATCGCTATAGCAAACGTTCATGGCAGCACCAGAGAGGACGTATGAAGGACGGACGAGGACTGGATAGCCTACCTCGTCAATGAACTTCTTGACGTCGGCCATAGAGGTCAAAGCGCTCCACTTTGGCTGGTCGATGCCGAGCTTATCGAGCATAGCTGAGAACTTACCACGGTTCTCTGCACGGTCGATGTTGACTGGAGAGGTACCGAGGATAGGTACTGACTGGCGATGGAGCTTCATAGCCAGGTTGTTAGGAATCTGGCCACCTACTGAAACGATGACGCCACGTGGAGACTCGAGGTCGATGACGTCGAGCACACGCTCGAATGAGAGCTCGTCGAAGTAGAGGCGGTCGCACATATCGTAGTCGGTAGACACGGTCTCAGGGTTATAGTTGATCATGATCGACTTATAACCGAGCTTACGAGCGGTGCTGACAGCGTTGACCGAGCACCAGTCGAACTCTACTGAAGAACCGATGCGGTAAGCACCTGAACCGAGGACGATGACTGACTTCTCATTCTTATAATAGTTCACGTCGTAACCCTCAACAGCATAGGTCATATAGAGGTAGTTGGTGAGCTCTGGGTGCTCGCTGGCTACGGTTGGGATGCGCTTAACGGCTGGGAGGATGTTGAGCTTCTTACGCTGAGCACGTACGGCAAGTACCTCCTTCTCCATGTTGGTAGCCGATGGCTTGATGACGAAGCGGGCGATCTGGAAGTCTGAGAAACCGAGGATCTTAGCCTCCTTGAGGACGTCTGCAGGGAGCTCCTCAAGCGAGTTGTAGCCTTCGAGCTTGTGCTTGTAATCGACGATATTCTTCATGCGCTCGATGAACCAAGGATCGATCTTGGTGAGCTCCTCGATGCGCTCGATGGTGTAACCCTCCTCGAGAGCCTGAGCGATGGCGAAGATGCGGAGGTCGGTTGGATTAGCGAGCTCCTCGTCGAGATTCTCGAACTTGGTGTGGTCGTTGCCTACGAAACCGTGCATGCCCTGACCAATCATACGGAGACCCTTCTGGAGCATCTCCTCGAACGAACGGCCGATAGACATAATCTCACCTACAGACTTCATTGATGAACCGAGCTTGTGGCTGACGCCTACGAACTTGGTGAGGTCCCAACGTGGGATCTTGCAGATCATGTAGTCGAGCGATGGAGCAACGTATGCTGAGTTGGTGGTACCCATCTCGCCGATCTGGTCGAGGGTATAGCCGAGGGCGATCTTAGCTGCAACGAAAGCGAGAGGATAACCGGTAGCCTTAGATGCCAAAGCTGAAGAACGTGAGAGGCGTGCATTGATCTCGATGATGCGGTAGTCATTGGTCACAGCGTTGAAAGCGAACTGGATGTTGCACTCGCCCACGATCTGGAGGTGACGTACGCACTTGATGGTGATGTCCTGGAGCATCTTGACCTGCTCGTCGGTCAATGAGCAAGTTGGAGCAACAACGATTGACTCGCCGGTGTGGATGCCGAGTGGGTCAAAGTTCTCCATTGAAGCAACGGTGAAGCAGTGGTCGTTAGCATCGCGGATACACTCGAACTCGATCTCCTTCCAACCCTTCAATGACTCCTCAACGAGTACCTGTGGAGCGAAGGTGAAGGCAGACTCTGCGATCTCCTTGAATACCTCCTCAGTTGGGCAGACACCTGAACCGAGGCCGCCGAGAGCGTAAGCCGAACGGATCATGATAGGATAGCCGATCTTGCGAGCTGCAGCGAGCGCTGCGTCCATGGTCTCACAAGCCTCACTTACTGGCACCTTGAGGTCGACCTTATTGAGCTCCTTGACGAAGAGGTCACGGTCCTCAGTGTTCATGATAGCCTCAACGCTGGTACCGAGTACCTGTACGTCGTACTCCTTGAGCACACCATTCTGGTAGAGAGCTGTACCTACGTTCAAGCCGGTCTGGCCACCCCATGCGAGCATGATGCCGTCTGGGCGCTCCTTCTTGATGATCTCAGTTACGAAATATGGGGTAACTGGGAGGAAATAAACCTTGTCGGCAATACCCTCAGAGGTCTGAATGGTAGCGACATTAGGATTGATAAGGACTGAACGGATACCCTCTTCGCGCAGAGCCTTGAGGGCCTGGCTACCAGAGTAGTCGAACTCACCTGCCTGGCCGATCTTCAATGCGCCAGAGCCGAGTACGAGGACTTTTTTAAGTTGCTTCTTCATATTGTTAATTGTTTCTTGTGTTATTTTTATTTTTAAGGGGAGTTATAAAGGAGTTAAAAGGAAGTTATAGGGAAGTTATAGGGACGAATGTATCGGCTTCTCGAAACATTGGAAGTAGAGATAATCCGGAAAAAATAACTATCGTCCTTATAACTTCATGACGAAGTCATTAACTCCCCTTTATCTTCCCTATAACTTCTGAATAAAATAAAACATTGGCAGAGGCCCTATCACTAGGACATCTGCCAACGGTGGAAATTATTTCTTACGTTCAATGGTCTGATCGCGGTCAGGACCAACTGAAAGAATGGTGATCGGAGTTTCGAGCTCCTTCTCAAGGAAAGCAATGTAATCTTTGAATTCCTGTGGGAAATCAGCTTCCGACTTGCACTGTGTCAAATCACAGTTCCAACCCTTCATCTCAACGTACTGTGGCTCGATGTCGCTCTCAATAGAGAATGGGAACTCCTTGGTAATCTCGCCATTGATCTTATAAGCGGTGCAGGCCTTGATGGTTGGGAAGGTGTCAAGGACGTCGCTCTTCATCATGATCAACTGGGTAACGCCGTTGAGCATAATTGTGTACTTGAGAGCCACGAGGTCAATCCAACCACAACGACGCTCACGGCCGGTGACAGCACCGTACTCATGGCCGATGTCGCGGATCTTCTTGCCGGTCTCATCAAAGAGCTCTGTTGGGAATGGACCTGCACCTACACGAGTGCAGTAAGCCTTGAAGATACCAAATACCTCACCGATCTTGTTTGGAGCAATACCCAAGCCCGTACATGCGCCTGCACACACGGTATTAGAAGAGGTGACGAATGGATATGAACCGAAGTCTACGTCGAGCAATGAGCCCTGAGCACCCTCGCAAAGGACGCTCTTGCCAGCCTTGAGGTAGTTGTTGACTACGTGCTCAGAATCGATGAACTTGAACTGCTTGAGGTACTCAATACCCTCCATCCAGTCCTGCTCAAGCTCTTCGAGGCCGTCGGTAGCCACAGCCTCGCTGCCCTTGACTACTGCCAGGAGATTGAGGCTGGCAATCTGCTCAAGGTGACGCTGCTTAGCAGCCTCATACTTAGCAGCAAAGTTATCGAGGATATCGCCGACACGGAGGCCGTTACGGCTGATCTTATCAGTATAGGTTGGGCCGATGCCCTTGCCGGTGGTGCCGATCTTAGCCTTACCCTTAGCAGCCTCATTGGCCTTGTCGAGCAAGCGGTGGGTAGGCAGGATGAGGTGAGCCTTCTTAGAGATAAAGAGACGCTCGGTGAGATCATGGCCGCTCTGTGCCAGCTCCTTAGCCTCCTTCATGAAGAGAAGCGGATCCAAAACTACACCATTGCCGATGATATTGATCTTGCCGCCCTGGAAGATACCTGAAGGGATGCTGCGAAGCACATACTTCTCACCATCGAACTCCAAAGTATGGCCCGCGTTAGGGCCGCCCTGGAAACGGGAAACAATATCATAGCGTGGAGTAAGTACATCCACTACCTTACCTTTACCTTCATCGCCCCACTGGAGGCCAAGTAAAACGTCGACTTTCATCGTTAATTTTATTAATTTTATTGGTTTTTCAAAGCGCGAACAACACACGAAAGCGGATTGTCCGACTGCAAATATAAAAGTTTTTCTTATTCCGACCAAAATAATGAGTCAAATTATTTGGTCAATTTATATAAAAAAAACAAATACGTCTAAAAAATGCACCCCCACAAAGCAATCTGGCACTTCCTATTAAAAATGTTGGGAGAAAGGCGCCTCTCTTACTTGCTTTTTCTTTTTTTGCGGGTCTTGCGAGCCTGGACGCCTGCCCTTGACGTTTCCTGACGCTGCTTGAGGGCCCTCTTTCGCTCCATCTCAGCTTCACGGCGCAGGGTGGTCTGGCACTTCTTGCAGAGACAGTTGACCTGCAGGTTGATGTCAGTGGTCTGGAAGGTCTTGGGCAGCTGCGACAGGATCCGTTCTGTGATACCATCGAGCTGGATGATCCTGATCTTGCCACAATGCTGGCACACGGCGTAGCCATGAGGCTCCACACCTAAGGTCTTTTCGTAGAAGGCCATAGCGCCACCGACCAGGTCGAGCCTGCGCACCAGATGAGCATCGACCAGCAAGGCCAGGTTGTTATAAACCGTGGCCAATGCCACCTGACCTTGCTCCTTGCATACCATCTCGTAGAAGGTACTGATGTCTACGGGAGCCTTGAGCGCATAGATCTGCTTCAAAACGAAGGCGCGCTCTGGTGTGAATCGCTTGCCATGAGCCACGATATAGCTCTCAAACTGACGCTGCGCCTCTGCATAACCTGCGGGTACAGAGTCATCGCCTGGGGCGTCACTTCTTTCGGGCGTCTCAGGGAGCAGATCACGGTCGATGATTACATCGCGCTTCTGACTGGCGGTTTCGTAGACACGCGGTTTCTTCATGACAGGCGCTTTATCAGGTTCTTGGCGCAATAGACGCGCATCTTATCTTCTGATTGTTCCCATCGCTCTATCAAGGTCTGGCCAATGCCAAACTGGAAAGCGTACATGCACACCATGTCTGCCACCTCATAGGTGGGGATGCTATCGGCCCAACGCTCAGCGGTTTCCACGGTCATCGTGCCACGCGGATAGAGCATAGGTGCAGCCATCTTAGCCTCGCGAAGATTCTCATCGGCCCAAAGCGCTTCGGAAAGCTCCACTTCGTCCAAGCCGAAGAAAGGAGAATCAGGATCCTGAAGGCCTTCCTTGACCATCATAGCCACGCCCTTGATGTCTGGTACGGAGCAGCCAAAGGCCACCTTATAATTATACCCACGCTCGCGCAGGAGGTTGCTCACCACGATGTTCTGGCGGCCGCGGAACAGGGCGTTGATCTTGCTGAGGGTTGTTTTTTCGATCATTTTATAAAGGGTTAAGAAGAGTTTGTAAAGGGAGTGAAAAAGGAGTGAAAGGGACAAATGTATTTGGGGTCGAAAAGGATTTTTTCTGGTTGAAGAAAAATTCGGACAACTGAACTATCGTCCCTTTCACTCCCCTTTCACTCCATTTTCACTTCCCTTAAATACCTTTTAAAATCTCACCGAATAGTCTCGCGAGTATCGCAGCATCTGCTCCGCATAGCCCTCGCCATAGATGACTTTTACGTCAGTAATCTCACCATTCGCATTGAGCTCCGGCTCATAGCGAGGATTGACAAAACCCTTATATGGAGCCAGATGCAGGCCTTCGTAACGCTTCAGGACCTCGGCATGGAGGTCAGGATCTACCTTCACTCCGTAGGTCTCTACGAGCTTGCGACCTGCCTCATAGTCGCCCTCGCTCTTGATGCGCTGCAACTCTCCGAGCAGTTCGCCAAAGTACTCGCGCAGCTTGGTGTAGTCGTTGATGCGGACATAAGTCTCGCCGTCTTTCTTCGCAAACTCCAGAGCAGGGGTGCCCGGATCCTTCGAAGCACGCTCCAACGTCCAGTAAGCAATCAGTGCACGGTCACGCATGTGCGCCTCCTCGATGTTGTCACCCGGCTGGATGCGCACCAACTGGGTCATCAGACCATTCATCATCTGCTGATAGTAGCCGGCCTTATACGCCTCTGCATCAGGCATAACGCCGAGTTCTACGAGCTTTGGATCAGCCATATAATAGAGCGCAAAGATGTCTGCACGCGCCTCCTCCAACGTCGAACCATGGGCCTTCAGCGCATCTGGGTCAACGCCAGGAAGGAGCTGACCGCTGCCATGACCGAGACACTCATGCAGGTCGGTGTGCACATTATCTACATAATGCGCGTACTTCTTGGCCTGTGCAATCTCCGCCTCGCTCCACATAAACTCCTCGCTGAAGCCGTTGCCCGAAGCCGCAGCGTCGTATGCTGCTGTGATGTTGTCAATGCTGACCGACTTGGAACCATGCTGTGCACGAATCCAGTTGGAGTTAGGCAAGTTAATACCGATAGGTGTGGCAGGATAGCTGTCGCCCGCCAGGATCGCCGCCGTGATGACCTTGGCCGTCACACCCTTCACCTCCGGCTTGCGGAAGCGAGGGTCAACGGGGCTATGATCCTCAAACCACTGCGCGTTGTTGGAAATAATCTCCGTGCGAGCCGTATTGGTTGAGTCCTTGAAGTTGACCAACGACTCCCACGAACCACGCAAACCGAGCGGGTCATTATAGCTCTCGATGAAGCCATTGATAAAGTCCACGCGGCTATCCAGGTCCTTCACCCACAGAATGCTATAGTCGTCAAAGTCCTTGAGGTCGCCGCTCTTATAATAGGCGATGAGCTTGTCGATGCTGGCCTTCTGCGCCTCGTTCTCAGCCACGGTGCTGGCCTTTTCGAGCCAATACACAATCTTTTCGATAGCTGGAGAGTACATGCCACCTACCTTCCAGACCTTCTCCACCAGCTGTCCATTCTCCTTGACGAGCTGCGAATTGAGGCCAAACATCACCGGCATGGTGTCGTTAGGATTCTTGAGTCGGGCATAGAAGTCCTCCACCTCCTGCTGGGTCACGCCCTGGTAGAAGTTGACCGCCGACGTCTGGATCAGATCCTCACCATCGGCCTGATTGACCTTGATGGCATAGAGCTTAGGATCAAACACGGCGTTGAGCAATGGCATGGCTTCATAAACCGTGACATACTTGCTCCAATCTGGCAACAGACTTACCTGCTTGGCAATCCACTCACGGGTGAAACCTGGCTGGAACTTGGCGTTGCTGTAGTGGTGATGAATGCCGTTGGCGAACCATATCTGCTTGAGATACTGCTCAAAAGCCTTCCAGTTCGCATCGTCCTTATCGCCGTCATAGTTTTGATAAATGGCTTCGGCAATGCGACGAATCTGAAGATTATAGCTGCAGTTCTGATCCCACAGGATGTCACGTCCCCAAAGGGCCGCCTCGGTGAGATAATAAACAAGTGTTTTCTGTTGGAGACTCAATTGCTCAAACTCAGGTACTTCATAACGAAGCACCTCGATGTCGGCAAAACGATCAACGCTCCACGGGCCACCTACGTGGTCTGGAGCCTCTGACTTGGTGGTGCAGCTGCTGAGCGCACCGGCAAGAAGAATGGATGACATTGCTAAATTTTTCATTATCGGTGCAAAGATAATGAATTATTCACATACTTCGAAAAAAATGAGACTCATTTTAAATATATAAGCCTATAAAAACGCGTTTCTCAAAGAATCTGTCCTTGAAAGCGATAGTTTTCACTTGATTTTAAGGTCGAAGAGCAAAGGCTCGTGGTCAGAGAAATCCGCCTCGGAGAGCAATGACACGCCGAGGAGTTCGAAATGAGAGGAAAAGAGCAGATGGTCGAGGCGCAGTAGCAGATGCTGGTCATCAAACGTGAAGCCAGGGCCCAAGCCTCTTTCCCACCATGCATCCTTCAAGCTAAGTGTATGTTGCAAGGTATTAAGTACATACGAGCCAGATACGTCGTTGAAGTCGCCACAAATCATCAGCGGATTCGTATTCTGTGCCAGCGAGTCACAGATTGCCTCCGCTTCAGCGTCACGATACGCATAGTTGCGCTTCATGCTCTCCAGCACGCTGCGTAGTTTGTCTCGGCGTCGGTCTTCCTTTTCTTTCGCGTTGTCATAGCTATTGCTGCGCAGATGCACATAGATCATCGTCACCGGATGTCCTTGAATATCAAGCCCCAGTTCATAGGTCATCGTGCCACCATGCCCGTTCCTGACAAATGTAGAATCGGCGTCCGGATGACGCTGCAGTATGACCTCAGGATCCATCCTGTAATGCCTGCAGCTCGTAATCGGATAGCGACTATACACCGCATCCTCCTCATAGCCGCCCTTCAGCACGCTGCCGAAGTTATAGGGATAGTTGGCTCGCAGCACACTATCCAGCTGTAGGGCATGCGGCCCCATGTGTTCAGGCAACACTAAGATGTCGGCATTTTTCGAAAGTAGGAAATCCGCTAATAACTGAAAATTGGCCACATTGCCCTCCAAAAATTCTGGTTTATGGCAGATATTGTACTCCAGGATGCGCAGGGTACCCTCCTCTTTCTGCTCAACGTTGACACGTCGCCAAGTCAGCGGATTGAGCGGGATACTCTGCGTATACCAGTTCATCCACAGCCCCACCACCAGTAGCAGCAATCCCGTCTTCCACCAGCGCAAAAGCAGGAAGAGCAGGCCTATGCACCCAATGACCACAATCACGGGCAATGCCGCGATGATGGTCAGCGAACCGGACAGGAGGTGATAATAGTCCAGCAGGAGGTGGTAGTATTCTGTATTCATACTCAATTTGTCATTCTGAGCAACGCGAAGAAACTCATGCGAAGGGATGACTTCATATAAATACCAAATATCACCAGCCTCAGAAGCGAGATTGGTGATATTTGATATTTGCTAGATGATATTTAGTAATCAAGATTACTTAGCAGCCTTGTAGTAAGGAGTGCAGTAGGTAAGACGCATACCATTCTCTGTCTGAGAGAGAATAAGGGTAGTACCATCCTCATCTACAGAGTATACATAACCCTCCTCAGAGTTAGAAACCTGATGATAGATTACGTTGAGGAGCTGAGCGTTGTTAACAAATGCAGAAGCGTCGGTGTTAGGAACGTCAACGATCAACTGGCCAACCTTACCCTTGGTGGTAACATCCTCAAGGTTGAAAGTCAAATAGATCTTGGTGCCCTGGCAGAGACCAGTGAGTGAGTTTGGACGATCAGTAGCAGCAACATAGTGCTTCATGCTGATTGCGCGGGTAACCTCGCCTACACTACCGTTGAGGTCAATACCATCAAACTTAAATGCGTAAGCATTGATGCATGCGATCATGGAGATCAGAAGGAGAACAAACTTTTTCATAATCTTAAACAATTAATATAAATAAATGAGTTTTTAATAAATAATTTCTAACTTGCACTCTCAAAGAGTACGTTGCACTCATAAAGAGCACGCTGCATTATGACTTGTTTACTGTCATTTTGCGATGCAAAGATAGTGGTTTTCCCAATAACCTGGCACAACTCTGTAGCAAAATGTCAGAATTTTATCCTTCGAACTCTAATATTTGGCTATTCGACCTTACAAAATGCTGCTATTTTTAGTATATTTTTTCTCTTGCAGCCTTTACGCGCTCGTCCATGATGTAGTCATCATACTCGGTACGCTTGTCGATAATGCCGTTTGGACCGAGCTCAATGACACGGTTGCAGATGGTCTGGATGAACTCATGGTCATGTGAAGACATCAGGACAACGCCCTTGAAGGTCTGCAGGTTGTTGTTGAACGCCTGGATTGACTCCATGTCGAGGTGGTTGGTTGGAGAGTCGAGGATCAAAGTGTTGGCATTCTTCATCATCATACGGGCAATCATACAGCGGATCTTCTCACCACCCGAGAGTACCGAAGCCTTCTTGAGCACTTCTTCGTCACGGAAGAGCATACGACCGAGGAAGCCCTTGAGCGTAATCTCGAGCGTATCGGCAGAATACTGTGCAATCCAGTCGACCATGTTGAGGTCGGTGTTGAAGAATGGTGAGTTGTCGAGTGGCAGATAAGCCGTAGTGATGGTCTGACCCCAGTTGTAGGTACCCTCGTGGTCCTTGTCCTGGCCGTTGATAATCTCGAAAAGCGCGGTCATGGCACGTGGGTCATGGCTGATGAATACCACCTTATCACCTGGCTCAATCTGGAAGTTGACGTCATGGAAGAGTGTCTGACCCTCGATAACCTTGCCCAAGCCATGTACCTCGAGCACCTTGTTGCCCACCTCACGCTCTGGAGTGAAGACGATACCAGGGTAGCGACGGGTCGATGGCTGGATCTCCTCCACGTTGAGCTTCTCGAGCATCTTCTTGCGCGAAGTAGTCTGCTTAGACTTAGCCACGTTGGCAGAGAAGCGACGGATGAACTCCTCGAGCTCCTTCTTCTTCTCCTCAGCCTTCTTGTTCTGCATCTGCTGCTGACGGAGTGCAAGCTGTGAAGACTGGTACCAGAATGAGTAGTTGCCTGCGAAGAGCGAACACTTCTTGAAGTCAATGTCCACGGTGTGGGTACATACCGAGTCAAGGAAGTGACGGTCGTGCGAAACTACCAATACGGTATGCTCAAAGTTGCCCAAGAAGTTCTCGAGCCACATCACGGTGTCGAGGTCAAGGTCATTGGTCGGCTCATCGAGCAAGAGGTTGTCAGGATTGCCAAAGAGCGCCTTGGCCAGCATGACACGCACCTTCTGCTTGGCTGGGATGTCGCCCATCATCATGTAGTGCATATCCTCCTTGATGCCGAGGCCCGAGAGGAGCATGGCAGCGTCGCTCTCAGCGTTCCAGCCATCCATCTCTGCAAATTTCTCCTCGAGCTCAGCAGCACGCATGCCGTCCTCCTCGCTCATCTCCGGCTTCTCGTAGATGGCGTTCTTCTCCTCCATGATGGCATAGAGTACGGTGTTACCGCGGAGCACGGTGTCAATGACAGTATACTGGTCATACTTGGTGTGGTCCTGCTCAAGCACTGAGAGGCGCTCGCCCGGGCCCATTTCGTAAGTGCCACGGGTTGGATCGAGCTCACCGCTCAATACGCGGAGGAAAGTTGATTTGCCGGCACCGTTAGCACCGATGATACCATAGCAGTTACCTGAGGTGAATTTGAGATTGACGTCCTGGAAAAGCACACGCTTGCCAAACTGGACGCAGAGATTGTTGACTGAAATCATTTCTTATCTATATTTTTCAAAAAAGCGCGCAAAGATATATATAATATGTGTAGATTCCAAAATTCAGGTCAAGATATTTCTCAAAAACGAGTAACTTCTTCTTTATTGCAGCTTTTTGTCATGTGTAACTGAAAAATATATCACTCAAAATAGCCAAAATATTGCTTCCAAATCAAAGATATTTCCTGCAAATGTAAACATTGGAAGATATACTGATTAATCATTGGTATAGCCTTTTTGTTATATATGCGTTGCAAAACAACATCGGAATCCTTCGGAAAAACATGAACCGCAATTCTGCATTCGAAACATAGAATCAATGAGTCGTATTTTCGTATTTTTGCGGCATTAAAAACAATAAAAAAATGAAAACATTATTGAACGGTGTGTGCCCGATGGCACTGTTGTGTGCTCTTTGCTCCTTCTTGCTGGGTTCTTGCCAGCAGTATGAACCCTATACCCTTGAGGAAGTTTTTAGGGGAGCATACGGGCGGAATTTTATTCATACCTATGGAGCCATTGACCCGTCTGTCGATTGGGATTTCACCGATGAGACTCCCTTGCGAAGGGAATCCTTCTCTATGACTAGGGCCGGGGAGGATGAACTGGACAAGATAGTGAATGAAAGCGGATACTTTACGGTGGATGAAAATATGACGAAGGAGATCACTTCACGGTTGGATAATAAGATTACAGACAGGAGCTTTGCCTTCTTAATCGGGGAGAATGACTGCTTCGATGTTTTCCCGGTCTATATTACCCCAGAGTATACTGGTAAGGTAAAATGGGCATTGCAGATGTATGTCGACAATAGAGGATTAATTCCAATCTCTCAAGATTCTCCAGGCTGGGGGATGGGAGAGAACGTCAAAGCGATGTATTCAGCCAATGGCGTTTATCAGAGTTTCAGCAATTCGCGCGCCTACAATGGTGATGGCCTTCGCTCAAAATCCATCATTCGCTATGCGAATACTAGTGATAAGAAGCTGATGCATCTGTCGCTTGTTATTGCCAGCGATAACTCTACTGATCAGTTGGCATATCGTGGCTCGATGCAAAGTTCTCTTCATTATCAGATGAGGATACTCGACGCCCCTAAACCTTCTGGTATAGGCAATAGTTTGGAGACTCTCTTCGTGGCTTGTGAGGCTGTTGATGTCGATGCTAATTCTCTTTCCTACAACCCGCTAAAAAGATACAAGTCGCTGGTGCTAATGATTGTGGGACCACGTATCCCCAAGGTCCTCTATGTAAGAAATGACGAGCAGGGGAGGGGATGGGTAGACGAAAGCGGGTCGAGCAAAAGATACATGATCGAGGACTTGGGCTCGGCATCCGACTTTGACTTCAATGATATTGTGGTCGATGTGGAAGATGGAGGGCGCTCAACACCGGTCTTGTTGGAACAAGAAGAGATCACCGGGACCTCTGCCAAACGTACCACCGTGAGCTTCGGTGAACCTCAGGTATCTGCTGCGCATGCTACCCTTCGGTTCCTGTGCGGTACGAGATCGTTCAAACTTTATGTCGGTGATAGTTCGTTCGGACTGGTCACCGATCCGACCAACCAGCAACAGACGCGTCGCCAGCTGCTGAACCAGGACCTGGAAGGTGAGGCAACCTACTCCGGCGGTTCGAAGGGGGTTGTTGGCTGGGAACCTGGTACTAGGATTGACGTAGAGGGTTGGACCTCGACGGATAATAAGGTATCTGTCGAGGTCTGGCCTAAAGGAGATGTGAAGGATGAAAACACAACGGGAGGGTGGACCGTGCAATTCCCTAAGGTGGGAGAGGTACCCTTCATGATGGCACTCCCTACAAGCACACAATGGTCAGCAGAAGGCGTGCGGTTTACGGATTGGCAGAGGTATGTGCCGGGGAGCAATCCCTGATGTACAGAAGGTTAAATATGGCTTATCGGAATACTTTGCTGAATTCGTCAGCGCTGATCGTTACAGGCTCAATCATGAACTCTGGACGGTTATAGCACTTCAGGCGATAGGTATTATGCTCAGGATCTTCCTGCGGCAGCATGAAGGCTTTCTCGACCTTGCCGTTGTTGAAATAAGAGAAATAGAGACGGCTGTAGTTGCCATCAATGCGGCGAGAAGAGCACATGATCCACTTGCCGTTGCTCGACCAGGAAGGATAAGTATCAGCAGCACCTTCACTATTAAGGTTGGTAAGGTCGAGGAATGGTGAGTCCTCAGCATCCTTGTCATTCTCAAGAGGAAACTGTCCGTCCAGCTTCACGCAGAAGACGTCTGCATCGCTGTGTCTGGTGTGGAAACAGCCATACTGGCCCTCTGGGAACAGCATGTAGCTTCCATCAGGACTGATACGAGGCAAGGTGGCGCTGCGGTTCTTCGAAGCAGCATCATATACCAGTTCCTCTTCTCCGAACGAGAGTGTTGCCAGATCAAACGACTTGCGATACAGGTTGTACTGAATCTTCTCATAGGTGATACGGATATCCTCACCCTTCATCTCCTCCGGAAGTGGAACTGACTTGCAGTAATAGAGGTAGTTACCATCAGGCGACCAGGTAGGATAAACCTCCAGCAGCTCAGGATCGTTGGCTACGACAATCACAGAATCCTTTGCAATATCATAGAGAATCATGTCGCTCTCAAGGTCAAAGACCTCAATCTTGTCAGGATGCGAAGTGAAGAAAGCCTGGCGTGTCAAGTTGGTCGAGAACGCGATAAGTTTCTCGGTAGGATGCCACGACGGATAGACACCAGAAGAGATCGTATAGTCACGCTTCAGGTTTACACTTGAGACCTTACCATCATTCACGATCACGGTTCTTGCGTTCGAGAGTCGAACGTGGAAGAGCATATTATCAGTCTTGTAGTTCTGATAACTGTGGCAATTGATGCACTGGCCTTTGGCTCTGTCGTTGCTTGTCAGCTCGTTATTGAAGATCTCCGACTCTTCGAATGTCGTAAGATTACGCTGAGCAATGGACATATAGCTCCAAGCCACGTAGGTCGGGTCAACCAGACGGTATGACACATATTCGTCGATAGGATCTTCGGCCACAAATAATTCGAACGGACTGTATGCTAGCCACTCGCCTGCTTTCTCACCCCATACCTCCACCTTGATGCTCTTACCTTTCGAAGCCTCAAGCATGGCGCGCCATTCTGGCTCAGGAATCTGTACCTTCACACCCTTGCCGTAGGTCTGTTGCTTGCCGTCAGGGGTAGTGAGGCGTGCCACACATGCATCATACTCCTCGGCAGGGAGCATGAAGTTGAGTGGTGCGATGTTGCAAGGTATGGTGACGTTACAATAATCAGGGAATATAGCTGGCAGGCTCTGTGTGTCCTTGCTCGAAGAAGGCACGTCAGGGTGAGCCACACAAGAAGTCAGCAGCACGAAAGCTACTGTCAGGAACTGGAAAAGTCGGGTTGCTGAGTAATGTCTCATAATCAATAACTTGTAGCGGTTGCTCTGGTGGTTGCGAATTTACGGCCGAAGATGTTATAATACCAATAGGTATCACCAAATTCCTGGCGCATCGTTTCTGGAATTTTCTTCTGATCCATGCCACTTCTTACCAGGCTTTCCAAGTTTTCCCAGAAGTTCTGATAGCGGTCGTAGACTTCCTGGCTGACTGGCATCATCATTCTTTTTTCTTCCGGAGCTCTGTCTATGAATATAATGTAAGCCTCCTGTGCATGCAGCGGGAATTCTTCATTCTGGTGCATTTTCACATATTGGCGCAATGATTTCCAGAAGCATTGTGCATCACAGCGAATCATGGAATAGAACAACGCTTGTTCTGAGGCTACCTTACTGTCTGCCTCATTCCAATAGCAGATACTATTGACGATATAGCTGTAGGAGCTTTCAATGCCAGAGAGCTCATCAGGATAAGCGCTATGCAGATCACGAACCTTATCAGACACAGGAGCAGGCTGCCAGTCAGCGTAATATGGATGACCATGCAGCAAAGTAGTGTAGCGTTTCACCAGCGCATCTTCTCCGTTAGCAAGCGCGCAGCGACAAAGCATTTTCAAATAAAATGGACAAAAACCCGATTGTTCGCCACATTCAAAGGCCAGACGGAAACCTTCATTATGCATGCCGTAGTTGTAATAAACCACAGGCGAAGCGATCTCCAGAAAGCTGACTTGCAGAGAATCAGGGTTATAAATACTCTCGCCATCGTTGCCTTTCATCTTGAAAGAGCGGTCAAGCAGGCCTCCTTCGTTCATCAAAGCGACATTCTTGAGCGCAACCATCGAGAGTGTCGGTTTAGGCGAAGCTTCATAGATATCAAGCACTTCCTTCCAGTTATCATCCTCGGCAGCGCGCTCCATACGCATCTCGTCAATATAGTTCTTGTCCTGGTACATCATCGACCAAGTAAAGACCATACCTGCAAGGATACACAATACTGGCACGAACCACTTGTTGCAATAACGTCCCAAAGGTGCGATTAGCAGCGAAGCACCTCCAAGTAGCCAGAAAGGAGCACTAAGGTATGGGCTTTCGTCAGATGGATTGACTAAGTGTGGCATACCTGCCATCAAGACGTCATCCAGTTTTACATCGGTATAAAGTAAGGATCTCCAGATATTGGCAGTAAAGAGGAGAAGTACAATGCCCAACAGCTCACGCCAGGTCATTTTGTCAGTCAGTGCGAGACAAACAACAAACAGCAGTGCAAACCATCCCAGCACAGGATACAGACAGATACCCACCAGATACCACACCAAATGCCACTTACGCGGGGTGCAACGAGCCATCCACAAGAGCAGGAGCATGATGAGATAAGCCACCGACTGCGAGAACCAGTAACCTCTGATGGTAAAGACATAGATCCAATAACCCAGATCGACGACCGAGGTGAGCAAGAAAGAAACAGGTAGCACCATAAGTGCTGTAGCATTTCCCTGCAAACGGAATGCAGCCTTACCCACTAAGAAGATAAGTGCCCAGATACCACACAAGATACCTGCACCTACGGCAGGTTCATAGAGATACTGTGTGAGCCAGGCTCCCACATACTGCATCAGGCCGAAAGGCTTAGCCATGAGGATGTTGAAGAAGGGGGTCCCAATGAAGAACTCCGAACGCTCATTGGCCGTATAGAGCACCTCCTTATTTATATATAATAGGTATACGACAAATGATATGAAAGCCAGCAGGCTCACATAAAGAATAGACTTGGAGACTTTGGTGCTTGTAATCATTTCTTTGTTGTATCATTGATCCATACTAGAAATAAAACTATATCCACCCCCGTCGAGTGCTTTGCAGCGAGGGTGGATATAATATTTAGGATTTATAAACTAATATTTTGTGTACTGACACAAGATATTATTCCTCGTAGTAGATTGAGTTGATGGTACAGCTACCAGAGGTAACCATGAGGTCGAGGTCCTTACCAGCACCACCGCCACCGCGAGCGCAGTCCTTAGCGATAGCCTCGGTGAGAGGAAGCTCCCAGAGACCATTGGTGAACTGTACATCCTTATCGCCATCGTAGCGAGCAGACCACCAACCGTTCATGATACGGCCAGCACAGTCTGGAGTAGCATCAGTGATCTCGAAGATAAGAGTCTTGAAGCCCCAATATACATCGTCCGAGAGATATGGAAGGTGTGTACCCTCATTGTCAGAGAAACGCATAGCTGCAGCATCCCATGCACCTGGGCTGAATGCAGGACCCTGGTAGATATAGTATTTCTCAAGTGGGTCAGTGATAGTGGTAACTGAAACAGGGAAATTAGCAGTAACCTCAGTACCATCAGCACAAAGACCGGTGAGGACAATAGTCTGGTCACCCAACTTCAGCTTCTTCCAAGCATAGTTGCCGACAAGTTCCTTTCCAGCGATGCTCCACTTAGCATTTACTGGGGCAGAAGTAGTACAACTTACTACATTGCCGTTCAAAGTTACGCTAGATTGTGCCAAGAGTTCTGCGTCTGTGATGTGGCCGTCGTTGGTGATGTCCTCAGAGATAGGATCACAAGCAACCATCACGCTCATTGCAGCAAGAAGCGAAAATATCTTTTTCATATTATTTCATTAATTATAAAGATCAACATACTGGGTCTTTGGATCAGCACCATCCCAACCCTCGTTCTGAATAAGCTTACCATTCATAAGGGTGATCTGAGACTGTGGCTTCATCAGGAAGCCGTCGGTTGCCTCATAACGCTCAGCCCAAGAGCAAGTCATGTGCTTCATGATAGACTTGTTAGCGGTATTGCCCTTAACAACCATCTGCTTGCCAGCCTGAGCCTCAAGAGCCTTAGAAGCGTAACCGCCCTTAGTGCCCTTACCAGTCCAACGACGCATATCGTTGAAGCGGAGACCCTCGAAAGCGAACTCCCAACGACGCTCGTCCTGAAGCTGCTTCAAAGAGTAGCCGGTCTCAGGAACGCCTGCACGACGCTGTACCTCGTTCAAGTAAGAAGCCTCACCAGTGAGCTCAGCAGTCATGAGGAGAACGTCAGCATAGCGCATGAGGTAGAAGTCCTCGAAGTGGTCACCCTGCATTGGGTTGTCGAGTGCAGAACCAGTCCAACCCTCAACAGCATCCCACCATGGGCTATCGCCAGTGAGAGCATCAACAGTTACACCGTTATACTTCTTAACACCAAAACCAGAAGCCTCGCAGCAGTCCTTAACGAAGTCATAGTCAATCTCCTTGTTGTCAGTAACACCGTCGATCAAAGAACCGAGCTTACGAATGTCGGTGTAACCACCAGCGTTCTCAGCAAGTGTCCAGTCATCCCAGATATTTGAAGAAGGAGTACCCTGACCCCAGCCCTGAGTAAATGGATAGGTGAAGTTACGATCACCATTGTGGCCGTTTACACGGATAGCCCAGAATACAGAGAGGTAGTTACAGTACATACGAGCGGTAGAGTAGGTGCCACCGATACCCCAGTTAGAAGCGTTCATAAACTGGATCTGGAAGAGCTCCTCGTCGTTACCGTTACCCATACCTGGCTGATCGAAGCAGTTCTCACGCTTCATGTTAGCGATGAAGTCGAAACGGTGACCTTCGCCGGTCTCGATAGCCTTCTGGGTCTCATCCCATACCAAGCTGTTAGAGTACTGCCAGAGTGAACGGTAGTCCTCAAGGAGCTTGTACTTACCACTATTGATAATGTCCTTCAAACCAGCAACAACGTCTGACTGTGAGAGGCTGGCTGGGCAACCCTCCTGCTCTACGAGATTGATAGCAGGAGCAGAACCTGAAGAAAGATCAGTAACCTTCTTGTAGAAGCCAGCCCAGAACATATAAGCACGAGCGATATATGCCTCAGCAACATACTTGTTAGCATGGCCAGACTGCTTCTCATCGCTCATGAGAGACTTAGCAGTAACGAAGTCAGAGATAAGCTGTGGATAGATAACCTCCTCAGCACTTACCTGCTCCTCCATCTCTGGAGTAATGGTAGTAGAGGTGATCAGAGGTACATCACCGAACATCTGAGTGAGCAAGAGGGTGTAGAGACCACGCATGAAGTAACCCTCACCGAGGAGCTGGTTACGACGAGCCTCCTTGCCAGTCCAGTCAACGTTATCGATGGTCTCGATCTGGTTGTTAGCACGTGAAATACCACCATAGAGAAGGATGAATGGCATCTCGAACTGGTTGGTGCTCATCTGTACGAGATGATGGAGAGCCTTGACCTTGTTATCCTGAAGACCACCAGAACCATAGCAGTTATCAGACATGATCTCCCACCAGTAATATGGATTCTGAGTATCTGCATCACCACCACCCATAGTATTCATGATAGAATAGGTAGCAGCATTCAGAGCCTCTACGTCTGCAGGCTTGCCAGGGAAAGTAGCCTGGGTCATCTCGGTAACACGTGGATCGGTATCCAGCATGTCATCACAAGCAGTGAACGAAGCTGCAGTAAGAGCAGCAGCTGCTGCAATAATATATTTTTTCATAATATTTTTTCGAATTAGTAATTGTCAATTATCAATTATCAATTATCAATTGTAAATTATCAATTGTCAATTATTAAATTAGAACTTGATGCTAGCACCAACAGTCCAGGTACGTGAAGGTGGATAAAGACCAAGGTCGATACCAGAAGCCCAGCCGTCGCCACCACCAGCAGAACCAACCTCAGGATCGAGGCCAGTGTAGCTTGTGAAGGTGTAGAGGTTAGAAGCCTGTACGTAGAAGCGGAGCTGCTGGAGAGGACAAGCCTTCCAGATTGACTTGAAGTCATAACCGAGGGTAACAGAAGAGATCTTGAAGTAGTCAGCATCCTCCATGTAACGGGTAGAAACATAGATGGTGTTAGGGTGACCAGTACCAGAGATCTTAGGCTGGCTGTTAGAGGTACCCTCACCATGCCAACGATTCAGGATAGTGGTGTCATAGTTGTGCTGGAATGAGTCACCGTATGAACGGTAAGAACGCATAACCTGCTGACCGAATGCACCTGCACCGTTTACAGAGAAGTCAAGGCCCTTCCAAGAGAGACCGAGGTTTACACCAAGGGTAACATCTGGGTTAGGATTACCGATCTCATGCTTATCTGAAGTATCACCATCAGCATATACGATCTGGCCGTCGCCGTTCCAGTCGTCCCAGATGCAGTCACCAGGCTGTGCGCCATCAAGGACTGCCTTGCCAGCAGCGCGAGCTGCGTCGATCTCGGCCTGGTTCTGCCAGATACCGCTGTATGACATGCCGTAGAAGTAACCGATAGGCTTACCTACCTCAGCACGGTAGATGTAGTCGGTACCCTGTGAGAGGATAGAGCCACCACCATTGATGTAACCGTTCTCGTTAGCGATACGGGTGATCTTGTTCTTGTTGGTAGCTACGTTTACGCCAAGGTTATAACGGAAGTCCTTGCCGATACGATCACTCCAGGTAAGAGCGATCTCGACACCGGTGTTCTCAACGTCACCACCATTGATGTATGCAGGAGAAGTACCCTGGATAGCGATCTGTGGACCACGGATCAACCAGTCCTTAGTGGTCTTCTTATACCAGTCGAAGGTCAAGCCGAGACGGCTGTCAAGGAAGCGAGCATCGAGACCGAAGTCGAGCTGCTCAGAGGTCTCCCAAGTAAGGTCAGGGTTAGGTACGATGTTTGCGTATGCACCGGTGTTTGGCTTACCAGCAACGGTGGTGTTCATGTCATCGTCGAACTTATAACCATTGTCGCTGTTGCCGCCTGACTGAGCGATGGTAGCGAGGTACTGGTACTTAGGGATACGGTTGTTACCGTTCTGACCCCAAGATGCACGGAGCTTCAAGAAGTCCATCCAAGACTGAGTGCTCTCCATGAAGTTCTCGTTGGTGATAACCCAACCAGCTGATACTGAAGGGAAGAAGCCCCAACGCTTGCCCTCGTTAAATACGCTCGAACCGTCAGCACGCATGGTTACGGTAGCCATATACTTCTCATTGTAGTCCCAGTTCAAACGACCGAACCAAGAAGCGAGATACTCCTCATCGTTAGGATTACCACCGAGGCCCATATCAGTAGCAGAAGCAACCTTGAAGTTGTTCAACCAAGCAGAATTCCAACCCTTAAGGGTAGCGAGCTGCTCACCAGCGGTAACCTTGTTCGAACCTGAGAGGTTTGAGCTCCAAGCTGAGCTCTGCCAGGTCTGACCACCCATGACGCTGATCTTGTGACCTGCGATGACAGGAAGCTCATAAGTAAGGGTATTCTCGATAGAGTAGTTGGTATTCATGTAAGCACTCTGGCTGACACTATAGATGTTTACAGTGCCTGAACCTGATGACGGGCTACGTGGCTCGCCATAGTTGCGGTAAGCACCAGAGCTCCAACCGAAGTTGAACTGAGTACGCCACTTCAAGCCCTTGATTGGCTGGATGGTCATGAATGCAGAAGCACCTACATTGAGGTTGCGGCTCTCAGCCATTGAGTTGAAGCCACCGTGCATAAGGCCTTCCCATGGGTTGCTGAACCAGAAGTCATTCCAGCCAGCACCATTGTTTACGTGGTTGTAAACCGAACCATCATCAGCATACTGTGGAACGAGTGGAGAGGTCTGAAGCAATGAGTGGATGTAGCTCCAGTACATGCCGTCCTCAGCGAGGTCGTGGCTCTTGTTGTAGCCGATAGAGATGTTCTCACCGATGGTAATAGCATCGAAGTCCTTAGCCTTGAGGAGGACATGGTCGCTGTTCATACGGATGGTATGACGGTTGTAGTAAGAAGCCATATCAGCACCCATGATACCCTCATTATCAGTATAGGTATATGAGAGAGCGAACTTAGAGCGGTCTGAACCACCTGTCAAGGTGAGAGAGTGGTTCTGCTGCTGAGCGTTGTCATTCATGAAAGCACCCCACCAGTCGGTACCTTCCCAACCATTCTTAACCTTGTCAAGAATGCTCTGTGGAACGTAACCAGAGAAGTCCATCTTTGAACC
Organism: Bacteroidales bacterium; assembly: GCA_045628985.1. Taxonomy (GTDB): domain Bacteria; phylum Bacteroidota; class Bacteroidia; order Bacteroidales; family UBA3663; genus Liminaster. The sequence goes on along the minus strand of JAZQQH010000072.1, from coordinate 1,426 downwards.
ACCAGTGTTGAAGCTATACTCGTCCATGATCATCATGTACTGCTGAGCGTTCAAAAGCTGTGGGCGCTTGTAGCTGTTAGACCAACCCATAGAACCGTTATAGGTGAGCTCTACCTTACCCTGCTTACCCTGCTTGGTGGTAACCAAGATAACGCCGTTAGCAGCACGTGAACCGTAGATAGCAGCCGAAGCAGCATCCTTCAATACGTCGATTGACTCGATATCGTTAGGGTTGATAGCGTTGATGTCGCCACCTGCAACACCATCGATAACGTAGAGAGGAGATGAATCACCGATAGTACCGATACCACGGATGTATACCTTAAAGCCCTTACCTGGCTGTGTAGATGACTGGGTAATCTGTACACCTGGAGTAGAAGATGCCATTGCACCGAGTGCGCTGGTGGTGTTAAGCTTAGCGATGTCATCGCCCTTAACCTGTACGGTAGCACCGGTAACGAGCTTCTTCTTCTGAACACCGTAACCTACTACGACTACGTCCTCGAGTGACTGTGAGTCCTCCTGGAGGGTTACCTTGAGGCCGTTGGCAGCCTTGACGGTCTGTGTAGCATAGCCGATGAACGAGATCTCGAGGCTCTCGCCAGCAGCGGCATCGAGAGAGAACTTACCATCGAGGTCGGTAATAGTGCCTCGAGAAGTGCCCTTTACTCGGATGTTGGCGCCTGTGATAGGCTCGCCAAGATCGTCTACAACAGTACCTGTGATCTTCTGATTCTGAGCCTGAACGGTATTCATCATACCTGGAGCGACAAAGCCAGAAGCACCACTAGCGAGCAGTACGGTTGCACCGACTGCCAGCCATGTTTGTTTTGTTTTGATACTCATTGATTAGTAAATTAGTTAATAAGATATTGATAGTAAAAAACTATTTCTATAGCACATGTTATAATATTATATGAGTAAACATTCTACCTCAATCATAGAATCTTTCTCAATAACTCAACTAAAAATAATAAAAGGATAAAGCCTATTAGTATGCGTTGCAAACATGTTGTGTTCTTGGCATGTGCATTTTCGGACTTTTCAACACTCTTAAAAGCCAAATTTGCCCATTTCAAGCGTTGCAAAGATAGTTCTTTTAAAGTCGTCTTTATGGAATAACTACAATTTTAACCTATCGGATTAACATTTTTAACAATTAACAATTCAAAAGAGAATAGATATTGCAAAAAAAGTACAACCGCGAATGTTAACGAACTACCATAGTATATGATTTTACACACAAAATTCCAGCATTTGTAATATGTAAATACCATTTTTCTGTTGCTTTGTAATTTGAAGAAAATAGAAGTTATCAATATTTCTTTATCCTTTCCTCGTACTATTATAACACATTGTTTGGCAATTTCGCAAGAAAGTATTATCTTTGCAGCGTGCTCTTTATGAGTGCATCGTCTTATCATCA
>JAZQQH010000071.1:0-23463 GCA_045628985.1 Bacteroidales bacterium | reverse complement strand
TTGTAGACATGATTTTATTTGCCGCAAAGATACGCATTTTTGCGGATATAAAAAAGTCCGAGCTTGTGAAAGTCCGGACTTTTAATTTAAATTAGTAAATGTGGGTGTGTCTGGGGCTTTATACCTTTTGACACACCCTCTTTTTGTATCATCCGCCACCATCTTAGGCTTCATGTCTTCAAACACATATTCTCCTGCTCCAACGGCAGGAAGGATACTCTCGTGCAGGATGTCAATATAGGTCTTCACCTTGATGGCCATCGGACCGAAGGCTCTCTGAGGACTTGGGAAAGGCGAGTTCTTGGCCAACACCACCTGTGGTGTGATATCGCCATTCTTGCATACATAGCCTATAATGCTATTCAGATACTCCTCCTGTACACTGGTCAGCTTGTGGTTCTGAATCAAGTCCAGGAAGCGCTGTAAAGCTATCTGACGATCCACTCCTATCACTGAGCGGATAAACATGGCAATACTCAGGTTGTGATCCAGCTTATTCAGGAAGTCCTCCTTCGTACCTAATTCATTCCAGAAGATACGCTCCAGCTCTATCACATCTCTGGCGGTCAATGGTTCCAGATTGTAGATCTTCTGCAGTACTGGCAGATCTCGGTTCTCACGCAGATAGTCGAAGACCTTCTGCTTGTAGGTCATCACCGGATTCAGCGCTGCTATGTCACCACCTTTCTCCACAATGTCCTCAATGTTCAACGTGAAGGTCGTGATCTTCTGACCTACCAGGAACTTCACCAGTTCACGCAATTCCACACGTACACGCTCCAGATCCATCACACCAGCACTCTGAGCGAAGCCTGGAGCCGTCACCTCATGCAGCACGTTCATCTTCTGCATCACCTGTGGTATCGAAGCCTTTCCTTTCAGCACCTCAGCCACCTTCACCATGTGATTGGTGCTACTCGTCGCCTTAAATGCCGGATCTACCTTCCCTAACTGCACCTGCTGCATGATCAGATCCCACTTCTTGGCATTCTCCTCATCAGGCAACGCGTTTACCAGCGGAGCCACCTCATGGCGCAGATCCTGCACATCCAGCAAAGTCAAGGCTTTCCACGTCTCTTCCTCTCGGAACTTAGCCACCACCGTCCAGTGTTTCTTCACGTTCACGCTGTGGTCATCCAGCTCCTTCATCTGTTTGATCAACGAGGCCTTCAGTTCCTCATATAGTTGCTTGGTGTCAGGATTCTTCTGATACTGTTCCGCCTGCAATCCATAGACGAGCTCTGTCTGGATGTTGAAGAGTCGCTGTGTCAGGCTGATGCTCTCCGACACCTCATGACCTTTAGGATTCATGTCAAAGAACTCAAAGTTCTCGCACCAGTCAAAGATCATAAAGTATTCCTTGTCCTTCTCTATGCCAAAGATATCCTTTGACAGACGTGTACCACGGCCAATCATCTGCCAGAACTTGATATACGAACGTACCGGCTTAAAGAACACCAGATTCAGGATATCCGGCACATCAATACCCGTGTCGAGCATATCCACCGATACGGCAATCTGTGGCAGTTTATCTCTCACCGACAGTTTATCGATGAGTGTCTGCGAGAAGTTGACCTGCGAATCAATCAGCAGACAGAAATCCGCACCGTGGTTCGGATATCTCTCATTGAACCTCTCCACGATCAGCTCCGCATGTTTATGGTTAGCCGCAAAGATGATGGTCTTACCCAGTTTCTCGCCACTCTCCACCTTCAGGCCACACTCCATCAGGTCATCCAGCACCTTATCTACGGTATCCTTATTATAGATGTATTTGAAGATCTTGTTGGCGTCAATGTCATGCACCTTGGTAGGCGCAGCCGGATCCAGCAGGCCTTGTGCCAGTTCATAGTCAAAGACCTTATCCATCTGCTTCTTCTCATCCTCGCTCAGATCCTTGTACTTGATGCCATTGCGCAGGATCTTCGTGCCACGCTTCACCGCATGATAATCCACCAGGAAGCCTTCATCCACCGCCTGACGGTATTCATACGCGAAGTTCGGTTCATCGTCCATGCCAAACAGTTCGTAGGTCGAGCGATCCACCTCATCGCGTGGCGTAGCGGTCAATCCTACGGCCATCGCATCGAAGTAATCAATGATCGAGCGATACTGACCGAATACCGAACGGTGCGCCTCATCTATTATAATAAGGTCAAAGTGGCCAACGCTGAACTGTTTCACATCAGCATCCACATACTTGATCATCGTCTGGTAGGTGCAGAACGTGATACGTGCATTGTAATCCACCTCCTTGGTCTTGTCCGACAGTTCGCACATCGAGCAATCCGGCAGCAACGCCTCAAAGTTGACATGCGCCTGATGCACCAGCGAGGTGCGATCTGCCAGGAACAACACATTCTTCACCCATCCGTTTCGCATCATCAGCTCCACCAAGGCTATGGATGTACGTGTCTTACCCGTACCCGTAGCCATCACGATCAAGCCACGGCGATGTTTCTGGTTCATCCACTCGCACACCGCATGGATGGCCTGTTGCTGATACGGACGGCCGGCTATCGCACTTTTCACCTTCATGTCGCTCATGTCCTGGCGGCCTCTCCTTTGGTGCAGCAACACCAGATCTTTCAGGCGATGGAATCCCCACAGCGTACGCGGAGGATAACCTAGGCCATCGTCCACAATCTTTGTCTCCAGACCGTTCGAGACATACACCACCGGCCTTACGCCATACTGTTTTTCCAGACAGTCGGCATAGAGCTTGGCCTGTTGTATTCCTACGGTCACTGACTTGATCGTACTCTTGGCCTCCACTACCGCCAGTGGCTTGCCATCGGCACCAAACAAGACATAATCGACATATCCTTTACCCGACGGCGTTGGCATACCGCTGACCTCCACCTCCACGCAAGCCATGGCTGGCTGTATGGCATGATCTATGGTCGATACCGTCCAACCGGCTTCTTCCAGCAGGAGGTCGATATACATCTTACGTGTCTCGGCCTCATCTGCAGCCGTAGTGACTGGCTCCACAGGCGCAGCCGGACTCTCAATGGCTGCAGCAGGCACCTGTGTCTTGATGATCTCCACCTCTTCCTTCGTTGGCTCAGGTTCATCGGTCGAAGGTATGAACACCGGCTTACCTTCCATCAGGTCCTTGTTGAATGGCGCCAGATTGGCAACTAATCCAAGCTTCTGCAAGATAGCACCTACCACGTTATAGAGATCGAGCACCGCAAAGAACGACTGTTTCTCCGATACCTCCTGACCTACATGCGAACCGATGTTTCCTACTCTACGGATATAATCCGCATCGCGCATGATCTTCTGGTCATACCCGATAAACGTCAGGTATGGCTCACCGTTCAGCAAGTCCGCCAGCACCTTGCCTTCGTACTCCTCCGCCTTATCCTTCAGTCGATAGATGGCCCAAACGATCCACTCCAGTCCCTTACGACTATTGTTAGCCGATGAGTCCGGATCACTCTTCTGATACTGCTCTGCACGGTAGCAGTACTTATGCAGCTGTGCCAACTCTGGCACTTGCTGAAGGTAGGCGAAGTTGCTCATATTCGTTATTTTCAGGTCTCAATAATGAGGCAAAAGTGATTTTTTATTTGTCTTTTTGCAAATTCTTGACAGAATATTTGGTGATTTCACGCTTTTACTCTATCTTTGCAGCGGAAAATAAGACGTATTAGTACCAGTTTCTATCAGATATAGAGGGTATATCCCATGGTACCGCCATGTTGCATTTCAAGTAGCGAAGACCCCGCTTGTGAAGCTCCTGACTCTTCGAGAGTCAATGGTGTACGCATTTCTGGGGCAAGAATACTGGCATTTCATCGTTTTCGGTGAGATGCCTTTTTCTTATCTTGCTATCACCTATATTATTCTGACCCTTGGGTCGATATATCGATCGTCTCCGCTTTCCACCAGTCATCCGCCACGTGTGTCACCGTGACAGCCAGGAGGTTCATGATGAGGCACATCTCGCGCGTCACGGTGGTGCCGTTGCGGTCATAGAGGTGCGTCCAGGGGGAGAGCTGCAGGAGGCGGTTCTCGGCGCAGGCGTAGAAGGCTTTGCCGCTTGGCTTATATCGGCGGCTGAAGCCATTGTCCATGATCTCTATGCAGGGCAATGACTCCTGCGCCAGCTGCTTCTTGATCTCTCTTTCGCGGGGACTGATGAAGGCTGAGACGATGACATAGCCACAGCGCGCCGCTGCCATTACCTGCTGCCGCTGCTCCTCAAAGCGCTCTGCATCGGCTCTGTGGCACACCAGTGGCAGCATGCTATATCTGAGCAGGTCACGATTGCCCACCACGTCCAGGCCATCGTTCAGACGGGGCAATAGCTTCTCCCACGCCTGCTGCAGCTCCACAGGATGCTGGCCAAACCAGCGGTCATTCTGTAGCGCCATGCGGATAGTGGCTGGCACCCATTGATGATTACGCTGATGGCGACCGATGCAGAATCGGTCATGCAGCACACCCTTGATCAGTCTTCGCTGCGGATTACTGCGGATATAGGCAATCTTGGTGTCGATCTGCGCTTGCGTCAATGGCTCCACATCATTATAGCCTCGCACGAAGAGGCTTGGACCTCGGTAGCTGCGGCTATGCGAACGATCGACGTATCGCCTATCGGCCTTCCCCTGTGGCGCATCAGCGCTCTTCATCTCGCGCCAAGGTATGCCCAATGCATCCCAGTAGGCATGTGTGCAGCCGGTCATGAAGCCGCGGATCACGGCACCAAGATGTTTGCGCGGCACGTATGTCATGCGAAGCAAACCATGGAAATGATCTGGCATTACCTGCGCTTCTATCAGCGTCACATTCTGATGAAACTGCGGGATCTGCTGCCAGCATCTCATGACACCTTCGCCTACCTCGGTGCATCTCACCGTCGGATAATCTGGCGCTCCTTCCTCGGCGTCAGCTCTTCCTTCAATGTAGCCTAACACGGGGGCTTTCTCTCTTACGGTCAATGTGATGGAGAAGTATCCCTCAAAGTAGTTGGCACACGGGTCACGCTGCAAAGGCTCTGGTACTAAGCTCTTGCTCCACAACATGGCGTTGATGCGCTCCGAATTATAGGCCGACATAATCTTTCTTTTTACCCATTAAACCAGTAATCCATTCTACTTTGAAATAACATCTCTGTCTCTTTGATCGAAGCCCTAAGTAGCTGCTTCTGGTGCTCGATGGATTCGATCTTCGCGGCAAAGGAGCGCTGGAGATCCAAAGGAGGAAGAGGAATAGGGAGTTTCTTTAGCTTTTCGCCCGTCAAGTGTTCTATTGTAGCTTTTGTAAGATAGTCTTTTAATCCTCCTCTTTCTCTTAGTTTCTGGATAAAATGACTAATATAAACTACTTCGACATTCTTAGATTTGGGTCTTGCTCTATGAACTGCCTTTTGATACTTTATCTCTGTGGTGCCAAATTTCCAAATAGCACATCTTCCAGCCTCACCTCCTTCACATAATAAAAGATCTCCATTTAATATTTCAAATTTTGATTCTTCTTCTTGAGAAAAGGTCATTGTTTTAAGATTGGTTAGATCAAAGTACCCCCATTGAACATTGACATTCGCTAAATATGGCAATTTCCTATCTTGAGATCTTTGCTTGTTTTTATCAAGCATTTTTCCTAATTTCGTCTCAAATAAGTCTCCCCACATTTTCACTTCCCACCCTTTCGGATTCTCCACCGGATCCCCAAACATATCATAGAAGATTGATTCAGCAAGAGCGTCATATTCCTTCAGTTGCTGACGCTTCTGATCAAGGATGTGGCTTAGAAGATCAAGTTCTGATACTATCTGCTGTTGGGTGGCGAGGGGAGGAATAGGGATTTGAAGGTTTTTGAATTCCTTCATATCCAAGTTTTTTTGAGCTACACCTTTACCTGAATTGTATATATTATCATTAAGTGAAACTATTACTTTGTCAAGATAGTTTTGGTTCAGCGCAAAATCATTAGAAGAAACAGTTAAGCCACTGTCATTCAAGAAGAATTTTCCTTTTACAAAACGAGTACATTGTTTAGACATAGCAAATCGAGCCACGACCAAACAATCTTCTCTGTTGTAAGTATCCATCTTAAATGTCGCACCACCTCCTCCATATACAGGATAGATTGTTCCTCCATCTTTTTTCTGGACGACACGTGTACCACAATTTATTTGGCAAGCTTCACTTAGCTTCTTATACATCCATCCCTCTCTCATACCTCAGATATTTCTCCATAAACTCCCTCTGTGCACTCACAATATCATTCTCCAGCGCAGAGATACGCTCCCACACCACCTCAGGTGCATCGTAGTGAACGACCTCGCGCTCTACCTCCTTGTATTTGTTGATAGAAAGTACATAGTCATTCTCACGGATCTCTGAGACAGGGACGAGGAACGACTGATCCTTGCGTGTACGTTCTTCTTCTGGAGAGTTGGCAAAGAGTTCACCAGCTGGTGCAGAGAGCGACTTGAAGCGTGCGATGATGTCAGGAATGTCCGACTCTGCCACCTCATTACGCTTCTGATCGAGAGAATAACCATCGGCCTTCATGTCGTAGAACCACACCTTATCCGTGCCACCAGCATCGGTCTTAGTGAAGATCAGAATGGCTGTAGAGACACCGCTGTATGGCTGGAATACGCCACTTGGCATAGAGATTACCGCGCGCAGACACTGTTTATCGATCAGCTCTTTGCGCAGCGCCAGATGAGCGTTAGAAGTACCGAACAACACGCCATCAGGAACGATCGAGGCGCATCGGCCACCCCTCTGCAGCATCCTCACAAAGAGCGCCAGGAAGAGCAACTCCGTCTTCTTGGTGTTGGTGATGGCCAACAGGGATTTGGCAATAGAACCTGCATCGAGCGTACCGGCAAAAGGTGGATTGGCCAGACAGAGCGTGTACTTGTTAGTATCGGTGTTCGAGTCAGAGAGCGAATCCTGATAAGCCACATTCGGATGTTCCACCTTGTGCAGCATGAGGTTCATGGCGCCGATACGTAGCATCGTCTGATCGGTATCGAAGCCATTGAACATCGCACCCTCAAAGTGATCCTTCACCTCCGGATTGAGCAGGATCTCCTCCTCGTGTCGCTCCTTGACGTACTTGGCAGCTTCGACGATGAAGCCAGCCGAACCCATGGCTGGATCGCAGATCGTATCAGAGAGCGTCGGCTCCATCAGCTCCACCATCATCTTGATGATATGGCGTGGCGTACGGAACTGGCCATTGGTACCCGACGCCGCCATCTTGCCGAGGATGTACTCATAGACGTCACCCATGGCATCACGATCGCCCATTGGCAAGGCGTCGATACCTTCCACGATCTTGGTGAGATTACGTGCGGTAGGGATCATGAACACGGCGTTCTGCATGTAGCGCGAATAAGCCGTCTCATCGCCCGAACCAAGGTTCTTGATGAAGGCGAAGACTTCATTAGAGACCAGTCGGTACATCAACGTAGGATCGAGATTCCTGAACACGTGCCAGCGCAACTGTTCGTAAGGCGTCTGGCTTCCGGTGTCAGGATTGGTCCACTCCCCTTTCGGGAATACCGGTTCATCCACCTCCATATTCCATGCCGACGCGTCAGCCTCACGCTGCATCTCTGCATCGTCGAGCATCTTCATGAAGAAGAGGTAAGTCATCTGCTCCAGAATGGTGATGGAGTTGGTAATTCCACCCGTCCAGAAAGTATCCCAGATTTGGTCAATTCGGTTCTTTATTTCGCCTGTAATCATATCGTGTTTGTTTGTCTATTTTACGCTGCAAATATACTCATAATTTCTTTCTTCACCAAATAAAAGCCTGACTATTTTCATGGATTATGTTTTCAAACATAATAATGGACGTTTTGCCAGCAAGGCGTCCATTCTTTGATGCGGGAATGGACGTCCTGCTGGCAGTTTGTCCATTCTTGTTTGTCGGAATGGACGCCTTGCTTGCAGGATGTACGTTCTTGCTTGCGGGAATGGACGCCTTGCTGGCAAGACATCCGTTCTTGAATGCGATAACGGACGTCCTGCAGGCAAGACGTCCGTTATCGACTATATAATGCTTAACTATTATTTTTTAAACTCTCCCTCTGGCATCAGATACCAGCGGACTGGCCACTCAAGGCTCTCGCCTGGTGCGAGGTTGGTGTATGCGCCTTGGCTCTCGAGCTCGACGTAAGCGTTACCCTGATGCACGTAGACCTGGATCTCGGCCTCATCTGGTGCTGGCTGTGAAGGATCGAGGTCCTGGAACTTCTTGACCAAGGTCAGGCCATTCTGGGTGAAGGCGAGCCAGCCTTTGCCATCGGAATTGATCTTGCGGTTCTGGCCTTCGACGTGGTCGATGTCGTAGCAGGCGAGGTTGTCTTTCTGTACGAAGTTCATCAGACCTGCAGGGGTGATACCCTCGACAGGAGCGTCGAAGAAGACGGTGCCATTGGCCAGGACACGGGTGATCTCCCAAGGTGCTACCTTGCGAGGCTCGGTGCCGGCGTTCTGGATGGTGTAGGTCACGACGATGCAGTTGTCTGCAGCATCGACCTCGAACTTCTTCTTGATGATGACTGGGAACTTCTCAGAGAGAGGACAGGTCATGAGGATGGCGCCTCCCTCCTGCTCCTCGACGGTGTACATGCCCATGTCATGCTCGTGTACTGGTGGCCAGTTCCACTCCTTCTGAGGACTCGTCCAGAACGTACTGCCGTACATGTTAGGGAAGTCGATGTGCGACAGGACCTCGGTGGTGTCATGACGCAGGGAGGTGATACGCGCGCCGTTGTTGGCGTCAATGTCCATGGTGATCTTGCCTACGGTGAGGGTGTAGATCTTGGCTTCATTCTTTTTCATACGGAAGCGTGGTGGCTGCGCTGTGCAGAGGCCGATGGCCATGGCAGCCAGGATAAGGGTAAGAAATAGTTTTTTCATAGATTATGAGGTAATGTAGGTTGTGTTATTGGTCATTGCGGATAAATTCCAGCAACTTCTCGACAGCACCTTCGGTAGGGATGTTCTTCTCGATGCACTGCTTGCCTTTGTAGAGGCTGACCTTGCCAGGACCTGCTCCGACGTAGCCATAGTCGGCGTCGGCCATCTCACCAGGACCATTGACGATACATCCCATGATGCCGATCTTGAGGGTAGAGAACTTCGGATCGGTCTTGGCAGCTTCCTTGACGGCGGCCTTGATGCGAGCGATGGTCTCTTCGAGGTCGTAGAGGGTACGGCCACAGCCAGGACATGAGATGAACTCGGTGCGGGTGAACTTGACGCGTGCGGCCTGCAGGATGCTGTCAGCGAGGTCGACGAGCTGCTCCTGCGTGAAGCCAGGATTCTGGATGACGAGCTTGTGTGCCAGGCCATCGATCAGGAGCGCGCCTACGGTCATAGAGGCCTTAAGCTGGAGCGACTCCATGTCTTGCTCGTTGAGCGAGAGGGTGATGGTATCATCGGCAATAGCCTTCTTACACTCTTCGCGCAAGGTAGCACACTCAGGGATCATCTCGACGAGCTTGCGAGCTACAGGGATCTCACGCTCTGGAGCTTCGGAGAGAGAGACACGGATGGTATCGCCGATACCTTCGCACAGGAGCGCACCGATGCCGACGGCCGACTTGATGCGGCCATCCTCACCTTCGCCAGCTTCGGTGACGCCGAGGTGAAGCGGGAAGTGCATGTCTTCCTTGTCCATGGCTTCGACGAGGAGGCGCATGGTGCGGACCATGACGACACAGTTGGAGGCCTTGATGGAGATGACGACGTCCATGAACTTCTCCTCGACACAGATGCGGAGGAACTCCATGCACGACTCGACCATACCGGCTGGTGTATCGCCATAACGGCTCATGATGCGGTCAGAGAGCGAACCATGATTGACACCGATGCGAACGGCGGTGTGGTGCTCCTTACATATATTAAGGAATGGGACGAGACGTGCACGGATCTTCTGGATCTCCTGCGCGTACTCCTCGTCGGTATACTCAAGCTTCTTGAAGGTGCGACCTGGATCGACGTAGTTGCCCGGGTTGATACGTACCTTCTCAACGATGCCAGCTGCTACGTCGGCCACGGCTGCATTGAAGTGGATATCGGCCACGAGTGGTACCTGATAGCCGTCACGATGGATGCCAGCCTCGATCTCCTTGAGGCTCATGGCCTCGCGTGTACCTTGAGCGGTGAGACGGACGATGTCGGCGCCTGCATCGACGATACGCTCGATCTGTGCGACGCTACCTTCGATATCGTTGGTGTTCGTGTTGGTCATCGACTGGATGCGGATGGGATTGTCTCCGCCGATGATGACGTCATGGACACGACACACGGATGTAATTCTTCTTTGGAACATAATAGAAGGAAAAGGGTAAAGGGAAAAGTGAAAAATAAAAATATGTATTAATAGAAGGAAAAGGGGCAATAGAAGGAAAAGCTATCGCCACATCCTATTATTTTTCACTTTTACCTTTTCCTTTTTACTTTAGTTACACTTGTACTCATATTTAATCTCAGCCAGCTCTGCGTTGGCCTTGACGATCTTCTGAGCGAGGTTCTTCTTATAGACGACGAACTTCTCAGCAAGGACAGGATCGCCGACAGAGAGGATCTGGACAGCGAGGATACCTGCATTCATGGCACCATTGAGCGCTACGGTAGCGACTGGGATTCCTGGAGGCATCTGGATCATGGCGAGCATGGCGTCGAGACCTTCGAGGCTACCGGTGAGAGGTACGCCGATGACAGGAAGTGGAGTCATGGCAGCTACGACACCTGCGAGGTGTGCAGCCATGCCAGCGCCTGCGATGATGACTTTGATGCCACGGCCAGCGGCACCATTAGCAAACTCTTCGACTTCCTTAGGGGTGCGGTGTGCAGAGAGCGCGTGCATCTCGAAAGGAATCTGGAACTCATTGAGCAGATCGGCAGCTTTCTTCATGACTGGGAGGTCACTGGTGCTGCCCATGATGATGGAAACGATAGGAGACATAATATTTACGATTTACAATTTAACGATTTACGATTCTATTTACCATTTATGATTCATTCATGATCATTTATGATAATTCGTGTTTAAGTGAGTAACGCGTAGCCGAGGAGGATGCTGACGACACCGAGGAGAGAGCCGGCAGAGACCTGAGCCAAGGTGTGGCGACCGAGGTAGATGCGGCTGCTACAGATGCCACCGACGATGATGACGGAGGCGAGGCCGAGCCACAATGGCATGGTGAGCGGGAAGTGATAATAGAGCACCAGGAAGGTGGTGGCAGCAGCTGCATCGGCCGAAGCGTGTGCAGAGATCTTCCACCAGAAGCTGATGATCCACGCGACGAAGGTCAGGATGACCGATCCCCAATAGATAGCCAACACCCACTTCGGCAAGAAATTGTTGTGATGCAGGACGATAAGATTCATCGTGTAGCAGACGAAGTTGACCAGGAATGGCAGCACACGGTCACGACGGTCGCGCAAAGCCCAATGGCCGACGAGGTGGAAGACGTGCATCAGCGTGATGGCGATGATCGGCATCAGACAGGTATAGAAAAACACTTCGCCAATGAAGAACCACTTATATGCTGCAGGATAAATGGACATTGGCGTAAAGTAGCTCACCACGATGGCGGCAATGGTGAGCATCAGCAACGGATGAAAGAGGTTACTGAAGGTCTGTACAGCCGTCTGGTAAGGCTTCTTGGGAGCGGAGAACTGGGCGTTCTGCTCTTCGCGGATTTGGGATATTTGGGTCTGATCCATGTTTTTATGAAGGGGAGTTATAAGGGAGTTAAAAGGGAGTGAAAGGGGAGTGAAAGGGACGATTGTATCAGCGGGTTACGTCCCAATTATTACAGCTCCTTGCGCATACGAGCGACAGGGAAGCCGAGCTTCTCGCGATACTTCATCACGGTGCGACGAGCGATCGGATAGCCTTTCTCTTTCATGATGGCGGCGAGCTTCTCGTCGGTGAGTGGCGCGTGCTTGTCTTCCTGCTGGATGACTTCGCGGAGAGCCTCCATGACGGCCACGTTGCTCACGAGGTTGTCGTCGGCGTCGGAGATGGCGGTGGTGAAGAGCTCCTTGACGGAGATGATACCGAAGTCGGTGTCGACGTACTTGCTGTTGGACACGCGGCTGATGGTCGAGATGTCGTAGCCACACTTGTCGGCCACATCCTGCAGGACCATCGGACGGAGTGTCTCGACCTGACCGGTGAGGAAGTAGGCGCGCTGCATGTTGACGATGGTCTTCATGACTTCGATGAGCGTGATGCGACGCTGACGGAGTGCATCGATGAAGAGCGAGCCGGACTTGATGTTCTCGCGCAAGAGGTGCACGGCCTGTCGCTCCTCCTCTACTACGCCAGCGTGAGCGGAGCCTTCGGACTTCTGCAATTTCTGCTGTAACTCATTGAGCAACTGCTCCTGATCGGCGCTGATACGCACCTCTGGCAGGTGTCCGTCATTGAGCGTGACGACCAAGGTACCATCCTCATTGCGGACGATGAAATCCGGACGTACCTGTGTGACGCGTGTCTCGGTAGACTTGCTGCCAGAAGACTTCATGTTGCCTGGTTTCGGATTGAGGCGACGGATGACGCGAATGGCATCGACCAAAGTGTATCGATCCACGCCAAAGCCTTCCTGCAGACGGTCGTAGTGCTTGAGTGTCAGGTCATCGAAGGCCTGATCGACGATGGCATAGGCCAAGCGGGTGGCAGGGGTAGCCTTGCGGTCGAGGAGCTGCAGCATGAGACACTCACGGAGGTTACGCGCACCGATGCCAGAAGGTTCGAGCTCTTCCTGCACGATCTCTACGAGTACGGCTTCGAGGTCCTCTTCGGTGGTAGGATGGTTCTGTGTGAACTCCAGGTCGTCGACGAGCTCAGAGAGCGGACGATGGAGGTAGCCATCATCCTCGATGCTGTCGATGATATAGTTGGCCAGATAGCGCTCCTCGTCGGTGATGTCGAGCATGCCAATCTGATCCTTGAGGTCCTCGCGGAACGACTCTTCGCTCACGGCTGTCGAACCCGGATTGAAATCCTCGTCAGGTGAGGTATGGCCGATGCGGTCGCTGGGACTGTCATCGTCATATTCGAAGAAGGCGTCTTCGTCTTTGGCGGAGTCCTGGCGGAGAGACTCGTCGGAGGTCTCGTCGTTGCTGCCAGTGTCGTCTGCTGAAGAGCTGTCGGAGCGGATGTCGTCGCTATCCGAGGAGCCATCCAGAGAGCGCTCACGGCTGTCATCGGCTTCGAGGGTGAAATTCTTCTCCACCTCCTCGTTGATGAGCTGCAGGAGGTCATCGGAGGTGGATTCGACCATCTTCGAGAGAAGCATCTGCGACGGAGCTTGACGCTGCTGTTGTTTTTGAGTAATTATTGTAGCCATTTACTTTTTCTCTTCTAATGTTGCCACACCAAGTAAGCGATCATAACGTGCTCCCATCGGACGATAGTAGACGTAGACTTCGTACTGGTTGGCGGTCTCGTAGTAGTTGCCTTCGACGACCGATGGAGTCAGCTGGCCGCCTGGCATCTCGACGAGATACTGATAGTTGTAGTGTCCTTGTTTGAGGAGGACGTCGGCGAAGTAGCACTGACGCTCGGTGTCGTAGGTCATACGATAGGCGTCGGACGTCTCGCCATAGGTGAAGTCTCCGGAGAGGTAGATACCGCCACTCCCCTTGGGTGGCATGGCACCGGCTAAGGTGAATTCTGCCACGAAATATTCGCTCTCTGTGTCGACGTCATCGACGCGCAAGGAACGGATGAGGTATCGGCCATGCTGATCCTGATCGTAGCGGTAGAAGCTGCCAGAACGCGCCTGATCGGTCACTAAGCGTACGTGGTAGTTTGGAGCGCGATAGGTCACCTGTTCGACGCCAAAAGTGGCGTAGCGAGCGTCGGTGAACTCGAAGCGACGGAAGGTATTGCCAGCCTCGAAGATCAGCGGATGGAGGTGCTCGTAAAACGCTTTGCCAGGCTCCATGCGAGACGGAGGCGGAAGGAGGCGACGAGTGTCTGTGCGATGATTCTGTGTCACCACGAGCTTGAGGTCATGTGCAGGATCGAGGTATGGCAACTGCTGCTGACTCCACGTGCATTGCAACGTGAGCTGCTGATGCTCCTGACGGTAGTCAATGTCGGTGCTGGCACTTACCTCTCCTCCAACGAAAGCCATCTGCTCGCTGACGCTGAAAGTAGCCACGGCCAGCGGTGTGTCAGGATCGTCCTGATGGCTGAAGACGACGGCGTAGTTGCCACTCACCAGCAAGCGGACGTCATCGTTAGGGAATCCGACCGAGAAGTGGTAATAATGGGTGAAAGTATTGAACGACGGCTGAGCCTCATTGATCCTGACGGGAAGGAAACCGTCGAGGTAGTCGAGTTCGGAGAGATCGTCGGCCTCCCATTGTGCATCGCAGTGAATCACGCGATACTCGAGGTAGGGTTCCTCATCGGCCAGGACATCGAAGCTGATGTCGAGGTGGCTGTTGTCAGTATTGTCAATGACTGGCAGACGCTGGAAGTCGCCATCGACCAAGGTGCGGAGTGTCTTGACGCTCTCGTCGAGGGGATGCGTGTAGTAGGCCTGCGCCTTACAGCACAGGATCACCAGCAACTGGATGCATGACAGGACAAGGACTCGGAGCCACTTCATAATCGAACTATTACCGGGGCAAAGTTAGCGATAATTTTTGTAACAAAAAAACAAATGATTGTCTTTTTTTCGGACGCTCACTATTTTAACCTTTTTTTGACTAAATGTGCGAACAATAAAACGCATACGCACGCGTTAAATAGTTTGGTATATTTTGCCTCGTCCGAAAAATGCATATAAATAAAGGAAAAACGAAGCTCTTGGCACTCCTTACGGGAGCGCTGATGTTCGGAAGCATCGCACGTGCTGATGCTCCCGTGGAGCGTCGTACCTTGCAACCAACACCGGAGAATATACGTACCGTCATTGAGTACGACTGGCGCAATAACCGCTACCTGATGAAGACCATGATCGGTGACAAGCAGCTCGGCTATGCCATCCCGATGACGCAGCAGGAATACCTCAAATATACCGAGAAGCAGCAGCGCGCCAACTACTTCTTCGATCAGTATCACAAGCTGGTGGAGGAAGAGGAAGGTAAGCCGGAGTTCGACCTGCTGGACATGCAGTTCTCACTGGGGCCTGCAGAGAAGCTCTTTGGCCCTGGTGGCATCCGTGTCAAGACACAGGGATCGGCGTCGTTGAGCATGGGTATGAAGCATAACTTCGTGGACAATCCGACGCTCTCTGAACAGGCGCGTGACCAGTGGACATTCGACTTCAAGGAGGACGTGCAGCTCAACATGAAGGCCAACATCGGTTCGAAAATGAGCTTCGGCCTGAACTATAATACCAACGCGTCGTTCAGCTTCGACGCTCAGCAGCTGAAGCTGGCCTTTGCCGGTGAGGAGGACGACATCATCCAGAACATGGAGGCAGGTAATGTGTCGATGACGACGGGTAACTCGCTCATCCATGGAGGCTCGTCGCTCTTTGGTGTCAAGACACAGCTGAAGTTCGGCAAGCTCAATATCACGGCGTTATTGGCCAAACAGGAGTCGACCAGCAAGACAGTGAGCAGCCGTGGCGGTGTGACCAAACGTAACTACGAGCTCTCGCCTACCGACTATGAGGAGAACCGACACTACTTCCTCGGACACTTCTTCCACGACACGTACGACCAGAACATGACGCGTCTGCCACTGATCACGTCGGGTATCGAGATCACACGCATCGAAGTGTGGATGACCAACAAGCGCTCCAGCTACGAGAATGCACGTAACCTCCTTGCCTTCACCGACCTCGGAGAAGGATCGCGCAATGATCTGCAGTTGCAGAAATATTATAAAGGCAATGAGGGAGCGTCGCCAGCCAATGGTGCCAACACGCTCTACCAGAGCCTCAATCAGGCCGAGGATCTGCGACATATAGAGAATGCGACGACGGGTATCGAGGCGTTTGATGCGGAGATGAAGAGCGGACGGGAATTCGAGAAGATCGAGTCGGCCAGACTCCTCTCCTCTTCTGAATATACGCTCAATAAGTCGTTAGGCTACCTCTCGCTTCGCACCAAGATCGATGACGACTGTTCGTTGGCCGTGGCCTTCCAGTACACCAAGGGAGGACAGACGTATCAGGTGGGTGAGTTTGCCAGCGACAATGCAGAAGACACGTCACGTACGCTCTATGTGAAGCTGCTGAAGAGTACGACAGGCGATCCGCAGAACAAGCTATGGGACCTGATGATGAAGAATATCTACTCGCTGGGTGTGAGCAACCTGCAGAAAGAAAACTTCACGATGCAGATCCAGTATCTCAACGACAGCGTGGGCACGTACACAAACTACATCAACGCTAATCCGATCAACGGAAAGCTATTGATCAAGGTGATGAACCTCGACCAGCTCAACCAGAACCAGGAGCGCCACAGCGACGGCCAGTTCGACTGGGTGGAAGGCTATACCGTACAGGCCAACGGTGGCCGTATCATCTTCCCAGTCGTCGAGCCTTTCGGTAGTCACCTGGAGAAGGTCTTCGGCAAGGGATCGCCTGAGGCGCAACGCTACTGCTATCCGGAGCTCTATGCCATGACGCTCACGGAGGCGGAGCAGGTGGCCGAACATAATAAGTTCCGCATCAAGGGTGAATACAGCGCCAGCAGCGGTTCGGAGATCAACCTCGGTGCGATGAACGTGGCACGTGGTTCTGTTCGCGTCACGGCTGGCGGTACGACGCTCGTAGAAGGTTCGGATTATACGGTGGATTATACGATGGGTATCGTCCGCATCCTCAACCAGAGTATCATCGATAGTGGTACGAGCGTGAGCGTGAGCCTCGAAGATCAGTCGGAGTTCTCCTTGCAGCGCAAGACGATGATGGGTCTCGACCTGCAGTATGACTGGTCGAAGAACCTTAAGTTCGGTGCATCGGTCATCAACCTGCACGAGACGCCATTGACCACCAAGGTAGCGATGACGGAGATCCCGATCAACAACACCATCTACGGTTTCAACTTCAAGTGGAACCGTGACTTCATGTGGCTGACCAACGCCGTGGGAACCATCCCTTGGATTAAGGCGACAGCGCCATCGAACTTCAGTATCGAAGGTGAGTTCGCACAACTGCTGGCAGGACATAGCGGTGACATCGGCAGCAATGGTTCGGTCTATCTGGATGACTTCGAAGGCTCTGAGTCGTCGAAGAACCTCGCTGTGGCTTCACTCTGGCAGCTGGCAAGTACGCCAGTCAGCATCCTGGGACAGGACGTTGGTGGCAGTAAGATGACGACCGACTACAACGCTCATCGTGCACACATGGCATGGTATCGCATCGACAATCTCTTCACCTCACAGACGAGCAACCTCACGCCGAGCCACATCAAGAACGACAAGGTGCAGCTGAGCGACCACCGTGTGCGACAGATCAACTTCGACGAGATCTATCCGAATAAGGAACTCGAGTATGGCGAGACTGGTATCCTCGACATCATGAACCTGGCGTACTATCCTTCGCAGCGTGGTTCGTATAACGTCAGCGCCAACCGTATCGGACGTGACGGACAGCTCATCGACCCGGAGAGCAACTGGGGTGGCATGATGCGATCATTGGACGTAACCAACTTCGAGTCTGCCAACTATGAGTATATCGAGTTCTGGCTGATGGATCCGTTTATCGAGATCGAAGGTGATCCTACCTGGCGTCCGAACAACGAAGGCAAGCTCGTACTGCAGCTCGGTGAAGTCTCGGAGGATATTCTCAAGGATGGCTTCAAATCATTCGAGAATGGCATTGACATCAACGGCGATCTCTCAGCGACGAAAGAGACGCTCTGGGGACGTGTGAGCAATCGCACCAGCACCGTCTACGCCTTCGATAACTCCGCGTCGTCACACGCCATGCAGGATGTCGGACTCAATGGTTTGAGTACGGCTGACGAACAGAATTTCGCGACTTATAAGAACTATGTGGATACGCTGCAGAGTCGCGTCGATCCTGAGGTGATTAGCGTGTGGAAAGGCGATCCTCATTCTCCACTCAATGACCCTGCAGGCGATAACTACAGTTACTATCGTGGCAGAGCGTGGGACGAGAAGGAAGCATCGATCCTGGAGCGATATAAGTATATCAATGGTACCGAAGGGAACTCGCCAAGTTCTTCGGACTCAGAAGAATCCTTCAGCACCGCGTATAAGAGTACGCCGGATGTGGAGGACATCAACACCGATAATACGCTCAACGAATACGAGCGCTTCTTCGAGTACGACATCGAGCTGGAGCGCGGACACATGAACCTGGCAGAGAACCGCTATCTGGCCGACATCAGTACACGTACAGTCACCACACGCGACGGTAACCGACGTGAGGTCAAGTGGTATCTCTTCCGCATCCCGTTGCGCCAGCCAGATCAGGCCGTCGGACATATCACCAACTTCAAGAGTATCCGTTTCCTCCGCATGCTGATGACTGGCTGGAAGAACGATCAGGTGCTCCGTATGGCGTCATTTGACCTCGTACGCTCCGACTGGCGATCGTATAAAGGAGACCTCTCCGACCGTGGTTATTCGCAGAGTAGCAACGCGTCACTGACGGCCAGCACCGTCAACATCGAGGAGCATTCTGGCTCGACGCCAGTCAACTACGTCTTGCCTCCTGGCATCTCGCGTATCGTCACTCCTGGCACTAACTCCGTGCAGCAGAACGAGCAGGCGTTGAGCCTCCGCATCAAGGATCTCTCGCCACACGATGCATTGGCCGTCTATAAGAACTCTGGCCTCGACCTGCGCCAGTATGAGAACCTGCAGCTCTTTGCGCATGCTCATGCCAACGAAGGCGAAGAGACGCAGTTGCACGATGGTGACCTGGCCATCTTCCTGCGCATCGGTAGCGACTACAAGGACAACTACTACGAGTATGAGGTGCCACTACATCTCACGCCGGCTCATACCTATAATAACAACTCGCCATCTGACCGCCAGAAAGTCTGGCCAGAGGACAATATGATCAATGTGAAGCTCTCGAAGTTCACCTCCCTCAAGCGCGAGCGAAACACGCTCAAGCAACAGGGACAGGAAGGTGTGAGCTTCAACCTGCCATACACGATCTTCGACGGAGATAATCGCTCGAACCGACTTACCATCGTAGGTAATCCTTCGTTGGGAGATTGCTCTGTGATCATGATTGGTGTCCGCAACGTCGGCCGTACCGATCACTCAGGTACCGTATGGGTCAATGAGTTACGTACCGACGGCATGGACGAGAGTGGTGGTTGGGCCGCTCGTGGCAACGCTACCTTGCGTGTCAGTGATCTGGCTACGTTCAATGGCTCTGGCAGCTATACTTCTACCGGATGGGGTAGCGTGGAGCAGTCGACAGCTAATCGTTCGCTCGAATCGAACTACGAGTACACCGTCTCTGGTCAGACCGATATTGGCCGATGGTTGCCATCACAGCTCAAGCTCACTGCACCTATATATTATAGTCTCTCTAAGCAGGCGCAGACGCCGAAGTACGATCCATACAACGAGGATCTCACCGTCGATGAGACACTCGACACCTATCCTTCTGAGCGCCAGAAGGACTCGATCCGCGCGTTGGTACAGACCGTCCGTGAATCGCGCTCGATGTCACTCTCTGGCGTGAAGTTCGACGTGAAATCAAAGCACTCTATGCCATGGGATCCGGCCAACGTGACGATGAGCTACAGCCAGAACAACCAGAAGTCGCATAATCCGACGACGGAGTACGAACATAACGACAACTACCGTGGTTCCATCAACTACAGCTGGAGTCCTTACTTCACTCCGCTCAAGCTCTTCCCATCGAGTAAGAAGAAAAACAAGGATAAGCGAGTTACGATAAGCAACAGCCGCAAGGCTCCATTCAAGAAGCTCAAGGACGACATGCAGCTCAACTGGCTGCCAAACAACATATCGTTCGGCCTGCAGGTCAATCGAACCTACTTCGAGGAGCAACTGCGTAATATCGAGGCGGTAGAGTCAGATTATACGATCCCTGTCAGCTACACCAAGACCTTCACGATGTTGCGTCAGACCAACATTGCGTGGGATTTGACCAAGTCTGTCCGACTCAACTTCCAGTCGGCCACCAATTCGCGTATCGACGAGCCAGACGTACCAGTCAACAAGTACCTCTATCCTGACGAGTACGAACAGTGGCGCGACACGATCTGGACACAGCTCTGGAAGCTCGGTACACCAGTCGACTACAACCAGACATTCGACGCTTCGTGGAACATCCCTCTCAACAAGATCAGCTATACCGACTGGATCACCGCGTCGGCCAAGTACCACGCTAACTATCAGTGGAACCGTGGCACATGGATCGATGAGAATACCAACACGGGTAACATCATCCAGAACAACTCGCAGCTGCAGTTCGACGGACGTTTCAATCTGGAGACGCTCTATAACAAGTCGAAGTTCCTCAAGAAGGTCAATGATAAATTCCGTAGCAGGCGCGTCACTGCATCGAACAATAACAATCGCAGGAATCGCGCAGAGAAGCCTCAGCGTGAGTTCAAGAAGGAGGTCACGCTCAATGGTCAGGACAGCACCATCACGTTGCGCCATGGCCTTAATACGCGTCGCCTCATCATCACCGCACGTAATGCTGATAACGATCATGTCTATCCTCTCAAAGTTAAGAAGGTCGATGCCAACACCATCAGCTTCCAGAGCGCAGACAGCGTGAAGCTCAGCATCACGGTCAAAGCCGACAAGCCATACGATGATGAAGGCTGGTATAAAGGAATGCAGGTAGCTTCGCGTATCCTGATGATGGTACGCTCTGCACAGATCGGCTACAAGCAGACGCGCGACACGTATCTACCTTATTTCCAGTCGGACATCGGAGATTTCTACGGTCAGAGCAATAGCGACAATGGCCTCGTGCCAGGCCTCGGTTTTGCTTTCGGCTTCGAAGGTGGAGAATCGTTCACACGCAAGGCGCAGCAGAATCACTGGCTCATCATGAACGACTCGCTGACCTCTCCTGCCGTCTATAACCTCACCAAGGATCTCAACTATTCGGCTACGCTCGAGCCTTGGACGGGTCTCAAGATCACAGTCAATGGCACATGGCGTCACAACGAACAGGAATCGAACCAGTTCATGGCTCCAGAGCTTCCTATCCTTCGCAGCGGTTCGTTCCAGATGACTACCATCGCGCTCGGATCTACCTTCGGTGGCTCTGATCCTGGCGATAATTATTCGAGCCGTGTGTTCGATGAGTTCCTCGCTAACCGTGAGGTCATCTACGCGCGTCTCCTCTCTCGCTACGAGGGTAGCAAGTATCCTGTCGGTGGCTTCATGCGAACCATCGAGAAGGGCGATATGCTGGCCGGCATGCCATACAATCCGGATCTCGGAGCTTCGCGTATCAATACGAGCGACGTGCTCGTGCCAGCCTTCTTTGCAGCATACGTAGGTGGCGATGCACATTCGGTAAGTCTTAATCCGATCCCGTCGATGTGGAAGCTCCTCCCGAACTGGCGTATGACTTACGACGGATTGTTGCAGCTCTTCCCGAAGCTTGCGAAGTGGTTCAAGACCTTGCAGTTGAACCACGCCTACAACTGTACCTACGCCATCGGCAACTACCAGACTTACACCAACTTCCTGCAGAATGAGCAGGGTCTTGGCTTCGTCCTTGACGTGGCCAATGACTGTCCGATGCCATCGTCAGAATTTGATATCGGTACCGTCACGCTCAACGAGAGTTTCCAGCCACTCCTCGGCCTCAACGCTACACTCAACAATGGTCTTACCCTGAAGAGCGAATACGCGCATATCCGCTCCGTGAGCCTCTCTATGTCAAGCGCTCAGATCACCGAGAATGTCTCAAAGAACTTCACCTTCGGCACCGGCTACAAGATTGCGGATTTCAACACCAAGATCGGCCTTCCTGGTGGCAAGCAGAAGGACGTGAAGCATGATCTCAACATGAAGCTCGACGTCACCTACAAGTCGCAGATGGCGCTGCTCCGCAAGATCAATGACGCCTTCTCACAGGCCACCTCTGGCAACACCGCCTGGACCATCAAGTTCTCGGCAGACTATCAGTTCTCCAAGGCTTTGCAGTTCAAGCTCTACTACGATCGTCAGATGAATACGCCACTCATCTCCACCAGCTATCCTACCGTCAACAGTGACTTCGGCATGACGCTGTCGTTCTCGCTGACACGATAAGGCTTATGCCATCTCTCTGCGGATCTCGATATCAGGATTGATTCTCAAAATAGCCTGTACGATCTCCGTAAAATTGACATCGCTCAGATAGAAGTCATCGAACTTATTATACATGATGCGAGCCCCCAGATTCTTATTGGCCATAAACTCAATGAATCGGATCTTGTCGATCGGAATCTCTGCCGTCTTCCTTCTTAATATATCGCGCAATATGAGGCGATCATCCTTGATCTCAAAGCTGTTGCCAGCATTCATGTAGGCATACATAAACATCATGATCAGAACCATAGGAACGCCGATACAAATTGACCACCAAGGTTCTTTATCGAATCTAAAGATGATACGATAGAGTGAATTGCCACAGATTATCAGACCGAGAAGAGCTCCCAACATGACATTACGCTTACGATGTTTAGGTTCGAAGGTCTTCGAGATCTCTGCAATCTGTTCCTCGCCGACGATCTCACTCTTATGCAGTTGTTTCTTCAGGAGCTCCATCTGGCTCTTCAGCTCCATCAGCTCATCGTTTCTATCTTTGGTCTCCATAGTTTTCATTGTTTAGGGTTCGACATTTCGCGCAACTGCTCCTTGATTCTCACCAGTCGCACACCTACATTCTTGGCAGTAAGGCCGATGATCTCGCCGATCTCTTCGTACGACAGATCCTCCATCCATAGCAGGACGATGGCTCTGTCCATAAATTTCAGGCGATGGATCCGATCGTGCAACGCCTGGATCTGACGACTGTCATCGTCATCCATCGTCAGCAGGTCGCTTACCTCGATGTGAAGCGAATCCTTATGCTTCTCCTCTTTGCGCATAAAAGAGATGCTGGCGTTCATGCAGATACGATAGATCCACGTACGCACGTCACTCTCGCCACGGAAGGTTCCGAACGACCTCCACAGCTGGATCAGCGCTTCCTGCATCAGATCCTTGGCCTCATCCTGATCGGCAGAATTCATCAGGCAGACGGTATAGATCGTCTCCTTATATTCCTTGATCAGGCGCGTATATTCCTGTTCCTTTGAATCCATTTTATCATTTTTATTGATGTTTTTACCTCTTAGTCGCAAAGAGTCGGCAGAAAACTACATCAAATTCTACTTTTTTTATTAACTAAAGTTTCCCACACCCGATTTATGCGAGTGTAGTTAATATAACAGCCTAAGCCTCCCTTCGCAGGAGGCTGGCATATGATCTTTGAAAAACTTGAAAAAAATCTGAGGAAAATAACAGATTGTCAAAGAAAATCTG
>JAZQQH010000070.1:0-10569 GCA_045628985.1 Bacteroidales bacterium | reverse complement strand
GAGCAACATCGTGCCACCCATGCGAAGCTCTACGGCACCATCTGCCTGCTTCGCTACCTTACCCGTCTCAAGAGTGATGGTACGTCCATCGCTCAGGGTAATGGTCTTCTTGATTGGATTAACCAAATTGTTTACCATAAAAAAACTTCTTATATCTCGTATTGTTGTATATTCGTCTTAATTCCAAGACGCCACTCGGCCATCTTGGCGTGTCGCCTTTGAAAGGTGCTAATAAAACTGCGCAAAGTTACTCATATTTTATTATATAATCAAATAAAAAGAGGAAAAAGTGCAAAAAAACAAAAAAATAAAACCTTTTACTTGTTTTTTCCGATGAAATGTTCTATATTTGCGCCGCTAAAATCACAGAATAGCATTTTATTAACAAACAGATGAGAAGAAATACATTGTTTATTTTATTGGCGGCAATTACCTTGTCGCTGATATGTAGTTGTACTAATGATAAGGGAACTGTTTCCATCAAAGGTACTATCAGCGACGCAAAAGGTGAGAAGCTTACCTTGATGCACCTCTCAGGCACCAATCCAGTGATGGTCGATACATTGACCCTCGGTGAAGACGGTAAGTTCAGCTTCAAGCCAACTGTAGAGGAAGGTGGTCCTGACTTTTTCTGCCTCGTGCTCAATGGCCAGACCATTCCAGTGATCAGCGATACGCTGCAGACCCCTATCAGCATCATTGCCAACAAGGATAAGTTCGGTACGAACTATATCGTTGAGGATAGCCTTAACAGCCTTCTTAAGCAGGCAGTCAACGTAGGTGGCACCCTCCGTCGTCAGCTCTATAACCTCACTGCCGACCGTCAGAGTGGCAAGGTGAGCAAGCTTGAGTTCGGACAGACCGTCCAGCAGCTCGTAAGCGACTATAAGCAGCAGGTGCTCAATGACTATATCTTCAAGGATCCTGCTTCGCCTGTCAGCTACTACCTCCTGTTCGAGACCGTTTCTGGCATGACCATCTTCGATCCGATCGATGCTAAGGACAATCGCGCTTTCGGTGCTGTGGCCAACCTCTGGTACATGGTTTATCCAAACTCACAGCGTACGGCGTTCCTTGAGCAGCAGGCTATCCAGGGACAGGTCATCCTCCGTCAGGCTCGTGACAACCAGCAGGCTGCCGACTCGCTGATGCAGAACGTCGTCAAGGAAGCCAACTTCGTCGACCTTACACTCATCGATAAGCAGGATAAGCTCGTATCGCTCTCAGATATCAATGGCAAGGGAGACGTCGTTCTCGTCGACTTCACCGCCTTCTACTACGATATGTCAGTGGCTCACAATATGGTTCTTAGCAAGGTCTATGACCGATATAAGGACCGTGGCCTCAAGATCTATCAGGTCTGCCTCGACTTCGATGTGAACTTCTGGAAGGTGAGTGCCAACAACCTCCCTTGGACCGTCGTTCGTGACCGTGACATCCTGCTCGATCAGAACGGCATGCTCCAGTACAGCGCTGCAGCAGCTCTCTACAACGTCACAGCCATCCCTACCGTCTTCGTCATGGGTCGCGATGGTGGTGTCATCGAGCGAGTAGAGGATGACGCTAAGCTCGAAGCAGCAGTAGCGAAGGTACTCTGATACAGACTTGAGTTTTAGGAATAACCGACATAACGCAGGGCAATTGCGCTCTGCGCTATGTGATTTTTTTACATCTTTAGAAAACATAGGGAAGTAATAGAGAAGTGATAAGGAAGTGATAGGGAAGTAATAAGGACGATACCATTGGATTGTCCGGAAGTCTTTCCCAAAATAAACATTTGTCCTTATAACTTCTATCTACTTCTGTTAACTTCCTTATAACTTCTAAGAAAAAAGTATTAATTAAAAAACAAAATAAAGAAAAACACTATGGCAGCTAGTTACATGTCAGAAGAGGGTTACAAGAAGATCCTCGAAGAGATTCAGTATTTGGAGAGTGTGGAACGTCCTAAGGCATCTGCAGCCATTGCAGAGGCTCGTGACAAGGGTGACCTCAGCGAGAACGCTGAGTACGATGCAGCAAAGGAGAATCAGGGTAAGCTTGAGGCTCGCATCGCTCAGCTCAAGGATCAGGTGGCCAATGCTCGTATCATCGATGCCAGCAAGCTCTCTTGCGATAAGATCCAGATCATGAACAAGGTTCGCCTGCTCAATAAGAAGATGAACAAGGAAGTGACCTACACCATCGTCTCTGAGAGCGAGGCTAACTTCCGTGAGGGTAAGATCAGCGTAGCTACCCCTATCGCTAAGGCGCTCCTCGGCCATGCCGTAGGTGACGTAGTGAGTGTTAAGGTGCCTGCAGGTGTGCAGGAGCTCGAAGTTTTGGAAATCAGTCTCTGATTTCCAAAATTCGAATTACAAATTACTGATTACAAATTACGTTTGCTACAAAGTACCCGTATGATGTAATTTCGCCAACTCCCCGTAATTTGTAATTCGTAAATTGTAATTTATCATATTATGACCATTTTTTCCCGCATCGTAGCCGGTGAGATTCCCAGCTACAAAGTAGCAGAGGACGATAAGTTCTATGCATTCCTCGATATCAATCCTGTAGCCAAAGGCCATACCCTGGTCATTCCTAAGCAGGAGATCGACTATATCTTCGATGAGGACGATGAGCTCCTCGCAGCTCACATGCTCTTCACCAAGCGTGTGGCTGCAGCTGTCAAGGCTGCCATCCCATGCGTAAAGGTAGGTATCACCGTCATGGGCCTCGAAGTTCCTCACGCTCACATCCACGTCATTCCTATGCAGCAGGAAGGCGATATGGACTTCAAGAAGGAGCATCTGAAGCTCACTCCTGAAGAGATGAAGGAGGTGTGCGATAAGATCGCAGCTAACTTCAAGTAATCCTTATAATACGCTGCGCGGTGCTGAAAAACTATAAAAACGAGTAAAAACTATAAAAACAATATTTTAGGTTTTTTCGCTAGCGCGGTGCTGAAATACGATAAATACAATAAAAATATTATAAATACGTTTTTATAGTTTTTATCTGTTTTTATAGTTTTTCAGCACCGCGCAGCGAAAAGAAAGTATTTATCGTATTTATAATTTTTATGGTATTTCAGCACCACGCAGTGAACCCAACAACCTATTATTTAGAATGAACAACGAATTCTATAAGTTTGCAACCAAGCATGTAGGCCTTAACGGCAACATGCTTGATGACTATATGAAGTTCACCAGCAGCACCATGCAGCCACGTGCTTCGTATATCAACCCATCGATCATCGAGGAGCGTCAGCTCAACGTAGCTCAGATGGATGTCTTCAGCCGCCTGATGATGGATCGTATCATCTTCCTCGGCACCGAGATCGATGAGTATAGCGCCAACGTCGTACAGGCCCAGCTTCTCTTCCTTGCCAGCACCGACGCTGATAAGGACGTGACCATGTATCTCAACTCTCCTGGTGGCATTGTCAGTGGTGGTCTCGCTATCTACGACACCATGAACTATATCTCTTGCGACGTCAGCACCGTCGTCACCGGCATGGCTGCCTCTATGGCTTCTGTGCTCCTCGCTGCAGGTGCTAAGGGCAAGCGCTTCGCATTGCCTCACAGCCGCGTCATGATCCACCAGCCACTCGGTGGCACTCAGGGTCAGGCCAGCGATATGGAGATTGCTGTCAACGAGATCAAGAAGCTCAAGAAGGAGCTCTACACCATCCTCAGCGAGTGTTCTGGCCAGCCATACGAGAAGATTGAGGCTGACTGTGACCGTGACCACTATCTCACCTCACAGGAGGCGCTGGAGTATGGCATGATCGATAAGATCTTCACCCGTAGTAAATAAAGTTTAGAGTGGAGAGTTTAGAGTGGAGAGTAGTTATAAAGTTGAAAAGTAAGTTTGTGTCTTGCTTTCTTACTTTTTATACTTAAAACTACTCCACTACTCTAAACCCTAAACTCTAATCTCTAAACTAAAAATATGGCAAAAAGAAACGAAGATAGATGCAGCTTCTGCGGCCGTGGCCGTAGCGAGGTTCGCTTGCTCATCTCTGGTGTCGATGGCTTTATCTGCGACGAGTGTGCAGAGCAGGCCAAGCTCATCGTCGATGATGCATTCAAGAAGCAGGCCGCAGAGTCTGCCAGCAACCTCCAGTTCAAGAACCTGCCAAAGCCACAGCAGATCAAGGAATTCCTCGATG
The DNA here is from genome assembly GCA_045628985.1 of Bacteroidales bacterium. Classification (GTDB taxonomy): domain Bacteria; phylum Bacteroidota; class Bacteroidia; order Bacteroidales; family UBA3663; genus Liminaster. Next base: position 6,416 of record JAZQQH010000070.1, on the reverse strand, counting down.
GCTATGTCATCGGTCAGGACGAAGCCAAGCGCAACCTCTGTGTAGCCGTCTACAACCACTATAAGCGCCTCCTCCAGCCAAAGAGCAAGGACGAGGTAGAGATCGAGAAGAGCAACATCATCATGGTCGGTCGCACAGGTACGGGCAAGACCCTCCTGGCCAAGACCATCGCTAAGATGCTCGAAGTGCCATTCGCCATCGTCGACGCTACCGTCCTCACTGAGGCAGGTTACGTAGGTGAGGATATCGAGAGTATCCTGACCCGCCTCCTCATGGCCTGCGACTATGACGTTGCTAAGGCTGAGAGAGGTATCGTTTTCATAGATGAAATCGATAAGATCGCACGTAAGGGAGACAATCCTTCGATTACTCGCGACGTGAGTGGCGAAGGCGTGCAGCAAGGTCTCCTCAAACTCCTCGAAGGCTCTAAGGTCAACGTACCGCCAAATGGTGGCCGTAAGCACCCTGAGCAGAAGATGATCGAGGTGGATACCAGCAATATCCTCTTCATCTGTGGTGGCGCCTTCGATGGCATCGAGCAGAAGATCGGCAATCGTCTCAACACCCGCAGCGTCGGCTTCATCACCGATGCATCGCGCAAAGACGTCGACCGTAACAACCTCCTGCAGTACATCACGCCAGCCGACCTCAAGTCATTCGGACTTATCCCTGAGATCATCGGTCGTCTCCCGATCCTGACACACCTCGATCCGCTCGATGGACTTGCGCTCCGCCGTATCCTTACCGAACCAAAGAACGCCATCACCAAGCAGTATCAGAAGCTGTTCGACATGGATGGCATCAAGCTCACGTTCGATGAGGAAGTCTATGACTATATCGTGCAGATCGCTATGGACTTCAAACTCGGAGCCCGTGGCCTTCGTGGCATTGCAGAAAATATCATGATGGATGCGATGTTCAACATGCCGTCATCCAAGGATAAAAAGCTCCATATCACGCTCGATTATGCTAAGCAGCAGGTCGCAAAGGCCAATATGGATCGACTTCGTACAGAGTAAATAAAGAAATGTACAACCTTAGTCAAATTGCCAAGATCCTGAGTTGCCCCCTCAAGGGCAACCACATGGCAACGGCCAATACGCAGCCACAGGTCTCTCTGTTGCTGACAGACAGCCGCAGTCTTACTTTTGCTGACCAGACGCTTTTCTTTGCCATCAAGACACAGAAAGGCGATGGTCACAAATATGTCTCTCAGCTCTATCAGCAGGGTGTGAGAGCATTTGTTGTTTCTAAATCCAACGATGAGTTCCGCAACACCTGTCCAGAGGCCTGGTTCCTAGTCGTCAAGGACGTGATGGCCGCCTTGCAGAAGCTCTCTGCTCATCACCGCGCTCAGTTTACCGACATCCCTGTCGTAGGTATCACCGGTTCCAACGGCAAGACCATCGTCAAGGAGTGGCTCTACCAGTTGCTCTCTCCATCGCGTCACATCGTACGCTCACCTCGCAGCTACAACAGCCAGGTAGGTGTCCCGCTGTCTGTCTGGCAGCTCGACAAGCAGTACGACCTCGCCATCTTCGAAGCCGGCATCAGCCAGCCAGGCGAGATGGAGCGTCTGCAGACCGTCATCAAGCCTACCATCGGCATCCTGACCAACATCGGTACCGCTCACGCTGCAGGCTTCGAGTCAGAGCAACAGAAGCTCCTCGAGAAGCTCAAGCTCTTCAAGGACAGCGACATCATCATCTACAACGCCGACATCCCTGGCATCCAGGATGCACTGGAGATCGCTGGCGTAGGAGCGCGTAGCATGGCCTGGACACGTCGTCATAAGGACGCGCAGATCGAAGTCCTCCACGTCGATCGTGACGAGACCTCCACCACCGTCCGCTACCTCTTCCTCGGCTTCGATGGCCAGTTCACCATCCCGATGACCGATGACGCCTCGTTCGAGAACGCCATGCAGTGTCTCGCCTTGATGCTCTACCTCGGCATCAGTCCTGACGAGATCGCACAGCGCATGCCACAGCTCACCTCGCTCGCCATGCGACTCGAAGTGATGGAAGGCAAGCGCAGCTGTCTCCTCATCAACGACGTCTATAGCAACGACATCACCTCGCTTGAGACCGCGCTGGAGTTCCAGAAGCGTCGCTCGTCGAAGGCCATGAAGTGCAGCCTTATCCTCAGCGACATCCAGCAGGCGCAGCTCGACGATCAGCACCGTTGCCGCAAGATCGCACAGCTCTGTCGCCTCTACGGCCTCTATAAGATCATCCTCATCGGCCAGCGTTGGCTCAACACCAGCCACCAGTTGCTCGAGGAGCTTAATAACGAAGGTTGTCGCATGATCACCGACTTCTACGCCACCACCGAGGAGTTCCTGGAGAGCGACGAGATCACCCGTTTCCAGAACGAATTGATCCTCCTCAAAGGCGCGCGAAGCTTCCAGTTCGAGCGTATCAGTGACCAGATGCAGCTCCGTCGTCATGAGACCATCCTGGAGGTCGATCTCGATGCCATCGTGCACAATCTCAACCAATATCGCAGCCACCTCAATCCGGATACCAAGTTGACCTGCATGGTCAAAGCCTTCGGTTATGGCACCGGCAGCTACGAGCTGGCCAAGACGCTGCAGGATCAGAACGTCGACTATCTGGCCGTGGCTGTGGCCGACGAAGGCGCTGAGTTGCGTCGTCAGGGCATCCGCATCCCTATCATGGTGATGAACCCTGAGATGACCGCCTTCCGCACCATCATCGACAACCGCCTCGAACCAGAGATCTATTCCTTCCGCCTCCTCGACGCCTTCATCAAGGAGACACGTCGCATGGGTGTGACCTGCTATCCTGTGCACATCAAGATCGACTCTGGTATGCACCGACTCGGCTTCCAGCCAGACGAGATCGACGATCTCCTCAATCGTCTCACGCACCAGACGGCTATTACCGTCCGCAGCGTCTTCAGCCACTTCGCTACGGCCGACGATCCTATGCAGCGTGAATTCGTCCACGAGCAGAAGCGTCGCTTCGACTATTGCGCCGACAAGATCCGCAAGGCCTTCCCGCACCGCATCCTCCGTCATATCTGCAACAGCGCTGGTATCGAAGTATTCCCTGAGTATCAGATGGAGATGTGTCGCCTTGGCATCGGCCTCTATGGCTTCGAGGCAGCTCCTGTCAATATGTCGCTCATGACTGTGGCATCGCTCAAGAGTACCATCCTCCAGATCAAGGACATCCCTGCCACCGAGACCGTCGGATACATGCGCAATGGCAAGCTGTATCGCAACACGCGCATCGCCATGATCCCGATCGGTTACGCCGATGGCTATGACCGCCGACTGGGCAATGGCAACTTCTGCATGATGGTCAATGGCCATCGCTGTCCGACGCTCGGCAATGTCTGCATGGACGTCACATTCCTCGATATCACTGACTGTCCGGACGTCAAGGAAGGCGATAGCGTGGAGATCTTCGGCACTCAGCTGCCGCTGCAGGAGATGGCGCAGAAGCTCGGCACCATCAACTATGAGGTGCTCTCGACCGTCTCTGTACGCGTGAAGAGAGTGTATTACAAAGAATAATTTTTTCTCGCTAGCGCGGTGCTGAAAAACTATAAAAACGAATAAAAACTATAAAAACAATAATTGAGTTTTTCTCGCTAGCGCGGTGCTGAAATACGATAAATACAATAAATATTATAAATACGTTTTTATAGTTTTTATCTGTTTTCAGCGTGGTCGTAGGACCATATAGTTTTTCAGCACCACGCAGTGAATTATAATTATATGAGACATCTCCTTCTACTTATAGCATTCCTCCTTTCATCCCATTTCCTGATGGGAGAGGAGCGTGCTGACAGTACGCTCATGCGCTATCTGAGAGGGGAGGGTCTCATCGCTTATCCCACCACTGGCGTGACCATCTACACCAATGGTCACGACAAGTTCGAAGCCTTGATCAACGACATTGACAACGCCAAGCGCCGCGTCTGGATCGAGTACTTCATCTTTGCCAACGACAGCATCGGCACCCTGGTCATGGATCACCTCGTGCAAGCCGCTCAGCGTGGCTGTGACGTGCGCGTAGTGACCGACTACTATAAAGACCGTGAGCGCCACTACGGCATGAGCCGACCAGAATACGCTGACTCCCTGGCACGTCTCGGCGTCGACTTCCAGATGTTCGATCGCTACAAAATCCTCTGGTTCAACCACGTCTGCCGCGACCATCGCAAGATCGTCAATATCGATGACTCCATCGGCTACATCGGTGGCCTCAATATCGCCGACTACTACATCGTCGGCAAGCCATCGTTCGGTGGATGGAGAGATACGCATGCACGTATCACAGGACCAGCAGTAGAGGGCCTGGCCAAACTCTTCCACAACCAATATAGTGCAAGTGGTGGCACTGGGGACTACACCTACCTCACAGACCCACCCCAGCCCTCCCTTAAAGGGAGGGTGTCCCCATCTACGCGTGAGGGGAGCACCTCCCTCCCTTTAAGGGAGGGCCGGGGTGGGTCTGTGGTTTATTTTGAAAGGGTGCATAATGGCGGCTATCGCAAGCAAGCCGAGACCCGCAACGCCATCATCGCCGCTCTCGACGCCGCTCGAGACACCATCCGCCTCGTCTCCCCCTACCTGCTCCCTACCCACACCGTCCGCCAGGCCATCATACGCGCCCTCGATCGTGGTGTCCACATGGAGTTTTTGTTTTCGAAGGTCGGCGACTCCCCGATGCTATCCTACGGCAACTACCACTTCGCCAAGCGCCTCCTCAAGCATGGCGCACACATTTATTTATATAAAGGCAAGTTCCACCACAGCAAGATCATGATGATCGACGGACAAGTCTCGATGGTAGGTTCGGCCAACCTCAACAGCCGCTCGCTCAAGTGGGATTATGAGGCTTCGTCGTTTATCTTCAGCCCTCAGGTCACCCAGGAACTCAATCAGATCTTCGAAGAGGACAAGCTGCAGTGCGACACTTTCTCCATTCCATACTACAAAGAGAACTTTTCTCTCGGTTTTCGACGCAAAGGATGGTGGATTGATAGGTTTTTGACCCCAATTTTATGATTTTTGCGCCTAAAATTGCAATTTTCCTTGCAAATGTTTGCCAATATTGCAATTTTTGTGTAACTTTGCAGCGTTGAATAGAACAAATAGACAACCATAATGAGTCAATTAATCATCCCTCAGGATTATCATTGCGCCCTCGACCTGAAGCAGACCGAGCAGGCAATCAAGAAAATCAAGGACTTCTTTTTGCAGAGCTTGAGTACCGAGCTCCGCCTTCGTCGTGTAACTGCTCCTTTGTTTGTGTTGCGTGGTTTGGGTATGAATGATGACCTGAACGGTGTAGAGCGTGCCGTCAATTTCCCTATCAAGGATATGGACGAGGCACGTGCTGAAGTTGTACATTCTTTGGCCAAGTGGAAGCGTAATACTTTGGCCGAATATGAGATAGATCCAGGTTTCGGTATCGTCACCGATATGAACGCTATCCGCGCTGACGAGGAGCTCGACAACGTGCACTCGCTCTATGTGGATCAGTGGGACTGGGAGCGCGTCATGGTCAAGGGTGACCGTAACATCGCCTTCCTTAAGAAGATCGTGCGCAAGATCTACAGTGCCATCCTCCGCACTGAGTTCTATATCTGCGAGACTTATCCTACCATCAAGCCATTCCTCCCAGAGGACATCTTCTTCATCCACGCTGAGCAGCTCCGTCAGATGTATCCTGACATGACTCCTAAGCAGCGTGAGGACGCCATCTGTAAGAAGCATGGCGCTGTCTTCATCATGGGCATCGGTGGCAAGCTCGGCGACGGCAAGGAGCATGATCTCCGCGCTCCTGACTATGATGACTGGACCACTCCTAATGAGGAAGGCTTCCTCGGTCTCAACGGCGACCTCCTCGTCTGGTATCCTGTGCTCGATCGCGCCATGGAGCTCTCTTCTATGGGTATCCGTGTCGATCCTGAAGCACTCCTCCATCAGCTCAAGCTCACTGGCAAGGAAGACCGCGTACAGCTCTACTTCCACAAGCGCCTCCTCGAAGGCGAGCTCCCACTCTCTATCGGTGGTGGTATCGGCCAGAGCCGCCTCTGTATGGTGCTCCTCCACAAGGCTCACATCGGTGAGACCCAGTCGAGCATCTGGCCAGAGGATATGCGCAAGAAGTGCCATGAGGCAGGTATTGCGCTGATCTAAGTCAGCGCAAAATAATAAATATTAAAGGATAAATATTATTTGCTACGCGTGTAGCAAGTCTTCCATATAGCACCATCTCCACGTGAGGTGGTGTTTTTATTGTACGCTCGGCACGAGCATTGTCTAACGGGTGCAAGTCCCGAGTGAGCCCTAATAGCGGGAATCACATAGCCTAAGGCAAGGGTGTCCATCGCGAGATGGAATCTGAAGGAAGCCGGCGGCAAACATCTGGCCT
>JAZQQH010000069.1:0-6426 GCA_045628985.1 Bacteroidales bacterium | reverse complement strand
CCTAATAGACCTCATATAACGCGCCTCGAAGCTAAAAATCGCAATTTTAGGATAGCAGCCTAAAAATGTGCCCCTTCAAAGATATATGACGTATAAAACCAAAAAGAGGTCGTGCCAGTTACTTTTGACACGACCCCTTTTCGTATTCATATATTTCTTACTTCAACACATACACAGCGAAGGTCTGTGCTGGCACCTCTGTATCGAGAACAGTGCCGCTAACCTCGATAGCCTTCTCCTGAGGAACGATGGCTGTAGGGTTGTCGAGAGTGTTCTCTGCTGTAGGCTTATCAGAGTGGAGAGTGATAACCTTACCCGAGGTGAGACCCTTGATGCCCTTGAGGTTGAGCTTCACAGGCTGTGCAGAGTTGCTGATATTCGCGATCTTCACGATATACTCACCCGTTGTCTTGTCGATACAAGCAGTAGCGAAGAGACCGTTCTGGTCCTCATCGCCAGCCACAACCTTCTTGTTCATAGTGAGAGGAAGAACATTTGTGCCCTTATAGTGAGCATAGAGCGACTGCACATAGTATGAGCAAGACTTGAATGAACGGAGATTGTCAAACCAGATAGCATCAGGACGCCACTGCCATCCCTCTACGTGAGCGAAGAGAGGAGCGTATGTAGCCATGTGAACGATGTCAGCATTACGCTCATAGCCAGTCATGAAGGCAGCCTCAAGGAGAGCTGCGTTGAAGTGATTCCACTTCTTTCCCTTTCCGTGGCAAGCATACTCACCAGCGAAAATCTTTGGACCCTTACGGTCATAGTTATCATAGCGATGACGATTCTTAGCATCGAGGAACCATGACTCTGGACGATAGAAGTGCTCATCGTAGAGGTCAACCTTCAGCTCCTTCATCTTTGGCTGGAGGATATCAAACTTCTCGCCCTCTGAGTCAGGACCTGTTGTGCCGATATACTTAATCTCTGGATGCTGCTTCTTCAATACATCCATGAACTTCTTCAGACGCGCTGTGAATGCAGGATTATCCTTATAGTCCCACTGCTCATTGCCTACGCCGAGGAACTTGAGGTTGAAAGGAGCTGGATGGCCCATGTCAGCACGCACCTTACCCCACTTTGTCGTTACGTCACCATTAGCAAACTCGATGAGGTCGAGAGCATCCTGGATATATGGGTCGAGGTCGTCGAGAGCCACATGCACGTGTGCCTCATCCTTTATCTCATTCTGGAACTGGCAAGCAAGACCGCAAGAGATTACAGGCAGAGCCTCACAGCCGAAGTCTTCACAGAGCTGGAAATACTCGAAGAATCCAAGACCATACGACTGATAATAGTTAGGGAAATAGCGATGAGTGAAGGTATAGTGCCAGCGATTCTCGTTGAGAGGACGATTCTCCACAGGACCTACGCTGTTCTTCCACTGATAACGGCTCTCAAGGTCAGTACCCTCCACGATACATCCACCAGGGAAACGGAAGATGCCAGGCTTCATATCGTTGAGAGCCTGAGCGAGGTCCTTACGCATACCATTCTCGCGACCCTTCCATGTATCTACAGGGAAGAGCGATACATGCTCTATATCGGTAGTGTTCTTAGCGTCACCCCACACGCGGAGATGAGCCTTGTCGAGAGTCTTGCGAGCCTTGATAACCACCTGATACTTCTTCCATTCCTTACCGGAAACGTCGATGCCACCATTGCCAATCTTCTGGTCATCCTGCATCGTTGCGTTCTCCACGAGGTCAACATATATCTTCGAACTGCCGCCTTGTGGACAGCGAGCCCATACGGAGAAGCGATATTCTGCATCCTTCTTCACGCCCATACCCATGAAACCGCTGTTCTCAATCATCGTATGCTTATGAGCATGTCCCGAAGGAGCGAGGCGCACATAGTGAGGATTCTTATCGAAAGGGCCATCATTCTGCAGGCTCACTTTTCCTGAGATATCCCATCCTGCGAAGTTGTTAGGAAATTCAAAAGAGCGGTTCATCACCATCTCAGCATACAGTCCACCGTCAGCAGCATAGTTGATATCCTCAAAGAATATACCATACATAGTGTTCTGGATTGGAGCACCAGGCTTTTTTGCCTGAATAATCATCTCATTGGTCTGCGCGAAAGAGCCCATAGAGGCAGCCAGAGCCAACGATGCAAGAAGCATTTTCTTTTTCATCAGTTAGGTTTTAATTAAATATTCAGTTTATTTCATTATCATAGCATAGTACTTGCGATTGCAAAAATAATAAAAAAAAGTCTGCCGACAAAGAAAAAGACGTTTTTTTGTTAAAAGAATTGTCAGTATCAAAAAAAAGTAATAACTTTGCCACCAATTATAACTACACCAAGATACTAATAACTCAACTATGCTGAAATCATTACTATGCTCCATTCTCTGTCTCTCATCCCTCACGATGCTTGCACAGACACCTCTCACCGACACAGACCTTAAAAGTGCATACACACTCAAGAGCATCACCCGTCAGGGTAATCTCTGCCATGACCCTTCCATCTTCATCGACTCTATCTCCAATCCTGCCAGTCCCGTATATTATATCTATGGCTCACATCTCGGACATGGCAAGACTACTGCTGCAAAGAACTATCAGCAGTGGACCACATGGGGTGCTTACGAGAATTCCACCACGGCAACAAGCTCCCTCTTCTGCAACCTTAGCGGTCAGCGCGTCAACTATGCCAAAGCCTACGACACTCACGCCGTAACGAAGGTGAAGAACTGCAACGGTGAGGAAGTTGATTTCGGCAATTTCAATGCCCACGACTGGCAGCGCAGCGATGCCACTATCAGGGGCAACCAGTGGGCTGCTGACGTCATCTGGAACAAGACGATGAAGAAATGGTGCATGTATATGAGCATCAACAGTCCCGACTGGTGCTCCGTCATCGTCTGCCTCACTTCCGATAAGCCTGAGGGTCCTTGGATGTATCAGGGTCCTGTAGTTTTCTCTGGCTTCGCAGGCAAATGGGACCACGTTGGCTTCACAAAGACTGCTGACTGGAAGCAGACCGACTTCGCCATTGCTACAGGTCGCACTTCGCTTCCATCGAAATATGCCCCAAGTGGCAACTACGGTAACACATGGCCTAACTGTATCGACCCTTGCGTCTTCTATGATGAGGAGGACAATCTCTGGATGTCCTACGGCTCATGGTCTGGTGGTATCTTCATGCTTCGCCTCAATAAGGAAAACGGTCTTCGCGACTATGAGTATAAGTTCCCTAACACAGGCTCGGGCAGCGCTGCCACTTCCGATGAGTATTTCGGCAAGAAGATTGCTGGAGGCTACTATTCTTCCGGCGAGGCAAGCTATATAGAGAAGATTGGCAAGTACTACTATCTCTTCATGAGCTATGGCGGACTGGAGACAACTGGTGGCTATCAGATGCGTATCTTCCGTTCCGAGAAGCCTGACGGACCATACAAGGACCCATACGGCACCTCTGCCATCTACAATGCCTACAGAATGAACTACAGCGCGAGTGCCAATGATGGTCGCGGTATGCTCCTCATGGGTGGATACAAATGGCAGCTCATGCCTCACGCTGAGATTGCCCAGGGACACAACTCTGCCATGACAGACCATCTCGGTCGCTCATTCGTCGTTTATCACACTCGCTCCACCATTGGTCATGAGGGCCACGAGGTGCGCGTTCATCAGCTCTTCCTCAATCAGGATGGATGGATTATGGCAGCGCCTTTCGAGTTCTCTGGCGAGACAATAACGAATGACGACATCGCCACTAAGGCATCCATCGACGACTCTGAGATTGCCGGCAACTATCAGTTCATGCGCCATGAGTACAACCAGGATACGAAAAACCTCGCCTACGAGAAGCCTGTTGACATCGAGCTCACCGCCGATGGTAAAATCACAGGCAGCGCTACAGGCACATGGACTCGCACCGCAGGCACCGACTTCATCTCCCTCACCATCGCAGGCGTAGTATATAAAGGTGTTCTCGTGCGCCAGACCATCGACTATTCCAACATCAAGGCTCTCTGCATCTCTGCATGCTCTTCATCAAGCGGCAGCATCACCATCGGCCAGAAGACCTTCACCCGTCAGCAGAACGTATGGGCTGTGAAGGCTGATGCCAAGGCTGCCATCAAATACACCTACGACAGAACCTCCGCTCCATTCATCAATGGCGGTACCGTTAAGAAGGATGTCACCTTCCCTGCTGGCCTCCTCGGTGCCAAGATTTCGTGGACATCAAGCGATGAGAGCATAATGACCTCCAAGGGTATCGTAAAGGGCAACGGCGCTGTCACCATGACGATGAACATCGAGAAGGACGGTTATGTATATTCCAAGCAATACAACATCACCGTGGATGCTGGCACTATAGCCACTGTCCCAACATATTACCCTGTATCCACCTCGAAGAATCTCACCGCAGGATGGTGGTCTAACTTCTCGAAGGATAGCTACGTCATCAATGCCGGAGAGAAGATGAAGTTCCGCTTCTACAACTATTCCGACAAGGCTCAGAACTATGACAACTGGTGCCTCTACGGAGCCAGCACCACCCACGGCGCCTCTGGCTACACCGAGTACTTCGGTCTCCGCTGCGACAACTGGGACAACACCTCTGGTTCTAACACAGGATGCACCAGCAACTTCAACTGGGACACCTTCAAGACCGACATGGCAGGGTCCCTCGTCGATATGGAAGTAGAATACACCTCTGGCGGTGTCTTCAACATGAAATCTACCATCACCACCACAGGCAACACCGTTTACAACTACTCATACACCAAGACCATCGCTGCCAAGCCTTTGCAGCTCACCCTCTTCTTCGTGAATGAGAAGTCATACATCGACGGATCTTCCCTCGAAGCCGCTGACGGCATCCTCCCTATCCACATCGCTCGCCCAGCCACCTACGACAACGTTATCCGCAACATCAGCGGTCAACGCGTCAGCAGCTCATACAAGGGCATGGTGATAAAGAACGGCAAGAAGTATATCAGCAAATAAAAGCATGTACAATGTACAATGTACAACAACTACGAGGTCGCATCAGAATTAACTGACGCGACCTCGTCGCTTTTAATTGTTTCAATCAATTGTCAATCGTCAATCGTCAATTGTCAATTGTCAATCGTCCATTGTTAATCATCAATTCAGAGTGAATCTTCCAGACATAAACCCATTGACGAAATACTCCTGTCCCTCGCTCGTCACCCAATGCTTGAACTCTCGCGCCTTAGGCAACTTAGAGCAAAGGATCAGTGAGTAAAGCCCGCTCTCATTAATCAATACAGGGATCGTTCCGTTTACGGTGAACGATTCGTTCAGCGTCTTGTCCTCGTCATCTATATGATCGCGGATAGCTTTCTGAGGATTTGTGTAGCCGAGCCTTCGGGCAACATCAGTCCCCATCAGCCAAGCCTCACCTTTATAGTTAAGTCCACGCAATTCACCGAATTGTGGACTTTTGAATAATTGAATATCCATTACCTTTTATATATTTACGTCGTGCCTTTCCACGACCTTTAATTGTTATTAATAATGTATAGAGCATTGTTTGTATCAGTAAGTCAAAGAGCGCCGAGCCGAGAGGAGAAGCTGTCGCGCTTGCTTCGTGTGATGAGCAGCTTGCGCGGATTGTTGCGGATATACTCGCGCTTTATCTCTATCTCCTCTTCCGTCACTGCCTCCACATCGTTATAGCCGCGAGTGAAGAGAGCAGGGCCGCGCAGGGAGCGCGTGTGGTCGGGGTCCTGCCATTCCGGTGCACGGGCACCTTTCACGTACGTCATCTCGCGCCAAGGGATGCCCAGCGTGTCCCAATAGGCATGGGTGCAGCCCACCATGAATCCATACACTATCTGCCCAAGGTGCTTCTTGTTCCCCGGCTTCAGATGTACGAGTCCATGTACGTGATCAGGCATCACCTGAAAAGCTAGATTTTCTATCCCTGGATAAAAGGAGGGATTAGCATTCCAGCTTTTCTCCACCCCCTCACCCAGTTTGGTGAGGACACACCTAGGGGCATTGGCGGCATCATCGGGGGCTGCGGCATCGCCGATGACACGACCGAGGATAGGCGATTCCTTGCGCACGTTGAGGGTGATGTGGAACCACCCCTCAGTGTAATCATTGAGGGGATTGCGACGATGGGCTTCATCCAGCGACTCTTCTTTCTCGCGTATCTTCGCTATCTGTTCGGGAGTGAGGGGCATAGGGAGATTGGTATTAGTCAGTTTGTTATCCCCGCTTCTTGTGGGGGATTTTAATTTTTGCAAAGATACTGATTTCTTTTAAAAGGACAAAGGGATTTCCTCGATTTTTTAATTTTGTGAATTTGTGACATGTGAATTTGTGACAAACACCCCCTATTTTACGGCTCAAGTCCTAAAGGCGTGCGATAATATATATATTATATTAATATAATTTATTGATATAATTTTTTCGTTTAGTGATTCAT
>JAZQQH010000068.1:0-1593 GCA_045628985.1 Bacteroidales bacterium | reverse complement strand
AAATGTCCGAAACAGGGTCACCGCATTATTTAATTGTCGGAAGGCATACTGAAAGAGCTTCGGAATCAGTCTCCGGCATTGGCCACTCTGATATACGTGGATTGGTTACCGACAGGTCAATGGTCCGCCGAGAGCGCTACCGTCTAAAATCGTGGATCACAAACGTGCCAACATAGTTCATTCGTAGATCGCTCGAACCTCAAAAGCCCGAAGCTCCTTGAGGATGCCTTCCGGTGTAAACATACGGCTGCCTTGCAGCCCTTAACTACCCGCTATCACAGCGCATCTGGCAGTGTCAAGGCCGAAGCCGCGTCAGCGGTGCGAAGCAGCCTTGACGCTGACAGAGCGGTGTGATACCTCATGCGTAATTCTCCGTCATCATTCCCCAGATGAAGCAGGCAAGTTCTCTGGCGATTGCGGTCTTGGCTACGTTGGCTTTCTTCCCGTTTTTCAGTGTAAGTCTATAGTATTTGCGTCTGAGTCTCTCGTTTGCCTTATCTGCATACTGAATTGCTGCTGGAGCATTACCCGCCTGGCGATCAGCAAGCAACTTGGATTTATGCCCCACCTGTCCCCGCGTGTAGCTTTGCGCGGCTTCTATCAACAGCATCCGGACATGGCGGTTTCCGGCCTTGGTAATACCGAGCCGGTGTTGATCTCCGCCGCTGGAATCCTCTCCCGGAACGAGCCCGAGGTATGCTGCGTAATGGCAGGCATCCGGGAAACGTTTGAAGTCTCCGGTTTCCGTGATGACCGAAAGAGCTGTCTGTGTTTTGATCCCAATGAAGCATTGCAGTTTGCTGACGTTTTCTCCATATGCTTCGTCAGATGCAAGTTCCTCGATTCTCTTGTCGATCCGTTCCAGTTTCCTGGTCAGGTAGTCATAGGTGAGCAGATACTCTTCCAGGATCTCCTGATACAACCCACTGACCTTTAACGCACGAAGCCAGTTGATGTGCGTTTGCGTCCAATGGTTCTTCGTTCCGTCATAGTGATACCCATGCCGCAGACAGAACGCAAGAATCTGCTGCTTCACCTTTTTCAGCGCGAGCTTGTGATCGTCCCGCATCCGAAGATACTCCTTGACCTGCTCATCCTGCTCCGTAGGGATATGCACCGGACTGTAGTCGTGATGTGCAAGACAGCGGGCGATGTGCGCGGCATCCCGCTTGTCCGTTTTGATCCGTTTCTTCCCACCGGCTACCGGCATCGTTGTGGGCGCAAGAATGACGCACTTCACATTGTGAGCCGTCAGCTCATGATACAAAGTAAACCCGAGGCAGCCTGCCTCATAACCGCATACGAAAAGCACATCGTCCCCATAATGGAAACGCATAGCCTCCAGATAGTTGATGACCTTACTGTAGTGAGCTTCGACCTTCTGCGGGTATTCTGCTTCTTCGTTCTCATTGGTGTAGCAGCAGAGAGAAAAATTTTCTTTGTGGACGTCCATTCCGACGTAAACTGTGCTATAATGCATTTGATGACCTCCATTTGTATGCGGTAATCCCTGTTTTTGTAGTGTGTGGGTACCTACATTATACAGGTAAATCCACGTTCCTACAAATTGGAGGTCATTTCATATTGTCTAAA
>JAZQQH010000067.1:0-3339 GCA_045628985.1 Bacteroidales bacterium | reverse complement strand
CCAAAGGATACCGGCTGTAGCGCACTAAAAGATACCGCTCAGAATGCTTGGATTTTGTTTGGATTTTGATTACATTTGTCTCGGACAATTTTGTCCAAATGAGATAAACAATATCAATGTCCAACAAAAAAATCACAATGATGAAACTGAAAAGAATCATCCAGATGCTGAGCGACGGATTCTCCATGAACGCAATCTGCCGGGAGACGGGCTCAAGCAAGAAGACGGTGTCGGAGTACAAGAAAGCAGCTCTCGCCACCCAGATGAGTTACACGGATCTCCTCTGCATGGAGGAGGCTGAACTGGCAAGACTACTCCTGCCACCCACGCCCGCACCCCCAACGGATCCCCGCAAGGAAGAACTAGGGAAAATGATGACGGAGATTGTCCGCCGCCTTTCCCTCCGCTATGCCAACGTGCAGCTGGTCTATGAGGAGTACTACCTCAAGCACACCACCCATGCCTATGGTTACACCCAGTTCAAGAAGTACGTGAAGGAGTACCAGGAGGCGCACAGCTATTCCTATCACAATGTCTATCACCCAGGCGAAGAGTGGCAGATTGACTTCGCCGGCGATCCCCTCTATCTCACCGACCGCAAGACTGGAGAGGTGACGAAGGTCGTGGTGCTGGTCTGCGTCATGCCCTACAGCGAGCTCCCCTTCCTGATGGCCTTGCCCAATGCGACAACCGAATGGTTTTTCCATGGGCTGAACAAGGGTCTGGAATTCCTTGGTGCCTTGCCTCGTGTGGCGAAGAGCGACAACATGAAGCAGTGGGTGACGAAGTCGGACCGCTACAGCCCGACACTGTCTGACGGCTGCATCGAATGGGCCAACCACTACCATATCGGCATCACCGCCTGCCGTGTGCGGAAGCCCCGAGACAAGGGACCTGTAGAGTCTGCCGTCAACCAGCTCTACACCTATATCTACGCGCGTATCCAGGAGGAGGTCTTCACGGATATTGACAAGCTCAACTTCCGCCTCTGGGAGCTTTTGAACGAGTATATACGCCTACCATACAAGGGCAGCAGCCGGCTTGAGATCTTCGAGCAGGAAGAGAAGCCCGCAATGGAACCACTGCCACAGGAGATGCACCGCTTCCGCTACCGCAAGGAAGTGAAGCTTGGCAGCTCATACCATGTCTGCATAGGTCAGGAGCATCACTTCTACAGCGTCCCATATCAGTATGTCAGCCGGCTTGTCACGGTCATGTGGGACACTGAGCTTGTCGAGGTATTCGCTGGAAATGAGCGCATCTGCATTCATCAGCGCAGTTTCGCAAGCTACGGATATACTACGGAGAAGGACCACATGCCACCATCGCACAAGGCCTACGAGCGTGGCAGGGAGCAGAATGCCTCGACCCTGCTCTACAGAGCCTCGTTCATCGGTGCTTCCGTGCAGTGGGCAGTACAGACGCTGCTTGCGAAGAAGGAGTTTCCACAGCAGGCCTACGGTCAGTGCAACGCGCTTCTGGCACTGGTCTCGACCTACGGCAAAGAGCGTGTGGAGAATGCATGCCGTATGATGAAGGTAGAGACCTCGACAGCCTCCCTTCGCATGCTCACCAACATTCTGAAGAACAGCAGAGATCTGGTCGGGCAACAGGGTGAGCCGGTCTGCCAGACTCCGCAGAATGACTGTGTGAGAGGCGCCTCCAAGTATTCATCTGTAGCCAAAGGAAAGGAGGCGGAGTCATGAACAACCAGATTACCATTGACCAGCTCAGGAAACTCAAGCTCTTCGGCATGGCAGACGCTTTTGCCGGAATCGTCAGCCTGCCCATGCAGAAGCGTCCAGGCATCGAAACCGCCATGGCCAGAATGGTCGAGGCTGAGCAGAGTCACCGCAACAAGGCACTCACCGAGCGACTGCTGAAGGCCAGCCATCTGCATGGCAATGCCTACATCCAGGACATAGAATGCTCCGTGGCCCGCAACTTCACTGAGGCGATGCTGGAGGAAGTGTCTGACTGCTCATTTGTGCGAAGAGGGGAGAATATCCTGATCACAGGCATGACCGGATGCGGGAAGACATTTCTTGCCAAGGCACTCGGCCGTCAGGCATGCATCCTCGGCATGCGTACCGAGTATCTGAACATGAACCGATTCGTGGATACCATTGCTCAGGCGAAACTTGATGGGACTTTCCAGAAACTGCTTGACAAGCTCGGAAAGAATGATCTGCTGATCCTCGATGAATTCGGGCTGCAGCCGATGACACCTGAAGCACGTCTTGCATTGCTCCAGATTCTTGAAGAGAGATATGAGGAGAAATCCATGATCATCATCTCGCAGCTCCCATTGGACAAGTGGTATGAATACATCAAAGATGCTACGCTTGCAGATGCCATCATGGACAGACTTGTGAACACCAGTATTCACTTCGACTTGAAGGGTGAATCCATGCGACGTAAAAGACGTTTCCAATAGTCACTATTCTGGCTGAGAATGCACCTCGCGACATCATGAAAATGAGATGCCATCTGCAAGAGGATTTGCATGGCCGCGACATCGTGAGTTTTAACCCGAAAATGATACCGCCCGACATCGTGAAATTATGATACCATCTGCAAGTGAAAAAAGCGGTATCCATTCGTGTGATACGAGCGGTATCCTTTCAGCGCTACGATCACATTTCGAGCGGAAATAAACCATTTCTAACCCTATCTAATCCCCCCATTCTGAGTATTAAAAATCTCGTTTCCTAATCAATTCAGAAGAAAATCGACGATTTTTGAGCCCCTCAAAATCGCACAAAATTGGGAAAAATCGAACGAAAATCGATAAAAATTGAACAAACCGCCAAATAATAAAGATTACATTTTGTCATATAACCGAAAAAGATTATCTTTGCCCCACACAATATTATCTAAGACCTAATATGAAGCATCGAATTTTAGTTTATCTCATTTTATTTCTGCTGCTGGTGGCCGTAAGTACCTATTATTGGCAATCTTGAGATCCATAGAAACGAAAAGTTAATTTTGTCGGTTCCACCCGAGGATGGTAAGTAGGGACTGGTACACAACTCCACATTGCCTAAAGAGGGCAACCTCTCTTGTCCTTCCTGATCCTACCTCATTTGCATGCCCCAATAGCACCTTATCCCGTCGATAAGGTGCTATTTCTTGCCCTATCAGATAGCAAAAGGCACAAAAAATGCCGAGAAAATGAAAAAAATCGATAAATTTTGATTAAGGTTTTCTATAATCAAAAGATTGTTATTATATTTGCACCGTCAAAACTATAATCGTAATACAAGAATCATTGATATATGACTGACATAACAGAGACAACCAAGAAGAAGAAAGATGGACGTGGTGGTGCAAGGC
>JAZQQH010000066.1:0-35355 GCA_045628985.1 Bacteroidales bacterium | reverse complement strand
TGCTTGTAAGGCAGCCGCTCTGAACCAACTGAGCTAAGCGACCGAATAATGCTAAAAAGTAGTCCATAGCAGAGTCGAACTGCTCTTTAGAGAATGAAAATCTCTCGTCCTAACCGATAGACGAATGGACCATCAGGTTTTGAAAAACCAATTGGTGGTACCACCAGGAATCGAACCGGGGACACAAGGATTTTCAGTCCTTTGCTCTACCAACTGAGCTATGGTACCAAAATGTACGGAGGATGAGACTCGAACTCACACAGCCGAACGGCCACTACCCCCTCAAAGTAGCGTGTCTACCAATTTCACCACCTCCGCAACTGGGAGCGAAAGACGGGGCTCGAACCCGCGACCCCGACCTTGGCAAGGTCGTGCTCTACCAACTGAGCTACTTTCGCGATTGAACAAAAATCATTTGTGTGCGGTGCGCACGGGGCTCGAACCCGTGACCTCCGCCGTGACAGGGCGATATTCTAACCAACTGAACTAGCGCACCAAATTATAACGATTCCGAAACAAGAATCCAGCGCAACAGCGCCATAAGCATAAGCTTGTATAATTTGTGATCAATGATTATTGAACTTTGTACGTCTGCAGGGGCTCGAACCCTGGACCCGCTGATTAAGAGTCAGCTGCTCTACCAACTGAGCTACAGGCGCATATATTATATCAAGTAAACAATATTTCAAAGAACTTTGAGCGAAAGACGGGGCTCGAACCCGCGACCCCGACCTTGGCAAGGTCGTGCTCTACCAACTGAGCTACTTTCGCAAATAAAATTACAATATAGATTACCCAAACGAGAAACCATTGTGGGCGCAGATGGATTCGAACCACCGAAGTCGTAGACAGCAGATTTACAGTCTGCCCCATTTGGCCACTCTGGAATACGCCCGAGATTTGCGCTTCAAGATGGGCTTGAACCAACGACCCCCTGATTAACAGTCAGGTGCTCTAACCAACTGAGCTATTGAAGCAGTTGCTAACGATCAAAATTGCTTTTGTTTCGTTTAGCGGGTGCAAAGATAGCGTCTTTTCCACTGCTATCCAAACTTTTTAGTGACTTTTTCAAAAAATCATCGTTTTTAAAGCCAAAATCGCGCTTATTTGTTAGTTTAGGATTACAAAAGAGGGCAATCGAGCACTTTCAACCGCCCTCTTTTGCATCCTCATGGCTTATTCTGCGGCATTTTCAGCATCTGTAGGTTCTGAGAAATCATCATTTCCTGTTTCTACAAGAAGATTATACCACTGGATAAACTTCTTAATGTCGCCTGCATGTACGCGGTCAGCGTCATATTCAGGCATCACCTCAGCGAACCACGCACGCTGTGCATCTGCAGCATCCTTAGTGGATACAGGAGCGATCTTTCCACCCGTCAAAGCCTTTGCCTTCGCAAAAACCGTATTAAGTGGCAATTCACCATCAACCGTATACATAGCAATATCTCCCAAAGAGAGAACCTTGTCACGCTGAAGTGCTGGACAACGTCGTCCATCGACCAATGACTCACAAATAAGCATATTCTTACCACGGCTAACAAGACGATAAAGACCTGGCTTACCCGAAATAGCTAAAATTCTTTCAATCATTTTCTTTATATATTTAAAATGTATAATAATTATTTCTTTAAATCCTCAAGAATTGCCGATGCCGCCCTGGCTGGGGCACCCGGCTCTCCTAATATCTCTTTCATTCGAGCATATTGCGCTAACATACGAAAACGCGCCTCGCTCTGCCCCATCAACGAAACGAGTTCCTGATGCAATAATTCAGAAGAGAACTTGTATCCTAAAAGTTCTGGGACAGCAGGCTTCTCAAGTGGATGTTCCTTAGAGAATCCATCAAGGAGCAAGTTAACCAATGAGACGAAACGAATATGACGTAGCAAGTATTGCATGATGGAATAAACAAGCTTGCCTCCACCAAAACGATAGCAAACGACCTGCGGACATCCGAGATACGCCGTCTCCAGCGTTGCCGTACCACTTGTTACCGCAGCCACCTCAGCAGATCTCACCAGATCGAATGTTTCTCCAAAGACAATCTTTACCGGAGGGACCATCTGATACTTGCGGATAATCTGATCATATAATTCTTGAGGAACAGCCGGCGCACCTGCTATAACAAGTTGATGACAAGAAATAGACGTTGCAGCCTCAAGCATTTTGGGCAGATTATCGCTCACCTCCGCCTTACGGCTGCCTGGCAAAAGTGCGATAATACTCTGATTAGAATTTATCTCATGTCGTAGGCAAAAGCCCTGCCGATCAAAAGCATGAGCAACAATAGGAGCAAGCTCATCTACCGTTGGATTACCGACATAAGTCACCTCATACCCTCTCTGGCGGAACCATTCGACTTCAAAAGGCAAGATGCACAAAAGACGATCTACATATTTACGGATCTGCTTTATACGATACTCCTTCCATGCCCAGATCTTAGGAGAAATGTAGTAAAACACCTTAACCGACGGCATCTGAGTCTTCACCCACTTGGCGATATCCAAGTTGAACCCAGGATAATCAATCAGAATCACAGCGTCAGGCTGGTACTGAGCAATGTCATTCTTGCATGTCTTCATGCCCTGTAAAATCTGCGGCAAATGTCTGATCACCTGCACAAATCCCATATAGGCAAGATCACGATAATGGCGGACCAAAGTACCACCCTCTGCAGCCATAGAATCACCGCCGAAGAAACGGAAGTGAGCCTGTGGGTCAAGTTTTTTAAGCTGGCGCATTAAGAACGAGGCATGAAGGTCTCCACTCGCTTCTCCAGCTATAAGATAATACTTCATGACACCTCAAATCTCTTTAAGTCTGACAAATCAGCATAAGACGTATAATCTACATGTTGAGGAACAACAGATATATAGTCATGTTCTAGCCAATACCTATCAGTGTCCGTCGCCTCTGGTTCCAAATTAACATAAACTCCAGTAACTTGAAAAGAAGCAATACCGTCATGTTCATCACCATCCAGATAATGGAACTCTTCCTCCCATCGGCCCTCGGCCTGACGACAGACTTTAACACCCTTTATATCTGCACAGGCTGGGATATTGACATTCAATCCCACACTTACACGAACAGGACTAGCGAGCATTTGCTCAACAATTCTTCTAACAAAAGGCAACGATACTGTAAAATCAGCCTCTTTGCGATGATCCAGCAAAGAAAAACCGACAGATGGAATACCAACGACGCAACCTTCGAAAACCGCGCCCATCGTACCACTATACATCACACAAATCGATTCGTTACCACCATGATTGATCCCAGAAACAATCAAATCCGGCTTACGCTCACAAAATAGGCGATGAAGCGCTAACTTAACACAGTCAACCGGTGTACCACTGCATGAATAAATGGCGATTTCATCATCATCACTTAACCGAGACAATGTAACTGGATTCGTACAAGTAAAACTGGCAGAATAACCTGAACGAGGAGAATCTGGAGCACATACGATGATACGAGCCAGACCTCGCATACACTCCAACAGGCAATTGATCCCCTTGGCAGCATATCCGTCATCATTGGTTACCAGAATCACTGGGCGATCATCTGGCAAAGGAAGCTGTCCATAGCCATCAGCCTCTGGATATGTAAATGCTTGAAATGTTCCTTCGTTCATTTTGCTATCATATATCTTGTTTTGAGCATGCAAAGATAAAGAAAAAACATGAACAACCCAAATAAATGGGATATTTTATGTTTTTTTGGCAGAAAGTTATCAACAAAGGCGATAGTTATCAACATTTTTCTCATTATTTATAAATAATAAGTTGGAACCTTGGAATAAAAGCATCATCTTTGCACCCGTAAAAGAATATAGAAAACAAAAATAAGATATGGGATTAGTTATTGCCATCGCCAACCAAAAAGGCGGTGTAGGTAAGACAACAACAGCCATAAACTTGGCAGCTTCACTTGCGACACTAGAAAAAAAGGTGCTGCTCATTGATGCCGACCCACAGGCCAACTCAACCAGCGGACTTGGCATTGACGTAGCGAAAGTGGGGACCTCTGTCTATGACTGCCTCATCGGGAGTGCATCAGTACCAGATGCTATCATGCCTACATGCGTAGACAGGCTGGACATTGTTCCATCTCGAATTGATCTTGTCGGTGCAGAGCTCGAACTCCTTAATATAGAGAACCGCGAGCAGATGCTTAGGAAACAGTTACGCGCTGTACGAAACCTTTACGATTACATCCTCATCGACTGTTCTCCGTCATTAGGACTCATCACCGTCAACTGCCTCACAGCAGCAGACTCTGTGATTATTCCTGTTCAAGCCGAGTATTTTGCTCTGGAAGGTATCAGCAAACTGCTAAACACTATTAAAATCATTAAGACCAAACTCAATCCGAAACTTCAGATTGAAGGTTTCTTGCTGACCATGTACGATGCACGTCTACGACTTGCGAACCAGATCTACGAGGAGGTCAAAAGGCACTTCCAAAAATTAGTATTTGACACTGTAATACAGAGAAATATACGTTTAAGCGAAGCTCCAAGTTTCGGCCTTCCTGCTTTATTATACTCTCCCGACTCAAAAGGTTCGATAAATTACATGATGCTGGCAAGAGAGCTCCTCGCTAAGCACCACGACACTATTAAAAATTAATAAATAACGCGGGCGATATTTGGATATCTCCGCGTTTTTTCATATCTTTGCAGCGTTGCAATTACGTGTGCACGTGCATGTGAGAGAAATTGCATCATAAAACAAATAAAAATGAAACCAATGAAGACAGGTCTTGGCCGAGGTCTAGACGCCTTGATATCAATGGACGACGCGGAGCAGGCGCTCACACAAGAGACCGCTCCCACTTCTATCAGCGAAGTAGAAGTGGAGTTGATTCATGCAAATCCCGCACAGCCACGTCATGACTTTGACGAACAAGCATTAGACGATCTGGCAGCCTCGATCAAGAGCATTGGCATTATTCAGCCGATAACCCTTCGTCAAGAGGAAGATGGATCCTACATGATTATTGCAGGTGAGCGACGCTTCCGTGCCGCTCAGCGTGCAGGGTTGGAAAGCATCCCAGCCTATATCCGCAAGGTCAGTGACGACGCGGTCATGGAGATGGCTCTGATTGAAAATATCCAAAGAGAAGATCTCAATGCCATCGAGATTGCCTTAGCCTATCAGCAGCTTCAGACCCGCAATGGCATCACCCAAGAAGAACTTGCTCAGCGCGTTGGAAAGAGTAGAGCCACCGTTGCTAATTTCATGCGTCTTCTCCGCTTGCCTGCCGAGATACAGTTAGCGCTGAAAGATAAGCACTTGAGCATGGGCCACGCACGTTCTTTGCTGGGTATTGAGGATGCGGAGCAACAAGTTGCTCTCTATCATCTTATTGTCGCTCAGGATCTCTCTGTCCGTAAGGTAGAGAGCCTTGTCCGCGACTATATTGAAGGTCGTATCCTCGACTTCAGACAGCAAGCAGAGAAGAACGAAAAGAAGAGCAATAGTTCCGTTCCACAAAACGAGTTATTCGGCATGATGAGCCAGAGACTCTCGGAGATGTTCAGCGCCAAGGTCAAGATGGTATGCAATGAGAAAGGACAAGGCAAGATCACGATTCCATTCAAAAGTGACAAAGAACTGCAGCATATCATTGGTCTACTTGACAAGATTAACTAAAATAATCAGTGAATAAAGCATTTCTGATCCACATATTCAAACTACTGCTTATTTCCCTGATAAGCTTTGTTTCTACCAGCAATCTGTCGGCACAGGTTGCTGTAGACACTTTGCATACCTCTCAGAAAAAACTTTCAACGGTATTTGAAGAAGAATTTAAAGAAAAAGAGGACACTATTCGTCAGGACACCACAATAGTCGACGAGGCTCTCTACTATGATGATATCTTGCCTCAGTATCAGTTAGCAGACTCTTTACAAGCTTTTAGCGAAGATTCTTTAGCTGCAGTCTATGCGCGAAAGTTGATGGACGAAACTCGTTTAGATGACTACTTCACCCGCTTTAATCCTACTCCTGCCAAGGCTGTCTGGATGGCGGCACTCTTTCCTGGAGCCGGACAGATCTACAACCGAAAGTACTGGAAACTCCCAATTGTCTATGGTGGTTTTTTAGCGCTCATCTACGGTTATAACTTCAACCAAAGATATTTCAGAACCTATCAGAATGCTTATAGAGACATGGTGACCGACAGTCCGAATGCCAGTTATCTGCAGTTCCTGCCAGGTTATAATATCGAACAGAAGAAAGATTTTGCTGCAAGGCATCATGACTATCTGCTCAAGACCTTCACACGCAAGAAAGACACATATCGCAACTGGCGAGACTATTGTATAGTTGGCATGCTTGGTGTCTACCTCGTGTCTATTGTCGATGCTTACGTCGACGCAGCTTTATACCATTTTGACATCTCTCCAGAACTCGATGCATACAATTCGCCATCGATGATGGTCAGCTATAAAATCGATTTTTAATATGTTCCGTACACCACGCCTCCTACTGACCTTCATGCTGCTGATCTCCCTGGTCAGCCAGTCACTTGTGGCCCAGAAGCGCGAGTTGACAGAAGAGCAGAAGATGCAGAATCCGGCTTATCGTGCCATGATGACGGTAAGAGATTCTGCACTATTCATTCCAGAGACGCTCAATGAGATTGACACTCTTGCCTACAACTGGGCAGAGCGACAGTTCATACACCTTGATCCTAATTGTATCCGTGACGAAAACCCGGATCCTACTCCAGACGATGTCTATATTATGAGACTGAAGGCTTTGCCTACCATCATCGACATGCCTTTCAATCAGCCTGTCAAGAAGAGCCTTGACTTCTATCTAAATCGTCGACGCACCCTAATCGAGCACATGGTAGCGCTTGGATACAACCATTATTTCCCTATTTTTGAGGATGCACTGCAGCGCCATGACCTTCCAAGCGAGCTCAAGTATCTGGCCTGCATTGAGTCAGCTCTCCGTGTCAATGCATACAGTCCTGCTCGTGCTGCTGGCTTGTGGCAGTTCATTCCAAGCTCTGGCATCCTTCAGGGACTGGAGGTAAACAGCTATATCGATGAGCGATATGATGTCTATAAGTCGACTGATGCCGCCTGCAAGTTCTTGAAACAACTCTTTAACAAGTTCCAGGACTGGTCTTTGGCCATTGCCGCGTATAACTGCGGGCCTGGCAACATCGACAAAGCGATTGCACGTTCAGGTGGCCGCCGCACTTTTTGGGAACTCTATAACTACCTTCCTAAGGAGACTCGTTCATACGTACCTCTGTTCATTGCGGCTACCTACTGCATGACCTATCACTGCGAGCATAACCTCTGCGGCACAGAAGGATCAATTCCTGTCGAGTGCGATACGATCATGGTCAATCAGTTTGTGCATTTCGAGCAGATCAGCCACTGGCTCAACATGCCTATCGAACAGGTAGAAAGCCTCAACCCTCAGTATATATGTGATATCGTTCCTGCTTCAGAAGAGAAAGCTTATAGCATCACGCTTCCTGCAAACAAGGCCGTTGCGTTCCTGCAGTTCCAAGACAGCATCTATGCTTATAAGGCAGATTCTCTGTTGCCACACAACGGAGAACTGAAAGAGGTGCTCGAGAAAGGCCGACGCAACAGTTATGTCAATGCTGGTGGCAACCGTCGAGCAGGCGCAGGAGCCAAAGGAGGGGGAGGAGTAACTTCCACCGCCTCAGGTACCTCTCACATTGTACGCAAGGGTGAGACATTAAGTGGCATTGCAAAGAAATATCATACAACCGTCGCTGCTCTTAAGAGGACGAACGGGCTTCGCCATGACAGATTAAGAGCAGGTCAGAAACTCAGGCTACCTTAACCTTGTAGCCAAAATACCCTAACAACCGATATTAAAAACCTGACTTCCATGACCGAGAAATACACTTATAGCGGATTCGTCTCAGAGAGCCAACCTCTGGGCGTAACTACGCCAAACCTAAGAGATGAAGAGTCTCAGATTCAGAAGGAATTTGAGGACTTGCTCATCGACTATCAGCATACACGTAACGGAGACAAGGAGGAACTGATCATCCGCGCCTTCGAATTTGCCAATAAAGCCCACAAAGATGACCGCCGACAGAACGGTGTCCCTTACATCTGCCATCCATTAGCCGTGGCTCGTATCGTTGCCGGCGAGATGGGATTAGGTTCCACCAGCATCAGTGCAGCGCTGCTGCATGACGTCATCAAGAGCAACCGCGTCACCTACGAAGACGTTGAAAAAGAATTTGGTCCTCGTATCGCCGGTCTGGTCAAAGGATTAACACAGATCTCCGGAGGTAACGTCCGTTTTGTCACCGAAGAAACGAGCGATGGCACCCATCCCGCCTTAACTAATCCTGAAGAACAAGCTGAGAATTTTCGCAACTTGCTGCTGACTTTCAGTGAAGACGTTCGCGTCATCCTGGTCAAGGTGGCCGACCGTCTGCACAACATGCGTACGCTCTCTGCCCTTCCGGAGATTAAGCAGAGACGCATCGCAAACGAGACACTCTATCTCTACGCTCCTATCGCCGACCGCATGGGTCTCCACAAGATCAAGAACGAGTTGGAGGAACTGGGTCTGCAATACGAGAATCCTGAAGAATATCAGGAGATTAAGAACAAGATGCAGGAGGCCGAAGAGAGTTACTCTGCAGTGTTCAAGACTTTCAGTGCTCCTGTCACAGCCTTACTCGACGGACTGGGACTGCAATACACCTTCAAGTATCGCATGAAGAGCGCCTACAGTATCTGGCGTAAGATGCAGAAGAAGCATGTGACCTTTGAGGAGGTGTACGATCTTTTTGCCGCGCGTATCGTCTTCACGCCATCGTCTCCAGAAAACGAGAAGACCGATTGCTGGCGAATCTATGCGGCGTTGACCAGCATCTACAAGATACATCCTGACCGCATCCGCGACTGGATCAGCCATCCGAAGCAATCAGGATACGAGGCCTTGCAGGTAACCGTCTTAGGTCCTGATAGCAACTGGATCGAGGTGCAGATCCGCTCAGAACGCATGAACAAGTTAGCAGAGGAAGGTCTCGCATCGCATTGGAAGTACAAGAGCGGACAGACCACCGACTCGAGCATCAACAAGTGGGTACAGAGCATCAAGGATATCCTCGACAACCCAGCACCTAACGCTACAGACTTCCTCGATCAGATCAACCTCAACATTCTCTCGAGCTCGATCTACGTCTTTACCAAGAAAGGTGATCTGCACGAGCTCCCGAAGGAATCGACGGCTCTCGACCTTGCCTTCGCCCTGCATACCGATATCGGCATGCACGCCGAGGCGGCACGTATCGAGCATGAGCTGCAGCCACTTAACACCGTACTCGAAACAGGCCAGCAGGTAGAGATCATCACTAACGAGGAGATACACTGTTCTGCCGAGTGGATTGACTGGGTACACACGGCCAAAGCTCGAGCCAAGATCCGTCGCTACCTCAACGAGACACAGAACCCCGAGCAGGCAGCAGCCAAGAAAAAGAAGAACATTCTCACCAACCTGCTGGGAATGGTCAACAAAAAGAAGAAAAAGGAGCAGAAGGCTACTGAGCAGAAAGACGTCTATGTTCCGAAATCAAGCACCATCGAGCTCTCGGGCATCGACGGCCGCGGATTGCTCAACACCATCACGCGAGTCATCAGCGAGAGCTGCACGGCCAACATCGTCAACATCCACCTCGAGTGCAAGGAAGGTCTCTTCAAAGGATACATTACGCTCGACACGGGAGACAACAAGATCATCGACAAAATGTGTTCTGCTCTCAAGCAGATTCACGAGATCGAGAAAGCACATCGCAAATAAAAATAGCAGAATATGCTCATTGCACAACAGAAGAAACAGGAAAATATCGCTGAATACCTATTATATATGTGGCAGGTCGAGGACTTGCTCAGAGCCTGTCAGTTCGATGACAAGCAGATCGAGCAGTTACTCGTCGGTCGATTCAAGGCGGTAGAAGGTATCACAGAAAACCAGCTCGTGCAGATCGGCAACTGGTATCTGCAGCTGCGCGACATGATGCTTACCGAAGGCAAGCGCGAGAGCGGACATCTGCAGATTTCGCAGAATGTCATCATCGATCTGACCGACCTGCATCTACACCTTTTAAAACAAGGACAGGATGCGATCTACACATCCTGTTTCTACTCCACGCTTCCTTACATTGTAGAACTGCGAGGCAAGGAAGGCGAAGACAAAGTGGGAGAACTCGAGACCTGTTTCACAGCACTTTATGGTCTGCTCCTGCTCCGTATGCAGCATAAGGAGATCAGCGAACAGACACAGGCTGCCATGAATCAGATCAGTAAGTTCCTGGCACTCTTATCCGAAAAATATAAAGATTGGAAAAGCGGAAAGCTCAAATTCGAGGATGAATAATCCTTGAGTTTACTTCGCTGTTTCGTCTTCTTTCTTGGCCGAGGTTTCTTCAGTCTTTTTGTCTGCAGGAGCCTCGCCTTCTTTCATACCATCCTTGAAACTCTTGACGCCAGCACCCAAGCCGCGCATCAGTTCAGGAATTTTCTTTCCTCCGAAGAGAAGCAAGGCGGCAATCACAAGGAGTACGATCTCAGGGGTACCGATCATACCTAACAGGAAAATCTTAAGCAACATGGTTAAATGTATAATGTATATTTTATAATGTATAATTACTTCTGCATCAGTTTCTGTATCACGATGCTGGCAATGGTCAAGCCGAAAGTAGCTGTGACGGTGCTGAGCGAACCGTTGGCGCGAGGCTTCTTGGCGTTGACATCCTGACCTTCTGCTATGAAACCGAGGTTGGGCAAGGCCGGCTCCTCGCTGTAGATGCACTGGAATTTCTTGGCAGGGAACTCTCCTATCTTCTTGAAATGATTGCGCAAAGCGCGGGCGAGTGCATCGCCTTTCACCTGCCAGAATTCTGCCTTGCGCACCTTCAGCGGATCGACGCGTAGTGCGGCACCCATCGAGGAAATAAAGGTCAGATCCTGTGTCTTGCTCAACCGTGTAGCTTGCAGGATGAGGTTGGCCTTGTCTGCCAAGGAATCAATGGCATCGATCACAAAATCATACTGTTCCAGATGAAATGACTCCGCTGTCGTGGCATCATACACGCCATTGATGGCTTCGATGCAGGCATCTGGATTGATCTCAAGCAGACGCTTTTTCATTGCCTCAACCTTGATCTGACCGACAGTCTCGGTGGTCGCCATCAGCTGACGATTGCAGTTGGATGCACAGACCTTGTCCATATCGACCATCGTGATATGTGTGATACCTGTGCGGACAAGGCTCTCGACGCACCACGAACCGACACCACCTACACCGAAGATCAGCACACGCGCCTCGGACATGCGACGGAGCATGTCTTCTCCCAGCAAGAGCTGCGAACGAAGGTAGATATCTTTTTCGAGAGGCGTAGCCATATAATTATATTATGAGATTCTTCGCTTACGCTTAGAATGACAAGAAAAAAGCCTTCGTTTGGAGCATCAATCTGGCAATTGCGTCCAAACTCGCTGCAAAAATAATTAATATTTTAATATGTTGGGCAAAAATTGCAAAGAAATGCGTAAATTTGCACCCTAATTTCGTAAATGGCAATCATTCCGACAGATTTATAGAAGCAATGTCAGCATCATCGACCTCCAGATCTTCCTATCAGACACTGACCACGACAGCAGGCCTGCGCGTGGTCTATCGCCATACAGATACCCCCGTCAGCTATTGCGGATTCATGTTCGACTGCGGCACTCGCAATGAGTCAGGACCTGCGCAATACGGCATGGCACACTTCATCGAGCATATTCTTTTTAAGGGTACGCAGAAGCGCGATTCCTGGCACATCAACAACCGCATGGAGAGCGTCGGAGGAGAGCTGAACGCCTTCACGACCAAGGAAGAGACAACCTTCTATTCTGTCTTCCTCGACCGCGACTATGAGCGTGCCATCGAACTGCTCTGCGACCTGGTCGGCCACCCTACCGCTCCCGAGAAGGAACTCATCAAGGAACAGGAGGTTGTCATCGACGAAATCATGTCCTATCGCGACACTCCAGCCGAGCTGATCTATGATGAGTTTGAGAACCTGCTCTTTGCCGGCAGTTCATTGGGACATAACATCTTAGGATCGGAAACCACCGTCAAAGGATTCCACTCCGAGGCCTGTCTTGCCTTCATCCGTCAGCACTACACGACCTCGCGAACACTCTTCTTCTATCAGGGGCCCATCGACCTGGAGAAAGTGGTCAAAGCCCTGGAGAAATATTACGAGCAAAGAGATGATCAGACAGAGGCAGATCCTGTTCTCTCTGCAATGACCATCGCACCAGAAGAACCTGCAGAAGAAGCCGAAGAGGAACTTTGTCACAACCAGTCGCACGTCATCCTCGGAGCACCTTCCTACCACATCGGTCATCCCCATTCTGCCGCGCTTGCTCTGCTCAACAACATCCTCGGAGGCCCTGGTATGAACAGCCGGCTTAATCTGGCGCTCCGCGAGAAGCGAGGCCTGGTGTATACGGTCGAAAGCACCATCAACAACTACACGGATGCTGGTTATTTCAGCATCTATTTCGGTTGCGATCACCACGATGTCAACAAATGTCTGAAGCTCTGTCACTCCGAACTTGAGCATTTCCGCAACGTCACTCTGACCCCGACTCAGCTCGCTGCAGCTCAGCGACAACTGCGCGGACAACTCGGCGTCAGCCAGGCCAACCTGGAGAATAATGCCATAGCATTAGCCAAGAATATGCTACGACTGGGACGCGTCGAAAGCCTGGAAGAAACCTGCGCTCGCATCGACGCCGTGACTCCAGCGCTCATGCAGCAAGTAGCCAACGAGGTCTTCGACAAGACAAGTCTGCGCACCACTATCATCCAGTAAATCGGCCAAAAACATATTGTACAACATATTTCGAACAAAAAATGAGGCAATAATCACAAAAAATTGCCTCATTTCTTTGTTTTATGACCGATTTCTATTATCTTTGCACAATCTAATGACAATATACACTAACTTATTAAATCTATAGAAAAAATGGCATTAATGGATCAACTCGTTGCTAAGGCAAAGGCCAACAAGCAGCGTATCGTCCTCGCTGAGGGCACCGAACCACGTACTATTCAGGCCGCTGACCGCATCCTTGGCGACGGCGTAGCAGACATCGTCCTCATTGGCGCAAAGTCAGAGATCGACGCTCTCGTTGCAGAGTACGGTCTTAAGAATATTGACAAGGCTACCATCGTTGAGCCTTTGAACAACCCTAAGGCTCAGCAGTACGCTGACCTCCTCTTCAAGCTCCGTGAGAAGAAGGGTATGACCCCTGAGAAGGCTGCAGAGCTCGTTAAGGATCCTCTCTACCTCGGTACTCTCATCATCAAGAGCGGTGAGGCTGACGGTCAGGTAGCAGGTGCTCGCAACACCACTGGCGACGTGCTTCGTCCAGCTCTCCAGATCATCAAGACTGCTCCTGGCATCTCTTGCGTATCAGGTGCGTTCATTATGATTATGGAGAATGAGGCTGCTAAGGCTTACGGCAAGGACGGCATCATGGTATTTGCTGACTGTGCAGTTACTCCTAATCCAGACGCTAAGCAGCTCGGTCAGATCGCTGTCTGCGCAGCTGATACTGCTCACGACATCGCTGGCATCGAGACTCCAGTCGTTGGTATGCTCTCATTCTCTACCAAGGGTTCAGCTAAGCATGAGATGTGCGACAAGGTTATCGAGGCAACTGCTATCGCTAAGGAGCTCCGTCCAGAGCTTCAGATCGACGGTGAGCTTCAGGCCGATGCAGCTATCGTACCTTCAGTAGGTGCTAGCAAGGCTAAGGGTAGCACCGTAGCTGGTCACTGCAACACCCTCGTATTCCCAACCCTCGAAGTCGGCAACATCTGCTACAAGCTCGTTCAGCGTCTCACTGGCGGCACCGCAGTAGGTCCTATCCTCCAGGGTATCGCTGCTCCAGTCAACGACCTCAGCCGTGGCTGTAACATCGATGAGGTATATCAGACAATCGTAGTAACTTGTAACCAGGCAATCGGCGCTAAGGAGCGTGCAGCAAAGTAATATGAAAATCTTAGTTCTTAACTGCGGCTCATCGAGCCTCAAGTATAAAGTTTTCGATGGCAAGGAAGTCATCGCACAGGGTGGTGTCGAGAAGATCGGTCTCGCTGATTCATTCCTCAAGCTCACCGCTCCTGATGGCGAGAAGGTAGTAGTAGAGCATAACATGCCAGAGCATACTGCCGCTGTAGAGTTCGTATTCTCAGAGCACCTGCTCAATCCTAAGTATGGTGTGTTGAAGTCAGCTGATGAGATTCAGGCAGTTGGCCACCGTGTGCTCCACGGCGCTATGAAGGTCACCAAGTCAAGCCTCGTTACCGACGAACTCATCGAGATCGTCAAGGAGTGTTCTGTACTCGGCCCTCTCCACAATCCTGCTAACCTCAAGGGTATCATGGCTGTAAAGGCTCTCATGCCAAACGTTCCACAGGTAGCTGTCTTCGATACAGCGTTCCACCAGACCATGCCACCTAAGGCTTACATGTACGCTATCCCTAAGGAGATGTTCGACAAGTGGGGTGTTCGTCGCTACGGCTTCCACGGCACTTCTCACCGCTTCGTCTCTAAGCGTGCTATCGAGTATCTCGGCCTCGATCCTAACAACTCTAAGCTCATCGTTGCTCACGTAGGTAATGGTGCTTCTATGTCTGCTGTTGTCAATGGCAAGTGTGTCGACACCACCATGGGCCTTACCCCACTTGAGGGTCTCGTAATGGGTACCCGTTCAGGCGACATCGATGCAGCTGCAGTCACTTTCATGATGGAGAAGGAAGGTATGACTCCTGCTCAGATGGATACCATGCTCAACAAGAAGTCTGGTATGCTCGGCATGTGCGGTTGCTCAGATATGCGCGACGCTCAGGCTCAGATGGAGGCTGGCAACGAGGACGCTAAGATCGCTCTCGAGGTTTATGCTTACCGCCTCAAGAAGTACATCGGTGCTTACGCTGCTGCTATGGGTGGTGTTGACGCTATCGCATTCACCGGTGGCGTTGGTGAGAACCACGTACTCGTTCGCAGCATGGTACTCAGCGACATGGAGTTCCTCGGCATCAAGCTCGACGCTGAGAAAAACAAGGTTCGTGGCGAGGAGACCATCATCTCTGCTGCTGACTCTAAGGTAATCGTAGCTGTAGTTCCTACTGATGAGGAGCTCATGATTGCTACCGATACGGAGGAGATCGTAAGCGCTCTCTAATCAATCGCATATCATAGTATCTGGCGCGCTACCTCGTGTGCCAGATACCTCTTTTAATCTATCTACACATGAAAAGAATAATCACCCTATTTACCGCAACCGTACTGAGTCTTAGTACGCTTTCTGCACAGGAGGCCTTCAGACATCTTGGTGCCAGTGTGGAATTTGGTACCACAGGTCTTGGCGTCAACGTCAGTGTACCGGTAATCACTGACCGACTGATTGTCTCTGTCGGTTATAATTTCCCAACGCTGCCTATCAAGAGCGATTTTGACCTGAACGGACAGCCTATCAATGACCGCATTAACGCAGCCAATTCAATGATTGACCAATATAATAATATGGTCAACAATTATGACAACCTGAAAAAAGACTATGGCTCAATAATCGACTTCCCTGATGGAAACCTGAAAACAATTGATCGCATAGAGAATGTGGATAAAGTTCATACCGACATTGAGGCGAAACTGAACTTTGGAAACTTTAAGGTAATGGCAGAATACTACCCTACATCCAAGAGTTTTTTCCATATCACTGCTGGCTTCATGATTGGCAATGGCGAGTGGATGAACGTTTCAGCTGATGTAGAAAGAAAGGCATGGAACACTTATCTGAAGGCCATTGAGCAGAATAAGGCCATCCCTACCATAAAGCAAGGAGAATTGACACAGGGAGTAAAGCCTCCATACCCAGGATTCCCTATGCCAGTCTTCCCAAGTAGAGACATTCAACCCGTTGACGGTTTGGAGAACGCTGTCAAGGTCAACATCTACAACGACACCTACATCCTGTCTCCAGAAAGTGATGGACATCTTGAGACCAAATTGACAATCCGAAAATTCAAGCCATACATTGGTATTGGCTTTGGAAGTTCCGTTCCTACCAAGAAACGTCTTGGTTTCCAGATGGAAATCGGTGCATACTACCAGGGCAAGCCAGCCTTCGAGAGCAAAAATATCACGACCTATGATCCTAATGCATTCAACAACAAGGATGTCGATGATATTGTAGACATGCTCCAATATCTCCGCTGGTATCCACAACTTTCTTTCCGCTTCACCGGAAGACTATTCTAATTAAGCAATGAAGAAATTTATCTCTCTCTTCGCCATCAGCGCAATTGCGGCAAGCACAGCATTTGCTCAAGAAGCATTCAAGCAGTTGGGCGTCAGCGTTGAGGCCGGAACCACCGGTCTTGGCGTGAACATAAGCTACCCTATTGTGTCGGATCATCTGATCATTTCTGCGGGTTACAACTTCCCAAGCTTTACTTATAGTGAGAAGATCAACGTCGGAAATCAATATGTCAACAAGTATATAGGACCTGTATCCGACGCCGTCAAACTTTACAAAAAAGTGGCTCAGGACTATGGGTTAGTCGATCCGTTCAACTATGACGTCGAGAAGATAACCGATCTTAATGCGAATGTCGATGCGAAAGTCAACTTTGGCAACTTCAAGTTCACACTGCAGTATTATCCTACCACCGTCAGCAATTTCTATCTGACAGCAGGAGTCTTCATCGGCAATGGCACATTCGGCACTCTGTCTGGCGACATTGATCCAAGAGCATGGGAGCTATACAAGAACGCCATCACTGCCAACAATGAGATTGGCAAATTGCCTCAGTTCATCCTCTCAGACCTCTCCAACCTGCTCGGTACCGACCTGCCTGTCAAAGAGATCGAAGATGCTATCACCTTCAACGTCGGTGATCAGTCCTTCCGCATCCGACCAGAAGACAATGGCCATATTAAGGCAGATCTCAAAGTGAATAAGGTCAAGCCATACGTCGGTTTTGGTTTTGGCAACGCCATCCCTCAGCATCATCGCTGCGGTTTCCAGATGGAGGTAGGCGCTTATTATCAGAGCAAACCAGTACTGGTCAGCGATCAGGAGATTCCATACGACATCGAGGCCATCTGGCAGGATGATCTGGCCGACACGAAGGATATCATCCAGAAATTCACCTGGTATCCACAGATCACCTTCCGCATCACAGGTCGCATCTTCTAAAAAGAAGATACACATTATATATAATATAAATAATGTCGGGATTGCAAAACACGCATTTCCCGACATTATTTTTGGCTATAGGAAACAATTTTACATTTTTCATTTTACATTTTTCATTTTTATTATTATCTTTGCACCCGCTTTCGACCAAGAAGCAGCATCGCCTGACGAGGTGACGCTGGGGAAAGCAGGAACGAGAGACCGCTGGCAGGGACCTCTGAATAACCAGTAGGATAACGCTACTTGTACATGCCTCTCATTCCCACGAAGTCAGAAAGGACTTCAACTATTTAATTCTTTAATTTTTCATTTTTAATTTTTCATTAAAATGGCAGATTTGATGAAGATTGCTGAAGAGGCATTTGCTACTGGCAAGGAGCTTCCAGCATTCCAGAGCGGTGATACAATCACTGTTTCCTACAAGATCAAGGAGGGTAACAAGGAGCGTATCCAGCAGTACCGAGGCGTAGTGATCCGCATCAGCGGTCATGGTACAAAGAAGCGTTTCACCGTACGCAAGATTGCTGACGGCGTAGGTGTAGAGCGTATTTTCCCAATGGAGTCACCTTTCATTGAGAAGGTAGAGATCAACAAGAATGGCCGCGTTCGTCGCGCTAAGCTTTACTATCTCCGCAACCTCACTGGTAAGGCAGCACGTATCAAGGACCGCAAGGTCGCTGCTAAGTAATTCCTCCATTCGGAATCACAAAGACAAAGCAAACCGCAGTACTGAGCAATCAGCGCTGCGGTTCTTTGTTATCAATATCTACGTTTTTTCTTTGCCTCTTCTCGCCAAGTCAGCCAGAGTTCAGGGCCAGCATTACTCTTCTTGCCATTCGGAGTAACACCTCCGATACGCTGCATAAATCGCCAGAGAGATCCATAAGAGGCATAGCCGAAGCGATGTGCAACACTATCAAGACCTTCGTCTGGATTAACAGCAACATATTCCTGTACCTGACGGAACCTATACTGATGAAGAAGTTCAATAAGCTTGACTCCCAGCTCAAACTTCACGATCTTTGCCAGCAGGTCAGGATCAATCTGCAGACCTTCGGCCATCGTTTTCACTTCAATGACATTGGTCGAATAAAGAGCCTCAGCCACTGCATTCAGAATCGGCACACTTGTATGTGTGCTTTCATCCTCCGGACGATAGTTCCAGATATCTTCTACCGTCACTTTATGCTCATAAGGGTTAATCTTATTCATGTTTTTTCTTTTGTTTTAAGTAAATATCAACATTTCCGCGCATTTGTCGATATTCTTATTTATCTATATCAACACATCTGCACCTGTGTTGATATTGTCAAACTATTAAATCAACACTTCTGTACTTGTGTTGATATCCGCAATTCATGAAATCAACACATCTGTACTTGTGTTGATATCCACAACCTATAATATCAACACATCTACACTTGTGTTGATACATTATACGATTAATCGCCTTGCCATTGATTAAAAGGCAACACTTGTATGGTTTTACCATTATGTATGATAGCATCTTCTGCATCAAATGTGATCAGCAAAAGATTGTCGCAATGCAACTCCTCTGCACATTCCACCAATGCGGAGAGTTCGCGCTTGAGAGTCCGCTCGTTGCTTATATCGTATGATACTTGGATAAGTTGCTCTACATGAGCCCCTTTCCGGGTGACGAAATCCACCTCCTTATCATTACGTGAACGATAATAGAAGAGCGACTTCTCCTCGTCATAGCCTCGGCGGCGCAGTTCCAGGAAGACATCATTTTCGAGCAGACGGCCGAGATTCTCGCTGAGATTGAATCCTGCACCCAGGACAAAGCCATTGTCCACCACATACACTTTTCTCGGAGCCTTCATCATGACCTTCAGCTTGTTATTATATCGTGGCAGATAATAGAACAGGTAAGGCTCGTGAAGATAGCCACAGAACTTCTTGACCGTATTCTCACTACTCATGCCCAAGTCTTCGCTCAGCGACAAAGTGGTAAACGGATTGCAGAAGTTGGAAAGCAGGTAGTTAGCGAGGTTAAACAGCTCCGTCACCTTGCGTATCCTATGGCGCTGAGCCACATCCTTTGTAATGATCGACGTGAAAAGCGTCTGCAGATAGCTCCCCGTCATCTGGCGAGCCTGCAGTGTCTCCGGATAGCCTCCCAGGCGGAGATACTCCTCATAGATGATCCTTGCCTTAGCCTCCTGCTCCGGCAGAATATCCTGAGCCGAAATCCCAGAATAGCTGAGTGTCTCAGACAAGCCGAACGGCAGCATCTCAATCTCCACATATCGCCCTGTCAGCACCGTGGCCATTTCGCTGCTCAACATCTTGGCATTACTACCTGTAATGATCAGATTCACGCCACGGCGATACAGCTTTGCGACCCACAAATCCCAGCCTTCAAGATTCTGCACCTCATCGAGCAACAGGTACTGATAAGAAGGATATACACTGTCAAGAGCCGACATCACAAGATCTTCGTTCCAGAGAGAAAGCAGCTTGGGATCATCAAAGTTAAGATACGCAAAACTATGTCCTCTCAGCATCATGAGCGCAAAGATGGACTTGCCGGCTCGCCGAGGACCAGTGATCAGCTTAATCTGCGGATTCTGCAAAAGCAGTGGAATGTCATAACGCGACTGCCTGCTGATGTAAGGCAAAGATAGGAGCTGTTCGCATTCCTGACGTTGTTGCTTGATGGTCGTGAGCATAATCTGTAGAGATATAAATGACGGTGCAAAAGTACA
Source organism: Bacteroidales bacterium (assembly GCA_045628985.1). Taxonomy (GTDB): domain Bacteria; phylum Bacteroidota; class Bacteroidia; order Bacteroidales; family UBA3663; genus Liminaster. The sequence goes on along the minus strand of JAZQQH010000066.1, from coordinate 15,333 downwards.
AAATTATTCTCAGTTCAACAAGTATACTGCGGAAAAAAGTACAAAATATCCGCAGTACAGCATCTAAAATGCGAATTTTTCAGTTTTGAGAAACAAATAAGTCGTCGGAAACTCCCTTTTTTCGAGTTTCCGACGACTTATCATTCTGAATTCCCTTAAAGCGCCTCCGAAGCGACCGACTTACGGATGACTTCAAGTGCACCAGAGAGGACGCGCAATTTGAAAGTGAAAGTAAAATTAAATCACCAGCGACAATATATATGCTTGCCGCTGGTGAAATTTACCAAGTTATTGAAGCGGGTCAGACCTGTCTCAACAGACATTGTTAGTACGATAACAGCGCATCTCGCAGTACCAAATCCTAGATATCTCCAAGTGATGTGCATGATTGGAAATGAGAATTAATCATAGGTTTTCCAGTATTTGGATTGGTACCAATCGCAACATAGACCATATCCTTTACGGTCCAATGGCTTGACAGCGCTTGCCGTCTCAAATAAGTATGTTCTTTGAAAGTCATAATTTATATAATGTTGGTTATTATTAAGACATACACGACACCCCTACGGACGCAATGCGCCCGTAGGGGTGTCGTGATAATTTCCTAAAATACAAGTTAGGAGTGAGTGAGTGAGTGATAACACAATTTTCGGATTGACCAAATGATTGGACAACTATTTTCACTGCGTTATAAACTTTTAACTCTCTCATGGATATGACTCTAAACGCTGCATATTTAGTAAAAAAACATATGAGACCATGAGTTTAAATTGGTTCAATCCATTTCCTGAATGATTTTATTTGGAAAAATGAAGAAAATGGTGTATTTTTGCGCTACAAAAGAGAAAGAAGATGCAGAACGATATAGAACAAATAGCGAGATTAAAGACTATCATCGAAAAAGTGGTAGGACGCAAGATTGAGCACCCGAAGGACTTTAACTTCCTGTGTAAGCAGATTGAAGGATATGTAGGAGAGCATATATCGGTCAGCACGTTGAAGCGTATGTGGGGATATGTGTCTTCAAATAGTGAGATAAGTGTCTATACGCTGAATCTGCTGGCTCGCATGGTAGGATATGCTGATTGGGACGATTTCTGCAAGAGTCAGAATAGCAATGAGGGAGAAGACCTGCAGGAAAGTAGTCACAAGATTATTTGTCGAAAGCTTTTTACCTCCGCTCTGACACGAGGAGACGAGCTCAGTATCGTCTGGAAACCAGAACGTAAGATTACGATTGAGTTTGAGGGTCAGGATCAGTTTATCGTTAAAGAGTCGATTAACAGTAAGTTGAAAGCGGGAGACATCTTCCATTGCGTACAGTTCATTGATCAGCAACCGCTCTTGGTTACTGGCTTATATAGAAAAGGAATGCCACCTTGCGACTATATCTGCGGACGGCAAGGCGGCATTGCGTGGAGTATTACAGAGAAGAAAGAGGCTCAATCGTGAGTCGCTTCCACTCGGGAGCCTGCTGGTATTTATCGACAGACTCGAGTGGGACGAGCAGGTGAAGGTCTGGGATAGAATCATCGAACAGAGACATGGCAGGTTGAGGATCAGTGGCAAGATTCTCAATCTGTCTTAGTTTTGTGCATCCCTTGAAGGTGTATTCGCCAATAGAGGAGAGATTACTGGGTAAAGTAATCTTTTCGAGCAACTCACAGCGCCAGAATACGCCTCGTCCTAAATGCCTGAGTGATTGAGGCAAAGATACTTCTTGCAGATTCTTGCACACAGCAAAGGCATCTAGATCTATCTCTGTGACTCCTTGGGGAATGATAAGCGAGGAGATTGAGCAAAGATGGAAGCATCCTTCTGGAATCTGCGTGATTTTTGCTGGCAATTTCAGTTCGCTCAAGCAACTGTCTCCCCAGAATGCAGCATAACCGATTTCTGTAACTTGATCTGGAATGTTGATGGCTATCAGGTTCGTACATTCACTGAAAGAGCGAGTTCCTATTCGGAGCAATGAGGCCGGCAGATTGATTGTTGCAAAAGAAGTATCCTTTTCAAAAGCATTATCTGCTACTCCTGTGACGTTGAATGAAATTCCCCAGTGCTTAATTTTTGAAGATATATAAAGATTTCTCTGCCAACGAGGATCTTTGAAGTCATCGCCGATCTTACCAACTACCTGGCAAGACCTATCGAACAAAGAATAGTCTCCATATAGAATGTGACCGTCATAACCTAGCGTTGAAAGTTGAAATAAGAAATAGATTAATGATAACGTACTGACCAAGACGGTAATACTGACAATCTTAAAAATCCATTTTTTATTCTCTCTCGATTTCTCAATAAAACTGATCATCTCATCGACACTCTGCCAACGATCGCTTTTCTGCGGACAAAGACATCGGTTGACCAATTTCTTAAGAACAATATTATTTCGCCATTGACAGTGAGTATCAAGTTCCTGAATTAGCCACTGCAATAAACGACCAAAAGAGTAAATATCAGAACGAGCATCGACATTGCAAGACTCATCGAACTGCTCTGGGGACGCAAAAGAATCCGTTTTTCCCATGGAGGTCTGATAAGAATCTGCATAACAGAAACCCAGATCAATGATACGGATATCACGACTCACATGTGTAATCATGATATTAGAGGGTTTCAGGTCGAGATGAACGACCTGATTACGATGGATGGTTCGAAGTCCTTCGAGCAACTGAAAGAGAATACGCTCGAAATTGCGACTATGACCCAAGTAATCCGGATCGATTAGCGCAAGTTCTGCCAAGGTCTCTCCCTCTATGAAATCCATGGTCAGGAAACATTCCTCTGGAGCATCGACCATCTGGTAATAATTGACCACATAATCAGTATCCATGCCGATGATGGTACCAATCTCATACTCTTTGCGTAAAGTCTCACGCAGACGAGGATCATTCAAGAATTGTGGTTTCAGACTCTTACGCAGCAAGAGTCGCCCTCCCACTTGCTGACGAGTGAGAAGGTAAAAAGCGGTCTCACGCAACCATTGGGCCGCGTTATCAGATCCTTGTGCAATAAAATCTGATGAGTCTATATCCATTCGATGCTAGTGGCACGTTAGATAAATAAGGCAATGAAAAAATATGGAAGGTATCTCAGTAGGGATACCTTCCAATATTATTAGTATTCGATTTTAGAAATCGAGGTTCTTACGTGGAGCGTTGAATACGCGGTTGAAGTCATCGCGGCTGCCAACTACGAGGTTGTCGAAGTCACGCTGACCAGTACCTGCTGGAATGAGGTGACCACAGATAACATTCTCCTTCATACCCTCGAGGTAATCGGTCTTGCCAAGGATAGCTGCCTCGTTGAGGACCTTGGTGGTCTCCTGGAAGGAAGCTGCTGACATGAATGACTGAGTACCGAGAGCTGCACGAGTGATACCCTGAAGCATCTGCTCACAAGTTGCTGGCTGTGCATCGCGTGCATCAGCAAGCTTCTTATCGTGACGCTTGAGCATAGAGTTCTCATCGCGGAGACGGCGTGGAGTAACGATCATACCTGGCTTAAGGGTGGTTGAGTCACCAGCCTTGGTGATGACCTTCATGCCCCAGATGCGGTCGTTCTCAGCTGCGAATGCGAGCTTGTCGACTACCTGATTCTCAAGGAAGTTGGTATCGCCGGCAGACTTGACGTTGACCTTACGCATCATCTGACGTACGATCACCTCGAAATGCTTGTCGTTGATAGCTACACCCTGGAGACGGTAAACGTCCTGAACCTGGTTAACGATGTACTCCTGTACAGCGGTTGGACCGAGGATGTTGAGGATGTCGCTTGGAGTAACTGCACCGTCTGACAATGGGTTGCCAGCACGAACGTAGTCATGCTCCTGAACGAGTACCTGACGGTTCAATGGGATGAGATACTTGCGCTCGTCACCATACTTACCAGTGATGATGATCTCACGGTTACCACGCTTGATCTTACCGAAGGTTACCTCACCATCGATCTCAGCAACGACTGCTGGGTTAGATGGGTTACGTGCCTCAAAGAGCTCGGTAACACGTGGAAGACCACCGGTAATATCGCCGGCCTTGCTGCTGGTACGGTTGATCTTTACGATGATAGCACCAGGCTTAACCTCCTCGTCGTCGTTGACCATAATGTGGGCACCGATAGGAAGAGTATAGCTGGCAAGGATCTCGTCGTCAGCATTCACAATGTGAACGACTGGAGCGATGGTACGGTCCTTAGACTCAGTAACGATCTTATCCTCAAGACCTGTATCGCCGTCGGTCTCAACCTTGAAGGTATCGCCCTCGATGACGTTCTCATAACGCACGTGACCAGCCTGCTCACAGACGATGACGGCGTTGAATGGGTCCCACTCTGCGATGACGTCACCCTTCTTGACCTGAGTACCACTCTCAAGGAAGAGCTTAGAACCATAACCGATGGTAGCGGTAGCGAGGGTCATACCAGTATTGGCATCCTCAATACGCATTTCGGTCATACGGCTTACGACTACCTTCTCGATAGAGCCATCCTCCTGTGGAGCGTCGATGGTACGGAGCTCCTCGATGATGAGGTTACCGTCATAACCAGCCTTGAGGTTGTTGACTGCAACTGCGTTAGATGCAATACCACCGGCGTGGAAGGTACGGAGGGTAAGCTGAGTACCAGGCTCACCGATTGACTGTGCAGCGATGACACCGACAGCCTCACCCTTCTGAACCATGCGGTTGGTCGAGAGGTTACGGCCATAGCACTTAGCGCAGACGCCATGCTTAGACTCACAGGTGAGTACTGAACGGATCTCAACCTGCTCGATTGGACTCTCCTCAATCTGGTCAGCGATACGCTCGGTGATCTCCTCACCTGCAGCGATGATGAGCTCGCCAGTGATTGGGTGGATGATATCGTGAACAGATACACGACCAAGGATACGTTCCTTGAGGGTAGCGATAACCTCATCGTTGTTCTTGAGCTCGGTGCACTTGAGGCCACGGAGTGTACCACAGTCCTCCTCGCGGATGATGACGTCATGAGCAACGTCGACAAGACGACGGGTAAGGTAACCTGCATCGGCAGTCTTCAAAGCGGTATCAGCAAGACCCTTACGAGCACCGTGAGTAGAAATAAAGTACTCAAGCGCTGACATACCCTCCTTAAAGTTTGCGATAATTGGGTTCTCAATGATCTGAGCACCCTCAGCACCTGCCTTCTGAGGCTTAGCCATCAAACCACGCATACCAGAGAGCTGTGCAATCTGATCCTTAGAACCACGGGCACCAGAGTCCATCATCATGTAGATGGCGTTGAAGCCACGCTCTGCCTCAGTGAACTGAGACATAAGGGTCTTGGTGAGCTTGGTGTTGGTAGCTGACCAAACGTCGATGACCTTATTATAACGCTCGGTGTTGGTAATCCAACCGTTGTTGTAGTCGTCAGTAATCTGATCGACCTCGTTGAGAGCCTTGTCGATAATAGCTGGCTTCTCAGCTGGTACGAGCACATCACCGAGGTTGAATGACAGACCTGCGCGGAATGACTGGTAGTAACCGAGGTTCTTAACGTCGTCAAGGAAGTCAGCAGTACGTGGTATACCACAGTACTTGATAACGTCGGTGATGACGCCACGGAGGGACTTCTTGGTGATAACCTTATTGACGAAACCAACCTTAGCTGGCACTTTCTCGTTGAAGATAAGTCGGCCACAAGAGGTCTCAACCATACGCTTGACTGGCTTGCGACCATTCTCTGTGTCGATGTCGTCAACGAGACACTTGATGCGAGCCTGCATTGAGCAACGGCCTTCGTTCATAGCGATCATTGCCTCTTCAGGACCGTAGAAGGTCAGACCCTCACCCTTATCGTTCTCACGAATCTTGGTGATGTAGTACAGACCGAGTACCATATCCTGAGAAGGAACGGTGATAGGAGCACCGTTAGCAGGGTTCAAGATGTTGTGTGAACCAAGCATAAGGATCTGAGCCTCAAGGATAGCTGCATTGCCAAGTGGCAGGTGGACAGCCATCTGGTCACCGTCGAAGTCGGCGTTGAATGCGGTACAAGCGAGTGGGTGGAGCTGGATAGCCTTACCCTCGATCATACGTGGCTGGAAGGCCTGGATACCGAGTCGGTGAAGTGTAGGAGCACGGTTGAGGAGCACTGGATGGCCCTTCATGACGAGCTCGAGGATATCGAATACGACTGGCACACGCTTGTCGACGATCTTCTTTGCAGACTTCACGGTCTTCACGATACCGCGCTCGATGAGCTTACGGATGATGAATGGCTTGTACAATTCGGCAGCCATGAGCTTTGGAAGACCACACTCGTTCATCTTCAACTCAGGACCAACGACGATTACCGAACGTGCTGAGTAGTCGACACGCTTACCGAGGAGGTTCTGACGGAAACGACCCTGCTTACCCTTGAGCGAGTCGCTCAAAGACTTGAGTGGACGATTTGACTCTGACTTGACAGCGCTTGACTTACGAGAGTTGTCGAAGAGTGAATCGACAGCCTCCTGGAGCATACGCTTCTCGTTGCGGAGGATGACCTCAGGAGCCTTAATCTCCATGAGTCGCTTCAGTCGGTTGTTACGGATAATAACACGACGATAGAGGTCATTGACATCAGAGGTAGCGAAACGACCACCATCGAGTGGTACGAGAGGACGAAGCTCTGGTGGGATGACAGGAAGGATCTTCATGATCATCCACTCTGGCTTGTTGCGCTCCTTAGAGGTGCGGAACTGCTCTACTACCTGCAGACGCTTCAAAGCCTCGTTCTTACGCTGTACAGAACCCTCCTGGCTTGCACGGTCGCGAAGATCGTAAGAAAGCTGGTCAAGGTCAACCTGCTGGAGGAGCTCGAGGATAGCCTCGGCACCCATCTTAGCGATGAACTTGGTTGGATCAGAATCCTCAAGAGCCTGATTCTTCTGACCTACCTTATCAAGTGCCTCAAGATACTCATCCTCAGAGAGGGTATCAAGGCGCTGGAGGCCCTCACTCTTCTCAAGTGGACCAGGCTGGAGCACTACGTAGCGCTCGTAGTAGATGACAGAATCAAGTTTCTTGGTTGGCATACCCAGAAGGTAGCCGATCTTATTTGGAAGTGAACGGAAGTACCAGATATGAGCCACAGGAACCACGAGGTTGATGTGACCACAACGCTCACGGCGAACCTTCTTCTCTGTAACCTCTACACCACAACGCTCGCAGACGCAACCCTTGTAACGGATACGCTTGTACTTACCACAATGGCACTCGAAATCCTTTACAGGACCGAAGATGCGCTCGCAGAACAAACCGTCACGCTCAGGCTTGTAAGTACGGTAGTTGATGGTCTCTGGCTTGAGAACTTCACCGCATGAATTGTCAAGAATCTCCTCTGGCGAAGCCAAACCGATGTTGATCTTCGTAAAAGCGGTCTTCTTGTTATTTTCTTTTCTAAAAGCCATATTTCTTTTTTTGAAAAGTTATTATTCCATCTTGAGGCTTAAGCCGAGACCCTTGAGCTCGTGGAGGAGCACATTGAGAGACTCTGGCAGACCAGGAGTTGGCATATTATCACCCTTAACGATTGCCTCGTAGGTCTTGCTACGACCGGTAACGTCATCCGACTTGACGGTAAGAACTTCCTGAAGGATATGTGCTGCGCCGAATGCCTCGAGCGCCCAAACCTCCATCTCACCGAAACGCTGACCACCGAACTGAGCCTTACCACCGAGAGGCTGCTGGGTAATGAGTGAGTATGGACCGATAGAACGAGCATGCATCTTATCCTCAACCATGTGGCCGAGCTTAAGCATGTAAGTCACACCTACGGTTGCCATCTGATCGAATGGCTCACCAGTACCGCCATCATAAAGCTGAGTCTTACCATAGCGAGGAAGACCTGCCTTATCTGTCCAAGCGTTCAACTCATCAAGCGAAGCACCGTCAAAGATTGGAGTAGCGAAGTGCTCACCGAGCTCATAGCCTGCCCAACCAAGGACAGCCTCGAAGATCTGACCGAGGTTCATTCGTGAAGGTACACCCAGTGGGTTAAGAACGATATCTACTGGACGACCATCAGCGGTGAATGGCATATCCTCGTCACGAACGACCTTAGAAACGATACCCTTGTTACCGTGACGACCTGCCATCTTATCACCTACACCGATCTTACGCTTCTTTGCGATATAGACCTTAGCAAGCTTGATGATACCTGAAGGCAATTCATCACCGATAGACATATCGAACTTCTTACGCTGGAGCTGAGCGTTGATCTCCTTGCTCTTGCGGAGGTAGTTCATGATGGTCTCCTTGATCATCTGGTTCTTGTGCTCATCAGCAGTCCACTTCTGAAGCAAGACAGAACGATAATCGATATTCATCAGGGCTGCAGTGGTGAACTGATGACCCTTAGAGATAACGTCGATACCCATGAAGTCCTTGACGCCAGCAGAGGTCAAGCCGTCGGTCAGAATCATCAGCTTCTCAACGAGCTTCTTGAGGAGAGCGTCCTGCTGCTCCTGGAATTCCTGCTCGATGATTGGCATCTGAGCCTTCTCGGCCTTCTTCTGAGCGCGATCCTTCTGAGCGCGGCTATAAAGAGAGGTAGCGATGACTACACCGTGGAGAGATGGATTAGCCTTGAGAGAAGCATCCTTTACATCACCAGCCTTATCGCCGAAGATGGCACGGAGCAACTTCTCTTCTGGAGTTGGATCAGACTCTCCCTTAGGAGTGATCTTACCGATCATAATGTCACCTGGTTCGATCATAGCACCTACGCGAACGATACCACGCTCGTCGAGATCCTTGGTTGCATCCTCGCTGACGTTTGGAATATCAGCGGTGAGCTCCTCCATACCACGCTTGGTCTCACGGACCTCGAGGCTATACTCATCGACGTGTACTGAAGTAAGGATATCCTCACGTACGATACGCTCTGAAAGCACGATAGCATCCTCGTAGTTATAACCCTTCCAAGGCATGTAAGCTACCTTCAGGTTCTTACCGATAGCCAACTCACCACGCTGGGTAGAGTAACCACGGGTAAGGATATCGCCAGCAGAAACGCGCTGACCCTTGACACAACGTGGCTGCAGGTCATAAGTAGTCGACTGGTTGGTCTTACGCCACTTTGGCAAGTAGTACTCCTTGACAGGCTCCTCGAATGCGCAGAACTCCTCGTCCTCGGTACGGTCATAACGTACACGGATGACGGTAGCATCAACGAACTCAACAACACCCTCGCCTTCAGCGATAATCTGAGTACGGCTGTCGCGAACGAGCTGCTCCTCGATACCGGTACCTACGATAGGTGCCTCACAGGTCATCAAAGGTACAGCCTGACGCATCATGTTCGATCCCATCAATGCACGGTGTGCATCGTCATGCTCAAGGAATGGAATGAGTGCAGCAGCGATAGAAGCAATCTGGTTAGGAGCCACATCCATCAGGTTCACCTCTTCAGGATCAACCTTAGGGAAGTCAGCACCCTCTCGTACGATAACGTGCTTCTCGGTCAGCTTGCCATTCTCGTCAGTTGGAGCAGTAGACTCAGCGATGAGCATACCCTCTTCGGTCTCAGCGCTCATCCACTCTACGCCATTGTCTGTGAGATCAACAACACCATTATTTACTCGACGATATGGAGTCTCAATGAAGCCAAGGTCATTGATCTTAGCATAGACACACATAGAAGAGATCAAACCGATGTTAGGACCTTCAGGGCTCTCGATAGGACACAGACGACCATAGTGAGTATAGTGTACGTCTCGAACCTCGAAGCCTGCACGCTCACGTGAAAGACCGCCAGGACCAAGAGCCGACATACGACGCTTGTGAGTGATCTCGGCCAATGGGTTGGTCTGATCCATGAACTGGCTCAGTGCATTGGTACCAAAGAATGAGTTGATGACGGAAGAGATGGTCTTAGCGTTGATCAAGTCAACTGGAGAGAAGTCCTCATTGTCACGAACATTCATTCGCTCACGGATGGTACGGCTCATACGAGCAAGACCGATGCCGAACTGGTTGTAGAGCTGCTCGCCTACAGTACGTACACGACGGTTTGACAGGTGGTCGATATCATCTACATCAGCCTTTGAGTTGATCAACTCGATAAGGTACTTGATAATCTCTGTGATATCGTCCTTGGTCAGGACGCGAGTGTCGATAGGAGTAGAGAGGTTGAACTTCTTGTTCAGACGATAACGACCTACCTCACCGAGGTCATAGCGCTTGTCGCTGAAGAAAAGGTTCTGGATTACCTCACGTGCGCTGGTGTCATCAGCAGGTTCTGCGTTGCGGAGCTGACGGTAGATGTAGATAACAGCCTCCTTCTCAGAGTTAGATGGATCCTTCTGAAGGGTGTTGTAGATGATAGCGAAGTCATCAAGCTTTGAATCTACACGCTGGAGGAGAACGGTCTCAACTCCACTTTCAAGAATCTTCTCGATATTGTTGTCATCAAGAACCTCTTCACGCTCTACGAGAACCTCGTTACGCTCGATGGTAACAACTTCACCTGTATCCTCATCAACGAAATCCTCGACCCATGACTTCAGGACACGAGCAGCAAGCTTGCGCCCCTTTGCATCCATCATAGTCTTCTCGTTAACCTCAACAGACTCAGCGAGGTTGAAGATCTCAAGGATGTCCTTATCACTCTCGAAACCAATAGCACGGAGGAGGGTGGTTACAGGCAACTTCTTCTTACGATCGATGTAAGCATACATGACATTGTTGATGTCAGTAGCAAACTCAATCCAAGAACCTTTGAAAGGAATGATACGAGCAGAATAAAGCTTGGTTCCGTTTGAATGCAAGTTCTGGCCGAAGAAAACACCTGGCGAACGATGCAACTGGCTAACAACGACACGCTCAGCACCATTGATAACGAAAGTACCCTGAGGAGTCATATAAGGAATCTGACCGAGATAAACATCCATTACCTTGGTTGAGAAATCCTCATGATCAGGATCGGTGCAATAGAGCTTCAGCTTAGCCTTGAGAGGCACGTTGTAAGTGAGGCCACGAAGCAAACACTCCTCGATGGTGTAGCGAGGTGGGTCAACAAAGTAGTCGAGGAACTCGAGTACATAGTTGTTACGAGTGTCTGCAATTGGAAAATTCTCTGCAAAAACCTTGTAGAGACCTTCGTTACGACGATCCTCTGGAGGAGTATCAAGCTGCAGGAAGTCATGGAAAGACTTGAGCTGGATGTCCAGGAAATCAGGATATGCCAAAGGGGCCTTCGTCGAAGAGAAGTTTACTCTTGGTTTTCTTGTTCCAGAAACTATTTTAGTCATATATAACAAAAAAAGTGATTTTTCCGTTTAAATTGGAAGTCGCGAATAGCAATATTTAAAAGAAAATTAAAATAACCTATACCTATAGACGCGACAAAAAAGGACGCGAAACGTGCCCTTTTAGACTTTTTTACATGCAACAGCCACTGTTACATAACCAAGAAGCTCGGTAGAAGCCGGTCACTTCTTAGGATAAAAGAAAAGAAGTATGACCTTTTATTAACGAAAAGTCAAAAACGTAAAAAGGGTTTAGACCCTCCTCAGTAAGTTGAGGGTCTAAACCTATGGGTGTAATTGAGTAAGAATTACTTGAGCTCAACAACAGCACCTGCCTCCTCAAGAGCCTTCTTGAGAGCCTCAGCCTCTGCCTTAGAGAGCTTCTCTTTAACAGTAGCAGGAGCGCCATCAACCATCTCCTTAGCCTCCTTAAGACCAAGACCACAAACCTCCTTAACAGCCTTTACGACCTGGAGCTTCTGTGCACCTGCCTCCTTGAGAACTACGTCGAACTCAGTCTGCTCAGCAGCAGCAGCGCCTTCGCCACCAGCTGCAGGAGCAGCAACTGCAACAGCTGCAGCAGCTGGCTCAATGCCATACTCATCCTTCAAAATCTGAGCGAGCTCATTAACTTCCTTTACAGTGAGGTTTACCAACTCCTCTGCGAGAACTTTCAAATCTGCCATAATTGTAATTTTTTAAATATTATTATTTTTATATATATTAATGTTTGGTTGCAGGGCGATTATAGAGCATACACACATTCTTTCGCTACATAATCAAGCAGCGATCAGGCAACTCCTCGGATGTCCTGCGATAGTCCGATGATTACTCTGGGCGCTCGCCCAGGGTCTTGAGTACACCGTGAATGGTGGTTGCGCCGCTCTGCAATGCAGAAATAACGTTCTTTGCAGGAGACTGCAAGAGAGCGATAACGTCGGCAATGAGTTCGTTCTTGCTCTTGATAGCAACGAGGGTCTCGAGAGCATCAGCGCCATAGCAGCACTCCTCAACGTAAGCACCCTTAAGAGCTACGACCTCCTCCTTCTTATTGAGAGTCTTGATCAGCTTAGCTGGAACGTTACCAACGTTCGAGAACATGATTGCTGAAGTACCCTTGAATGCAGCTGCAATAGGAGCAACATCAACACCCTTATTCTCAAGCGCCTTAACGAAGAGCTTATTCTTAACCATTACGAGCTTAACCTCCTGCTTGAAGCACTCACGACGAAGTGCGCTGGTCTTCTCTGCATTGAGGCCCTCGATATTGGTTACATAGAAGTGAGCGTACTCTCCAAGGAGACCTTCGAGCTTCTCAATATTAAGGACTTTATCTTCTTTCTTCATAATTTAATCTATTATCGGAACAGAGTTCCAAAGAAAAGTATATTATTCGTCGATAGACTTGGTGTCGACCTTGATGCCGGCACTCATTGTGCTTGAAAGGAAAATGCTCTTAATATAAGTACCCTTTGCAGTAGCAGGCTTCAGCTTGATGATAGTCTGAATGAACTCCTTTGCATTCTGCTGGATAGCCTCTGGAGTAAAGCTGACCTTACCAACTGAAGTGTGGACGATACCACCCTTATCAACCTTGAAGTCAATCTTACCCTGCTTAACCTCCTTTACAGCCTTAGCAACGTCCATAGTTACGGTGCCTGACTTTGGGTTAGGCATAAGGCCACGAGGACCGAGTACACGACCAAGAGGACCGAGCTTACCCATGCAAGCAGGCTGGGTGATGATGACATCAATATCAGTCCAACCCTCCTTGATCTTCTGGAGATACTCATCAAGACCAGCGTAATCAGCGCCAGCAGCGAGAGCAGCAGCCTCCTGATCAGCGGTACAGAGAGCAAGAACGCGAACGGTCTTACCTGTGCCGTTAGGGAGAGATACGGTACCACGTACCATCTGGTTTGCCTTGCGAGGATCGACACCAAGACGGATGTCGATATCAACAGAAGCGTCGAACTTAGTATAAGTAATTTCCTTTACGAGAGCTGAAGCCTCAGCCAAAGTATAAGCCTTACCTGCTTCAATCTTAGCAGCGGCGGCCTTCTGATTCTTAGTAAGTTTTGCCATTGTTAGTTTGAAGTTTTAAGGATTATTCTGGCATGTCGCCTGTTACGGTGATACCCATGCTACGTGCAGTACCTGCAACGAGCTTCATTGCAGACTTTACAGTAAAGCAGTTGAGATCTGGGAGCTTGTCCTCAGCGATGGCCTTAACCTGATCCCAGGTTACAGATGCCACCTTCTTACGGTTAGGTTCAGCTGAACCACTCTTAACCTTTGCGGCCTCGAGCAACTGGACAGCAGCAGGAGGAGTCTTGATAACGAAATCGTAAGACTTGTCAGTATAATAGGTGATCACTACTGGAAGCACCTTACCTGCCTTGTCCTGAGTACGAGCGTTGAACTCCTTGCAGAAGGCCATGATGTTGATACCCTTAGAACCAAGGGCTGGACCTACTGGAGGTGCAGGATTTGCAGCACCACCCTTAATCTGCAACTTAATCTGTCCACCAATTTCTTTTGCCATTGTGGAATAAAAAGTATTGTGCTAACTGCGTTTCGAACGGATTGGTTTGAGGATCCTCGCGCTAACGCTAGCGGTTAATATTTGCCTGAAACAGTCAAACGGGAATGCTTCTCCCACCCTCGTAACCGGGCGACCAGTACATGCTCCCTTCTGAATCAAGCCTCTTTAATAACTTGATCGAAGTTAAGTTCAAGAGGAGTCTTGCGACCAAAGATCTTGACACTTACCTTCAGTTTCTTCTTCTCATCAGATACTTCTTCGATGACACCATCGAAATCCTTGAAAGGACCATCGTTGACCTTGATTGTCTCGCCAACCATGTAAGTAATCTGTGCCGGTTCGTCCAGTTCTGCCTTCTCATCGACATTACCGAGCATAGCGGCAATCTGATCATCAGGAAGAGGTTCTGGCTTCTTTGTTACGCGACCCATAAGAAAATTAACGACGTTGGTCGTATTGGCCAACTGCGCTTGAACTTCTCCTACAAGTTTACAACGCACAAATACATAACCAGAGAAAAGGACTTTCTCTTTGATGTCTTTCTTATTACCTCGCTGTACAACAACCTTCTCAGTTGGAACGATGACCTGCTCTACGAGACCTTCGAAATCGCCATTGGCAATCTCTGCATCAAGAAGTTCCTTAACTTTAAGTTCCTTGCCGCTAATAGCGCGGAGGCAATACCATCTATACTCTGCTGCCATAGTTAATTACAAATTGTGAATTACTACTTTCCCTAACCGAAAATAATCAATTAGAAGTTGACAGAGCCAGTATAAATAAGAGGCATCAAAACATTACCGAAAGCCAAATCCATTACAAGGATAACAAGCGCGATAATCACGGAAGCTGACAAAACGACTACCGAGCTGCTTGTAACCTGTGCACGGGTTGGCCAAGAAACCTTATTAACAAGTTCGTTATAAGATTCTTTTACGTAAGTGATGATTTTATTCATTTTCTTTTATTATTTATTGCACGGGTGGTAAGGTTCGAACTCACGACACCTGGTTTTGGAGACCAGTGCTCTACCGACTGAGCTACACCCGTAAATGAATTACTAATTACGAATTACGAATTACACGGAAACCCGCAATCAGTAATTCGTAATTAGTAATCTATCTCAAAGAGATTAGAGAATTTCAGTGATCTGACCAGAACCTACGGTACGACCACCCTCACGGATAGCGAACTGAAGACCCTGTGACATAGCAACTGGAGTAATCAAAGTTACGTCAATTGATACGTGATCGCCTGGCATTACCATCTCAACGCCTTCTGGGAGCATGATCTCACCAGTTACGTCCATGGTACGGAGGTAGAACTGAGGACGATAGTGGTTCTTGAATGGAGTGTGACGGCCACCCTCTTCCTTCTTCAAAACGTAGATCTGAGCCTTGAAGTGATCGTGTGGAGTTACGCTGTTTGGCTTGCAGAGAACCATACCACGCTTAACCTCCTGCTTGTCGATACCACGGAGGAGAAGACCAACGTTATCACCAGCCTCACCCTGATCGAGGAGCTTACGGAACAT
>JAZQQH010000065.1:0-253779 GCA_045628985.1 Bacteroidales bacterium | reverse complement strand
AGTTTACAATCCATGAAAAAACATAATTTTTCTCATTTTTTTTATTTCATTACTTTCTTCTGATATTTCAGGGTAGTTTCCCCTGACCATAACTATATTTTGAAAGTTGTATCACAGTTGTACCCGATTTGCGTAATTGGTTGATATAGAGGATATATCACAATTCCACATGAACGGTGATGTAGCTTTAGTTTCAGCCAGTTATAAGGAGATGGTACAAGAAAGGTACAAATCATGCTTTTATTGGGCATTTTATAGCTATTTTATAGTTCCCGCAAGCATTCAATAGCGCAGGCTACATATCCTTTTTTGACCTTAGGGGATGTTTGACCATATAAATTATATCGAAATTGCTAGTTAATAAATGTAAATATATGGTTAACGAATCCTAATTGGATTTTTCTTGTTTTACCCTCATTTTAATTCTTGTCTCCCTCTTTTTTCCCATGCAACAACTCATTATTTTTGTTTGGGAACAATATGGTATCAATTCGTAAAATTGTCTTTTTATAAGCGTTGAATATTAGGATATTACGTCTTTCGTCAAAAGTCCGACGTGGGCTTTTAAACGTTGTTTATCTCTTTGAAAGGCAATGCGAGAGCCTCCCACTAGGATAAACAACTAGTAGGAGGCTCCCGTCTTTTTTTTGTTTTCAATTGTAATTATTCGTTGGAGCCATGAATATCTAGAGTATTTATGGAAGATTCCTCTGTCTTTTGGGATGCGATAGCTGCAATAGGAAGCATATCCTCTGCAATAATATCATTTATTGCAGTTTACTCTGTTTGGCTTCAATATAAGAAAGAGGCTGCTAATAATAAACAAGCAACTAGAAGTCGAATTCTTGCGGATTACAACTGGCATTATATGCAGAATCGTTCGATAAAAAATGTGATCAATGCATTACATAAAAATGATTTCTCAAGCATTAGGGCATATGATATTGAAATGTTTATGCGTTTTTTTGAGGAACTATATATGCTGATTCATACAGACAATCGAATGAAGAAAGATGTTTCAAAGTATATGTTCTCGTTTTATGCCATTATGGCTTGTGATTCTGAACTATTTTGGCAACGATTAGCAGAAACTACACATGATCAGGTAGATTATCTTAAATGTGCAAAAGAATGGACTTTATTTAGAAAATATGTTAATGAAATGAAATCTATAGAAATTAGTAATTCAGAAATAACAATCTAAAATATGAGAAAATTATTATTTGTATTATTGGGGCTTTTGCTGTTCGTATCTGCTATGGGACAGCATTCGTCTCTGGAGACGGCAAATTTGCAGTCAAGAAACAGTTCTTTTTTAGGAGCTAGAGGCTTGAATTTATATGCAAAAACACACAAATATTTAATAGATCAGAATGGCTATCAGGAATATGGTTATCTTAGGTGGAAAGATAATACGTTGACTGATTTTAATGGACGAGTGGTACATGCTTCTAAGATGTATTCCGATTTAAGACCGATAGGTTCTAATCTATTTGGTTCTCCAAGCAGAAAATGTATTGTAGAAGAGAAAGGTAAAATCATTTTTAAGGATTCGGTGGGGATAACACCTATGGTTTATAATAATCTTATATATCTGGAGAACTGGTCTTTATCATATAAGGGAATTATAACTAAAGAAGGGCGAATAATTATTCCTCTCGAAAAATGTGGTGATGATGAATTCGAGGAAAAACTACGACTTTATATCTCTCAGAATTCTGATGAGTTGATAAACTCCAGTGTTGAAATGATACTCAAGCACAGAAGAGCAAGGGCTTTTTGCGCTGGAGGAACTCCTTTTTTAATTGACAGCTCTAACGATAAATGTTGTATTATTGATTTTAATACTGGACAAGAAATAATACCTTGGACTGAAGGTTATATAAGTGAAATAATGGATCCATTTATTTTTTCAAAATATCCATTTCACACAATGGTAACATCACAAGGAGACTCAATATCATTGGAAGATTATAGAATCTTAAACTGGGATAACAATACATTTATAGTTAAAGGAGGAGGTCATTTTGACTTGATTGATTCTATTGGAAATCAGTTGTATCACTTTGAAAGTTACAATATGAGTCTCGCTAATGAGACTCTTCCTGATGGTTATGAGCCAGGAGAGATTACATATTGTAGTAAAAAAGTTTGGTTTATAGGTCATAAACCAAATGATTCTCCTGAAGGAGATTTTGCCATTTTTAATGAGAAAAAAGAAAAACTATTTAATTGTGATTCTAAACATCCAAGGCAGATTATTCCAGGCTTATCTTATGTCAATTTAAAAAATGGTCAGACGGTATTTTTGGGTAATAATCTGAGCAGCGAAGATGATTCTGAAATAGAGTTTCATGTTTTTTGCTGGAACGGTAAATGTGCTCTATAATAAGAGTCAATCGATGCATAGATTATCGAATGCAAGTGATATTAATAATTCTAACGGAAATAATTTGACTTATGAAATTCTATAATATAATTGCGATTGTTCTATTCCTTTTTGTGTCATGTGTATCAAAGGCAATCCCTGAATTTATGATATTTATAGATTCTCAAGGAGGACATGCGTACAACTTCGATTTTATTAACACGAAACAGGGGTCTTTATCTCATGTATATGATTTGGGGTATGGCGATGAGTACCAAGATATTCCATTTGTTTATGGATATGTTAATGATGACAATAACATCATTATGGTAAATCTTGATCAAGATGTCGATTTTCCGCTTTTGTCAACAACTACTAAGGTATTATACATTGATGTAGTAAACAAATTGTTGTCACATAGCCTAGAAGAATTAAAATCTAACAAACTCGTTATTCCGAGTTATAACCCGCTAAACTCGATAGAAGAGAAAACGGAAGTACAACTAGCCGATGTGGAGGAAGAAGAAATTATGGAAATTATGACTGATAGAGATGTGCCAGATTTAGAAGATGAGGGAAATGAGGAATCTTTGAGTAGTGATGATTTTATTAGTTCTAGTAATTTTGATTGGATGGGATGTAATGAACTTCCTCTTCTTTCAGATAAAGAAAATGAAAACCTTTATGGGCCAGTAAAGCAGGTTGTAGAAAATGAGAATAACCTTATTATGACATTTGATAGGAATGGCAATCTTTTAACCTATAAAGCAGGTAGAAATAGTTATACAGAGTTCTCTAAGCAGGTACTGTCTGGTTATTTCCTTAATTCTATGAATTTAGGATTAGATTATATTTGGGAACATCCTACGTGGATTTTGCAGTTTAAGGATGAACTTCGGTTTATGGGAAGTTATTATAGTAATCAAACCGTCTCTTTTGAATATGATAGTAACAACCGTAGAAAAAAAATTAATAATTTTCGCAATGTTTATAAATACATATATGATGAAAATGGAAAGATTGTTTGTATTTCTGAAAACAATCTAGATGTGCTACAAATTGAATGGGATGGTTGCTATATCAAAAAGATTGACTTATATAATAAAAATGGGTCGCTGAATAAGTCTTCGGTCGCTTCTGTTGGTTTAGATAATGCTTTGATTATTTCTCAATATAGAGGGCTTACAGAATTTCATGTGACGTTGGATGATTTGGGAAGAGTTGTAAATGTCAAGGAATATCGCAATAATAAAATATTAAATATATCCGATTATTATTATAACTCCATTGGTCTTCTTTCTGAAGCCAAATGCCAATATTTAGGTGAAGATGTAACTAAAGTAGAAGATATTTCATTATCATACATTAATAATCAAGTAAGTAGTGTAAGTGATACATCTACTAATGTGGATAAAAAGGGTAGGAGAAATATTCGTTACTCATATTCTGCTCAATACGAATATGAGTTTGATAAATATAATAATTGGATTTCTAGGACAAAGGAAACAATAGAAGATGGCAATCAATATTTAACAACAGATACTAGGGTAATTACATATTATGAATAATTTATATAAGATTGTTATATTGCTTTGTTGGTTATTTCAATTACAAGCAAATGCTCAGGTATTTGATTCCAAAAACTATTTTGAGTTTTCATGGGATGAATTACCTCGGAACGCATCAGATTTCGGTAAGTATTATGCCGGAAATATTAGTCTTCTATCAGTTACTCCTAGGGCTTATAAGAATTATTGGGCAATAGATTTTAGTGCAGATACATATCGTTTTTTGTTTAACCCTGCTGAACGATGTGAAGAATACTCTAAGATCGAAGTGTCTGTGGAATGCAATTATGCTATTGAAAAGTTTGGAAAACCCACTTTTGAAGATAAACAAGGTTATCATCTGAATATTGTGCCAACCAAAAATGCTCCTTGGCTTGAAGGTGTTGTTACCCTCAATGACGGTACACCTTTTATCCAAAATGGACATGTTTCCAAAATTGAAGGATCTAATGCCATAAAAATGTATTCTTATGATGCAAACAATAGAGTAATTAGAGTCCGAATATTAGAAGGAACGCAAGTAATGCTTACTTTTAATTATAAATACTTTGATAATGGTGATTTACAAGATATAACAGCTTATGATAAGAATCAGAAAATGGTAGGATCTGTGAATTACAAATATCATGAGGGAAGGCTTAAATCCCTAGAAAGTTCAAAAAACACATCTACAGGAATGAAATGGGATAATATGGAATATGAATATGATCAGTATGGAGGATTGACGAAGGTCACTTATTCTTATTCTGTGCAAGTATTGAAAAATACCCCTTCCAATTATGGACCTTTTTCTATCACATGTAAGAACGAATACGATTCGTTAGGTAGGGTCATTAAAAGACATTTTAAAGAATCTAAAGATGATAATGTAATAACGAGAACTTATTCATATGAAGGAGATGGTAAAGATTGGATATCGTTCAAAGATACTTCAAAAAAAGCCATAAATGTGGTCAAAAGAAAGCTTATTTCTACTAAAAAGAAGAAGAATTCTCAAATAGTGAAAAGAAGAGACGTTGATTCTTCTAATATTGAAGCGGTGTGGCAAGTTTTAGGAACAGGTATTTTAGGGGACATTACGAATAATTCAGAAGGTGGCTCAATTCTTTCAAATCATGCTCGTTCTAATACTCTCTTTTCAAAAATGCGTGTGACATTTAAAGGAACGACACCTAGTAGCTATTGCTATGCACAAATATACAGCGCAGAAACTGGTAAGAAAGTGGTAGATCTTTCTTTTCACAAAGAACGAGGAGCATGGATTGTTGGATCAGAATTTAAGGATGTTCTACCGTTTGGAAAGAAAATAGGTGCTAATACTTATGAATTTGATGTAAACGATATTTGTGGAACAGCAAAACAAAAGTATTATTTTGGTGGATGGCAAAAGAATTTTAGACCTGGATGGGTACAAATATTAATAGAATAAATGAACTGAATTTCTAGACGAGAATTATATTTTGTCTTTGGAATCATTCGTAATTAATAATTCTAAAATATATATTATGAGATCTAAATCGTTTTTTCTTTTAACTCTTTTTGTGTCATTATTTGCTGCATGTAGCGAAAAGTCGAGTAATTCGTCTTCTGTGAGCATACAGACCATTGTATATAAACCTGCATTAAGTCCATATGAAGTGAAGGAAGTAGTGTGTTTCCTTCATGACCTTCATTCAAGGGATGGTGCAATGAGTGTTATCTTTGAGGACTGGTGGATTCATCAGCATTGTACTGCTAGGATGCAGCACAAACTCATAGAAGCATATGACTATGATCTTGAGCCTGGCCAAGTGGCATACGGAAGTTGGATAATTGGTGGTTGGGATGCTGGCGAAGATGGTGCAACTATCTATCAAAATGTTACTTTTGATGATGATTACTTCTATGTACATTTGGCTCCAAGCCCAGAATCAGGATTCTATAAGGGTAAAAGAGTAATTAGGTATAAAATGATTTATGAAAATGGCGCTCCTATTATTGATGACTGCGAACGTATCGCCGATTTTCAAATCGTAGAATGATTGGGGTTTAACTCAATAGCGAATTAATCAAAACATTTAAAACCGCTTCCCGATGAATAGGGGAGCGGTCTTGTTATCAAGTGTTTTGCCTTAGTAGTATTTGAGAGGTTGCAGCCTTATATATATAAATAATGTGTGGCCGCAGAAGATTTTCGAATGAAAATTTGGAAGTGTCGCGGAAAATGTGTTTCTTTGCAGCGTAATTTGCATGTGAAATAGATAAATCTCCGAGTAATGACGACTTTCAACGATACAGATAAATATAGAAAGATTCACTTTGCTGTAATGGCTATCGAAAGTGGAGCTAAGAAGATGTATATCTCAGCTCCACAGATGGTGTGCCGCCTAAATAATGTTGATTTGATACACAAGCGTCTTATTCGTCATTATGATATTCTTCACACTCAGAGTTTGGAGTATGTGACTGATGATATTGTGGAGACATTAAAGAATAGGGAGGCAAAGTTATGATAAAATTATTCCATGGTTCATATATCAAGGTTGAAATGCCTTTAGCAGATGCTGGCAGGAGAAATCTAGACTTTGGACGCGGCTTTTATGTTACAAATCTGCAATCTCAAGCAGAAAAATGGGCTCTTGTTGTCGGTGGAAGACACAATGATGAGGACGAGGGAATTGTCAACGAATATGAAATCGACGAGATTGTTTTGAATTCTTATCACGTGCTCCGTTTCCCTGTCTATGATATTTCCTGGTTAGATTTTGTCGTTGCAAATCGTCATGGAGAAGATGCTGCAAAAGGGTATGATGTTGTAGAAGGTGGTGTTGCAAACAATCAGGTGATTGATACTGTAGAGGATTATGAAATGGGTCGTATCACAGCAGAACAGGCTCCTGATCAGTTGCGCTTTAAGAAGCCTAATCATCAGTAATGCATTCGTAATCAGGAGATTCTTGATAATCATCTGCATTTCGTTTCAAGTTACATAATTAAAGGAGATGACTGATTTATGAGAGAAAGTGTACTATGGCGTAAGATTGCACGTATAGTGCTACTTGTAGCCGAAGAACAAAAAATATCAGAGGAGCAGGCTCTCTCTTTCTTTTATCAGAGTCGTGTGTATAAAATGTTGAAAGATGAGCGTTATGGACTCCAAGTGATGAGTGACGTTTATATCCTTGACGAATATATGAAAGAGATAAGCACTCAATAAGAGTGTTTAGATCGAATAAAGAAGACCGCTCCCAAATTCATCGGGAAGCGGTCTTCGTTGTATTAATGGATAGTTATCCTTCTACAAGTTCGCCAATCAGTGTGGCCGAAGATGCCTCGGTGACACGAACCATGACGAAGTCTCCTGCCTTGGCATTGCCTTTAGGGAAGACGATCATCTTGTTTTGCTGTGTACGGCCACAGAGTTGCTCGCGACTGCGCTTGGAATAGCCTTCAACGAGGACTTCGAAGGTCTTGCCGATGTCGCGCTTGTTCGAAGCGAGGGAGAGCTCATTCTGGAGTGCGATGATCTCGTTGAGACGTCGGA
The DNA here is from genome assembly GCA_045628985.1 of Bacteroidales bacterium. Taxonomy (GTDB): domain Bacteria; phylum Bacteroidota; class Bacteroidia; order Bacteroidales; family UBA3663; genus Liminaster. Next base: position 246,320 of record JAZQQH010000065.1, on the reverse strand, counting down.
TCTTCTCTTCCTCAGGGACATCGTCCTCAAAGTGACGTGCAGCGTAGGTGCCAGGACGCTCAGAATACTTGAACATGAAGGCTGAGTCGTAGCCGACTTCGCGCATCAGTGAGAGGGTGTCGGCCTGGTCTTCGAGGGTTTCGCCACAGAATCCGCAGAAGACGTCGGTTGAGATGCCGCAGTCAGGGATGGCGGTGCGGAGGGCTTTGATGCGATCGAGATACCATTCGCGAGTGTATTTGCGATTCATCTTCTTCAGTACGGCGTTCGAACCGCTCTGCACGCAGAGATGCAGGTGATTGCAGATGTTCTTGTGCGAAGCCATGGCCTCGATGATCTTGTCGGTGAGGTCGTGAGGGTTGGAGGTAGAGAAGCGGATGCGCATCTCGGGAGCAGCGTCAGCGACGATGTTCAGGAGGTCGGCAAAATCTACTGGTTTCTCATTCTCAGGTTCCCAAAGGTAGCTGTTGACGTTCTGACCAAGTAGGGTGACCTCCTTGAATCCTTTCTGTCGGAGATCCTCCAACTCGTTGAGGATACTGTCTACAGCACGAGAGCGTTCGCGGCCACGAGTGTAAGGGACGATGCAATACGAGCAGAAATTGTTGCAGCCACGCATGATGCTGATGAATCCGCTGATGCGGGTATTGCCCATACGCTTTGGGATGATTTCGCGATAGGTCTCGGTGGTCGAGAGCTCTACGTTGACAGCTATTTCGCCCTGTTCGGCCGCACTGACGAGGTTAGGGAGGTCGAGGTAGGAGTCAGGACCTGCTACGAGGTCGGCCCCATGCTGCATGAGCTCCTCACGGACACGCTCGGCCATGCACCCCAGTACGCCTACGATGAGCTGCTGAGGTTTCACTGCTTCTATTTCTTCTGCCGAGGCCTTGGTCTTCTTGAGCTTGTTTATTGCCTTGCGATACTCAGCGTCGCGCTTTGCCTTGAGGCTCTGGAAGAATTGCAGGCGGCCATAGATCTTCTGCTCAGCGTTATCGCGCACGGAGCAGGTATTCATAAAGACGGCATCGGCCTCCTCGAGCTGTTCGCACAGTTCGTAGCCGATGGTTTCCATGATGGAAGCGACGACCTCTGAGTCGGCCACATTCATCTGGCAACCGTATGTTTCGATAAAGAGTTTTTTCATATCTAGAATTCGTTCTTCTTGTACTTTTATATTGAAAAATGAAATGTGAAAAGAGACAAAATGTCACTTAAATGTTAAATTTTTGCCTTTTTTTACATTTTTGCTGTCAAAAATTTGGAAGCGACTAAATTTAGTACTACCTTTGCAGCGTGTATGAATAATACACTATTTTTTTATCATAGTTAAGGTTTAGGTTAATAATGCTTGTCTGCTCGTGAGAGTAGGCAAGTTTTTTTATTACTCCATTTGTCAAAAACCGAATGATTATCGTCGAATAATCAGCAACGCTTATTGATTTAGCAGAAAATATTTGTTATTGTCAAAATATTGGAGTATATTTGCGCCGCAAAGATAGACAAATTTTTTCAAAGAAGCAAAATATTTAATATGATTTATACCAAAATGACCGCCGAAGAGGCTGCAGCTCTCATCAAAGATGGCGATACGTTAGGTTTTAGTGGCTTTACCGCTGCGGGAACACCTCGCGTTGTGCCAGCAGCTTTGGCTAAAAGAGCCGAGGCTGAGCATGAGGCTGGTCGACCTTTCAAGGTGAATCTTTTCACAGGTGCAGTGACCAATGACGCTCTTGACGATGCATTGGCTAACGCTAAGGCTGTGAACCGTCGTCTGCCATTCAATGGCTCAAGTCCTATGCGTAAGTCCATCAACTCGGGTGAGGTGTGCTACACGGATATGCACCTTTCGATGGTGGGACAGTACGTGCGCTATGGCTTCATGGGCAAGATTGACTGGTGTATCATCGAGGCTGTCGATATCACTGACTTGGGAGAGATCACTCTCTCTGGTGGCGTTGGTTGCGTCGATACTTACGCTCAGGTGGCCGACAAGATCATCATTGAGCTCAACTCGGCTTACGACTTCCGCATCCGTGGCATGCACGACATCTATACTCCCCTGCCACCTCCGCGCCGTGATGTGATCCCTCTGTACAAGCCTTCTGACCGTATCGGTTCGCCTATCCTGAAGGTCGATCCTAAGAAGATCGTGGCCGTGGTTCCTTGTCATTATAAATATAATGTGCCACCATTCTCTCCAGTCGACGAAGTTACCAAGCAGCTGGGTAAGAATGTGGCGTCTTTCCTTACGGATGAGGTGAAACATGGTCGTGTGCACAAGGACTTCCAGCCAATTCAGTCGGGTGTAGGTAACATCGCTAACGCGGTGCTTGCAGCGCTGCAGGACGCTCCTGAGATTCCTCCTTTCACCTTATATACTGAGGTATTGCAGGATCAGGGTGTGGAGCTTATCGATAAGGGTCGATGCACCTTCGCGTCAACGGGTTCGTTGGCTGTGAGCGATGCGGTATATGACCGAATCATGGACAATATCGACTTCTACAAGGAGCATATCATCCTGCGTCCTTATGAGTTGTCGAACCATCCTGAACTCGTCCGTCGCTTGGGTGTCATCACGATTAATACCGCGCTGGAGGTGGATATCTGTGGCAACGTCAACTCAACGCATGTGATGGGTACGACGATGATGAATGGTGTAGGTGGCTCTGCCGACTTTGCTCGCAACGCTTATACTTCGATCTTCATCTGTCCTTCGACCGCTAAGAAGGGTGCTATCTCGGCCATCGTGCCATACGTATCGCATGTCGATTCGAGCGAACACTCAGTCATGGTAGTCATTACCGAGCAAGGTGTAGCCGACCTTCGTGGCAAGTCGCCACGTGAGCGTGCTGAGGCAATCATCGAGAACTGTGCACATCCAGACTTCCGTCCTCTCTTGCGCGAGTATCTCAATCTGCCAGAGTGCCAGGCTGGTCATACGCCGATGTCGCTGGAGCATGCGTTTGCATTCCACAGGGAGTTTAAGAAGAGTGGGGATATGCATAATGTAAAGTTCTGACCCTCCCCCAGCCCCTCCACAAGGGAGGGGAGTGATTAGTGTAATATACGCAAAATCATCACTAAAGTTTCTTTGAAAAGAAGGTCTTTAGTGATGATTATTTTTATAGTTTTTAGCATGAGTATTATTTACTCCCCTCCCTTGTGGAGGGGCTGGGGGAGGGTCTGTTGGGTTCAATACTTGAATGACGATCCTCCCACAAACTCTCTCATGATAGATGTAGGTGGAATGTCCTTGTCTGGAATTGGAGTGAAGTAATGTAGGAACTTCAGCAGACGATGAGCCTCGGCGTACTCTGGACAGTTCTTGGGGACTGACTGGAGGATAGGCTCTGCATGATTGCGGAGGACGGCGAACTCAATGTTGAGCGCGGAGTTGAACATCACGTCGGCATTCTCCTGATATGGGAAGATCCATTGCTCCTCAGCTTCGCAGACATTTGGCCAATGCTGGATGGTCTCGCGGGCAGTGAAGGCCCCCTTGTTGTAATCGCGGATGATGCGGCGGAGCAGTCGGTTGTCGCGCGTCGGTACCCAGTTATGATCGTCAAGTGAGACAGTGGTCAAGGCTGATGTATAGATCTTGAACTTCTGACTGTCTGAAATCTGCTCCGTGAGGCGAGGATTGAGCGCATGGATACCTTCGATGATCAATATGTGCTTGTCCTTGATGCGGAGTTTCTTATGATTCCACTCGCGCATGCCGGTTGTGAAGTTATACTCTGGCACTTCCACTTCCTTGCCTTGAAGCAGGAGGTTGAGATGCTCTCCAAGCAGCTTGTGATCGACAGTATCGAAGTTGTCGAAGTCGTATTGTCCGTTCGGTAGGAGAGGGGTGTCGACGCGATTGACGAAGTAGTCGTCGGTCGAGAATGATAGCGGACGGAGGCCACATGCCAGCAGCTGAATCGCCAGTCGCTTGCAGAAGGTGGTCTTGCCTGAGCTGGATGGACCTGTGATGAGCACCAACTTCAATCCGTCTTCGGTATATCTGCGCTCGATCTCCTCTGCGATCTGGACGATCTTCTTCTCTTGTAGCGCCTCCGATACCTGAATGAGTTCTGAAGCCATACCTTTCTGACAAGCTTTGTTGACGTCGCCAGCGTTGGCCAGATGCATGATGACGTCCCACTTCACCTTCTCCTTATATACATCGAACGTCTTTGGCTGTGGCACCATCTCTGCCAGTTGTGACGGATTCTTCGCATCAGGAACTCGCAGCAGCATGCCCTCACCGTAGGACTCCAATCCGAAGACCTTCAGGTAACCGGCCGATGGGACGAGCGCGCCATAATAGAAATCTGCTGTATCGCCGAGCGTGTAATAATCGGTATAGACCTTCTCTGACGTCTCGAGCAGCTTGACCTTGTCGGCAAATCCTTGCTCGCGGAAGATGCGGATAGCCTCCTCGGTAGGCACCTCATTGCGATGGAATGGCATGTCCTCTCGCACAATTTCCTGCATTCGCTCATAGATGCGAGCAATCTCGTCGGCCGAAATGCCACGAGTGCGGCCATTGCTCGCAGGCTTGATGAAGTTGCAATAGAAACCGCGAGAGATTGGGTGTTCGATATAGAGCTTTGACCCAGGGAAGATATCGTGCACAGCCTTGTAGAGCACGAAGCAGAGCGAGCGGATGTAGACACGCATGCCGCTGGGATTGGTAATGTCGAGATACTCGATATCGCGGTTCTGATACAGTCGGAACTTCAAACCCTGCGATACATTATTGACCTTGGCAGAGATAGGACACAAAGAAGCATCGAGATTGAACTCTTTGAAGATCTCTTGCAATGAGCTGCCAAATGGCACTTCTCTCGTCTCGTTATTATTTTTACAGCGAATCTGGAGCATATCTTTTGTGTTTATTTGTCTAAGTGTTTAATAATTCGATCACTGGTTCATCAGCAGCGCACCATTCCAGCGCCTGCATTTCTTCAGTTGTGAGCCAGCGATGATCCTGATGCTCTTTGCGAACGAAGTCTGGAGTCGTAGCCGTGCAGAGGTAGCAGGAGAGCGAGAGAGAGAAGTCCCGGTAGCTGTGTTCGACGGTGGTTAGGTGCTGTTCGACGGTCACCTCGTATTCCATTTCTTCTTTGAGTTCGCGCTGCAAGGCTTGTGGCTCGGATTCTCCTTCCTCGACTTTGCCTCCGGGGAACTCCCAGTGATAAGAAGTGTAATCATAGCGTGTTCGAGGCTTCTGCATGCAGAGATAAACCGGTGTCGTAGGATCCTGAATGTCCGTTCTTCCTGCCTTGCCTGCCTCCATCTGCACGATAGCAGCCACCACATGATAGTGTCGCCATGTTGAGGCTTTCCATGTCTGGTAGAGGTACTCCATCAGTCGCAGATCCGGATCCTCTTCGGAGCAATCTGTTTTGGTCAAAGAGAAGAGCGTATCCAGATTTTCGGCAATGATATCGATGCGGAAAGCGGTATGTCCTGCTTCCTCGCTACCCGTCTGGAAGCGCTCGAACCAGACACGACGAATCTCTTTATAGGTCAACGACATCGCCTTGTCCTCCTTTTGCGCATGATTGCCATGCATCAGCATGATACCTTGCTCGAAGACGCGGATCTCCGATACTGCACGCTTGGCGAATTTCTTCTTCAATCCTGGCAAATGCATCATCCACTCCACCCACAATGGAATGGAGTCGCTCTGATATCGCCCTATCTGATTGCCTAACTCTTGCATAGCAGTTTTCGATGACTAGTTAATAATAAATAAGGAGAAATGTACTTATTCGGTTTTGCAAAGTTAAGAAATTTCTTTGGAAAAGAAGGCAAAATGAGTTCGAAAAAGTGTTATTTTTGCCAAATATTTGGAATACTCCAAAAAGATGACTATATTTGCCGCGCATTTTTATAGAAAATCTAAGAAAATTCCACTATAATGTATCGTAAACAGACTTGTGGCGAGCTTCGTCTCGCTAACCTCGGCCAGGAGGTAACTCTGGCAGGATGGGTGAAGACCGTACGTAAGTTCGGTGGCCTTACCTTCGTCGATCTGCGTGACCGCTATGGCATCACTCAGCTCGTGTTTGATGAATCAGTGCTGAGCCCTGAGCTCTGCGAGAAGGCTAACAAGCTGGGTCGTGAGTATGTGATCCAGGTGGTTGGTACCGTCCGTGAGCGTGAGCAGAAGAACAAGAATATTCCTACAGGTGACGTTGAGATCGTTGCCAAGGAGCTCAATATCATCTCTTCTTCAGAGGTTCCTCCATTCACCATCGAGGATAACTCGGATGGTGGTGATGACCTCCGTATGCAGTATCGTTACCTCGACCTCCGTCGTCCATGCGTCCGCAAGAACCTCGAGCTTCGTCACAAGCTGGCTTTCGAGTGCCGTCGCTATCTCGACGCTCAGAACTTCCTTGAGGTTGAGACTCCAATGTTGATCAAGTCTACTCCTGAAGGTGCGCGTGACTTTGTCGTACCAAGCCGTATGAACCCTGGTCAGTTCTATGCTTTGCCACAGTCTCCTCAGCAGTTCAAGCAGCTCTTGATGGTTGCAGGCTTCGACCGCTATTTCCAGATCGTTAAGTGTTTCCGTGATGAGGACCTCCGTGCTGACCGTCAGCCAGAGTTTACTCAGATCGACTGCGAGATGTCGTTCGCTGAGCAGGAGGACGTTATCGAGATGTTCGAGGGTATGATGAAGCATCTCTTCAAGGAGTTGAAGGGTATCGAGTTCGATAAGTTCCCTCGCATGACTTGGGAGGATGCTATGAAGTACTACGGTTCGGATAAGCCAGACCTCCGTTTCGATATGAAGTTCGTCGAGCTCAAGAATACTACCAAGGATTATGAGATCGAGTCAGTTCTTCCTGCTGGCTGCTTCTCTGTATTCGATGATGTCAACTACGTAGCTGGTATCAACGCTAAGGGTTGCGCTGGTTACACTCGCAAGCAGATCGATGGCTTGACCGACTTCGTGAAGAAGAGCCAGATCGGTGCTAAGGGCCTTATCTGGGTTCGCAAGAACGCTGATGGCACCTTGAAGTCAAGCATCGACAAGTTCTATGGCCCTGAGGTTATCGCTGCTATCTGCGAGAAGTTCGGTGCTGAGAATGGCGATTTGATGCTCATCCTCTGTGGTGAGATGCGCAAGACTCAGAAGCAGCTCTGTGCACTCCGTCTTGAGATGGCTGAGCAGCTCGGTTTCCGCGATCCTTCTAAGTTCGTGCCACTCTGGGTCATCGACTTCCCTCTCTTCGAGTGGGATGAGGAGACACAGCGCTTCTACGCTACTCACCACCCATTCACCATGCCAAATCCTGAGGATATCCCATTGCTCGATACCGATCAGGGTAAGGTTCGCTCATGGGCTTATGACTGTGTCATGAATGGCGTTGAGCTTGGTGGCGGTTCTGTCCGTATCCACGACTCAGAGCTTCAGGCTAAGATGTTCAAACTCCTTGGCTTCACCGAGGAGAAGGCTATGGCTCAGTTCGGTTGCCTGATCAATGCATTCAAGTATGGTGCACCTCCTCACGCTGGTCTTGCATTCGGTCTTGATCGCGTTGTTTCAATGTTCGCAGAGCTTGATTCGATCCGCGACGTCATCGCCTTCCCTAAGAACAATGCAGGTCGTGACGTAATGATGGATGCTCCTTGTGCTATCGACGAAGCTCAGCTTGATGAGCTCCAGATCGCGCTCAATTTGAAAGACTAATCGATTCTTCGATACACATTATATATATAATAATGAAGAAACATTTATCAATGATGGCAACTCTGTTCGTAGTGACAGTGTTGCCATCACTGGCAAAAAGCCAGTCGGTTGAGAAATATCTCTATGCAGGACCTTATCCTGTACAGGCACCAGTGATGGTTGATACTACTGATGTCAATGGTAAAGCATTTGCCGCCACGTCACTCTTGAAGTCAGCTTTAAATCTCGAAGCTGTGCTGAAGGGAGAGGAGATGAGCGCGGTCGCACTTCCTGGTTCGCCAGCAGGTAACAAGTATGCGCTGCACATGGTCGGCTTCGACCTCATCAATCGCAGCTACCTCAAAGGATCATTGAAGCTCGATAAGGCTCCAAAGAGCTATGAACTCTATATCGATGGCAAGTCTGCACATACTGGTGAGATCACGCTCGAACCAGATCTGCACCATATCGTCCTGAAGTATCTCTCGGAGGAAGGAAAGGCCGACAGCCTCAAGATGAGCATCGACACAAAGACAGCTTACGAGGTGGCTCCATCGCTCGAAGGCAAGGGCCTCTACACCGTCCGCACTCAGCTCGATAGCCGTCTCATCAAGGGCGCTCAACTCTCTCCTGATGGCAAATATATGATCCTGAGTTATCAGCAGCGTGCATCGGGAGGCGACAAGTGGTCGGGCAAGATCATCGAGCGCCAGACAGGTCGCGTCATCAGCGAGCGTCAGGATGCCAGCTGGATGCCAACCAGCAACCTTTATTATTTTACGCGCAAGACGGTCAAGGGTCGCGAGCTCGTGACGGTCAATCCTGCTACCAGCGAGGAGAAGGTGCTCTGCAGCAATCTGCCAAACGGAAGCTTCGTCATCGCACCAACTGAGGATTATCTCATCGTGATGCAGCGCGAGAATGGACCGAAGGAGCTCAATCCTGATGTCTATGAGATGATCCATCCAGAGGATCGTCAGCCAGGTTTCCGCAATCGTACCTCTTTGGCAAAGTTCGACCTCAAGACCGGCGCTCTCCAGCCATTGACCTTCGGCCATAGCAACGTCTATCCAGTCGATTTCACTGCTGATGGCAGCAAGGTGATCCTGAGCAAGAGTATCAATGAGATCTCGGCCATGCGCCCTACCGTATTCTCTGACGTCTATATGCTCGACGTGAATACTCTGCAGATCGATACACTCGTGCAGCACGAAGGCTTCGCACGTCCTGTAGGCCTCTCGCCAGACGGCAAGTATCTTGCTTTTACTGGTAGCCCTGACTCATTCGGTCGCATCGGTTGCACGTTGCCAGCAGATAAGATTCCTAATGAGTACGATGTCCAGCTCTTCCTTATGGATATGAGCAATAAGGAGGTCAAGCCTATGACGCGCCTCTTCAATCCTGCTATCCAGAATGTGGAGTGGAGTAAGTTCGATGGCCAGCTCTATTTCACCGCTGAGCATCGTGACAGCATCTGCCTCTATCGCATGAACCCGAAGGATGGCAAGATCCAGAACATTCCTGCTCCTGAGGATTTGGTCAACAGCCTCTCGTTGGCGCAGACCGCTCCAGTGCTGGCTTTCTATGGCGTGAGTGCTTCGAACAGTGATCGTCTCTATACCCTCGATACCAAGCTCGTCGGCACCAAGAAGAACGCTGTGACGCTGGTGGAGGACCTCAGCGCCAAGAACATCGCTGGTATTGAGCTCGGAGAGTGTCTGCCTTGGTCGTTCACCAATAGCATCGGCGATACCGTCTATTGCCGCTTCTATCTGCCTGTCGGCTTCGATGCTGAGAAGGCTAAGGCTGGTCAATATCCAATGATTGTCAACTATTATGGCGGCTGCTCGCCAACCAGTCGTACCTTCGAGAGTAACTATCCTCAGAACTCATGGGCCGCACTCGGTTACGTGGCATTGATCGTCGAGCCAAGTGGTGCATCTGGCTTCGGCCAGGAGTGGGGTTCGCGTCACGTCAATACAGCTGGTGTCGATCCTGCTCGTGACATCATTGAGGCTGTCAAGGAGTTCTGCAAGCAGCATAGCTACGTCAATGAGAAGAAGATCGGCTGTATCGGAGCTTCGTACGGTGGTTTTATGACCATGTATCTGCAGACCGTCACCGATATCTTTGCCTGTGCTATCAGCCATGCAGGTATCAGCGATCACTCTAACTACTGGGGCCTTGGCGACTGGGGATATACCTACAGCCAGGTGTCTATGGCCGACAGCTATCCTTGGACTCGCAAGGATCTCTACGTCGATCAGTCGCCTCTCTATCGCGTCGATAAGATCCACACTCCATTGCTCTTCCTGCATGGTGTGACCGACAACAACGTGCCATATAACAACTCATTGCAGATGTTCACCGCCTTGAAACTCCTCGGCCGTGAGACCGCTCTGGTGAGCGTTACCAACCAGCAGCATCACATCCTTGACTACGACAAGCGTATCGCATGGCACAATGCTACGATGGCTTGGTTTGCCAAGTGGCTGCAGGATGATCCTACCTGGTGGGAGGCACTTTATCCAAAGAAGGACCTATAATCAGGACCTTTCTTTGGATAAATGTAAAATTAAAAATGTAAAATGTAAAATTGATAGTTTTCTGGGTGCGAAATAATCTTCTTGGGATGGTTTTCGGAGTGTAAAATAATCATCTCCGGATAGCAAATGAGGTGACTTTGCGCAAAAACTAAAGATTTTTGAAGAAAAAATGAGTGATAAAAGTGCGAATGAATGATATAATCATTATCTTTGCACGCTGATTCCGAGGTAGGCAATACAAGTAACGCCCGATTTTGAGGTGTTCGCCTTGCGGAGAAACTTTAAGTTTTTATATATAACAATGTACGCAATTGTTGAGATTCAGGGCCAGCAGTTCACTGTTGAGCCAGATCAGAAGATCTGCGTTTTGAACATCGCAGGCGCTGAGGTTGGTCAGGAGATCACCATCGAGAAGGTGCTCCTCGTCAACAACGACGGTGCTATCACCGTAGGTACCCCAGTAGTTGAGGGTGCAAAGGTAGTTCTCGAAGTTTCACAGGTTGAGCTTCGCGGTAAGAAGATTAAGGTGTTCCACAAGAAGCGTCGTAAGGGCTTCGATAAGCTCACCGGTGCTCGTCAGCACTTTACCGAAGTGTTAGTTAAGTCTATTGTTGCATAAGCGTTTTTCGCTATTAAAAAAGAAAGTTCACTATGGCACACAAAAAAGGTGTAGGTAGTTCTAAGAACGGCCGTGAGTCTCATTCAAAGCGACTCGGTGTTAAGAAGTTTGGTGGCGAAATCGTTAAGGCTGGCAACATCCTCGTTCGTCAGCGTGGCACCAAGCACAATCCAGGTCTCAACGTAGGCCTTGGCAAGGACGATACTCTTTACGCTCTCATCGATGGTAAGGTAGTCTTCACCAAGAAGCGTGAGAACAAGAGCTACGTCTCAGTTGAGCCATTGGCATAAAATGACCCACCCCAACCCTCCCTCAAAGGGAGGGAGTTGGAAAGTCACTAATGCTTGACTCAAAACTTTAAGAAACAAAGGACAATTGACACCTGATTTCTCAGTTGTCGGTTGCCCTTTTTCGCTTTTTTATAATGAATAATATAGCCGTTTCCATCTTGCGGCAGGCATAACTAACTATTATGCTCCCTCCCTTTGAGGGAGGGTAGGGGTGGGTCTTTATGTTAACATTGAAATTGATTACCGAGCAGTACGATCGCGTCATTGCCGGTTTGAATAAGAAGCACTTCAAGGGTGCCAAGGAGGCTATCGATGCAGTGATCGCTAAGGATCAGGAGCGTCGTAGCACTCAGCAGCAGCTTGATGGTAACTTGGCTGAGGCTAACAAGCTCGCTAAGACCATCGGTATGCTGATGAAGAATGGCCAGAAGGAAGAGGCTGAGGCTGCTAAGGCTAAGGTCGCTGAGCTCAAGGGCGCTAACAAGGAGCTCGATGAGAAGAAGGCTGCACTTGAGCAGGAGATCGTCACCATGCTCTGCCAGATTCCTAACATTCCTTATGACGAGGTTCCTGAGGGTAGCTGCGCTGAGGATAACTGGGTAGTAAAGTCTAACCTCAAGGAGTGTGTCGTTGGTCAGGATACCGTAGGCAACTGGGACGCTAATCCAGATGCACAGTATCCAAACGCTAAGCTTCCTCACTGGGAGTTGGCTAAGAACCTCAACCTCATCGACTTTGACCTTGGTGTGAAGATCACCGGTGCAGGTTTCCCTGTCTATCGTGGTCTTGGTGCTCGTCTGCAGCGTGCATTGATCAACTTCTTCCTCACCGAGGCTGCGAAGGCTGGTTATGAGGAGATTATGCCACCTACAGTTGTTAACCAGGCTTCTGGCTATGGCACAGGTCAGTTGCCAGACAAGGAGGGTCAGATGTATCACTGCGAGATCGATGACTTCTATCTCATCCCTACCGCTGAGGTTCCTGTCACCAACATCTATCGTGACGTCATCATCGACGAGAAGGAGCTCCCAATCAAGAACTGTGCATACACCCAGTGTTTCCGTCGTGAGGCTGGTTCATATGGTAAGGACGTTCGTGGCCTGAACCGTCTGCACGAGTTCTCTAAGATCGAGATCGTCCGTATCGATACTCCAGAGCACTCAGCTGAGAGCCACAAGGAGATGCTCGAGCATGTTGAGGGCCTCCTCCAGAAGCTCGGCCTTCCATATCGTATCCTTCGTCTTTGTGGTGGCGACCAGTCATTCACCAGCGCTGTCTGCTACGACTTCGAGGTATACTCAGCAGCACAGAACCGCTGGCTCGAGGTTTCTTCTGTCTCTAACTTCGATACCTACCAGGCTAATCGCTTGAAGTGCCGCTATCGTAAAGCTGCTGACAAGAAGATCGAGCTCTGCCACACCCTCAATGGTTCTGCACTTGCATTGCCACGCATCGTAGCCTCTATCATGGAGAACTACCAGCAGGAGGATGGTTCAATCAAGGTTCCAGAGGTATTGAAGCCTTGGATGGGTGTTGATTTCATCAAGTAATCTTATTAACCAACTAATTAAAACATTACGACTATGAAGACTTTCGCAAAGATCATGCTTCTTGGTGCACTCATCGCAGCACCTTTCACTTCATTTGCAGACGAGAAGTCTGACGAGCAGCTCAGCCGCGAGTACAAGTACCAGATTGAGGCTATCAAGGGTCAGCTCAAGACCAACAAGGCAAGCCAGAAGCTCAATCCAACTGATGCAAAGTTGAAGGCTGAGGAGCAGGAGCTCAAGTTGAAGCTTGAGGATGTTCAGGGTAAGAAGAAGGTTATCGATGGTAACATCAAGGCTCAGAAGGCTCTTGAGAAGGCCAACAAGAAGGCTAAGCAGGCTGCAGAGAAGGCAGAGAAGGCTGCTGCTAAGGCTGCAAAGATCAAGTAATTTCCATGAATAGAGAACAATTATTTGCCCAGATCCAGCAGAAGAAGACTTTCCTCTGCGTGGGTCTGGATACTGATATTAAGAAGATTCCTGAGCACCTCCAGAGCCTGGAGCCTGCTGAGGCAATCTTCCAGTTCAACAAGGCGATCATCGACGCTACCGAGCCATACTGTATCGCATACAAGCCAAATCTGGCTTTCTATGAGTGCTTTGGCGTTGAGGGTTGGATCGCTTTCGAGCGTACCGTCAAGTACATCCGCGAGCAGTATCCTAACCAGTTCATCATCGCTGATGCCAAGCGTGGCGATATCGGCAACACCTCGATGCTCTATGCTCGTTCATTCTTCGAGCATCTTGACCTCGATGCAGTCACCGTAGCTCCATACATGGGTGAGGATAGTGTCAAGCCATTCCTCGGCTATGAGGGTAAGTGGGTCATCTGCCTCGCTCTCACCAGCAACAAGGGTAGCCATGACTTCCAGTTATCTACCGTCGACGGTACTGAGGAGCGTCTCTTTGAGAAGGTCATCCGCACCGTCAAGACTTGGGGTACAGAGGATCAGGTAATGTTCGTCGTAGGTGCTACCCAGGGCCAGATGTTCGAGGACATCCGCCGTGTAGCTCCAGATAGCTTCCTCCTCGTTCCTGGCGTTGGCGCTCAGGGCGGCTCCCTCGCTGAGGTTGTCAAGTATGGCATGAACAAGCAGTGTGGCCTCATCGTCAACAGCTCACGTGCCATCATCTATGCTGACCACACCGAGAACTTCGCTGCTGTCGCTGCACAGGAGGCTAAGAAGGTGGCTGACGAGATGGCAAGCTATCTCTAAGAATAAATAAGTACAGGAGATTCTTCCTGTGCTAAATAAATAATAAAAATAGGTACGCAGAGATTTCTGTGTACCTATTTTTATTGTAGGATCAGACGTCCCGATTTCCTGTGTGCGAATCCTTGCTGCAGGATCGGACGCCCCGATTTCCTGCGTACCTATCCTGGATGCAGGATCGGACGTCCCGATTCTGTGCATACTTATATATTTTATTTCGTAATAATATCCCTCAGCTCCGAATACTTCGTCACCACATCATACTTCACCGTAGCATCAGAGATCGTCTTGAAGTGGCGGCGTGCACATTCAATCTTCGACTTCTCCGTATCGCGCAGCTGTGTCTCCGAGAGTGATCCCTTAGTCTCGGCCACGAAATAGACGTGCTTCACGTCAGTTCCTTCCTTAAAGACGATGGCCCAGTCAGGATTGTAATGGCCTACAGGCGTGTTAATGTAGAAACCTCCTGGCAGCTTGGTATATACCAGTACGTCCGACTCTTTCTCCAAATCCTTTGCAAAGTTCATCTCCACGCCCGCAGAATCCACCACTACCAGGTCGTAGAGCGACTTTTGCGCCTCGATGGCATTTACACCCAGTTTACCCTTTAACGTAGCGTTGCTGAAGATATCTGCTTCGAACTGCTGCTCCAGCTTGTGATACTTCACATGCTCAATGACAGCAATGGCCTTACATTCATTGATGATGTTACTGGCTTTGATGATAAACTCCTCCGGATTAGCCTTGAACTGATTAAAGGTTGATGTCTGAATCTTCTGTAGGATAGCCACCACCACATGACGCGTCAGCTGCGTATTCTCCACCAGCTTGCCTATCAGATCATAGCGCACACTGCTACCTACCTGATCTTTCAACCTACTGTTGGCAACACCGTCATCACGTACCATCATCGCTTTACCAGCCACCAGCTCTTCCTTGTTCTTGATCTTGTCCATCGTACCCTCTACCACACGTATCTCTATCTTCGATACATGCAGGTGATTATCCAGCTGCACCACAGCCTTATCTATCAGTTCCTGTGTAGAGAAGTCCACCGTGTAGTAGGTCTGATGATTGATCTTCTTCCAGAACTTCTGGAATTCCACACGCTCGAATTTACGAGTATCGAACTTTGCCTCTCGCACCTGACGAGCATTCTCTGGCTTCATAGCCTCCGGATTGAAGATCGCATCCAAGCGCTTCACAATATCGCCCTTATATTCCTCATATTCACCAAAGTCCAGCACGCCCTGCAGCTTATCGTCATGATACTGTTGCGTGAGCTGCCCTTGCTTCGTGATATAACCTTTCATACGCAGAGTAAAGAGCATCTCCGAAGCATCCTCGTCTTTCAGCTTCTTTTTCTCACCGCGTTCGTTCGTCACTACCAGATCCAGGAAGAGCTCTCGTGTCACCTTCTGCGGTCGATCAGCCACCGCCTCAGCAATCTCCGTCTGTAGCTTCGATGCAAACGAGTTATACGACTCACTGGCAATGATTGTCAGCTCATTCACCTCAAAGACGTTTCCATGCAGCACATTGTCATCCTGGCGCTCACCCTCACGGTTTACACACAGACGCATGCCACGACCTACCTCCTGACGTTTCTTCGTCTGGTTGTCACTATCTTTCAGCGTACAGATCTGGAAGACATTCGGATTATCCCAACCTTCCTTCAGCGCTGAGTGCGAGAAGATGAAGCGTGTAGGTTCGTCAAACGACAGCAGACGCTCCTTGTCTTTCATAATCAGGTCGTATGCTGACACGTCATTACTGCTTTCGTTTTTCACTTCCGAAGCCTTTGGCTGCACAAAGTGTCCTTTGTTGTCGCGTGAGAAGTAACCATTATGCACCTGTTCTGCTGTAAACCTTTGCAGATAGTTCCGATACTCCGTCTCATCCTCAAACAGATCCCCTTCCAGCCGTCTTACCTCCTCGGCATACTCCTCCTCAAACATCTCTGCATACACACCATTGCTGGTCTTTCCTCCGCCTTCATACAAGCGGTAGTTATCTACATGGTCAATGAAGAAGAGAGACAAACACTTGATGCCACGCTTGAAGAGCTTACGTTCCTTCGCTAAGTGCGACTTAATTGTCTCTCTGATCTGTGCTCTGCGTATCACCCTCTCGTTCACGGCACCTATCACGTCACCCTCTGAAAGCACCAGGCCATTCAGCAGCCTCACCGTACGGTTATAACCATCAATCTGCTCTATGCGAAAATGATCAGCATACTCCTCCAGCTGACCCGACTGCTGATAGATGTCAAAGCCATCCTCCACCAGCTGCGTCACCTGTTTCGTGCCTGTTGCCGTCTTCTTGTCAAAGCCGATACGAGCACGCGGATTCCCCTCACTCAGCTCTATACTCTCCAGATAGAGATAACCATTCGTTGCCGTCGAACCTTTCTGTTCGATACCCTTTACCGAGATCTTCTTTACCAGCTTCTGGTTATACGCATCCATGGCATCCAGTCGGTAGATCATGTTCTGGATGTCTTCTGCACGGTGTGTAGCACTATATAATAAGGTGAAGAGTGGCTTGAACTCCTGCAGCTTCTCACGCGTTGTATTCTTCTTATCTGCTCCCAGTACCGACTGTGGCTCATCGATGATCAGGATCGGATTTGTGGCAGATATCACGTCAATAGGCTTACGCGAACGGAAGGCATCCAGCCTCATGTAGATGCGACGTGCATCCTCACCTCTTGCCGCAAAGGCCTGCGTATTGATGATCATCACATGCAGATTGTTGTCCGATGCAAATTGGTCAATCTTCGTCAGCTGCTTCGAGTCATAGACAAACGACTGGATACGCTTACCATACTCCGCAGCGAAGTGTTCGCTCATGATCTCGAACGACTTGCACACACCTTCGCGTATCGCTATCGAGGGTACCACGATGATGAACTTACTCCATCCATACAGCTTGTTCAGCTCGAACATCGTCTTGATATAAGTATAGGTCTTACCTGTACCTGTCTCCATCTCGATGGTCAGTCGCAAGTCTCTCGTATTGACGCTTATCGAAGGCTTCAGCTGCGCTTCCATCTGTATGGCTCTGATATTTTCCAATAACTGATCTGGCGATACCGTCAGCGGATGGTTTCTGAAACCCATTACATCCATGACCGATAAGGTGCCAGCTTCGCCATAACCCGTGTCAAGCATATACTCCTGCATGTCACTTTTGCGCTGCTGCTTGAATACATCAGTCACCGCCTTGGCCGCATCCGTTTGGAACTTTTGGTTCTTGAATTTCAGTTTCATATCGTGTATTTACCTATTTTTTCTTTATTTTATCGCAGAAATTTGCATTTCTTGCAAAAACACTCTATCTTTGCCGCATAAATTTAATACGTTACAAATATGCCTACCATCTTCATTCTTTTTGGCTTTATCTTCAAGTTTTACTCTGATGATCACGAGCCTATTCATGTACACATTGAAAAAGATGGTCATGAAGCAAAGTATAATGTCGAGCCTGAAGTGACTCAAGTATATAATCATGGGTTCAAGAAACATGAAATCTCCATGATAGAAGGCGTCATCGAAGAGAATGTTGAAGTTATTACTGCCCGTTGGAAGGAATACTTCAAAGATAAAAAATAACCGACTATGTGCAGATATATAGATAAAGTATGGGTTGACACAGAACGTGTTTATGCTCAGACCCGCGATGGAGCGGTGGCCAGCTATCTGATCAGCAGATGGCCTTTGCTTGCTGCAGGAACACCTGAACAGCGACAGGATTTCTATCTCACCTATTCTGGCATTCACTGGCCACAGCTTGATGAAGACCTCTCTTTTGAGGGAATGTTCCACGAAGCTGGTTTATGTGACCTGACAGAAGCAGAAGACTCTGTCTGCTATGATCCTGCCGCATAAATCGTTCTGACAGATCAGATCACCCTTACATTATTCTTTACCTCCTGTTCGCTCCACTGGCATTTCTGCTTGAAGAGTTCGAACAGGTTCATTTTTTCTGAAGCTTCCTCAAAACTGCTGTCACGGAATACCACACGCAGAGGATTCATCGTTGCAATCTCATCAATCACCGCCTCTGTGATCTTACCATCGAAGCACGCTACCAAGTCACCATCGTTGACGTTATGGATGGTGCAACCTCCTACCTTCTTCTGACTCAATGGCAGGCTCAGCTCCACACCCCATCGGAGCATGCAGTCAAAGAGCAGATCCAGATCCGTTCTGTCTTCCTTGATGTTGTCTTCCAATCCTGCCAAGAGATCCTGAGAATAGTCATTCGGATGGAAATAGACTTCCTTCATGTTCGAAGAGTCACACTTGAAGACACGGAAGCCGGTATCTACATTCGGATTCTCTGCTTTGATCTTGGCTCCTGCACGACGAATGCGCTCTTTGCCGATTTCGCAGATGTTCTTATAGCCTGACTTATAAGCCTCTGTTTCTCTAATTGTTTTTTCTGCAAGTTGCACCATAATGAATTTTCTTTTACCTCCATCCTCTGAATTAAGTTTCATTACAGCATGGCCTGTTGTCGCAGAACCTGAGAAAAAATCTAAAACAATACTTTCATCTATTTCTTTGGTTTCGTCGTTTTCCAATAATTCAGATGATGACATTTTTATCAAAACACTTAGTAGTGCAACAGATTTTGGATAGTCAAATCCTTTTATTTCCAATGTCTTTAAATCCTTATTACCATTTGTTGTGAAAATATCTGTAATTATATCCTTGACATTTGTTAAATCAAAATTTCTGCGTTTAGAATAGACTTTAAGTTTCCCTCCTGACCTAACAAATTCCAAATCATCTTTTTCGTTCATTATTTTTTCTTTACTCCATCTATATGCATGATATTTATGGAGCCCATCAGAATTAACATGTGGTGATATTTTCGAATATCCAATGTGGATATGATTTTCTGAAACGGGTTCAATAATTAGATCTCCATCCGTTTCTCTGTAATAAATATCAAACACAAGAGTTGGACGTGTTTCTTCATTAAATTTTGAATTACCATTATGCAATTCATGAGTTATGATATAAGCGCCTTTTTTATCATATTTTACATTTGTAAACTGTCCATTGTAAGATGAAGGCATATACTCTTTTAGCCATTCTGCACTTACAGAAAATACAGTTTGATGTAGTGAGTTTTTAGAATATAATAATATATATTCATGAGTTCCAGCAGCTCCAAATCCTGAAATCTGTCTTCCTTCAGGTTTATTTAACCATACAAACTGATTTAGGAAATTTGATTCACCAAATATTTCATCACATATGTTTTTTGTATTTTTAACCTCATTATCGTCGATAGAAATAAAGATAACACCATCTTCACGTAATAATGTTCTTGCCACCATCAATCTAGAATACATCATACTGCACCAATCCGAATGAAATCTACCATTCGAATCTGTATTTTTACGATATTTCTCACCTTCATCGTTATGATTACCAGAAGCCGCCTCAAATTCCTCGGCAGAAACTGCAAAGTCATCATGATACACGAAGTCATTACCCGTATTATACGGTGGATCAATATAAATCATCTTGACCTTACCCATATACGAGTTCTGGAGCAGTTTAAACACCTCCAGATTATCTCCCTCAATATACAAGTTCTGTGTATTCTCCCAATCCACAGATTCCTCCGGACATGGACGTAACGTCTTATTGATAGGCGCAGCAGCCTCACGCTGAGCAGCACGTTTGCCTACCCATGTGAAGTCATAGCTCTCAGGAGCATTCTCCTCAGCATAATCGCCAAGGAGTTCACGTAGCTTGTTCCAGTTAATCTTATGAGTGAGATTTCCGTCCTTATCCTTGCCTTCGGTAAAGCAAGAAGGACAGAGCTTATAGAGAGCATCCAGATTAAGCTGTGCTCCATCTGGTGTTTGCATATTGAGGTGTTCCATATATATTATAGTAATGTATTGATTTCCTGTTTCAATTTCTCGAGTTCCTTGCGTTTCGCCTTCACCTGCTTGTTCATCTCCATTTGCACGTTGAACTGCGGTTCCTTGCGTACACGCGCTTGCAGATTGCGGACTTCTGCTTCCATAGCGGCAATACGCTTACGTAGCGCCACAATCTCTGCCATCGCACCCGCTTTGTGTTCTCCGATGTCACCTACCTGTGCTACGAAGTTCTCATAGATACGTGGCAACGACTGACCATCTACCGACAATGAGAGTTCTTGCAGCGGTACCCATAGCGAAGAGAATGACTGTGTGATCTTAAACTTCGTATGAGTGTCATCCTTCCAGTCTTTGTAGTTAATCAGGAGCATAGCATTCCCTTCATACTCCAGAATAAAGACGATGTGTTGTGGCATGTTCTCATCAATGAACGAGAATAGATCCGTAGGACAATCCCCGTGCTTCAGTTGTGCCACAAAAACCTCTATCTCCTTCATCGTCTCACTATCCGTCACATTGAGCGTCTGTGCAGAGAGCTTATAGAGCCAGGTGATACTCACCACATCGTTCACGAAGTGCGACTTCATGCGAGGATTCACCTCCATGAACTTATAGAACATCGTCTTCGGAACGACTCTGTCCACTATGCATGACTGTGGGTATTTCAGCAGATTCTCCATAGCATCATTTAATAACTAGGAAGCAGATCAGTTCAAAGTCATCCAATCCTGCGATATCCCCTACCAGTGCCGTAGTCTCACCGAACGAGAAGAGACTTTCCAGATCAGACATCTCTTTCTGATCCACAATGGTAGCCACCGCCTTTTGTAGAAGTTCGCTGTAATGCTGCATGGCACGGCCATCCTTCGTCTCCTTATTGAATTGGCGGCATAGGCTGAGTATCGGCTCTGACTGACCTTTGCAAGCCGTTCGCATCACATCGAGCAGACGCTTTGGTGAGAGGTGATTGATGATCGTCTCACCTTCATGAGTCAGATAAACCATGTAGAATGGATGCAGCAGATTCTGGTGCTTGATATCTACCGCCTTATTACGGTTCTTCAGGATAAAGATCACACCAGGTTGCGCTGTGTCCGAAGCTCCTACCACCGCACTCATACCATAAGGTGTGTGTTCTATGTCCGGATTGTCCTTCATATACGCCAGCAGATCCAGACGGAACTCATTCAAACCGAGATCCATGATGTTGATACCCGTATCCATATCCTCCAGATCTACCACCTCTTCCTGTAGTCGTTGCAACTGTGACTTGCGATAATCCAGATCCGCCTGTTCTTCATTCGAGAGCAACACATTGCTGCCACCAGCACCCGTGATGTCCATACCAGCCATACGTGACTCTACACGGCCTTTCAGTCGCAGATAGTCATCGAGCTCCATGTCTGGCCAGTAGTTGACCAGCTGTATCACCTCGTTGCGTGAACCGATACGATCCACACGTCCGAAACGCTGTATGATACGTACCGGATTCCAGTGGATATCGTAGTTGATCAGGTAGTCACAATCCTGCAAGTTCTGACCTTCGGAAATACAGTCAGTAGCTATCAGCACCTCAATCTCCTCATTAACTGTAGGCAATAGCTGAGCCTTCTCTTTCGATATTGGTGAGAACAACGTCAGGATACTATTGAAGTCTGCACCCACACGGCTCACCGTTGAGCGTATGGCATCGCCTGTCACCAAGCCGATATTATAGTCGCGACTTCTTGCAGCCAACAGGTTATCATACAAGTATTCCGCAGTATCGGAGAATGCCGTAAAGATCAGCACCTTCTTATTCCCCGGATTGATAGGGTTGTCAAACTTCTCACGCAGATTGCTGATGAGCATCTGCAACTTGCTGTCATGTCCAGGTGTGATGTCTTTGAGCATCTCAAGCAAGAGGCCGAAGATCTCCTGATCAGCTACCAAGTCACGCTTCCAGCTTACACAATCCATGTCTGACAGAGCAACACGCGACTTCTTGCCTCCTATCAGGAAGTCGTACTCGCTGTCATCGCCATCGAACATACCGTCCATTGACTGCACATCTATGCGGACATCCTCACGGGTCAGCAGGTAGTTGTCTATCTCACGGAGCGTAGTGTCAATCTGTTTCTTCACACGGTCAAGAGTCAGTCGGAAAGAATTGACCGACGACTCCAGACGTTTCAGCAGATTGATGGCCATGAGCTTCTTGAGTCCTTTCTCTCGGCCAGACATACCCATCTGGCCTTTCTTCCTGTCGGTATTGATCTCGTACTTGTCTCTGCGCGACGGCAAGATATAATCTGACGGAGCATAGACACCCAGATTCATCAGATTCAGCTGCTCGGAGATCTCCTTATAAGTGACGGTCTTCGACGCTGCCAGATCAGTCAGATGCGGACGCTTAGAGATTGGACGCAGACGCGTAGGGAACTTGCCGATCTCGGTCGTGTCATAATACTTCTCGATATGTTTACGCGATCGTGCTATGGTGACTGCATCCAGTACCTGGAAGAAGTCAAACGAGAGCATATCAAGCAATCGCTCTGTCTTGCGCTCACGCTCTGGCAACTTCGACCACGTGTTGTATTGCTTCTGTGCCACCTTGAAGATATCCTCTATCGGATGATCAATCTCCAGCTTGTCATTGATCAGCGACTGATCACCTTCGTATGCCAACTGCAACTGGTTCTTCAGGTCATTGAAGCGGTTGTTGACCGGAGTGGCCGACAGCATCAGCACCTTGGTCTTGACACCAGCACGGATCACCTTGTTCATCAGTCGCAGATAGCGGTTCTCGCGTGGATTCTCATCCTCCTCATCGGTCGTCACCTTGCCACCGTTGCGGAAGTTATGGCTCTCATCGATCACAATGAGGTCATAGTTTCCCCAGTTCAGTCGGTCGAGATCCATGCCATTTGACACACCATGTTCACGTGACAGGTCACTATGGAAGAGTACGTCGTAGCGCAGACGGTCTTTCTCCAACGGATTGTTCTTGTAGTTGCTCTTGTAGGTATTCCAGTTGTCGTAGAGCTTCTTCGGACAGAGCACGAGTACCGACTTGTTTCGGTTCTCATAATACTTGATGACACTCAGCGCCGTGAAGGTCTTACCTAAGCCTACCGAATCAGCTAAGATACAGCCGTTGTAGGTCTCCAGCTTATTGATGATGGCCAGTGCTGCATCTTTCTGGAAGTTGTAGAGCTTGCTCCAGATCTGTGAACTCTTGAAGCCTGTGGCCTCGTTGGGCAACACGTCCTCGCTGATATCCTCCAGGAACTCGTGGAAGATATTATAGAGCGTCACAAAGTAGATGAAGTCTGGAGAGTTCTCTCGATAGACGTTCTCAATATTCTCGATGACCGCTTCTGTCACATCGGCCACCTGCGTCTTGTCCAGCCAGAAGTCATTGAAGTTACGCAGATAAGCATCAGAGATAGGTGATGGCAGACGTTGTATCAGCTGGAAGATATTATTGCCTCGCTCACAGCCGAGCTCTGTAGTGGTAAACTCATTGAATGGCATGTAGGTGTAGAGTTCCCCGTCGGTCTTGACATTGAGGAACCCTGGCATGTTCATCTGCGAGATGTTGGTCTTGAACTTAGCTTTCTGTCTGATCCATTCTGCACACTCTCGTGCAATGGCTTTCTGGTCGAGCTTATTGCGGAGCTTGATCTCAAACTCCGAACCATAGAGCGTACGTTCACGATTGAGCTTCGGGATATAGAACTCGCGCTTCTGCTTGGTGATATGTTCTTTGTTGAAGGTAGGAGAAGTAAAGATGAATCGCAGTTCTTCAATCTGTGAAAGCTCCTTGCGCAAGGCTTCGAAAGCATAGATAGAAAACGAAGCAGCCGCCACCGACAACTTGCCACCACGTTGTATGGTGACACGTAAGTCGTCGATGACGCGCTGTGTTATGTTATCAAATTGCTTAGGTAGATCCATGGCTGATGCTGTTCCTTACCGGAGTCTAATCCTTACCGGATGTTTTTGCATCAACCTTATTTGTGTTTCCATGATACACACCCTCCGCAAACGGACATAAAAAAGGCATGAACCTTCCTTATGAGTTCGCCGAGGCAGCCTAGGATGTGAAACCTCCGTCCCTTTTAAGAAATGCTCATGCCAGAATGACACAAGCATCGACTCTGTACAAAGAGACGAAGGCTCACTTCCAGGTAGGAAATGAACCAACCATTATTTTTTCGTTCTTATTTCACTGATAGTTTCCTAGGCTTTCAGGCGAACTCAAATAATAGTCAATGCTGTTATAGTATGTAAATCTAACTTGCGTTAGAGTGATTATCTGATTTTGATCGTATAATCGAGTGTACTCTTAAAGAGCACGCTGCAAAGATAATCACATTTTGTAAATTCTCCAAATAAATGAAAAGTTTTTTTCAGAAGATGTGTTTATTCTGTCTTTTCTTGTCCTTAATGTGGATGTTAAGTCCCTACTTTGAGTATTCTGTAAGGGTAACTGCGGCGCGCGCGAACATATTATATATTTATATATTATATAGAGTAGATATAGAATAGAAAAAGACTACGTCTTAAAAGAAACGAGAGCAGTGGTGACTGCTCTCGTGACAGGCAGACAGTTTTATTGGAATAAAGCTATTGCCCGATTCTCTTTGTGAATCATTACAGATATTTCTTTACTGCATTGATCAACTCCTCATACTCTGCATCGCTGAGGTAGACCTTGCCAGGATTCATGGTGAAGATGCCACCATAATCTGGACCATCTACATACTTTGGAGCGAGGTGGAAGTGGAGGTGCGAGAGTTTATCGCTGTAAGCACCGTAGTTGATCTTCTCTGGATTGAAGGCCTGCTGCATAGCCTTGGTGACGCGGCAGACGTCGTCCATGAAGGCGTTGCGCTCTTCGACAGAGAGTTCGTTGAGGTCATTGACATGGCCATTATATGCCACGAGGCAACGGCCGCGATAGGTCTGCTCCTTGAAGAGGAAAGCGCGTGAAACTTTGAGGTCGGCAATCTTGATCATGAGATTGTCCCAGGTGTCCTGACAATAGAGACACTGTGATGGATCGCTGTGCATAGTAAATAAGGGATATTAAGGGATACTAAAGGATACTAAGGGACTTTAGGGGAAGGGAAGCTAAGGGATACTAAGGGAATTTAAGGGATACTAAGGGACGTTACCACAAGATGCGCCAAGAATAAGCGCGAAGTATAGCTATTGTCCCTTAGATTCTCTTAGAATCCCTTAAAATCCCTTAGGATCCCTTAAAAAATTACTTCTCCAAGCAAGCCTTCCAGCGCTCGTAAGCAGCCTTGTAAGCCTCGGTCTCAGCAACAGGAGCCTCGGTAGCGATATGCTTGAGGGTCTTGAATGCATCGTCAGAGTCCTTATAGATGCCAGCACCGATACCAGCACCGTAAGCTGCACCTACAGAACCGTCGGTCTCATAGAGCTCAATGCTTGCGCCAGTGACAGCAGCGAGGGTACGACGGAAGAGAGGAGAAAGGAAGAGGTTAGCGTGGCCAGCCTTGATGGTCTTGATGTCCATGCCCATGCCAGCCATGATCTCCATGCCGTATGCGAATGAGAAGGCGATACCTTCCTGAGCAGCGCGGAGCATGTGAGCCTTGGTGTGGATGTTGAAGTTGATGCCATGAACTGAAGCACCAGGGTTCTGGTTCTGGAGGACGCGCTCTGCACCATTACCGAATGGGATGACGCTAAGTCCCTCAGCACCTACTGGAACGCTCTCTGCGAGGTCATTCATCTCAGAATACTTGATACCCTCTGGAGCTACGGTGCGACGCATCCAAGCGTTGAGAATACCGGTACCATTGATGCAGAGGAGAACACCGAGACGGGTCTGCTCGCCATGATTGACGTGAGCGAAAGTATTGACGCGTGAGAGCTTGTCATAGTTCACCTCACCGAGGACGCCATATACAACACCTGAGGTGCCACCGGTAGCAGCAATCTCACCTGGCTTCATAACGTTGAGCGAGAGAGCGTTGTTTGGCTGGTCACCACCACGATATGCTACAGGAGCACCCTCTGGGAGACCGAGCTCAGCAGCAGCGGCAGCGTTGACGCGACCCTGTACGCTGAAGGTTGGGTTGATGGTAGGGATGACCTTCTCGTCGAAGCCGAAGTTCTTCATGAGCTCCTTGCAGACGCAGTTCTCCTTGAAGTCCCAGAACATACCCTCAGAAAGACCACTGATGGTGGTTGAGCAAGCGTCGGTGAGCTTCATAGCGATGTAATCGCCAGGGAGCATGATCTTGTCGATCTGAGCGAAGATCTCAGGTTCGTTCTCCTTAACCCATGCGAGCTTAGCAGCAGTGAAGTTGCCAGGGCTGTTGAGGAGGTGAGAGAGACAGAATGAGCCGCCGAGGGTCTCGAATGCACGCTGGCCGTAAGGTACTGCACGACCGTCGCACCAGATGATAGCTGGACGAAGTGGCTTGCCCTCCTTATCGACGCAAACCAAACCGTGCATCTGATAAGAGATACCGATAGCAGCAACGCTTGAGAGAGCGCCTGGAGCCTTGTCAGCTACGCGCTTGGTAGCCTGCTTGAGCTCGTCCCACCACATCTCTGGTTCCTGCTCAGCCCAACCTGCCTGCTTAGAGGTGATAGGAGCCTCAGCATCTGGGTACTGTGCACTTGCAACTGTCTGTCCGGTCTCTGCATCTACGAGTGAAGCCTTCACTGAAGATGTACCAATGTCATATCCAAGTAAATATCGCATATTTGTATATAATTAAAAATGTTATTACGCTTTGAATTTATAGTATCTTGCTGCTCTGTGGCTCACATTCTGCTCAAACTCATCGAGTGGGATGATGTAAGGCTTGCTCATCACGATCTTGGCAAAGTTACGCACGTCGAGTGGCTGGCCGATGATCTGCTCATGGAGGTGGCGGAGCTGGAGAGCCGTAAATTTGGCTGGCATCATCTCGAAAAGTAGTTGTGGCTGCTGACCTGCGATGCGATATAGCTCCTGCAGGGTGTCCTGGATGATCTTGTTATGATCGAAGGCCAGGTGTGGCAGATCTGTGACTGGATACCAGGTCAGGTTATTTCCTGCAAAGGTACGTGGTGTGCGGCTGGTGATACGCATCAGACAGAGATAGGAGATGGTCACGATACGACCGATCTTCTGCTTGATGGCATTCTCGAGCCAGAGCACGTCACGAGGATCCTGAGTACGGTTAGGGGAACCGTAGGCTTTGAACTGACGGACCAGACGAGGCTTGCTGCCGGTGAGCGAACTGATGATGTTGTCTGCTGCATCGTCCAGATCTTCGTCGACGTGCAGGAGTCGGCCAGGAAGCTTCAGTGTCGTGTAGTCTTCGGTTGGAGCTTCGCTACCACGCTTTGAAAGCAGTACCTGAAGGTTTTCTCCGTCGTAGCCAAGAACGACACAGTCGACGGAAATATGAGGATCAAAATTTAGTTCCATATTAAGGTAATGTTATTTGCCAGTCGTGAAAGATGCTGCTGGCAGACCGTCTGTATTATAGAGCGAGACGATAGGATCGTCGTCCCAACCATAACGTACTACTATAGGTTCAGAGACCTCGTCACACCATACTTCTATCTGATTGTCACCGGTGATGCGAGCCTTGGCCCAATGGAACTTGCGATCCTTGCCACATACTGCAAAGCCATTGAGCGTACCGTCTGCATTGACGGCAGGAGTGTGGTAGTGATGCATGGCTGGAGTCTCTGCTGGGGCAGGAGCGAGGGTGCCAGTACCGGCACGGAAGGTCAGGATGGCCTTGTTGCCCTCGAAGCGGACGCTCTCGTAAGCTGGACCTTCGGCCACAATCTTCTCGCCAAGATGGCGCTGACGAAGGATGCGGGCAATACGCGCTGCAGCTTCCTTCTTATGCAGTGGGTGGATATCGTTCCACTCACCGAGATCGGTCAATACGGCAAAGCCTGCATTGCCCATTTCCTGGGTGCCGAGACGCTGAGCGTCACGTAGACGAGCCCAACCGCCATAGTAATTGGCATCGGTATGGCTCTCCTGGAAGTTGGCCAAGCCACAGATCACCGCAGGAACGTCGCCATAGCTCTTGCGCCAGTCATTGATCATGGCTGGGAGGAGGGTATGATACTCGTCTGGACGACCTGCGTTGGTCTCTCCCTGATACCAGATGATACCAGCTACGCGATAAGGTAGGAGAGGGTGGATGACATTGGCATAGAGCGAAGAGGCGGTAGCGTTGCTGACATTATTCACACCTGGCTGATTTGGCATCAGGACGCCGCGACGCAATTTCCAGTCGCCTTCGAGGCTGATCTCCTTTCCACCGTGGAAGATGAGCTTATATGGTTTCTCTGGCATGAACATCATACGCTGACCGCCGCTCATGAGTCGGATAGTCACGACGTTACGACCTGCCTTGAGGACTCCCTGTGGAATGGTATACTTGCGAGGAGGATACTGATAACCTGTCTCGCCGACCTTCACGCCATTGACATAAGTGACATCTGCATCGACGAGACAGCCGAGGCGGAGGAGCGAGTCCTTGCCGACCATGTCTGCTGGAACATTGAATTCCTTGCGCAACCACAATGAGCCGACCCATGACTGACCATCTGCATCGCCGAGCTTAGGATCGTACTGATTGACAACTTCCCACTGGCTCTCGTCGATATTCTCGTTCATCCATTTCTCTGAGAGACCTGGATCATTCTCATCACGAAGCTTGGAATAGGTGCTGCCGATGACGCCACCTAGCTGGCTGGCGCGCTGAGAATAGCCGTCGCGCTTGAGGTGTGCACGTCGTGTCACATGGTTTGGAGCTAATTCGGTGAGTACCTCATTGCTGCACCATGCTACGATGTCTGAGCCGCCCATGCTGGCGCTGATGATACCCTGTGGTACACCCTTCGAGGCCTTATACATCTCCTTGGCGAGGAAGTAACCGATACCTGACCAGTGACCGACATTCTCTGGCTTCATCGACTCCCAAGCGTAGAAGCCGCCGTGGCCATCCACGTCGTCCTTAGGATCATCGAGAGTAGGATTGCGAGCCGTCTGCACCAAGTGGATGGCAGGATTGCTGTCGGTATCGAATTCTTCCTTATAGAGATCTACAAGACGTGCGGTGTGGAGGTCCATGTTCGACTGACCCGTGCAGAGCCAGACGTCTCCTACATACACATCTTTTAATATAATAGGCTCAGCGGTCTCTGATCCTTCGATCTTGACGGTGTAAGGGCCGCCGATCATCTTCTTGTTGGTAGTAGGGATGGCGACGCTCCACTTGCCGTCTGCATTGGCTGTGGCCTTATATTTCTTTTTGAGGAAAGTGATGTCGATGTTTTCATTAGGAGCTGCGCTACCCCAGATGCATGGAGTGTTATTGCGCTGCAATACCATGCCATCGCTGATGAAGCGTGGCAACTTGACTTCGGCCATAGCAGAGAGGCATACGGTCGATAGCAGGAAAGAGGTCAAAAGTGCTCTTCTCATGGAGTCTTGGTATGATTAGTATTTGGGTAATGTTACTTATAATGTGCTGCAAATATAGTTACAATTAGTCAAGAAAGCAATTAAAATTGCGTTATTTTTCGTTAATGTTACGATTTTAGAGATTTTTGTCACAGAAATTGTTCTTTTTCTCGACAAAAACTATTATCTTTGCCGCTGAAAACATTTTAATCACAATTTATATTACCTTAAGAAAATGAAACGCTATCTTTTCCCTGCCGACTACATGGCAGATCCATCAGTACATGTATTTGATGGTAAGATCTACATTTATCCAAGCCACGACTGGGAGGCTTCGAACGTAGAGAATGACAATGGTGACCAGTATATCATGAAGGACTATCATGTTCTTTCTATTGATGGTGATCCAATGACCGGTGAGGTTACTGACCACGGCTGTGTGCTCCGTCAGGAGGACATCCCTTGGGCTGGCCGCCAGCTCTGGGACTGCGACGTACAGGAGTACATCCAGGAGGTTCCTACCAACGCTGAGGAGCAGGCTGCTGGCATGGGCTTCAGCAAGAAGGTCAAGAAGTATATCATGTATTTCCCTCTCAAGGATCGCAACGACGTATTCCACTGGGGTACTGCTATTGCCGACAATCCTGCAGGTCCATTCATCCCACAGCCAGCACCAGTACCTGGAAGCTACAGCATCGATATGTGCGCTTTCAAGGACGACGCTGATGGCGAGGTCTATGTATACTTCGGTGGCCTCTGGGGTGGCCAGCTCCAGCGCTACAAGGATAACATCCACCTTGAGACTCCATATCTCCCAGAGGGTGATGCTGACGCTCTCCCAAGCCGTTGCGTACGCTTGACTAAGGATGGTCTGAACTATGCTGAGGCTCCACGTCCAATCCTCGTTGTCGACGAGAATGGCCAGCCTCTCAAGGCTAACGATCCTCACCGCTTCTTCGAGGCTTCTTGGACCTTCAAGAAGGATGGCAAGTACTACTTCTCTTATTCTACCGGTGACAGCCACCTCCTCTGCTATGCTGTAGGTGACAATCCTTACGGCCCATTCACCTATCAGGGTGAGATCCTTACTCCAGTAGTAGGTTGGACCACTCACCACGCTATCATCGAGTTCAAGGGCAAGTGGTATCTCTTCCACCATGACTCAGTACCTTCAGGTGGCAAGTCTTGGCTCCGTAGCTTGAAGGTTTGCGAGATCGAGTGGGTAGATGGCAAGATCAAGACAATTCCTGGTATCGACTAAATAAAACTTTAATATCATGGCAAATGTAGATGAAGCTAAAGGCTTCTATAAACTAAATTGGACACAACGCATCGGCTTCGGCTCTGGTGACCTTGCTCAGAACCTGATTTTCCAGGTAACCTGTACTTATCTGACCTTCTTCTTTACCGATATCTATGGCCTCGATGCTGCTGCTGTTGCATTGATGTTCACCGTCGGTAACGTATTGAACGTAATCTGGGACCCTATCGTAGGTGCTATTATCGATAAGAGCAATCCTAAGTTCGGTAAGTATCGTTCTTACTTGCTTTATGTAGGTGTACCTCTGTCAATCTCTGCAATCCTCTGCTTCTATGACGGATTCAGACCTTCGATCATCTATGCGTACATTACTTATATTGCAATGACCTTGCTCTATACGTTTATTAATGTACCTTACGGTGCTTTGAACTCATCATTGACCCGTGATACCGAGGAGATCACCATCCTGACCTCTGTTCGTATGTTCATGGCCAATGTCGGTGGTCTGGCAGTTAACTCTGGTCTTCCTTTGGTCATCGGCCTCTTCGCAGTAGCTGCTGGCGATGAGCTTCCTAAGGACTCACACGCTTGGTTCATCACCATGTCTATCTACGCTATCGTAGGTATGGCACTCCTCATCTTCTGCTTCTCGCAGTGTAAGGAGCGTGTCGTTATGGATGCTAAGGACAGTGAGAACGTGAAGATCTCTGACCTCTGGATGGAGTTCGGTAGCAACCGTCCTCTCCGTGTCATTGCATTCTTCTTCATCACCGCATTCGCAATGATGTCTATCGGCAACGCTGCTGGTGCATACTTCATGAACAGTAACATGCATGGTACTGCAGCTCAGTTGTCTATCTTCATGGCATTGGGTTCTATTCCTTCATTCATCTTCATGCCACTCGTTCCTGCTATCAAGAAGGCTATCGGTAAGAAGAACATGTTCTATGCATTCCTCGGTTGCGCTATCCTCGGTATGGCTATGCTTTATGTCATTGCCAAGATGGATGAGCCAAGCATGACCTGGATCTACATCGCACAGTTCATCAAGTCTACCGGTGTCATCGTTGCTACTGGTTACATGTGGGCTCTCGTACCTGAGGTTATCTCTTACGGTGAGTGGAAGAGCGGCAAGCGTATCGCTGGTATCGTCAATGCATTGACTGGTATCTTCTTCAAGGCTGGTATGACCCTCGGCGGTATCGTTACTCCTCTCGTTCTTGGTTATGTAGCTTACAACAGCGATAGCATTGAGCAGTCTCCAATGGCTGAGGAGGGTATCCTCTGGCTCGTATGTGTCATCCCTGCTGCACTCCTCCTTCTTGCTATGTTCATCATCTCTAAGTATGAGTTGACCGACGACAAGATCGATGAGATCAACAAGGAGATCGAGGCTCGTAACAAGTAATTAGTTTTTCTGACTATGAAGAAACTATTTATTCTCATCGCATTTTCCACATTGCTACTTTCATCTTGCAGCACTGAGCGCCGCGCTTTAGGTCAGATGCGTACGTTGACAGAACGTATTGAGGCCCGTGGCGACCGCTACACAATGGAAGACTGGGAAAATGCTCTCGAGAAGTATAAGTCCATTGATGAGAAGATGGACGAGACGAAACTCACTCCTCAGCAGTCGAAAGAATATGGCGAACTCAAAGGCCGCTGTGTGGCAAAGTTTGCCAAGAGTAAAGTACAGAAGGTTGTCAACTGGATCTCTACTTATGTCAATGAGGGATCTGGCATTCTCAAAGGTATTCTTGAAGGAATCCTCGGACAATAATTCTGCTACTCATTAGCGCTTAAGATAAAGCTGAGAACAAAATATCACCACCAACGCTACAGCATTGTAGTGAAGGTGGTGATATTTATTATTTTAGGAGTCGACTAAAGGTATTTGATCATAGTGAGCAGGTTCTGATCAGACTTTCGCTCATAGCTTACTTCGTCCATAACCTGGCGGATAAGGAAGATTCCAAGACCGCCGACTTGACGATCTTCGGCGCTGAGCGTAACATCGACATCTGGAGCTTCAGCTAATGGATTGAACTCCACACCATTGTCGATGAGTCGAAGTTCCAGCTGACGTCGTTCTCCTTCAGTCGTCTCTTGAGCTTCGATCGTGATTGGCATGTCTTTTTGCTCACCATAAGCATAGTTGACAACATTGGAGACGGCTTCGTCGAGCGACAGTTGCAGTTGGAAGGAAAAAGCCATGTCCAGGCCATATTCCTCACTGATCTGTTCTACGAATGGCTCCAACGCTGCCATCTCTGACACATCGTTATGAATCGTGAGCGTTAGCATGTTTTATTTGAATTCGAAGAGAGCGGTGAAACCAGTAATGGCGAATACCTGCTTAACTTCAGGGTTCATGTTGGTAATGATCACCTTACCACCCTTGGCAATGGTCTGCTTGCGGAGGCTGAGGAAGAGGCGAAGTCCGCTTGATGAGATGAAGTCAAGACCGGCACAATCAAGGGTGATAGCCTTGTCTGCATTGTCCATAAGAGGCTGCATATCAGTAGCGAACTGTGATGAGGCTGCTGTGTCAAGACGGCCATTCAGCTGAGCTTCAGCGGTTGATGGCTGAATGTTGATTTTAATTTCCATAGGGCTATGTATAAAGTTATTAGTTTTCTGCAATAAGTTATCTTCTGCCGGTCAATAAGAATTATTTAACCGGTTTCTCCTGCTTGTAGAGTGCATGGCTTGCGCTACCATATTCCGCCTCGTAATCCATGCGCTCCGAACGTATCTGTATCTCAATCCAGTTACAATCCGGTCCCATAACCGTGAGCTGGAGGGCCTGGTAACCAGAAGGTTTAGGATGAGACACCCAGTCCTTGATGCGGTCAGGATGGATGCGATAGAGCGAACTGATGACGGTATAGACTTTCCAGCACCAGAGACGCTCGGCGTCGAGACCTTCCAACGTCTGTCCCTTGACCTGCTCGACCTCAGGATTCTGCTCCATGCAGTTACCTTCATTGAGAGTAGAAATATTCTCAGGGACCTTATAGACGATGCGAGTAGCAAAGAGGTCATAGACATCATCGAACTCTTTATGATCGACGCGCATCTTACGCCAGATGCTATAAACCGACTTCATGCGGTACTGGAAGGTGTACTCAAGGCCGAGGCTGTCGAGCATCGAACAGATAGGGAGGGAGAAGGTCTTGAAGACGATCTCGCACATAGCTTCTGAGTCAAAAAGCAGGCGCTTGAGTTTCTGATAGTCCTCAGGATGACCGAGTTCGACGGCCAAGTTGAGCATTTCATACTGCTCATGGTGCAGGCCAAGGTCTTCGGCCATCGGACCATAGACTTCCATTGCAGCATCACAGGCAGGAAGTGCTTCTGCCGCTGATACGGCTTGTTCCTTTAGCTGGCGAAGCAGCTGGAGATGTGTTAAGACTTGTTTTTGCTTATCTTCATTCATAGGACTATATGCTTTTAAGACTTTGACTTAGGACCCTTGTACTCGACAACGACCATGGTGATGTCGTCACTCTGGTAGCCAATCTCGGCAAATGACTCGACATCGGTATAGATGGCTTCGACGAAGTCCTTGGCAGTGTGGGCGTTATGGCTGCGAGCGTTGGCCAAGGCTTGCAACAGTCGGTCCTCGCCGTAGAGTTTCTTGTCAGCGCTCTCTGCTTCTGTGACACCATCGGTGTAGAGGAAGATGGCCTCGCCGGGTTTCATCGTGGCTTCTTCCTCGGCATAAGGGAAGTCATCGAGGATACCCACGGCAATATTTGTATTGATCTGTTCGTAGTGTACATCGAACTGATTATCAGACGTGATGTGACGAACCACTGGTTTGTTGTGACCACAGTTACAGAAGCGTAAGAGGCCTGTCTTATAGTCGAGTACGCCGAGGAACATCGTGCAGAACATGTTCTGCTCATTGCCTTCAGAGAGGGCTTTGTTGAGCGATGAAGCAATCTCGGCAGGACTGGTAGCATGGAGCGAAACGTTGCGGAACAGCGAGCGGAGTACGGCCATGAAGAGCGACGCAGGAACTCCCTTGCCCGAGACATCACCGATGCAGAAGAAGAACTTTCCGTCACGGATGAAGTAGTCGAACAGGTCGCCACCTACCTCCTTGGCCGGGATCAACGTGCCAAAGACATCGAGTTCTTCCACCTCGGGGAAGGGAGGATAGAGCTTAGGCAACATGCCTTTCTGAATAGCTGCTGCGATGTTCAATTCTCCCTGGATGGCAGCCTTGGCAGCTGCTGTTTTCTCAAACTGTTCGACACGCTTAACGAGCTTCCAGCAGACAAACAGGAAGATAGCCATGCCGAATAGCATATTAAGCAACATGCCTAACTTCATGTCCTCAACGGGAGCATAGATGTCATTGTAAGAACAGTCGATGGTGATGGTCCAGTTGGCCTTCTCTACCGGAGCGTAATAGATCAGTCGAGACTCCTCGTCCTTGCCATACGAACTCGATCCGCGCTTGGCCTCCTTCATCTCAACAAAGATACTCTCGTTGACCTGCACGGTGGATGTATGCAAAAGAGAGTCGAGCGACATCTTGAGGACGTAATCCTTATTAGGATGTGTGACGAAGCGGAACTGATCGTCCATCATCGTCACGATTGCATCAGGAAAAGGTGCAGCCTTATCCAGGGCTTCGCTCAACTCCTCAAGCTGGATATCGACAGAGAGGACTCCCAGGAACTCACCCTCTGGCGTCCGCATAGGCATGCAGAATGGAGCCAGCAGAGTTCCATCGGAGGCAATAATCGGATGTCCCCAGTTGGAATGATTGAGATTCTTGGTCTTAGAGTACCATTCCGACTGCGTATAGTCATAGATACTGTCGAGATGTATAGTCCTATATCCCTGATTCTTATGACCGTACATAAAGATGGCGGGAGCCTTGATGCCGAAGCGCTTGAGTTGAGAAGGATCAAACGCCGTCACCACTCCGTAGAGGTGAGGATTGACCTTCAGGAATGACTCGAGTACGTTGTTGAGGCTGTCCGATCCAATGGTTTCATACCCGAGCAGGCCTCGCAGGTTGTAACCGGAGGTCTGGCATTCGGTGAGCAGTTTGTCGGCATGAAGCAACAGATTGTCCATGTCGCGCGTGGCAACCACGTCGGCTTCTTCCAGAATTTTCTTCTTGCTATATTGAAGGGCTGCAATGTTGCCAATGGTGAATACTACAAACAGGGTGAGCAGTATTCGCAGGGTCATCTTCAGCTTCGAGCTTTTGTTCATAAGGATATCCGTGATTAGTGAGGAAGTGATTATCCGCTGCAAATATAAATATAAGTTTTTATATTACCAAATTATAATCGAAAAAGTACTTCTTTTTACAAAGTATTTTGTAATACAATCATAAAACTATGCTTCTAAAGGATAGAAGTGTATCCTTCGTCGCGTCATCCTCCCCAGTGTACGGTGCAGGAGATGGCTTCGTCACGGCATCCTCCCCAGTGTACGGTGCAGGAGATGGCTTCGTCACGGCATCCTCCCCAGTGTACGGTGTAGGAGATGGCTTCGTCACGGCATCCTTTCCACGGTACAGTGGCAGATATGCCATCATCGCGGCATCCTTTCCATGGTACCGTGGAAGATATGCCATCGTTATTGACACCTTTATATAATATCACCACCAGCGTTCCTGCATTGCGCAACGCTGGTGGTGATTCTGATTTAATTGTTCTTCAACTTACTTTGAGGTGAACTTGCTCATGTCGAACATCATGTTCGAACCGCCTACTACGGTTGGTACGGTGCCGTTCCACTTCTCGATCCAGTCTTCCTGTACGATGAGAGGAGAGAGGGATGCAGAGATGGTGCGGTTGTAGTATGCTTCAGCGTCGGCCTTGATCTGCATGGCTTCTGCAGCACCCTTAGCTTCTGCGATCTTGATCTTTGCCTCTGCTTCAGCCTCCTTGACCTTGTTCTCGGCCTTGAGTGCTGACTGTACGGCCGCGTTCTTCTCATTGATCATCTGAGCCAATGACTCAGGTGGGGTGATCTGAGAGGTGAACTCTTCGACGATGAAGCCTTCGGCCATGAGGCTTGACTCCAGACGTACACGGACGTCATTCTCGAAGTTGGCACGATTGGACATCAGCGAGTCGCTCGAATAGCGGTTAGCACAGGTTCGATAGGCCTCATAGATGCAGGTGCGGATATAGCCATTCTCCAGATCCTCAATACCTTTACGATATTTGGTGAAGATATCACAAGCCTTCTCTGGATTGATGCGGTAGGCGATGGTAGGATCCATCTTGAAGACCGAAGCGTCCTTCGCATTGACGTTGAATGGCTCGTAGTTCTTACGCTGGATGTAGGTAGGGTAGGTGAAGACACTCGAGGTGATAGGATTGTAGAATACCCAACCTTTGCATGTACCTTCAACTCCACCGTAATCCTGCTCGTTGCTCGACCACTTGTGGAACTTGATACCGATCTCACCAGAGTCGACCACAGTGCAGCTGTTGGCCAGGATGATGGTGATGACGATGCAGCAGAATACAGAGATGAGACATCCTGCGCTGAGTTTCTTGTTTGGTTGCTGATTTGCCATAGGGATTATATGAATTACAAATTACTAATTACAAATTACACTCGAGACTGCAAGGAGCAATTATGCATTTCCCTCTTAGTTAATGAGCTTAGTATCGGGCTTTGGCATCACGCAAGCCAGGATGATATAAAGGAGCAAGCCTGGGAAGCAGTGAGCAAAGATCGAGAGGCAGAGATAACCGAGACGAACAGCTGTTGGATCAATGTCGAAATACTCTGCGATACCGCCACATACGCCTGAAATTCTCTTGTTGTAAGACTTAGTCAGCTTCTTCATAGTTGTAAAGTTTTAATGGGTTGATAATGCTTGTTTTTTTCTCTATTGTCATCCTGAATGTTTGTGAAGGACCTCACGTGTGAGTTTCTTCGCTTTGCTCAGAATGACATCGCTAAGAAAGTTTTATCTTTTTTTGTTGGTGCAAAGATACGGCATTATTTCCAAACCATGAATTTGCTGACAATATTGTCGATCAAAAATGCAAGAGAGGCAATTCTGCGTTGGCAAGTTGTCTTATCGCCAGTCGTAGTCTTGCAAGCTTACCTCATCCTGGCGGATGTCGGCTCTTACTTTTATATTATGTACGTGCGCGGCGATGCGATAGAAACCTTGTCGGTTGTCGTTGCGCGGGATGTAGTCCTCAAGGTTGCTGAGGCCGGTGAGCTGATCGCGCATCTTACGCTCAATCTTGGCGCGGATAGGAGCGAGGTTCTCAGGATAGATGACGTCTGACTCCTCGACACACTTCTTATTACAATAGATCGTGCGATAGAGGGCCTCGATGCGCTTCTGTGCTGGCGTGTAGCAGAGGGGAAGGCCCTTGCCATCGTGCTTGTAGGTATACTCCAGGATGAGCGTATAGAGCGAGGCTTCCTGCTGGTTGAGGCGGAGGGTGCGATGAGCCTCAGGGAACTCAAACTCCGACTTGAATGGCCAGATGACCAGATGGCTCTCCTTAGGTTCGGCCTTGAGAATGAAGTCGAAAAAGGCTTTATAGTAACCGAAGTATCGGAGCTTGTCGTCGCCTGCGTCAATGTGTGCATTGGCCACGATGCTGCCAGGGCTGACAAGTTGTCCGAAGTCCTGAAGGAAGTCTTTGAGGTGCGACAGGACGGTATCGTCGAGCGTGATGCATAGGAATGACGAACCCATGCTGACGAGCAGCGAAGGCTGTATGTTGCGAAGAGCAGAGACCTGCAGGTCGCGTGCCATGACGCGTGTGGTGAATGTCGGCGTGTCGGTCGACTGCATGCGCTCGTACATCTGCTCCACCTGCGAGTCGTCCAGTTCAGGAGCCAGATAGCCGAGAGTGGTCAGGAGCATGTCCTTATCCATCTCAGACAGTTTGTTGACGATCTGCTCGACGTAGAAGAGGCGAAGTCCGTATTGCTGCAACCTGAGCTGGATGAGTTCCATCTGACTGTCGATCTGCTCGTGTCGATCATCGTCATATTCGCTCTCCACATACATCACAAAAGGTGACTGGTCAGGAGCGCTCATACTGGCGGGACAGTCGATGACCTGGCATTTCTTCTGCTGCTTGCCTTCGAGAATGTAGCGAAGGGCGAG
Source organism: Bacteroidales bacterium (assembly GCA_045628985.1). Classification (GTDB taxonomy): domain Bacteria; phylum Bacteroidota; class Bacteroidia; order Bacteroidales; family UBA3663; genus Liminaster. The sequence continues at coordinate 207,681 of JAZQQH010000065.1, read as the reverse complement.
GAGCATGATGGCTTCACGGGTCACGTAGACACGGTCAGCGCCAGCAATTTCGGTGAACGATTGGAGTATTTGAGTACGGGCTTGTAGGTCGAGCTGAGCCAACTGACTGATGGCATCGGCAAGGCTGAGGTGCATGGCTTCGCGCTTATAGGTGCGGTCAAAGCCATACTGCTGCTCCAGTTTGAGGAGCATGGTTATCTCTTCTGCGTCGATAACATTGTCAATCCTGATGAGTTCGGATACAACGCGAACAAAAGCTACAAGGTTCTTATGATCAAGGTGTCGGAATGGTGCCATTTTTTGTTTATGAAATTTGGCGCAAATATACATGCTTTTTTTTATTATTCCAATTTTATATTTAAAAATGTGACGGTTTGCTGACAATATTGCAACCTTTCCTGCTATTCTTGCTAAAGAATCGAAAAAAAGAAGAAAACGTTGTCAAAAGTTTTTATGTTTCGGAAAAAGGACGTATCTTTGCACCATCAAAATTATTAACCACAAAATAAATTGCGACTATGTTAATGACAACTACCCCGACCGTTCAGGGTCATGAGATTGAGACTTATTTCGGAATCGTTTCTGGAGAGACCATTATAGGAGCCAACTTCCTGAAAGATTTCACAGCGCGTATTCACGATGTCTTCGGTGGCAGAAGCAGCAGTTACGAAGGCGTATTGCGCGAGGCAAAGGAGGCCGCTCTGAAGGAAATGTCTGAAGCTGCAGCTCGTGTGGGAGCCAATGCCGTTGTTGGCATTGACCTCGACTATGAGACGATAGGCGTCAGTGGCAGCATGCTGATGGTGTCTTGTAGCGGTACTGCAGTAAAAATCAAGTAATATGTATATTTTTTTTAATCCTATGATGATATGAAAAAGTTTTTAGTTATGATGGCTTTTGCAGCCATGATTGTAATGACTGGTTGCGCTAAATCTGGTAAGGTAGAAAAGGTTGTAAACTATGAGACTCAGCCTTTCTCTCAGGTCGTGATGGATGGAGTAGGCAACATCATCTTCACCCAGGGCAGTGACTATAGTGTCCGTCTAGAGGGCGACAGCGCGTTGATCTCCAGGACGATCGTGACTTTTGATAACGGTTGTATGAGAGTCTCTCAGAAGTCAAATAATAAGGTCAAGAAAGGTCTCGATATCTATGTCACCGCACCATCACTTGAGAAGGCTGAGACCAATGGCGTAGGTAGCTTCGAATCTACTTCGGAAGTCAACTTTGACAATAACTTTATGTTTGAGTCTAATGGTGTTGGTTCGGTCAAAATCAAGAACTTCACCTGCAAGGATTTCAAGTACGACCAGGAAGGTGTAGGCAGTTCGGACCTCAGCATCAATTGCCAGAATGCTAATGTCCGCAGTGCAGGCGTCGGTTCGTGCAAGCTTGAGATTGAAGCAGACTATCTCCATATCTCTGTAGACGGTGTCGGCTCGGTCAAGGTCAAGGGACACGTCAAGAAATATGAGCATGAAGGTACCAGCTTCGTCTCGAAGATTTCGGACAAGGAACTCGTAGTTGGCGAGTGATTATCGACACATTATTTATATATAATATACACTTCCCATGGCTTAGCGTCGTTGGGAGGTGTTTTTTTGTGGCTTTTTTGACCAATGAATTGCTTTTTTGCGTATATTTGCACCCAAATAAGCTGGAAGATTGGTTCTGGCTTTCTGGTTGCATATTATTTATATTACCTATAGATGAAAAAACTACTACTTCTTTCTTTATGTGCGGCTGGCGTGATGTCTGCTCAGGCGCAGGTTGTCATCAATGAGGTGATGCAGTCGAACATCGACTGTATCATGGATGATATTCATGAGTTCCCTGATTCATGGGTAGAGCTATATAATACGAGTTCCGAACCTATCAATCTGAAAGACTATAAGATCGGATTGACAGACAATGCTGCAGAGGCATTTAGTTTGACAACCTATACGCTGGGTGCCAAGAGTTATAAGATCATTTATTGCGACAAGTATGATGGCAATAAGGCTTGGCATGCTCCATTCCGTCTTGAGTCTGGCAAGGGTGGTTCGATCTATCTCTTCAAGGGAAATGAGGTGGTAGATAAGATCGTGGAAATGAAGAAGCAGCCAGCTCCTAACATTGCCTACGGCAGAGAGACTGACGGAGCTGAGAAGCAAGGCTATCAGGCTGTTCCAACTCCTGGTAAGACTAACTGCGGAACGTTGATCGCTGCAAAGAAACTCCTGGGTAATCCTGTCTTCAGTGTCCTTGGCAGAGTCTTTGAATCTGCACAGAGCTTCGACCTGACATTATCACTGCCAGAAGATGCACCTAAGGGAGCAAAGATTGTCTATACCACTGATGGCAAGGAGCCTATTGAGAGTAGCACCGTCTATACTGAACCTATCAAGATCAGCAGCTCGCAGGTGATCCGTGCCAAGGTCGTCTGTGACGGTTATATGTCACCACGCTCGTTGGCTCAGTCTTATCTCTTTATGGGACGAAAGATGACGTTGCCTGTGGTATCTCTGGTTACCGATAGGGACTATTTCTATGGTAGTAAGAATGGTATCTATAATTCTAACAACAATTCTGATAACAAGCTTGACTGGCGTCGTCCGTTGAATATTGAGTATTTTGCAGCTCCTGATGAGGATAGCAAGATCAACCAGCTCGGTGAGACACGTGTTGCTGGTGGTGGCTCACGTAATGCACAATACAAGACGCTCGTACTCTATGCCAACAAGCGTTTTGACGCTGATAAGAAGCGTTTCAGCTACGAGTTTTTCCCAGAGGATCGTCCTGGTAAGACAGAGTTCAAGTCGTTGATGCTGCGCAATAGTGGCAATGACTTCGACTATCTCTACCTGCGTGATGCTGTGATGCAGCGCTCTTTCGCCTGGAACGTCGATCTTGACTATCAAGCATACAGTCCTGCCATTGTCTTTATCAATGGTAAGTACCTCGGCATGCTCAATATCCGTGAGCGTAGCAACGAGGACAACATCTACACCAATTACGATAAACTTGAGGACATTGATATGTTCGAGAATTGGTGGGAGCTGAAGACCGGCACATGGGATAACTATAATAAGTTCAAGGATTTCTATACCGAGCAAGGCCACACGATGGCTGAGTTCGAGGAGTGGATGGATTGCAAGGAGTTTGCCAACCTGATGATCATGAACCTGTTCTATGTAAACCTTGACTTCCCTGGCAACAACATCGTGATGTGGCGTCCTACAGCCGAGGATGGCCGCTGGCGCTGGATTGCCAAGGATACGGATTTCGGTTTGGGTCTTTATGGCAGATCATCGGAGTACAAGACACTTGACTGGATCTACAACAATAGTTACGACCGTGATAATGCTTGGGCAAATCAGCCAGATCATACCCGTCTCTTCCGTCGCTTGATGGCTGACAAGGATTTCAGCAACATGTTCTTCGACCTCTGCTGTGTATATATGGGTGACTTCCTGAACTATGATTACATCTGGCCAGAGATCTGGAGCCCTATGTATGAGCGTATCAAGTTTGAGTACCCTTACCATCGCAAGATGATTAATGAGTGGTGGCCAAACTACAACGATGAAATGAAGAATGCACAGAACTGGCTCAAGAAGCGCGTAGATTTCTTCTACAAACATGTGGCTGAATACTACAAGCTCGGTAAACCTACCAAGCTTGAGATCAATACAACTCTGACTGATACTGATCTGGCTGATATCGAGGTGGAGATGAATGGCGTCAAGCTCACCAGAAATGTGTTCGATGGCAAGTTCTTCCAGGATCGTGAAGTAAAGCTTTCGGGTAAGAATGTGGCCGGTTGGACGGTTGTTGTTGAATATGCAGGAGAGGCTACAGGAGTGGCTTATGAAGGACCTGAATTAACTTTTAAAATTCCAGAGTGTTCTTCAGTAAGCATCCGTGCAACCGTGAACGATCGCTCCGGCATCGAACAGCTTGAAACCGAAAAGGAGGTACATGCTCTCGATATCTACGATGCCAATGGCATCCGTCACTCGAAGTTGCAGAAGGGTCAGAACATCATCCGTATGAGCGATGGTTCGACCAAGAAGGTGTTCTTCTGATTTCCTCAGACATAAATTACGATTATTTAAAATTTGAAACAACGGATGTCCCGCATGCACGACATCCGTTGTTTCTTACTGTTTATTACTTTTTCTTCTGGTATCCGCATTTCGGACACTTGCCATGCTTGTCGAGCGAGATGCCGCACTTCGGACAACGCTCAAAGTGAGTCTTCGGACAATACTCCTGCGATGCAGTGTTATCGCCACTCTTGAAGGTGAGTTTGGCAATCGGCAGCTTGTCCTTGAGCAGGTCGTGCACGATCTTGATCATTCCTTCCACCGTCATGCTCTCCTTGGTGACTACGAGGCGGCAATCCGGATAAGCTGTTGCCCATTCTGTCTTGAATGCTTCTCCCTTCATGGTGTTCAGCCAATGGCCGTCCTTGATTCCTTGCTTTTCATAGACTCCAAGGATGGCTGGCAGGAGAGGATCGTCTTCGCGCAATACCAGTGCATGGTCGAAGTTCTTTAGTATTCCCCATGCGATCTTCTTGATTTCATTGCAAGGAAAGACCATGTTGACCTCTGGTGTCACATCATCTTCGACCTCAATGGTGAGGACGCCTGTGTGCCCGTGCAGATACTGCGCCTCTCCCTGAAATTTGTAGAACCGATGAGCATACTGCAGCTCCAGTTTAGTGATACTTCTCATACATCATACTGATTTAGGTTGTTAGACATACAGATAGAGGGACTCTTCCCGCTCTATTTCGGAGGCAAAGATAGGTATGAAAAGTGATAAGAGCTGGCAAAGGTTATTCAAAAACAGGATATTCGGATAAGAGTTTTTTATCGTGCACTATTTGCGACTCCTCATGAATGCTTCCCCTAAATGAGAAATAATATCAGACGGAAGTAAAGATTCCATGCTATTATGGTCGGTCAATGCTATATCTGCAGCAAAAGCATGCAGCCAGACTCCTAATGTGGCAGCTTGCAGAGGCGAATAGTGTTGTGCTAACAAGGCAAGGATAATGCCCGTCAGGACATCTCCTGACCCTCCTACAGCCATACCTGCATTGCCATGGAGTGTATTGATATAAACTTCTTCAGAGGCGATGATGCGCGTTTGGTGACCTTTCAACACGATGACCAGATTGTACCGTTCTGCCAGAAAATATGGATTGACGGCCAGTCGCTTCATCTCCCCAGGATGCGGAGTGAGTATTGATCCGGCAGGCAGAAGCTCCATCCACTCCGGATGCAAGGCAAGGATGTTGAGCGCATCCGCATCAATGACCATCGGCCGCTGAGGCTTCTGCATCAGTAGTTGGTGCAATGCTTTTTGTGTCTCTATGTGTTGACCTAATCCAGGACCGATCGCAATCACCTCGGTATCTTTGGGAATCTCGATGGCCGAATGATGTGTTTCGCAAGGATCACAATCGCATTTTGCCTCTGGTATTCCCAACTGCATGATCTCATAGCCGCATGCAGGGACTCTTGTGGTCAGCAATCCAACGCCACTTCGCATACAAGCTCTTGCTGCCAGCAGTGCAGCACCCATCATTCCCTTGCAGCCAGCTACGAGCATCGCACGGCCATAATCACCTTTGTGGCTGTCTGGTTTCCGCTCTTTCAGCCAACTGGCTACCAGCTCTGGAGTTATTTTGTTTTCGATCATATATTATTCGATAAGAAAGGTATCAAAGTTTCTGGAGTAATTTCGCCACACCGTCATTATCTACGTCGTCGGTGATGTAATCTGCATGAGCCTTTACTTCGTCCGAAGCATTTCCCATGGCAACACCTACGCCAGCATGACGGAGCATCGTGATGTCATTGCCTCCGTCGCCCACGGCCATAGTGTCCTGCAGATCAATGCCATAATACTGACAGATAGCGTCAATGCCGGTAGCTTTATTCGTCCCTTTGCGGATACAGTCGGCAAAAGCAGGATGCCAGCGTGCGGCATCACATCCCTTCAGCACTTCGTCCATCATTCTCGGTTCTTCTTCTGTGGTGAAGAAGGCAATGACCTGTAGTACCTCCATGTCCAGCGCCTTATCCATAGGTTGCTCTTCGGGAACCTCCAAGCTGACTAGCGTCATGACCTCCTCCACACTTTTTCGATCTGCATCGATCATGCAGCCTATGGCCTTGTCCTTGCTGGCAAAGAGTACTGGCATAGGACGTTGTGAAGTTTCCTTTATCAGTCTTTCTATATCGCTTTTCTCGACGGGTTGGCTCTGGATGATCTCTCCGTCGGCCGTCATGCAGCAAGCTCCCGTCACCGACATGATACCATCATACTCCACATCCTTCAGATTGTTGATGAAGGGCATCGGGCGACCCGTGGCAATGAAGACCTTCACGCCTTGTTGGCGCACCTCATGAATCGCCTCTTTGGCCGATTGTGGTACCTCATGCGTCTTGAAGGAAACCAAAGTGCCGTCAATATCGAAGAATACGGCTTTTATATTTTTGAACATCTGTTGTATCATTAGTTATTTTATCGGACGCAAAGATGATATTTTTTGATGAATTGACCAAATATTTCTGACTCTATATGCAACATATCCGCTTTTTCTTTATCTTTGCACCGATAATAATCCAAGAATAATAGGAATTTTTTCCTAAAGATCACAATCCTGAACTACGGTGAAACAGCTATATCATCTTTCCGAACTTATCTCTTCGCATATCACGATTCTTGTTGTGATAGTGACGGCCATCGCTCTTTTCATCCCAGGGAGTTTCCTCTGGATGAACACCTCTACGGTGACGCCACTCTTGGGTATCGTTATGTTTGGCATGGGCCTGACACTGAAGCCTGCGGATTTCGTCCCTGTACTCAGACGTCCGAAAGATATTCTCATCGGAGAGCTATCTCAGTTCATCATCATGCCGCTGGTAGCATGGCTGCTTTGTAAGCTCTTGTCTTTGCCTCAAGAGCTTGCATTGGGTGTGATTCTGGTGGGATGTTGCCCTGGAGGAACCGCCTCAAATGTGATGTGTTATCTGGCCAAAGGAGACATTGCCTTGTCGGTAGGAATGACTGCGGTATCCACGATGTTAGCGCCTTTGATCACACCGCTCCTTGTGCTTCTTCTGGCAGGAGAGAATATCGAGGTAAATCCGTATGCCATGTTCCTGAGTATTGTGCAGGTGGTTATTCTGCCGATCATTGCTGGATTTGTCGTAAGCCACTGGTTCAAAGCTCAGACAGAGAAGGTTACCCCATTGCTCCCGATGATCTCCACACTCTCTGTCGCTGCCATTATCGGTATCGTGGTATCGCACAACGCTTCCAACATCCTTGGCTGTAGCTTGATCGTTGCTGTAGCTGTTATTCTGCACAATCTGTCAGGCCTCGTCTTAGGATTCACATTGGCCAGATTGTCAGGAATGAGCAAAGCTAAAAGTACGGCTATCTCCATAGAGGTAGGTATGCAGAACTCTGGCCTTGCGACCTCTCTTGCCGCCACTCATTTCGCCATCTATCCGATGGCTGCAGTTCCCGGTGCCATCTTCTCTGCTTGGCACAACTTCTCAGGAAGTATTGCTGCAGGTTTCTTTGTGAGAAAGAACAAATAAAGATATCATTGAATAATAGTGTTTTGAGATTGAATACTTATTTGGGGGAATTTCTTCCATACCTTTCTATGTGTCTCACATATCTTATTATCAATCTGCTTTTTGACTTCAAGTAATGGTTTTAGTTCCTCACTGACACTTCTTAAGACGGTCAGAATTTCGTTGTATTCGGCTTTAGTAATAGGAGTAAAGTCGTAAAACTCCCCATCTGTCCTAACCATTGGAAAGGCCTGAATATTCAACCCATCATAGTTTGTGAGCGTTGTCCATTTCACTTTGTAGATTTCCCTTCCAGGTAATCTTTCCTCAAGCCGGATGGTTTCCATCAGCGTAATACCATATTTGCGTCTGTCGCCTATGAAATATTCTTTCTTCATCGTGTTTTATTTTTTGTACGTTATGAAGTCCATCCCCAGAAGAACCAGTGCATTATAAATAGCTTCCAGCTCATCTCTGGTTAATGACAGCGTTTTACTTTTATGGTTCGTTTCAGAGGTACACAAGCAGATGTCAAAACCCTCTCCGTTCGTCCATTCTGTCACCTCTACGTAATCTCCTTCTTTTGAGAATAGAGAGGAGAACTTATGCAAATCAACAGAAACACTCTTACGCATTTCCACATCGCTAATGGATGCTTTTGCATTTTCGCAGAATTTACAAATATCTTTACCCTCAATTACGTCATCGTAACCGCATATCTTACATGTCTTATTACTCATAACAATGATGCTACTTTCTTTTTCAATTTCTTTATATTATTATTGTTTGGAAAAGATAGCCAATGATATTTTCTTTTGGCTATTTTCATCTTTATAGTATGCAATTAATCGAAATGTTATAGGCCAAATCAATATTTTTTGATTATTTACGATATTTCTCCAAAATAATACGTAAATTCGCGGCAGAATAAACAAAGATACTCCTCATGGCTACGAACTTCCAGTATATACCTTTATCCGAATTTCTCGACTTCATCCTTGCTCATCGAGAGCAAGCAGACGAAGCAATGTACTGGTTGTTGCACGAAAGGCTGAAGCCGCAGTTGCGAGAGAAGTTTGATGCCTTTAGAGAAGAGATTCTTGATGATTATGAAGATGTAGTGGAAGATTTCTTCCTGTATTTGCGTGAGGGAAAAGATGGAGACAATAGCCAGCCTTACAAAATTTTGTTAGGCGTGCAGCATCGAGATGTTTTTGTGACATGGGTCCGTTCGACCTTCCGGAATTATCTGGCTAATAGAGTTGCTTCTGAAACCAAATTAAGGGAGTTTTATGTTGAGTATGCTGACGAGATTAATGCTTGTAGTGATGGTCTTCCTTTGTTGCAAACCGAACGTATGATTGAGACTTTTTCTCATGTGTTGGCCTACATGCTTCAGGTGCTACAACCACGAGAAAGATTTATCTTGTTGCGCTGGCTTCTGACTATTTTGGACAAAAGCAAAGCTCTACCAGAGAAAGACATTACCCAGGCAATGGGAATATCTTATGAAGCATATAGAGTCATCGTGTATCGAATCAAGGCTCAAATGAGGCATAATTTGAGTCTGTTGCAACAGGGGAATCAAGTATTATCATATGGATCTGAATATCTTTCGATAGCATCTGACATCAATGATCATTTCTCCGATTTATACAATTGCCTGATTGCCTATTACGAAGAGACATTATTACAGCTCCCCAATGCTGAGGCGGTGGCAGAACTTCGACTCTCACGAAAGGAGAAGAGGGGAGGAATGGTTCATGACACCACAGTCATAGAGTATCAGAAATCAGTACCTTCAGTCTTGTGGACTTTCTATAAACGTCTTAACTTTTGTCCTGCTTATGATCAATTGTCATTATAAGTATTGCCATATTTTACATTTGGCGAAACGAAACACTTTGTCTCTTTTGCCGTGTGTTGAAAGTAAAACGCACCATTCCATGAATACTCCAGTATAGAACAAACAAGCCACACGCTTGCAGATAATTGATTTCTTTCCATCCGGTAATGGATGGTATAATCCAATTCCAAACAATTTTCAAAATCAGGATGTTTATTGGTAATGCCAATAAGCATAAGATTATTTTGTATTGAAGTCTCATGGGCATGTTCTCATTATCCTAGTTCTCTAAATACTAACTTATCACCATTTGAGGCAATGATGGTACCAATAATGCCAATGGAAGTCGGAATGAACTGGTATGAGAAACCTCCGCCTATGGCACCATAGTAGCCTTTATGCTGATTTATGAACTCATTTATTATTGCTTTCTCCTCTTTTGAGATAGAGAACCCTCTATGATATTCTTCTTTCATTCTGTCATATTCAGCTTTGAGCCAAGCCATTTCTTCTTCCTGCCAAATTCCGTTCTTGAGCTTCGCATTCTCAAGTCTGAGACGTTCAATTTCTTTTTCTTGACGGGAGAACTTTTCTTTCAATGTCTGAAGGATGTTCTCAATTGAATCATATTTTATCATTTTTGTGAAATTAAAGGTGGGGGCTTAAGCATACCATTTGTCAAAGGATTTATAAACGTCCACAATATCTTTGAACCCTAAATCCATGAGCAGATTGCAAAGAATCTCATCCGCCTTCTCGTGAGGTTTGCTCAGGTCAAAGAAACCAGAATGTTTGGGATCTTCAGTTTCTGCATCCTTCTTACATTGCAGCATCTTGCAGATATAGTCTTTGTATTTTGGACTGTCCTCGGTCATTCCGCGAACGAGCCGTTCATTATTTGCAGGATTGTAGTCGGGTTTATCGTAAATCACAATATCAAGTGTCTCACGAATATCTTCATCTTTGAGATTAAGTTTGGACGTTTGGAGTTCATGATAAACCTCAAGTGTCCATCTGGGGTCAATCAGTTCACTCCAACCCTCATCATCTAGCCATTGGAGTGCTTGTTGCACTTTGTCATTGTTCTTCATATTGGAAAACGTTAATTCTATTCTTTCTAAGATTTTGTTCTAAAGGTCCATTGTCTTCGCTTTGGAATTATTATTCGTGGGCGGGATAGGAATCGAACCTATGTGTCATGATCTGCAGTCGTGTGCTTTGCCACTAAGCTACCCGCCCTCCCTGTTCGCTCTTTTCCTTCATGAACAGGGATGGAGTTTTGTCGAATGTATCTGCTGCTATGATGCTAAGGCTATGTTCCTGATGTGTTGACCATTGCACCAATCCGCCATGTAGTATAAAGATTGAGGCGGATGCAAGATTCGAACTTGCAATCTTCAGGGTCTCATGAATCACGTATTCCAGCAGTCTTCGACCGGTAAGGCTAAAGCCAATGCTTTTGACTCAATGCTGATGCTTTGTGCCATATAGACAGCGCGCTGTAAGGGCAATGACTATATTGGTGCGGCATGATGCTAATGCGTAAAAGTGAAGCTTTAGTCAATTATCCTGTTGGGTCGTTGCCCGATTATTTTCCGTAATGGATGTATTTGAGAAGAGATTCTACTTGTATCTCAGATGCTACCGTCTCTACATCATTTACTATTTTGAGAGCCTCAATAACAGCTTTGAGCAATGTGGCACGACGGCGGAGTAGTTCAGAGCGCTGACGCTGATTCCACTCACCGGAGAATGTCTGAGCAGTATAGTCGCCCACTTCTACCGTCTTGCGTTTGACGGTCGTTTTTGCAACATAGTTGGCAGGAAGATTCTCAGGATTCAGATTTGGATCCTTAAGGATAACCTCCTCGTTCTCTGAGGTCTTCGCTACACCTTTTATCAGAGGAGTCTCCCAAATCTCTCGTCCTTCGTAATCGGAATCTGTTGTGCGTGTCCAATCCTCTGCATCAGAGCGGACAGGAATGGCATTGTATATCTGTTCAAACTCCTCTCGCATAAGGAACGACTTTAAACGCATAAGTTCAATAGCAGTCATTTCACCGAAGTTGCGTCCTTCGACTATGAGTGGCACCTTTGCAGCTCCAATACTATTGGTGCGTTCTATGGAGAACAGGTCGGTGAGATGTGCCGTCAGCTCCTTTTGTAGAGCCTCAATCTTCTCATCTACAGTTGATACCACACGCTTGTATCCTCGTTTAGACGGATCGTCTGCATATCCCTCACGAGCCCTATAGGTTTTCTTCACACCCAAGAAATCGCCAGAGTTCTTTTTGAAACTGGTGGCAAGTTCTTTCAGGTTCTTTGTGCATTGAGATGCACTTTGCTCGACCACAGCGAGCATTGCGTTCATTTTCTTCATGATGTTGATGCTAATGATTTTTTTTGAATTGTTGTTTGCTTACATTCTTATAGTATGCAGAAAATAGAAATGTTACAGGTAAAATGTATTTTTTTATAAAAAAGTTGGAGCGTGTGCTCAATAATGATATTTTTCGCTTGATAATAGAAAGAGTAGCGATGAGAAGTAATATGTTGCCACATAAAAAAGAGAGCAATTGTTATATTTTATAATTTTCGCTATTTTTGCAGTGTTTTATGATAGTCGTAAAACACTACAATATTATGTATAAGTATCAAAAAATAGGTTCGTTACAAGCACAGTCCTCTCGAACATACCTTATTTGGTTGAGGTAGGGTAGTTGATCTTAACTAATGCCAGACGTTAATCAATACTTATGCTCGGCCGTTATCATAAGTATTGCCCGCATTCGGTACAAGCTTCGACTCCTCTGAATGGCGGTGCAAAGATACTGCTTTTTTCTTGTCCCTACAATAGATTTCCCACTGCTTGTATCGACATTTCCCACGGCTCGTAAATCCGTAAGATGTGCAACGTAAAAACGTAAAGCGTAAAGTGTAAAGTGTTAACTCGATAGAAACTCACATTGACATGATACACATCTGCGGCTACCATTCCTTTAGGGACTTCTTTTTTTCTTCCTATTACTTATTCTATTAATCTTAATCGAAAATTATATATATAATCGCGCGCGATTTATATAAATGAATATATAGTTTACGACAGTACCTATTTGTCAATAGTAAATGCAGAATTACATACACTTTACACTTTACGTTTTACGCTTTACACTTTTGGGGATGCCCGGACAATAGCAGATGTAAACGTAAAAACGTAAAGCGTAAAGTGTAAACTCGAAGAAATATAGATTTGACATTATAACAATCTACAGTCGCATCAAGTTAACGTTAACGCTTAACACTATTGCCTATCTCGCAAAAGCGTTAAGCGTTAAGTGTTAACTCGATTGAATTTGTGTTTTACATTGCATCTCCAATTTGGCAATAATATTGCAAAAAAGTGAAGGAAATGCTATTAAAGTGTGGAATTATTGCAGAAATTTAGTAGTCCCTTCTTGATATTGACGAAAAATGATTATATTTGCACGCGTAAATATAATAGCGTGCATTTTATTTTGAACAGCAAGAAATCAAATGACTGATATCATGTCATACAACAAAATCAAAGAAATCAAGACCCGACTCTGGGATAAGTACGATGTCCATTTTATCGCTAATGATGATGTCAATATCATTGTTGGTGTAAATGGTAGCGGTAAAACTACTCTCTTAAATGAGATCTATAAGATAGTTTACAACAATCTTGGCCTTGAGGAGAAGCGTCAGGTTGTGTATGTGCGTTCTATTGACGACATCGTCATGCGAGATAAACGTAAGACAACTAATGCATTGACACAAGACCTTGAGTATTATATGTTCGACATGAAGACAGGTCCGTCAATGATGTCTTATCGAATGACAATGATTGATGCTTCTGCTGAGAAGCAGGCAGAAATGAAAGCTCGTATTGATGATTTCTGCTTGGCCATCAACAACCTTTTCAAAAGTACTGGAAAGTATATCAAAATCGAAGGAAATAAGTTCAATGTCGTATCTGGTGATCAGATTTTATCCATTGAAGCCCTCTCTTCTGGAGAAAAGCAGATACTTCTGATCCTGCTTCGTGTATTCCTTCTGGATGGTCAGGATGCTTTTGTACTGCTTGATGAGCCAGAAAACTCTCTTGACATCAGTTGGCAGTTTGAGTTGATCAATATTCTCGTTAAGCTCAATCCTAACGCTCAGTACTTCATCACCACACATTCCCCAAGCATCTTTGGTGACGGATGGGGCGATAAGATTATCTATATGGAAGACGTAACCACTCCAGTCAAGTAACGTATGAATAGAATCGAAGAACAAGCACGATACTATCGTAATCTTCCATTACGAGACAGGAGCATTAAAGCTGTCGTGCATCTGGAGGATTCTGAGGATATTCTTTTCTGGAAGCATCAACTTCAGAACGTCTCTCCAGCTAATTATCTATTTCTGACCTATTCGAAAAACGATAATGGCAATGACGCTCGTGGATGTGAGCAATGTCTGCGTTACAAGCCGTATCTGACAAAGCGGTTTTTCGTTTGTATCGATAGCGATTTGCGCCAGTTGAAAGGCGAGGAGGGATTAACTTCCGAAAATAATATTGCTCAGACATACGCATATTCTTGGGAGAATCATTTCTGTGAGGCAGAACATCTTCAGTCTCGCTTTTCTGAATTGATTCATGATTCGGAATTTGACTTTCGCATCTTTTTGCAGAAGCTTTCATCCGCTGTGTATAAGCCACTTCTTTACCTTGTGCATTATAGCCAGAACTCAGAGTTGAACCAGCAATGGAACATTTCAAAGTTCAATTTATGCTTGCCTCTTCAGCCAAAGAGAGAAGACCTTGTCAATAATGGAAATGCATACGTCGAAAAAGTCAGAAACTTGTTTAGTGACAAGTTGAAAGACCTCCATATCTCAGAAGTGATGGTAAACAAGCATCTTAATGAGGATAATGCATACCTTCACATCCAGGGTCATCAGCTTTATAAGTTAATTTTGCATATTGGCACCATGCTTTGTCATGGCACAGGAGTAGCATTCAAGACTGATATTCTCGACAAAGCTCTTCATGTAAATGGCTATGCAGAGATTGACAATGTGCAAACAGATCTCAAACAAATAACTTCAGCAGAATAAGAATGGAAAACCGAATAAAAGTAGTTCTTGTTGACAAAAAGAAGACCAACAAATGGCTATCCGAGCAGATTGGATGCGCACCAACAACCGTAAGCAAATGGTGCACTAATGCTTGTCAGCCACCAATGGAGACGTTTGTTAAGATTGCAGAACTCCTCGAAGTGGATATTAATGAGCTGTTGAGGGTTGAGAAGACGTAATTCTGATTTTTGCTGAGTGTTTTGAAAAATTTCCAAAAAGGAGCTTATAATGGATAAGGCATATCAACTATTAAAAACAGTTTATGGATATGATTCATTCCGTCCTCTCCAGAAAGAAATCATCAATTATGTTGTTTCTGGTCAGGATGCTTTGGTCTTGATGCCTACTGGTGGAGGAAAGTCTATTTGTTATCAGATTCCTGCTTTGATGCTTGATGGAACAACTGTTGTTGTGTCTCCGCTCATATCTTTGATGAAAGATCAGGTCGATTCTCTTCAAGCAAATGGCATTGAAGCAGAGGCATTAAATAGCAGTAATGATGAACTTGTAAATAAATCGATTCGAGAACGTTGTCAATGTGGTAGTATCAAAATTCTTTATATCTCGCCAGAACGACTAATTTCAGAGATTCCATGGTTGCTTCATTATGTCAAGATTTCTTTGATCGCTATTGACGAGGCGCATTGTGTTTCTCAATGGGGACACGATTTCCGTCCAGAATATGCACAATTAGGGCAGTTGAAAAACCGTTTTCCTACTATTCCTATTCTTGCATTGACAGCAACAGCGGATAAGGTTACAAAGGCGGATATTGTTGAACAGCTAAGGTTGAGAAATCCTAGGATTTTTGTAGGAAGTTTTGATCGTCCGAATTTAAGTCTTGATGTTCGTAAAGCGTATAGAAAAAGGGAGCGTTTGCGCACCATATTGGAGGTTATTGCTCGTCATAGTAATGAAAGTGGCATCATCTACTGTTTGTCAAGGAAAGGAACGGAAGAAATGGCCGCCGATCTCCAACAGAATGGAATTTCTGTAGGTGTTTACCATGCGGGGTTGTCTGCTGAAGAGCGAACTCATGTACAAGAAGATTTCGTCAACGACCGCATTAATGTAATATGTGCTACGATAGCTTTTGGAATGGGGATAGACAAGAGTAATATCCGTTTTGTCATACACAATAATCTTCCAAAGAGCATTGAGAGTTTCTATCAGGAGATAGGTCGTGGTGGTAGAGATGGATTGCCGACAGAAACAATTCTTTTTTACAATTTACAGGATTTGATAACATTGCGGAAGTTCGCAGAAGAGAGTGGACAACGTGAGATTAATATTGAAAAGCTGAAACGCATGCAGGAATATGCAGAGGCTCAGGTATGCCGTAGGCGTATTCTGCTGAACTACTTTGGTGAGGCAACCGAATGTAGTTGCAGTAATTGTGATGTTTGTAAAAATCCTCCACAACATTTTGATGGAACGATAATTGTGCAGAAAGCGCTATCTGCTATCAAACGTACAGATGAACAGATCGGTTTTTCGGTAACTACTGACATACTAAAGGGAAGTTATTCTCCTTTGATCTCTGGTAAAGGGTTTAATAAATTGAAGACTTTTGGTGCAGGTTCTGATATCCCAGCTAATGATTGGCATATGTATCTTTTGCAGATGTTGCAAATGGGTTACATCGAGATCGCTTACGACGAAGATAATCATTTGAAAGTTACACCTCTTGGAGAGGAAGTCCTTTTTGGGAAAAAGCAGGCTCAGTTGTCTGTTATTGTGAGAGAAGATCTTCGTGTCACCAAACGTAAACGTAATATCGTTTCGCTAGAATCTACATTCGAACCCCAGACGGAAGATCAGTCGCTGTTTGAAAAACTCTGGGAACTCCGCAAAGCGATTTCTGTAGAAATAGGCAAACCTGCTTACATTGTTCTCTCTGATAAATCTTTACAGTCGTTGGCATCCGTTAAGCCTACTAGCATGTTTCAGCTAGATAATTGCTATGGACTTGGTGAGCATAAAAAGCTTCAGTTTGGTAAACGTTTTCTTGATCTGATTTGCAACCATATTGGAGTTCCTCGTTCTCAGGAAACACCGGGCAATCAAGGCTCAGATTTGCCAATTGCTGATGCCATAATTTCAGCTATTGATGAGCCGTCAAGTGCAAAACAAGTATTATCTTATATGGATAAACAAAAGCAAATGTACGCGAAAGCTTATGCTCCATGGTCGGAAGAAGAAGAACAAGCACTCATCGGATTACATCGAATAGGGAAGTCTGTTACAGAGATTGGTGCGATTCTGCAACGTAATAATGGTTCCATTCGATCAAGACTTAAGAAACTTGGCTTTTTATAAAGTAGTTTGTACTATTATTTATGTCTTTCTGGAATAGAATCATTGAATCTGTAAGCGGAAGTGTTTCTGTTGCAGCCCATCAGGAAGTGTCTCGAGATGCTTCCCACTATGCTATAGTGGATTGCGAAGTCGGCTTGAAAGATAAAAAGATTCATGATATAGGTGCATTGCGTTGGGATGGCGCAACTTTTCATTCTGCCGATAAACATGCAGGAATACGGTTCCTTAACGGTGTGGATTATCTGTGTGGCCATAATATCATTCATCATGATGCGAAGTATCTTTTTGGAGCAGAAAATCCTAAATGGGCTTTTGTCGATACGTTATATGTCTCGCCATTATTGTTTCCAGAACGCCCTTATCATCGTTTGCTAAAAGATGATAAGCTGGTTACTGAGCAGATGAACAATCCCGTAAACGATTGTGAGAAAGCAAGAGATCTGCTAATGGAGGAGGTAGCTCAGTGGCGTGCTTTTTCAGATAAGAAGCAGATCATTTATGCAACTTTGCTTTATGACATACCTGAGTTTCATGGGTTCCTTTTATTTGCAGGAGCAGAGGTCGATGACAAGCTTCAACTTCCGGCATTGATTCGTGCAGAGTATAAAGGTAAAATTTGCGAGCATGTGGATATTGCAAACTTGATTGCTTCACAACCGGTCGAACTTGCATACGCGTTGGCTCTGATTGATACGACTGATTATCGCTCTGTTACTCCATCTTGGGTGTTACATAATTATCCCAATGTGGAGAATATTGTTAGAATTCTTCGATATACTAGATGTGAGGAAGGTTGTGCATATTGCAATAAAGATCTTGATGTGCTTCACAATCTGAAGAGATTCTTCGGTTACGATCAGTTCCGTACTTATGAAGGAGAACCTTTGCAAGAGAATGCTGCCAGAGCTGCTGTAGAAGGAAAATCTTTGCTTGCTATCTTTCCAACAGGAGGAGGTAAATCTCTCACTTTTCAGTTGCCAGCTTTAATGGAGGGCCGTTCTGTACATGGTCTTACTGTGGTTATCTCTCCTCTTCAATCGTTAATGAAGGATCAGGTGGATAACCTCGCAGAAAGAGGTATTACGGATGCCGTTACAATCAATGGCTTGCTTGACCCTATTAGCCGCTCTGTAGCCATCCAGCGTGTGCAAGACGGTGATGCATCTCTGCTATATATTGCCCCCGAGATGCTTCGCTCTAAGACTATAGAGAAAATTCTATTAGCTCGTCATGTAGTAAGATTTGTGATAGACGAAGCACATTGTTTTTCCTCATGGGGCCAAGACTTCCGTGTGGATTATCTTTATATCGGTAAGTTCATTAGTGAGTATCAGAAAAAGAAACATTGCAAAGATGCTATTCCTGTATCATGTTTTACTGCTACTGCAAAGCAGAAGGTGATACAGGATGTTTGTGATTACTTCAAGCAGTCACTTGACATTGACCTTCAGCTATTTGCATCTACTGCTTCAAGAACAAATTTGCAATACTCTGTCATCCATGCAGATACCGATGAAGACAAGTACGCGAAACTTCGCTCACTAATAGCAGAAAGTGATTGTCCTACTATTGTCTACGTGTCTCGAACAAAACGCACGAGACAATTGGCTGAGAAACTTACTCGTGATGGCTATAAAGCTTTGCCCTTCAATGGACAGATGGAAGCAGACGAAAAAATTGCAAATCAGGATGCTTTCATGAACGATAAGGTGCGCATTATTGTAGCAACCTCAGCCTTTGGCATGGGCGTAGATAAGAGTGATGTGGGATTGGTAGTGCATTATGACATCTCCGATTCGTTGGAAAACTACGTTCAAGAAGCAGGTCGTGCAGGACGTGATCCTCATCTGGAAGCACGATGTTTTGTCCTCTATAGTGATGGTGACCTAGACAAGCATTTTGTTTTGCTCAATCAGACAAAATTGAGTATCAGTGAAATTCAGCAGGTATGGAAAGCTGTAAAGGAACTGACTCGTCAACGCATGCGTGCTTATTGTTCGGCTTTGGAAATTGCAAGAACGGCAGGATGGGATGATTCGGTTTCTGATATTGAAACTCGTGTCCGTACAGCATTGGCAGCGCTAGAGCAAGCTGGGTATTTGGAACGTGGAAATAATGTGCCTCATGTCTATGCAACTGGCATTACTGTAAAGAATATGGATGAAGCGCGTAAGCGTATTACTGAATCATTACTTTTTGATAGTGACGAAGTTGAGAAAGCTATCCGTATTATCAAGTCGCTGATTTCACAAAAACACATAGCAAAGGCCCAAGATGCAGAGGCAGAGTCTCGCGTGGATTATTTGGCAGACATTCTTGGTTTGAACAAGTGTGAAGTCGTTTCTGCTGTGGAACGAATGCGACAGGAAGGCATTTTGGCTGATACGAAGGATATTTCTGCTTACCTCAATGATGTTGGTGAATCAGAGAACAAGTCAAAAAGACTTCTTGAGCGTTTCACAAAATTGGAGCGTTTTATATTGAATAATATTCCTGATGATGTACTTAGAATATCTTATAAACAACTAAATGATAATGCACAGAACGAAGGTATTCTCTCTGCAACAGAGAAAGATATCCGTACTTTGCTCTATTTCTTGACAATAAAGGGGTATACTCGTAAGAATGAAGATGCTGCACATAATCTAGAAGTGAAGCGTCAGACAGATCTGGGAGCAACTATCAAACGTTTTGAGAAACGATTGGAAATTTGTCGTTTTTCTGTAGAATGGCTGTATAAACTCGCAGCCAAGACAACAGCAGATGAGTCGCAGAAGAATGGCATACAGTTCTCAGTTGTTGAATTACTCAACGAACTGAAGTCGCAAGGTCAGAATCTCTTTAATGTATTACAAGATATTCAATTGGAAGATGTAGAAGAAGCCTTGCTCTATCTTTCAAAGATTGGTGCTTTGAAGCTGGAAGGAGGCTTCCTAGTGCTTTATAATGCCATGGATATCCGTCGAGTTAAGGATAATCGTATCCGTTATAAACAAGAAGATTATCGCATGCTGAATGAGTTCTATAAGCAAAAGATTCAACAGGTGCACATCGTAGGTGAATATGCTAACTTGATGGTGAAGGATTATGATGCGGCTCTTCAGTACGTACAGGATTATTTCCAGATGGATTATAAGCGATTTGTTTCGAAATATTTCAAAGGGAATCGCGTTCAGGAGATAGAGCGTAACGTTACTCCTGGAAAATACGAGCAACTTTTTGGTGCATTATCTCCAAAACAGATGGAGATAATCTCAAACAAGGATTCTCGATGCATTGTTGTTGCGGCTGGCCCTGGTAGTGGTAAGACGCGTGTTTTGGTACATAAGCTTGCATCGTTGCTCATGCTTGAGGATGTCAAACATGAGCAGTTGCTGATGTTAACCTTCTCTCGTGCTGCCGCAATTGAGTTCAAGCAACGTCTGATGGGTCTCATTGGCAATGCTGCCCATTTCGTAGAAATAAAGACATTTCATTCGTATTGCTTTGACCTCCTCGGTAGAATCGGCAATCTGGAAGATGCAAAGGACGTAGTATCACGTGCCGCAAAGATGATAAGTGATGGAGAGGTAGAACCGAATCGCATTGCAAAAACGGTACTGGTGATAGATGAAGCTCAGGATATGAGTACAGAGGAATACGCTCTTGTTCATGCTTTGATGACTGCCAATGAAGAGATGCGCGTGATTGCGGTAGGTGATGATGATCAGAACATCTATGAGTTCCGAGGCTCGAATTCCAAATATATGGCTCAGTTATTAAGGGATTCTGAGGGAAGATTTGTCGAGATGACAGAGAACTACCGAAGTGCGCGGCACATTGTAAGCTTTGCTAATGCTTTTGTTATGGGTCTTCGAGGCAGAATGAAGGGTACACCTATCGTTTCGATGAGTCAGGAAGAAGGAGTGGTTAGTGTGATACATCATTCTTCATCATCTTTCATGTATGAACCGCTATTGCGGAACCTGCTTCAACATCGCAAGCGTCAAGGAACAATGTGTGTACTTACACAAACAAACGAAGAGGCTGTCATACTCGTTGCCCTATTGCGTAAGCATGGATTAAGTAGTAAATTGATACAGAGTATGGACGGATTCCGTTTCTGGAATATTGCAGAGGTTCGTTTGTTTATGAAATATATTGAGAAGGAGACACGTACTCCTCTTATTGCGGACGAAGTTTGGGAGTCTGCAAAGAGCAGAACTTTTTCTGCATATAAAGATTCGGGAAGTCTTCATTATCTACAAAGATGTATTCAGTTGTTTGAAGAAACGAACAAAGCTAAATACTTAATGGACTTTAAGGAGTATGTATTTGAAGCATCTGTTGAAGATTTTTGTGACTTGACAGGTGCTGATGTGGTCGTTTCTACCATTCATAAATCGAAAGGACGCGAATTTGATGATGTGTATCTGCTAGTTACCGATCCTAACCACATTACTGCTGAGGTTTTACGTAGATACTACGTTGGTATAACACGAGCAAAACAACGGTTGTTTATACACACAAATTGTCCATTATTTGATAATTTGCCAATTGACAACAAGGTGGCAGATTATAATGTATATGATATGCCTACTGAGATAGTTTTACAGCTTAGCCACAGAGATGTGAACCTTGGGTTCTTCAAGCCTCGTAAGGCTGATATTCTTTCACTTAGGGCTGGAGAAAAGTTGCGTTACGAAAATCATTATTTATATGAGACAAGATCCGGTAAGCCCGTTGCTCAATTATCTCAGATGATGCAGAGTGTTCTTTCTCAATGGGCAGAGAAGCAATATTGTGTTGTAGATTCATCTGTTCGGTTCATCGTTGCTTGGCATCCCAAGGATGCTCCGAAAGAAGAAAAGGAGCATGCAGTATTGTTAGTAGATTTATCGCTAAAAAAATCTTGATTAGTACATTAGGTATTGCTAATATGATGTCTGAAATGATATAAGAATGTCTACTACAGAGAACCATTTATCCGAAGCTTACCAAAAAAATTGGTGAGCTTCGGACAAATGGTCTAAAAAAGACAAATCTCATACATTTAATACTACAAAAAAGCGGAGACAAGACTGAACTTGCCTCCGCTATTTATTGTTTATTTCGTTGAAATCACTTGACCTCCTCGAAAATGAGTAGTGGTAATAATCAAAGGGTTAAGTCTGTTTACTACTGTTTTACTACAAATCCAATATCATTAGGCGTAAAGCTGCCATAAATACCGATAAGGATTTGTTCGGTGCAAAGATGGGACTTTTCTTCGATATGACCAATTTTTGTTACAAAAAAGTGTGTTGGGAATGAAGGATTTGTTACAAAGGAGGCATTTCTTCCGTTGAGGATTACAATTTAGAGGCATTTCGGATTGCTCGACGAGGAGGGGAAAAGCTGTCGGAAAAAGACTTGTTTTGTAAGGCTCGATTGGCAAATCGCAAAATCTGGAAAAATCTTTACAAAATATTATCAAAACACTTGAGATTGCATAAGATTGCATTTTCGAGCTTTTCTTCATTGTATCGTCTTAGTCGCGCGTTTTGATAATTCTGGGTCAATGTAGACGGTATATTGTTCTTATCATGACAATCCTCAGATGATAAGATTATGATGGCGGATGAGACTGCCTGATAGTATGGATTTTGGACACTTTGAGACGGTGGGACACTTTGGGACAGCGGGACATTTTGGGACATTTCAATCAATTCAATAATATGTTATATTGCAGTAGATTGCATTCATTAAAATGACGTTAAAAACAAAAATTTGGAGGTTGATATTTTTTGCAATATCTTTGCACCACGATTTCAAATGATCGCTAACCGATATGGCATATTTACTCGAATCAATCTTCACTAGAATTTGCTGTCTGTTGGGCATCCGTCCAGCAGTGTCTGTCCGTGTTATTACACCTGTTGCCTATGCGCATAGTACGAACAACTTTGAGGCCATCATACATGAGCACAAGACAAATAATATGATGATAGAGGCAGAGCGAGTAGAGATTATCTGTACCTGGGTGACACGTCGGCTCATTCGGTTCCAGAAGGAGGAACTTGAATCTATCATTATGACAATTCGTGAGTACTTCAAGAGCCGGCAATTGCCTTCTTTGTCGTTGTCGATCCCTACCAATCCCCATTACACGAAGCAGTATCTCACAACGACAATCTACTCAGCCTGTCATGCCTATTCGAAGTCTATATCACGGATGGACAGCATCAATTTGGCTATCGCTCTTTTCTCCAATCTGCTGGAGATTCCGTATCCTTTAGAAACAACTAGCGACAACAAAAAGCCGGCATCTGTAAGCAACCTATATAAGAAGGTCGATACACCCATCGAGATTGTTGAATTGGCTGTGTTCGATCAGAAGCATAAAGATCAGTTTTAGTCCTTCGCCGTTCCTCTTTAACATTCAAAAAAGCGTCCGAAAATGAAAAAACGATAACAAAGAACATAAAAAACAGCTATCATCAATAAGGTTTCAATCCCATAATTTGCATCTTTAAAATAAATAATGTATATTTGCCCGCGATATTATATATACTTGTCAGGAACTTGTCACTACTTGGTGTGGCTGGCTCTAGCGGAGCTTATATCTAGCAAATCTTTTTCTTTGTCCAAATCCTTAAACGAAACATGGCACTCCCCATCAATATAACAGACCTTCTGAATAAACGCAAGGTCGAATCAAATCGTATAGAATTCAAGAGTGGATGGAACCCCATTTCCATCTATCATTCTATCTGTGCTTTCGCCAATGATTTCGACAATATTGGCGGAGGCTACATTCTAGTTGGCGTAGAAGAGAAGGATGGTCAGGCTGTTCGTCCTGTAAAAGGAGTGCCATTGGAGCAGCTTGACAAAATACAACGAGAGATGCTCCAATACAATCAGATGATCGAGCCCTTCTATGCTCCACGCATATCGGATGAAGATATCGACGGACAGAAGATTTTGGTTATATGGGTGCCGTCGGGCATTAACCGTCCGTACTCAGCTCCTGCTGATGTGACTGCCAAACTGAAGAAGCCTGTCTTCTATATTCGCTATGGTACATCGTCAATTGAAGCCAAAGGAGAACTCTTGGATGAATTGAGAGAGATGGCGAATCGCGTTCCATTCGATGATAGAGGTAATCCGGATATCAAACTTGAAGACATCTCGCCACTTCTGTTGAAGGATTATCTGGTCAAGGTAGGTAGTAAATTACAGAATGAAGACCTGGTCAACAACCTAGAACAAGTCTTGGTGCAGATGGATTTGCTTGAAGGCCCCACCGAGAGACGGTACATCAAGAATGTGGCTGCTATGATGTTCTGCGAGCATCCAGAGAAGTTCTTCAAGACAACCCAGGTAGATATTGTGATGTTCCCAGAAGGACGAATCAACAATCCAGACAACATCATAGAACTCCCAGCCATCAAGGGTTCTGTTCCGATGATGATTCGCGATGCCATGTCGTACCTTAGGGTCAATGTGGTCAAGGAACGAATCGTGAAACAAACAGATGACGAGCATTCGCTGCGTTTTTTCAACTATCCCTATCAGGCGTTGGAAGAAGCCGTTGTAAACTCACTCTATCACAGAAATTATCAGGAAAGGGAACCTGTAGAGATTACTATCGAACCAGACAAAATCTCTATTCTAAACCATGGGGGTCCTGATCGCTCCATTCCGATGGATGAGGTTCGCAAGGCACAATCCCTGAGATGCCGCAAGTATCGTAACCGCCGTCTCGGAGAGTTTCTGAAAGAACTGGAACTGACCGAGGGCCGTGCCACAGGTCTGCCTACGATACAGAAGAAACTGAAAGATAACGGTTCCGCAGCAGCAACTATTGAGACAGATGATGACCGTTCTTATTTCTTGATCGATATTCCTTGTCATCCAGAGTTTGTGAATGATAATCTGTCTAATGTTGTGTCTAATGTCATGTCTAATGTTGAACTTGTTGATAACAAAAGGTTTAATGACGAGGTTATGCAAGTTGTATCTGATAGTTTGTCTAAAGTTAATGGTGTAAACATTAAACAACTTGTGCAACTCTTAATCGTGTTGCAAGAAGCCACGACATTATCTGATCTGATGGAGAAATTCGAACAAACCAATAGAGCACGTTTCAAGCGCACCAGTTTGGACGTTCTCATTCAATCAGGGTTAGTAACACCTACAGTGCCAGATAAACCTAAGTCTCGCAACCAGCAATATGTTCTAACAGACAAGGGAAGAACGCTGATAGAAGAAAGTGCTGGTGATTTGAATTAAGACTGCAGGGAATGACGTCTCGGCTCAGACTAAGAATAATAGAAATATGCATGAAAAAGCTGAGAACATTTATGGACTCATTGTCTAATCCAGGTAAAACTTGTGTCTGGCTTGTCGGTCAATTAGGGTAGGATCCCGTAACGGTTTCCAAGTAGTATGCCAACACCACACAACGTGATTTGCAGCCGTTAGCAAATCTCTGACTTTCACAATATTGATATTCAAAAATAAATTAAATACAGAAATAAGTAAATATATGATAGAGTTAATTTCAAGTCTTTTTAAGGAAGGAGACCCAATCAAAATTGAATATGGCCAAAAGTCCCAAATAGTTTGTGGCACAATTCTCAAGATTGTAGGTAATTCAATTGCAATCAAGAAAAATGAAGGAGGAATAGCTGGTATTAAGGGGGATGAAATCATTAGTTTCGACACATTTGATTCGCTTAATAATAAATGTGACAATGAAACTATGGATGAAGTCAAACGGCCTACAAATCTCTCTTCTAACGAAAGTTTTGACAACGAAATCAATAATGATTCACAGAATTATGTGATTCCAAGAGAAATAAAAGCGAGTACAGATAGTGCAGATACTGAAAAACCCAGTGTCGCTGGAGATGAGAGTAAAACGTCTGCTATTCAAACAGAAATGGATTCTACGGTCCCACCCCAAAGGGAATCAGAAAAAGAACTTAGCAAAAGGCTAATTAAAGAGGCAAAAAAGAACTGCAAGTTTTCTGCTCAAGGTGGTAAAACAAATAGTTTGGAAGATCTTGCCACTCTACTTGGAATGGAAGAGAGTATTTCTCATATTAGAGAGGAAGAAAATAACGATGTTATTCGAGAAATGGGCGAAATACATAGTATAGGGCCTCAATTTGGTTTTATCCGAGACTTTAAAACTAATGCTAAATTGTGGTTTGCTATATCAGAACTTATTGAAGCGGATAAAACTAATTATCCTAGGGGCGAATATGTAGTATATACTAAATCCAAAAATTATGCAGGTGAGACGGCTCTGTGTATACATAAACCTATGACCATTAAAAATCTTCTGATTATCGCAGATAATTTGGCAAAAAATGGAAAAAGAATGGATGCGAATGAAGTATTGTTGCATATATTTTCATCACATCCGAATTGTCAGGCAGCTATTGAAAAACAGAAGGAAATTAATCGCTCTCTCCAATTTAGCACCTATAAAACTACATACTCAACAGGTGAAACTTCTTTATATGTTAAAGCAAAAAAATATAGTGATTCGAAAAACTTTGAAAAGGCAATAGAATACTATAAGAAAGCAATTGATGCTAATCAAAAGATAGAGAGCGCTATAAAGGACCTAGGAATGCTTTATATTCAATTGGCAAAGAAAGCGCAGACAGAAATGGTTGCTTCCAAATATCGTGAAGAAGCTAAACGATTGATGGAAAAACATAGAACGTCATTAGATGATACTGCTGGTAATTTGTCTTATCTAGAGAATTTTTATTATTCTATTAAAGATTTTCAAAACTTCAAAAAAATAGCTAATACACTTTTGTCCAATGCAGATGAAGAACTAGAAGGACCACGACATGTATTTCTTTTGAATAAGTTGGCCTCTGTATTGATTCGTGAAAAGCAAATAGATCAAGCGAGGGCTCTTTTGAATAAGGCTATTGATTTGTACCCTGAAGGTACTGGAGCAATGAAACTATTAGAAATACTAGACACAGCATCTCCTCATATTGATGAAGAGATAGAATCTATTATTTCTGCTAATGAAATAGAAATCTCGTCAGGCAAAATCAGTGATTATATTCGAACAACACTTGAATTGTTTGATGATTATGCAGGTGTACCTCTTAATGCGATTAATAAAGGAAAATTCAAAAAAGAACACCTAGAAGTTGTAAGAAAGCTCATTGAACAATTTTCGGAAAAAGAATTTGCTGGGCGTGCTAGTGATCGTGCTAGACATTTGCTTACAGAAGCCAAAATGATGCTAGATTTAGAGCCAGACAATACATTTAAACTCCGTTCTGTACTTGCCCGTTATTGTAATGACATGGCGAAAATCCATACCTACAGCAATAGTTCTCCAGATGTGGTTCGGTTTTTCTATAGTGAAGCTTTCGCGTTGGAAGAAAACTATCAAGCTACTGCACAACAGGTGGCTTATTTCCTTCTTTCTAATGTATTAGATCTCGAAAAACTATCAAAAGAATTTTCTAAGAGCCCTTCGATAAATTATGCTTTAGGACTTGTTTTAGATAATAAAACAGATTTAAAGATTTGGAACACGATGATAATGATGTTCATGTATAATCGTGGGATAACGGCTAATGTATTAGGAAAACTTTACGCAGATTCTAAGTTGCGTAGTTATGCCATCAATGCACTCTTGTCTTATGGAATAAAAGAAGATATTCGCACACAAGACGATTTTAGAAATGCCTGGATTCGTGTTATAGAAAGCAGGAAAAATGAGTACAAACAGATTATAATAAGTCTCAAATCCTTTGAAAAAATAGCAGATATTGAAATGTTGTCTATTAGTTTGCAGAATGATTTGAACTCAATAATTAAATCATGGATTTGTAAACTAGATATAGACAGACTTCAGCAACTAATCTCATCAGTTTCAAGATTGTTAAGAAAATACTATGATGCTTCTGGGTTTAGGGCTAAAGAATTAAACTATCATGAGATTTGTACTTTCATCAAAGATTTAATCCAAAGTATTCAAGAGGAACCTACTAAACTATCATACGAAGGGTTATTGCCACTTCTTATGCAAATTAAGAGTCTTGTGGACAAGTCATTTGAGAAGTTCGTTGAATCAAGTGAGCCCTCACCTTCTATTGATTTGTTGAGAACAGAAAGTGCAGCAATTAATCAAATAGTTCCTTTACAAATTGAAGTTTCAATTGATAAGGATAGTTCGCCAATAAATAACGTTGAGATTAAAATACTTAGTGCAAATGGAATCGAAATGATTTCATCAGGAGAAAATAATCCATTACGTCGATCTATTGAAGGCGGAGAAAAATACATCTTTAAACCTGTCGTAAAGGTATCTCCACTGATTATGGAACAGGGAGCGGCATCTATTGATATTATATGTGAATATAGTAATGGAGGAAAAGTCAAAAAAAATCATTCAACTCTTTCATTACATCTGTATAAATCAACAGACTATGAATCTATTTACAATCCATATGCTTCCGTAGCTGAAAGCGGACCATTAGATGCAACATCTAATATGTTCTATGGTCATAAAGACTATATATCAGGTATCGTATCTGCCATAATGGATTCTGCATCAAAACAGGTAATTATCTATGGACAGAAACGAAGTGGTAAATCTTCTGTTCTTAACAGAGTAAAGCAAGATTTGGAAAATGCAGGAGCCTTTTGTGTATTGTTTAGTATGGGAAAGATAGTACGCAAGATTTCAGAATTCTCATTCTATTATAAAATACTCAAAACCATAAAGGATGAATTGGTTTTATTGACGATGGACGGAAAGACTGTTCCTGAATTTTCCATTCCAACAAAGAATGAATTTATAACTGAGGATGAAGAAAATCCTGTTGAGACATTCTCTAAATATATGCAAATGTTTAAACTTGCATGTAGAAAAACATGTGGATGGGAAAATCGACGTTTAGTAGTTATGATTGATGAGTTCACGTATATGTATGGCGCAATTAAAATGAACTCAATATCAAATACTATTATGCAGCAATGGAAAGCTGTTACGCAAGATCCTTTGACTCAATTCTCCGCTGTCCTCGTAGGACAAGATGTTGTTCCTGCGTTTAAAAATGAGCCTTATGCCAGAAATCCATTTGGAGTAATTGAAGATTTACGATTGACCTATCTTGACCCTGCAGATGCAAAAAATCTTATCGTCAACCCGATATTAAACAATAATGAAAGTCGCTATGTAGGCGGTGCGGCAGACTTAATTATGGATTATACAGCATGTAATCCTTATTATATTCAGATTTTCTGCGCCTCATTGGTTGATTATATTAACGAAAAGAAATATAAGAGCATTACAGAAGCAGATGTGACAGATGTAGCTAATAGATTAACCTCTGGAGTTTATGCGCTAGATCATGCAAAATTCGAGAATCTTCTAAATGCACGAGAAACGGAAGAAGATGCAGAATCTATTGAGGACGGCTCAGAAATAGACGAAGCTATAATGGTTTATAATGACGATGATGTAGAAACAGTTCTTCGAGCAATTGCTAAAGCATCAGAAAACAAGCCTTTTGCTAACCGTAGCGACATAAAAACTAATCTTGATTCAGATGTGGAAGATGGCATAATTAAACAATTGTATAGTAGAGATGTTATCGACCAAAAGGAAAAATATCTAGATGAGATTACTCATAAAGAAAAATATAGATTTTTAAAAATAAAAGTTAGACTCTATAAAGAATGGCTGCTCAAACATTAATCAATCCTTTTTCAATGAGGTGCGGAACCGCTGTGCCTGCAGAATTGTATGTGTCACGTCCTGTTGAAGAAACCACAATCACAGAACGTGTTCTGGGATCATATTTTAACAATCTTTCTATTGTAGGACTTCCTAAAACAGGAAAGTCAACAATTGTTTCTCATTGCATTATCGAAAAAGCGGAACAATTGGCGAAAGATAAGACCATGGTTGTTTACTATCAAATGGGAAGTACCCGTTCCTCTTTGGATTTTTATAAAAAAATTGCAAAAAAGTTTGACGGGTGTTTTTCTTTAAACCATCCAGATGATCAAAAATACAATTCATTCGTACATCCACTTGTTGAAGAAATTCGCAAAACAGATTGTATAGAAGACATTACAGAGCTACTTGAAGACTACTTTCGTAGAGGAAGACATATAGGTTATAAACATATTCTTGTTCTTGACGAGTTTGATCATGCTCATGATATATTTACCTTTGAGGATTTCCAATTCTTACGTGAAATTTCATATATGCCAAAAGACAAAATATGTTTAGTTACATGTTCACGAAAACCTTTAAATGACATTGAAAAAAAGGCCCCAGATGATAAATTGTCCGTTTTTGCTCAAACTTTCAAGACATGTCCAATGGGTATGTATGATGAACAGAATCTAACCGATTACTGGGCTCAGTCTGCTAATTATTGGGAAGTGAAAGATACCAATAAATCCTTTGTAAAATATGTTGCTGGTAATAATCCATGGTTAATGGATGTAGTAAACGATTTCTTATTTGAACATCAAGATATTACGGATACTTCAGATATGTTATCTGGTGTCAAAGCGTCTTTAATGGAGGGATATGATCATTTGATAAATATTCTTAACAGCGAGTCCTTGTTAAACTCTTCTATTCAGTTGGTTGTTGGCCCATTATTTGATGTCACTCCCGTTCAAATAGAGAAATTGCTAAAATATGGTTTCTTGAAAACAGTTACCCCACAAGAAAAAAAAGCAATCTATAATGGTATAGAATTAGGTCCTGTGGTTGATACTAATTCATATGTCTGTTTTTCTGATTATTGTTCATGGGATTTTTATAGAAGATACTACGCAAATATTCCATATGCCCAGATATGGAGCGAGACAGAAAATGAACTGCGTAATCTAGTCA
Organism: Bacteroidales bacterium; assembly: GCA_045628985.1. Taxonomy (GTDB): domain Bacteria; phylum Bacteroidota; class Bacteroidia; order Bacteroidales; family UBA3663; genus Liminaster. Next base: position 176,912 of record JAZQQH010000065.1, on the reverse strand, counting down.
AAATCTATTTATCCGAGAGATATTCAACTGATTGGGAAACAGAAATGCAACAAAATTTGACAAACAATCTTCCTTATAGAGGTTTCAATGTAGCAAACTGGACATCTAATGTTCAAAGGTTAAAAACCAATATGAATGATATGATAGCCAGATTTCCAACAATGAGTGGAAATCACATCGTTGATTTTACCTTAACCTCTCAAATATTTAATATATTTATTAAATGGGATTGGACTTGGTTTGGAAATGTATTTAAGGGTCAGAAAATGGATTGGCATAGTAAGTTTGACCATCTTACTAATGTTCGTGATCCAATAGCACATAACAACCCTGGTGATATTAAGTCTGAAATGGAATTAGCAAGAACCTATTGTTCGGAAATTAAGAATTGTATTATTGCCTGGAAGAAAACAAGATCGGTTTAAGTATGCAACGTAAGAACCTCTTTGATGGCGAAAGCTATAAGGCTGAATTTGCTATAATAACCTATCGGTGGCTGATGAGCCGCCGATGGGTTACTAATGCTGATATTATGGCTGACAGGTTAGGGTGTCCTGTTGAAGAGTTGCCAGCAAACTTGTCCAATTGTGATGGTTATGGCGAACTTAAGAAGACCGTCAGCGCAGTAAAGGATGCTATTCGCGATAAACTAGGTGTTCGCGATAAGAGTGTTGAAGATTGCTTTGAGAAAGATGGTAACAATAAGAATAGGCGTTTCCGCTACATTGGCAAGGACAATGACCCTCTTGCCGACATGAGAAATGCAAAGGCCATCAACAACCTTCGTCAGTACTGGAAGTTCTGCCAGGATTCAGCGGGGTTCTTCCCAAAGTCTTGGTTGGAATACTATTTCAAGGATTGTCAGGACTTGTTGGATATGAAAGCCAAGCGACAGAAGGGAGAACAAGTAATAAGCGCAAGCCTTGATCGCATTTTGACCAATATTAAATACCTACCATCGTTGTATGAAGCCATTACTAACAAATTGGTACTAGAGATTGATTATAAACCATTCGATGAGGAAGAGGTCACGCTGATGTTCCATCCGCACTACCTGAAAGAATATAACGGAAGATGGCATCTGTTCGGTCATGCAGAAGGAAAGGAACCAGAAAATGGTTATAACATAGCTCTCGACAGAATACAATCAAAACCTCGCGAGAGAGCAAAGATTGAATATGTGCCAGCCCCGAAACATTTCTATGATGAGTTCTTCAAGGACATCGTTGGCGTAAGTCACATGAAGGATGTTCAGAAGGAGCATATAGTTATTCGCGCGCGATCATTATATATATTTAAGTTGATGGATACGAAACCGCTTCATCAGAGCTACTCCATAGTGAAGCCATACGCGCAATATGACGATGGTGAGTATGCGGAGTTCTCAGTTGAAGTAAAGCCGAACAACGAATTCTATGGGCGCATACTTCAAATGGGTGCTGGATTGGAGATTGTTTCACCTGACTCCGTGCGCAAAGAAATGGCCCAACGAGTGCATGATTTAGCCAATTTATACCCACAAAAAGAATAGAGGAATGGTTCCAAAATGAGAGGAACCATTATACTCATAGCTTCTTGATTTTTTTCGCAAAAAAAGTACTACCTTTGCAGCGTCAAACTTCGATACCACTTCGGAGTTTGGCGCTGCAAATCGTATAACAACCTTCAAAAACTGAAAGCTATGGCACAGACAACCAATGCAAGCAAGCCCGGCATCTTAAAGCTTGGCTTTGTAACCAACCTCAAAACCTGCAAGGCAGAGCTCAACGAAATGCTCCCAGACGAACAGCAGGTAAGTACAACAGAGTTGAACTCTATTGTGGACAATGCGACCATTGTGTATATGAACAAATATGGCTACGAGAAGGAGCGTGATGGCTCGGCAATCCCCCAAGACAAAGCCGCATACTTGTATTTTCAAACGGGACTGACTGACAAGAACGGCAAGGCTATCATTGGTTGGTTCGAGCGCAAGCCCAAAGACCCCGTATTCAAGGGCGTGACCTGGGGAGATAAAGCAACATTGGATACCAAAATTCGAATGAGCAAGATGTTCCGCCTTGGAGAACTTGGCTTTGACAGAGAGACTGATGGCTTGGCTTTCCTTGAAGATATCGCGGTGAATACCATTCCTGAGACCTGGTCATTCAAGAACAAGACCTCGCCCATCAATCACCCCATTCTGAAATCATACATCGAGAATACCTTCGATGTTATGAAAAAGGAACATGAGAAGGGTGCCCCCAACAAGCTGGTGTACAGTAAGGACGGCAAGCACTTGGTGTTTAACACTAATCTTCTGGACAAGTACTTTCACGAGATCTTGATTGTTGTTGAGGTGCGCCGACTTCAGGATGGAAGCGAAATGCTTGTAAATCCGAGAAGGGTCAGAAAGGAACTCGAACTCCTCAAGTTGGGATTCCCTCGAGACACAAAGCCAGAGCAGCCTCGATTCTTTGAGAAGGTGGAAGAAGTCATTTATCAGCCAACTTGGGCGATTGACAAGGACTTTGACAAGTTCACCCATATCATTGATGAACGCCGCAATCGTTTCCCGGCAGACATGCAGAATGCTTCTTCAGACGAATTGGGCCGCAAATTGGATGATGCCATCACGTTTGCCGTAGCGATAGCTCAACGCAACTACAAGTTCATTGTCCCTATGTACCGTCCGCAGACGGGAAAGATACAGTTGTTGATGCCCATCTACCTCAAAGGCACATATAGCTGCAAGCCGGATTTTGCGCTGATTCTGACGCCAGACAAGGAGAATGAATACTATACTCCAGAGACTATCCTGCCGCTGGATGCAGTCTATCAGAATGCTCGACTCATTGCGAAACCTGATGATACATGGTTGAACCCTGATACCATCTTGTAATACTCAAATGGTTCCTTATGAAGCGTAGAATGGTTCCGCTTCATAAGGAATCGATAGAAGAATCGCATTCAGCATTCTAAAGATCACACCGGAATCTTGAAACATCAACCTACTAACACGACAAACGATGAAGAAATACAACAATCAGATCGACGAGACCTTGGCAATCAATTTAGGCAAGCGCAAAAACAAGAAAGCCAACCCCAAACAAGCCGATGCAAATGCCCGCCGCAGACTTGCAAAGAGCTGGATGCTTCTTGCTCGCGGGGTCAAATATCAGAAGGCAGCGACAAAAGAGTCTTGCAAGCGCACCACATTAAACCTGGAGGAGGAGCTCTTTGATGGTATTCTGCTGAATCTCCGCGAGAAGAACAGCGAAAAGTCCTATCGTGTACAGAAGCGTATCCTACGCCGTATAGTCGAGAAGCGTCAAGCACAGCAGACTCATCGTTTGGTTGGAAGATCGGAAGACTGCTTCGCTCGTCACATTCTTCGACATTGCATCCGTAAGAGCATGAATGATCTCAATCATTTCCAGTTCTGCGCTTGAATGAGACAAAACAAATGGTTCCGAAATGATGGGAACCAATAAATGCCAAAGAAAATTTCACAACTCGAAATAAAGTGTCTATCTTTGCACCACCGAAACCTCCACGGGGTGTACAAATATGGAGGCTCACTAAACGACACAGCTATGACAGAAGCAGAAAAAGAACGCTGGAAGCTTATCGGTGTGATTGCATCAGCAATTGGAACCGCTATCGCTGGTTACTTCGCAGCTAAGAAGTAAGGCCATGGGCAAGAAGACAATGGTTCCCATCTAAGCAATTGGGTCTAATCTCAGGTGGGGACCAATGTTTTCGCCATAAGTCGAACTAATTGATTGTAACTTTGCATCGCAATTCCGAGAGAGTTGGTTTTGTTTATACATTATTATATTTATTACAACAACGGTGGCGGCCTATTCCGCTAAACAAACAAACTCGAAACGAAGATGAGCACATCACTCGCACTCGTTGCCGCAAAGGCACTTCCAGCCCTCTCGGGCAGTTCTCTCACCTACAATCCTGAGAAGAACGTGTACCTCACCCTTGGTTACACCAGCGCTGCTGGCAATACCTACTACAAGGCAATCCGCCTCTCTGACCGACTTGCCGTGTACTACCACATAGGTGAAGGCTATGCTCACACCTTCCTGAACGGCATCACGCTCTTCGCATGGAACGGTCAGAAGGCCAACATTATCGCACAGAAGTTCTGGGGCGGCTGTAACTGGCGATGCTTCAACGAGCGCACAGCCAAAGAGGAGAGCATCATCATGCTGAAGAATTTCCTTGCAGGTCAGGCAAAGGCCATGGGAAGTATCATCGCAGACAGCCAACTGCTTGCCTTCTCCAGAAACATGATCGAGGAAACTCAACAGAAGTTGCTCCGATAACTCCGGGTACAGAGAGAAACGGCAACAAAGTCACAAACCAAGAGAAACAGACAAGAAGATGGCATCTCTTACAAAAGCGATCAACAAGGACTTGTTCGACAAGATCCTGCCAACGTTTGGCAACCCAAGAGTTCACGTCCCTGTGTGGGATGAAGGTCAGAAGATGTTCCTCTGCGAGGAATACGAGAGTGGCAACGGACATCGCTACTACAAAGGCGTACGATTCTGCGACCGCATCGTCATCGTAGAGAAGGTGGGACTCTACCACACCTGGACCTACATCGATGGTATCGAGGTCTATGCCTTCAACGGCACAAGACTGGAGCTCGTACAGAAGCGCGACTACGACAAGACTTTCCGCAACGAAGAGTTCATCCGTCAGGAGTCGGAAACCATGGTGCGCAACTACTTCGAAGGCGTACTGAAGGCACAGAGATCATCCATGCCCAAGGAACAACTTGAAGCACAGGCCAAAGGCATCATCGAAGGCTGCTACAAGAGTTTCCTCGACAGCGACTTCAACACACGTCTCACTCAAATCCTCCCACAAATCGAACAGAAGTAGGACATGCAGAACACACAGATAGACCCACAGAACCACGAGCAGCAGCTTGCATACGAGCTTGTTGCCAACACAAATTCCAGCTTCTTCCTCACAGGACGTGCTGGCACCGGTAAGACGACCTTCCTTCACAACGTGCAGAAGTTGGTAGGAAAGCAGTTCATTACCCTTGCCCCAACAGGTGTGGCGGCCATCCTTGCCGGTGGTGACACGATCCATTCTTTCTTCGGCCTTACGATGGAGGTTTGCACTCCTGGCACCTGCGGAAAGATGAACGAGGCAAGAATCCTCACTCTTCTCCATGCGGATACCATCATCATCGATGAGGTGTCGATGGTAAGATGTGACGTGATGGACGCCATCGACTATACCATGCGCAAGGCACTCAGAAACAACATGCCATTCGGAGGCAAGCAGATGATCTTCGTAGGTGACATGTTCCAGTTGCCACCTGTGGTGAAGCAAGGGCTTGAGAAAGATCTGCTGAAGGACCTGTACCATACGGACGACTTTTTCTTCTATAAGTCGGATGCAATCAAGCGCATGCGACTCGTGAAGATTGAGTTCCAGAAGGTGTACCGTCAGGATGACGAGCACTTCCTTCACATTCTGGAGAACGTGCGCATGAATAAGGTGACACCAGAGAACATCATGCACCTTAATGGCCGTGTACACACGCCAAACGAGGAAGATGGAGCGGTCATCACCTTGGCATCCATCAACAAGACGGCAGACCAGATCAACCTTCATCGATTGGAAGAGATCGACGCAGAGGAATTCGTGTACGAAGGGACAGTTGACGGAACCTTTGAGGAGAAGCGCTTCCCCGTGGAGCTGAAACTTCGACTGAAGATTGGTGCTCAGGTGATGTTTACACGCAACGACCAGCAGAAACGTTGGGCAAACGGTACGCTCGGCAAAGTGACCAAGCTCGCCAAGGACGAGATAAGTGTCACGCTCAACAATGGTGAGACGTACGTTGTGCCGTGTTGCTCATGGGAGTCGTACAGCTACGACTATAACAAGGAGGAACGCAAGATGAAGAAGGAACTGACAGGCACCTTCACGCAGTACCCTCTGAAGTTGGCTTGGGCGATTACGGTACACAAGAGCCAGGGCATGACCTTCGACAAACTGTCGCTCGATTTGAGCCGAGGCATGTTTGCTGCAGGACAGCTTTACGTGGCTCTCAGCCGTGTGCGTACGCTGGAAGGTCTTTTCCTCTCGAAGAACGTCATCCCTCAGTATGCCCACACCAGCCGTGAAGTACTTACCTACGCAAGCGAGTACAACAACGAGCAGCAGATCGGAAACGAGATTGAGAGCGGAAAGGCTGTCTATGGAGCACTTCTGCATAACGACTATGACGAAGCTGCCAAGCAGTACCTGATGCTCGTGGCAAAAAAGGCAGAGGATGGCGACTTCAAGGAGGCGATGCAGCAGGCAAAGCGTTTCCTGGACATACTGGTGTGTGACGAGCACCTGTATGGAACGATAGAGAATGTACCTGACATCCTTTTTCGCTCAAGCCATTGGGCATCGAAGTTCATTGCTGCCTTGCTGAGCCTCTATGCTCAGAAGTACGAGGAGGCTTTGACTCTCATCAGCGAGGTGCTGGAAGGCCATCAATGTGCAGAGGCTCTGTACGTCAAGTCGCGAGCATTGGCAAAACTTGAACGCTACACGGAAGCAGACGAAACCAACGGCCAATTGGCAAACGTGTTCGAGATGGCAACTCCAGACGCTAAGGTTCTCTTCATGGTAGCCATGCTCAACGAGATGCACGTTGGCGATCCAGGTCTTGACCTCATGCGCAGGTTAGTGGAAGCACGTCCAAAATACGATCTCGGCATCCTTGCCTTACGCACATTGATGCAGAAGCATGGTTTGCAACTCGACAAGTTGTCGGACAACAACTGTGAGCTGGTGGATCTCTTCAACTCTGATGCTACAGAAGAGGAGTTCCTCGCACAACTGAAGGCGTGTCGCGAGAAAGCGCCAAAAGCCATTGCTTACCTGATTCGTCGAATCAAGAAGCAGGAATTCAACGAAGAGCAGCCCATCGAGGAATGATGGGATGCTCTTTCTCAAACCAAAAACAGAAACATGGAGAAATTCACAGCAAAACTGAGAAACATACAAGAAACGAAGTTCCCGATTGTCAGAGCGGCGTTTAAGGGAAAGGAGGGGCAAATCTATATTGGTGCAATGATGATAGATACAGGTTCGGTAAACTGCATCCTGAATAAGTCTGTTCTTCCTTATCTTGATGATGACGCCACTATTGAAGGAAACACAATGAAGATACACTCCGTTCAAGGCAAAGGTGTAGATTGTCAAGGGTATTCATTGTCGTTTCGCATAGGTAATGGAGTGTTCTCTGACACTTTCTATGTCAACAAGGATATGGACTTTGATCAGATGTTCGATTGCCCATTTATCGGCATTATCGGTCATGAGTTCCTTAGGAATAACAATATCGTGCTTGACTACGAAACGGAAACATTACATGCTTCAACCGGCAGTATAGAGGGAAATCCAGAGGACTATGCATTCTTCTTCCCAATGTCCTTTGGCCTGAAGCAATACAACATCCCGATTATAGGTCTGGTATATGGAGACAAGGAGTATCTGATGGTTGCTGATTCAGGAGCAAATGACACGGTTATTACAAGGCATCTAATGGATGACGCAGGAATCTGTGTGAAGGATTCTGGAGACTATGGTACTGTAACCAATTTTATGGCAGACACTGTGGAAACCGCGTTGTATGATGTTACGTTGAGCATTATCAGCGTGGGTGGAACAGAAGAGTCTCCTAAGCTATGCATCCAAAATGACAAAGCTCAAGTCATCAGCAACTGCCAGTACATAATGGAAGGATTAAAGGATGCAGAGGGTAATGACCTCTTGCCTGTGTCTGGGATGTTGTCATCGAACTTCATGCACAGAAACAAATGGGTGTTGGACTTTGGAACAGGTGTGATGTATCAACATTAGGTGATAGTGTAATTGGAAGAGGAGAGGAATTTCTTAGATGAAATAAGAGAACTAAGATGGTGAAAGAAGCGGCGTAATGCATAAACTGAACATAGGATCCTGTAATGTAGCTCTCAGTGTTGTGCCTCTTCTTCCATCTTCACGGATTAAGAGGGGGAATTATTAACAGATTGGACGTGTAAAATGGCAGTACTGTGCCGAAGGAACAAAAAGATATAGGTGGATTTCTAATTAAAAGTACGCCATGATAATAATAGAGGTCCCAATGCAATCAAGTTAGAAGTCCGAGCTATCCCATAGGTAGAAGGAGAAATACATAATCCTGTTATAATAACTATTTGGAGAAAGCTCTCTATGTCAAATGCAATTGTTTTTTTGACTTGAATCAAGCTATATGCAAAACAATAGAAATGCATAGCAAAATGCTAGACTGCGTATTCAATACAATATACGCCAGAATGGCATACAAGACGGCATAAAGGGATGTCTGTTCCACTCAACAACAGCTTGCTGTTTCCCCATGTGAACGCGATTGACACGGAGTGGTAATCGAGTGAGACTGGGTATTAGGTTACACACCCTCTCAAAATCACTCAGGCAAGCCTGAGCGAAGCTGGAGAAAAACGGACAGCTCGGGTAAAAATGTGATTGCGAAGTACAATAGCGTATAGGTAATAAAAGCCGCTGTCTGCTTGTTTCGGATTTGATTCCGGACTGTAGGCAGCGGCATCAGTTTTAGTGATTTGGGAGGTATCACTGGGGGAGGGTGTTTCGCCAGGGGGCTACGAAATGGGAGCGGTTATGATGACGAAGAGGGGGAACCTGAACCTATTGCAGAAGGGGAAGCTGCCTCTGCTGGAGAAGGGGAAGCATCGACCAGATGATGGAAGGTAATGATCTGACCGTAGGGGACGGATTGGATGGAGATGTAACCAAGGTCGAGAAGTCCTTTGAGGTAGGTCTGAACGGTCTTCCGGTCCCAGTCCCATTGGTCGGCTAATTGTGATCCTGAGACGATGGCTTGTCCGGCATCGAGGTGATAGGTGCGACCGTTCTCGTTGACGTCACCAGCATGGGAAACACGGAGTCCCAACAGATGGAGATAGGCCTTGAGTCGGGAGGTAGTATGGGCTGACTTGCTGAGAAAGTGCAACAGATCATGACTGGCGGTGATCTGAAATCGGATAGTGTGGTGGTTATTCATCTTTGTAATGGTTGGTTTTGACATAATGATCCTGTTCGATGTGCATGAGTAGGCCTCGTTCGCTCCATGTCTTCAGATAGCGTTCGGCTGTCTTGAGATTGATGTTGGCCATAGTCGCACACTTGTTCCATTGCTGTTTGTCGAACTCGTGAGGCAGATAGCTGTATAGATTACGCTGCTTCTGAACTTTGAGCGGGTTGGGTACGTGGGCCAAGAGCTGTGGGTAAGTTTTGATCAAGAACGTGTCGTGCTGCAGGAGGGTCTTGATGATGATCATTGCAGATTTGAAATCTGCATCGCTACAGACGATGCGTGATGGTAATGCCTGATCAGAAGATAGCCGGAGGACGGAGAGAATCATAGCAATGCGATAGGCGATGAGTCCCTTGCGACGGAATGAGGCAAGTATTCCTTCGCCAAAGGTGCTATAGATCTCGGTCTGCATGGTGGAGAATGATTGGTTGAATATGTCCTGTTGTTCGGGTGTAAGCGAGAACTGGATCATGCCTTTGTGACTATTGAGTTGGCGATAGAGCATCTGAAACTCATCGCCCAAACGAAGGAAGACGGGATCAAGGTTGTCGCCCTCGAAGACGTTTCGCCACTGGAGATCGGTTTCGAGACGGAAGAATATGAAACGGCTGTAGAGTCCATTCTCGACCGAATCGATGAGCGAGAGAAGTTGCTGCGGTGTGCCAGACAATAGCATGGAGAGACGAGGTTCTGGAATATTGACGTATTCGCTGTTGGTCTTGCGATTGTACGCAATCGATTCGTGATGGAAAGCCTTGCGAAGTCCATCGCTGAATTTGCCATGATCGGAACTCAGTGCCAGCGTGAGTGTATCGCCTTCGGTATCGAAGATGAGTCCGCTGCCCCCGTTGTTGTTCAAGAGATTATAGACACCCGTGGAAGTGTTGTTTGCGGGGATGAACAGAACACGGATAGGCGGTTCGCCTATAGTCTCGCCATCGTCAGAGATAGGAGTCTTGCCCGTTTCCTTGAGTTCGAGATAATATGCCTTCAATTTCTTGTTGTACTCGTTATACAATTGATCCTGTATGGGCTGCACGAGGTTCTTGCAGAGAGTCAGCCTGCCTTTGCCGGCTGATGCATGGGCGTAGATGAAACAGTACAGGTTGGCGTATGAAAGCTTCTGTAGATAGATGCCACAGACGTGGGGCATACAGGAGGAGAGGCAGACGAGGGAACCGAGGAGGAGCATGTCGGCATCGGCTGGAGAGTTAGCGTGACTGATGACTTGCTGGAGGATGACAGGCAGAGAGCTTTTGTCGAGCTGGCTGGAGAAGGGATCGATGTAGGACTTGTGGCCCGACATTCCCTCAATTTCCTTAAAAACCTCAATTACCTCATTTGGAATGTCGCTTGTTTTGGTAAGGTCGATACTGAGATTTGAGGGAACTGCGGTTTTTGCGGTTTGTGAGGGTCGATTGTATTCAGTTAGTCTGATGCCCTTCTCTCGGGCTATATAGAAGAGACTTCGCCATGTGATACCATCGCTCTTGCTGTTAATACACTTGTCGTATTGTATGTCTGCTACCTGACGGTTATAGTCGGCATTAAACTGACTGATACGATGGAACAGGAAGCGGCCTTGCTCTCCCAGGGCATCGGCTAAGGCGAAGCCTATCTTCAGCCAGTTGTCATAGCCTGCGGTGATGTCAATAGCTGATTTTTCGATTTCATTGGCAAGAGCTTCAATGCGATCTGAGAGTGCATCCTTGGTATCCTGTCCAGTGAGCCATTCGAACGGAAGGAAGGGTGTGATGGCAGCCTTGGCATCATCGTCGCACATATAGGCTTGAGGATCGTACGGGAGGAAGCAGGAACGGCAGACATCCTTGCCAGATTGGTCGGGCTCTATAGTGTAAGTATCGCGAAGGTAGGCAGAGACAGCTATGAAGTAGTCGGCATGAGAGATGGAGGAATCCAACTCACAGTCGATAATCCATTTCAATCCATCGCCTGATGGGCTACGGAAGGCCAGACGGGTGACGAAGTGTGGATCTGCTAAAAGTGAGTTCTTGAGATTATCTACATTGCCAACATGATCAAAGTCGAGGCAGATAAGACCTGAATGCTGCTCGATACACTGAGCCTTACGTTGTGTGAAGGTGCCGGAAAAGGTGCAGAAGTCGAAGTGAAAGGATTTGTACTTGCGAGCTTCGGCTACATCTTTTAGCTGTCGCAACTGCTCTGTGGCGGTCTTGGCAGCAGTAGAAGTGATATAGGCATACACATCGGCAAGGGTCAGAGTCTTCGCTGGATAGGTATTCTGGATTGGAGCTCTGAAGTATGAAAAACGTTTTGTCGCTGTCATAATGTATGTACATTGGAGGGTTTGTGCTGTTGTGCCTCTCGGGCGAGTTCTGCGTACGTCTTGCGGACATCCGTTGCCAGCCATTTGTCTATCTCGGACTTCTGGAACATCAGCGTCTTTGATTTCTTGTGCACGGGAATATAGCGCTGGTTGACCCATTGATAGATGGTCTGACGTGCAGGATGGGTCGGCAGGTACTCTCGGAGTTGATCGACGTTGAACCAGACCTCCTCGGCACTGCGATTGGAAAAATGGACACGGAGATCCTTCATGCCTTCCTGAAGGGAATCAATGGCTCCGATCAGATAGGTCAAGGCTTCGGGCATGGAGTCGAAGGTGATGTTGTCTTTGTTCATGTGGCAGGGTTATAATTTTGCATAGTATGTGAACGACGGAAGCTGTAGAAGGTGAGTCGGTGACGGATGCCTGCGGCTTTTGCCCACTTGCCAAGTATTGGGGACAGCCAAGTCACATCGGGAAGGTCGGCAAAAAGAAGATCGCTGGAATGCCGCATCGGATCACAGCAGGCTAAGGTCATAGCAGAAAGCGGAATGTCGAATAACCCATAGACGGGATGACGATAGCGTAGATGCTTCCCGTCCTGAGTGCTGACAATGTTTTCGTTTCTCAGTTCTCGGATAACGTCATAGCGAAGTCCAGTGTAGAAACTGAATAGTGCTGCACGCTGTACAATAGGAGAAGGACACGGTGCCGACGACAGCCGCTGAATCTCGTCCTGGGTCAGAAGTCCATCGTATTGTGGACTTCTGATGGAGCAGGAAGGGCTGCTTGATTTTTGATTGATCATACCTTTATATATTTAAAGGAGTAGTACAAAAGACCCTCTCAATTCTTGCGTCTTTACAAGGGTCACAATCGACTTTCGAATTGCGGTGCAAAGATAAGAGTTCGTGCTGGAGTGAAAAATAAGGGCAAGAAAGGTGATACAAATCACTTTGGTTTATACTGGTACATTCTTTCTTGATTCACAGCATATCACCTTGCTTTCCCTCTCGTTTCTTATGGTATTTCTTCGATATCACCCATAACGGGCTCTTGTCAATATCGAAAAAGAGAGGTCTCATATGTTTGGTACGGGACCTCTCTCGCTAATATCGAAGGAGGGGAAATCGATAGGGTTGAGATTTAGATGTCACCCATGTCAAGTTCAATGGCACCACTTGCCCTAAGCTTACTCTCATCTACGACTTTGGCATAGATTTGCGTAGTGCGTACATTGGTATGGCCAAGCATCTTGCTGACGGTGAAGATGTCGGTTCCTTTGGATAACTGGAGTGTGGCATAAGTGTGTCGGAAGCAGTGGAAGGTGATATGCTTCGTGATTCCTGCAGCTTCAATCCATCTTTTAAGTGGCACAGAGATCCACGATGGATCCTGCAACCCATCAAAGACTAAGCGGTCATCATCCGTACGGTCTCCACAAAGGGCATAAGCCTGATTTGAGATTGGCATGTATTCGACTCCACCCGTCTTCTTTTGTGTGAAATCCAATCTCCATGAATCACCAACTCGTACGACTTCACTCCATGTGAGCTTCTGGATGTCGCAGTGGCGAAGTCCTGTCAATGCCGAGAATAAGGCAGCTCGTTTGAGGACTGGGGAGTCGCAAGGTGTTTGAGCAAGAAGATTGAGTTCTTCTAGGGATAAGTGCTCTCTGCGGCTCTCTTGTTCGGTGATGCCTTTTATCTTGGCTGCAATATCAACGGTCAGGTACTCGTCAATGAACGCTTGATGAACGCCAGCCTTGAAGATGGCGAAGTATGTCGAGGCGGTATTGCGGGAAAGTGTGCCTTTTTTCGTGCCACCTTGAGGAGCAGTAAGCATGAACTTTTTGACATCCTCCATCAGTTTGGCGTTGATGGTGGACATGATGATAGGTTTGCCTTTCGAGAAGATAGGCAATAGTTCTCCGACACGTTTCCAGTTGATCTTTATTGATTCCGAGTCATTCTTGTGACGTTCAACGCGGATGCGGTTGAAGTATTCAATGAAATCTGCCTTATCTCGCTCTGCTTGTGCCAATGCTTTTGCATCGTCCGAATTGAAGAGAGGCTTCATGTCAAACTCCTTCTGCATATCGGCAGCAACACGAGCAGCATAGATGCATGATTGGGTATCGATCTCTGCTCTGCATTGTATAACTCCGTTGATGTCTCGCTTCACCTTATAACTGGCGGTGCCATCATGTCGGCCTCGTGTGGGTCGGTTATGATCGAAGATTGGGGTATGAATAACTCTACCACACATGTGGATGTAGCGGCTTGGGGTAACTTCCCCTGGTTTGAAGTAAGGATAGGCCTCAATGTAAAGATACCATCCGTCCTTATTGGGAGTCTGACGTAACTTGACGGTTACAACTGTACTTTGTCTGTAACTCATAATAGTAGGGAATTAGGATTTGAATAACTCATCAATTTCACTCTTGGGTACATAGACGAAACGTCCTATCTGTCGCATAGGGATATGATACTTGCGGATATTCGTGTAGATTGTCGTGTCACCCATGTGGAATTTCTCATTGATCTCGCCAATAGTGTAGCAGTCTTCTGGCTCCAACCGGTAGAGTTTTGCCTTCGGCTTTAGTGGTTCGGCATTCTTCTGCTCCTTGCGAGTGGGGTAAAGGGCAGCCAAGTCTGAACGTTTCAAACGAATTTTGTTCTTGCTGATACGTACAACAGGAATCTTATTCGTTTCAATCTTAAGATAAAGTGCCGTTCTGGACACCTGAAAGATGGCCACGGCTTCTGCCACTGAGATGTAGTTTTGTGCATCTGGCACAAGACTTGCTAATGCTTCTCTCAGCCCTTCTCGAACCCTTTCCTTCGCTCTGCGATTGGCTGCAGCTTTCTGACAAGCTTTGCAGCAATAGAAGGCATTCGAAGAAAGTACACTTCTTGGAACAAATAAGGTGCCACATTCAGCACACTTACGAGGCTTTAGAATTGTTTCCTTCATTTTGTTTAATGTTTGATTATAAGTTAGTTTAGTGCGAGTTTGTCCCGCAACCGTCTAAAATTTGTCCCGCTACAAATTTGTAACAAATAAAACAGCAATATCTTAACTTGACTAATAACCAAACGGATTGGTTTAAAACAAGAAAAGTGTGTAAGCCAATGACTTACACACTTTTGATTATTTATTTTTACCGATTTTTATCGGGAATTACTTCACCTCCTCGATAATAAAGTGTATTGAAATACAGAGATTTGCGATCATGTGTTGCAAATACGTGTCGCATGAATGATAAAAAAATGGGGAATATAGATAAAGAAACCATTGTGAGGCCTGAAAATGGCTGTGTCATCTATAGATGTCATTTATAGTTTCAATAAAAGAAAATATCGGACTGAAAGCGTCCGTACGCTCCATTAAAAAATGTAAAAGCTTTGGTCGTTTAATAAAAAAACTATATCTTTGCGTAAAAATATATAAGTATGACGATATACCCAATATTTATTATAGTAGTTTTTGGAAGTATTGCAGTTATCTGTAATGACCGTTATGCCAAGAATCCTCGCAAGAATCTTGTATGGGCAGGTTGGATCTTGGCTGCTATCCCATTACTCTTACTTGGATTTGGCGTTTTCCCCGTGTCTGGAGAGAATGCTATTAAGAACATAGGGCATGGAGTAATACTGCCTTTCATTTTAGGCATGGGGTGTCTCTGGATGGCAGCTTATTTTTATAATTTGGATGGCACGAGAAGACAAAAGAAGCAATCGGATGTACCTATAAAGATAAAGAATGCTGTAGAAGTTGATGACCCAGACGTTGTAGATCAGACATCTTATATTGAAGAATCTGATCAGCAGGATGAGGCACAGGAAGCTGAAGCAATAACTCTGGATGAAGTCGAGAGACGTAAAGCTGCGACGGAGCGAAAGAGTCGTTATGAAAAGGCAAAAGAATATTTGCGTATGTCGATGAAGACTTACACAGAGGGAGAACGCAATGCTGCGGTAGAAGTCCTTTATTGTTATTACGAAAATGGATGTATCATACCATGTAGATTACCTATTTCGAAAAAAGAAGAAATATCCAATGAAGACCTTGTCTTGGTTGGGGGTACAGTTTTCTTTTTACTATCAAAAGAAGGAAAGTATAACCGTGATGATTGCGCAAAATTTCTCAAGTCTGTTTTCTCCATTCCTTTGGAGCAAATGAAGGAAGATACGATTTCCAAGAAACTGCCAGGGAGAAATAGAGTTGAAAGTTTGTTAGCGAAGATAGGGAAGGAATGAGATAGGGGCTTCAGGGCGAAGCCTCTTTTCTTTTTTCCCCTATCATCACTTTACTTTATTACTCGCATATATATAGTGCGGTAGTAAAGTGAATTGAAGCAAAGCGATGTAGCCCAATGCAGATTAGTGATGTTAGCATTGCTCAATGATGGAATGCCTAATATGCATTATTAGCACTCTCAAAAGACAATGCTTTGACAAAGAGCATATAAATCGAGTTAAAAAGTTAATTTTTAAGTTAATTATTTGGAGAGTTGAAAATATCTTCTTATCTTTGCGCCATCAAAAACAACACTTATGGAACAACGATATACGATAGAGCTGATAGAAGAGCACGAACAGGTCAACTTTTATAGCATTAAGCTTGAAGATGAAGAGTTGGCCGAGTTGGATCGTTTCTTCGAGAAGTTTCCTGAAGGCTGCGAGTACGATGATGAGATAGATGTTATCTTAGCATGGATGGATCATATCGCAGAACATGGAGCATTGGAACGTTATTTCCGTCCAGAAGGCAGGTTCGGAGATGGGGTCGGCGTCATCCCTATTGATCTGGGAAATAAGGTAAGGCTCTACTGCCTACGTCTCTCTGATAATATCCTTGTCTTTGGCAATGGAGGTATCAAAGATGCAAGTTCTTGGGAGAAAAGCCCGACGTTGGCACCTTATGTAGAACTGCTGATTGAGACTAGCAAGTTCATCGCATCGAGAATCAAGAGCGGAGCAATCGTTCTAGTAGATAAAGAAATACTTGGCAACTTAAACTTTATACGCAATGAGAAGAAGTAGTATTATTGAAGCACGTCGCCAGTCGGTGGATCCTGAGGCACGTCGCATGGTAGAGTTCTCATTCCAGATTGTTGACCGAATCCATGATATTTTGGAGACAAAAGGGATGAAACAGAAGGATTTGGCTATGCTTCTTGGAAAGAAAGAAGCTGAGATTAGCAAGTGGATGCGTGGTACCCACAACTTCACCATTGATACAATCATGATGATTGAAACAGCTCTGGGTATGCCGATCCTTAGTGTGTGTAAGCCTCGCAAGCGCCAAGTTGAAATTGCTGCAGTATGAAGAACTATCATGCTATCCTCATTTTTCTTGGGCTGTTGATTCCATCGATAATTAGCAGTTGGCATAGTTACGGTCAAGCCAAAGGACAATTGCTCAATGACATGGACCAAGCTCTTGAGAAAACGCTCACGCAGCAGACTTCTATCGAGATAACTCCAGATACGATTCAGAATTATCTGGCCAATCTACAGATTCCAGAACTGAGAGACCACTCATTTGTCTATTATGCTATGGACAGTAAGCCAAGTGCTATCTGTGGTAAACGTCAATTATGGAGCAATGGACAAGACGAATGTGAGTACCAAAGCTATGCTTCTCTTTCGGTATTCGATATTTTGGGATTATCTGATCAGCGGCTTCCTGTGTCTTTGTTCTCGCTGTCGCTGCTATGGGGTGTGTTCTCCATCTTATACCTTCGTCGTTCACCTATTGTAGAGGTGGTATCTGTGGGTGGCCTTTCCTTGATAGATGATCATTTCTACAACAGCAGCCGTAAGCAGATTCATCTTACACCAATGCAGGATCAGCTGCTCAAGATGTTCTTCGCATCGAGCAATCACAGTTTGTCGAAACAAGAGATTTGTGATGTGCTTTGGCCAAAGAAACCGGATGCAAGCGACACCCTTTATACGCTAATCAAAAGACTAAAGCCTATTCTTGAGGAACAAGGTAACTTGCATATAACCTCCGAAAGAGGAAAAGAATATACTTTGGAGTAAACTGGACTTGATTTGATAATCAGAATGTTAGAGAACCCGACAATGGCTGGCATATAATTGTCAGACAAATGTCAGGTTCTTTTTTTGCCTGTTATTGCGCGATTGTCTATCTTTGCACCAAAAACAATCAGCAATGAAGACAGTCCTTTCAGTCATGGCATTTGCCATTCCGTGCTTGTCATTAGCACAAGAGCAAGACAGTATTCGTCAGCTCAGCAATATCGAGATAGTGGCAGAGCAAGTAATCCAGAAAGCTGATGGTCAGCTTATCTTTCCGTCAGAGGTACAGAAACAATCTTCGACGAACGGCTACACGATGCTGCAAAAGCTGGCATTGCCGAATCTACGTATAGATAATGCGTCGCATTCTGTTTCTGTGATTGACAACAGGGGGAGTGTGCAGCTTCGCATCAATTGCATAGAAGTGAGCCGACAGGAGATGATGTCTCTCGATCCGAAGCAGATTATCAAAATTGATTACATAGATAACCCTGGTGTCCGTTATGGCGATGATGTCGCTTATGTAATCAATTTCATTACCCGAAGAGCCGATAGCGGTTATGTCATTGGTGCGGACTTGACTCCCTCGCTCACCTCATGGCAGCGGGAGGGAATGGCATACGGTAAATGGAACGTCGGGAAAAACGAAATCTCATTGTCTTACGACTTTAATGGGCATCAGCTGAAAGGCTCAAAAGGTGCTGAAATAGCCAATTATACTTTGAGTGATGGCAGTATTTATACAATGGAGAGAAAAGACATCGAAACACTCCAGAAGGATCAGCAGCATGGTCTGAAACTGACATACAATCGTGCAGACTCATCAAACTACGTCTTTCAGGCTTCCATCAGCGGATCTATTGGGAAAACACCAGATAACTATGTAATCAAGGAAATAACAGATGGCATAAATCGCTATACTGCAACCCGTCGATTGAGTGACAACTTTTATTCTCCGGTTATCGACCTATACTTCTTTCGCCAGCTCACACCTCGGCAGTCGATTACAGCCAATGCTGTAGGTACTTATATTTCGACAACAGAAAACAACTCGTATGATGAAGGAACTCCTTACCAATATGATGTTGATGGAGAAACAACTTCTTTGCTTTCTGAGGTTGTCTATGAGAACAGATTCAAGCCATTTACGCTATCCTTAGGACTAAACTATCGTTTCAAAAACACAAAGAATGATTATCTGGGTAGCACATCGGCTTTGACAGAAATGAACCAGAATAACGTCTATAGCTTCAGCCAGATAAAGGGTTCGCTCAATGCCTTACGTTATTCATTGGGCCTGGGAATGAGTTATCTGCACTACAAGCAGAATGAACATCGCTACGGATTCTGGTCATTCCGACCCAAAGCAACAATAGCCTATTCGTTCAGCCCAGATTGGCAGATAAACTATTCCTTCCTGATGCAAGAACGTGCATCGCGTATTGCCATGATCAGCGATGCCATGATCCAGACCAACAGCATGGAATGGACTATAGGAAATCCAGACTTGAAGCCAAGCCGTGATGAGGAGCATCAGCTGCAATTGTCGTATAACAACACTCGCTTCCGGACCTTTGTACAAGGATTCTTCAAGCAATGCCACAAGCCCAATATGGCACACTACGAACGTACGGAGGATGATCAGTTCATCTATACTCAGATTAATCAGAAAGAGATTGACCTGCTGCACACGATGGCCTATGCCAGCTATTGGCTATTGCCAGAAAAACTACAGATTGCCTGTAATGGAGGTCTGCAACGTTGCTTCAACTTCGGATTTGACTATACTCATTGCTACACATCATGGTTCTATGCTGCCAATATTGTTGCTTATCTCGGCAGTTTCACCTTGACCGCTTATGCCGACAATGGCAGTCGTCATCTGGAAGGAGAAACGAAGGGACATAGCGGAGCATATACAGCTCTTCAAGCCTCCTACATGTATCGCGACTGGCAATTCTCTTTGACTTGGGGCAATCCTCTCCGCCATCGTTGTACGTCATACGAGTCAGAGTTGCTCAATCGAGACATACACAAAGTCTCCTCTTCATATAGCACAGATACCGCCAACCGACTGTCACTCAACATTTCATGGAGAATGAGTAAAGGACGCAAATATCAAGACATAAACAAGAGGATTAACCAGCAAGACCGTGATACCGGCATCTTGAAGTAAGTATAGTGATTGTGCCAAAGTTTAAGGACAAATGGCACAACCCCAATTTATCTTTTTCTTCTCAATTCTCTACTGCCACTTACAATGGAATAGGCATGTATGAACGTTCGACGCAAATAGTCTTGTTCCGATTCGTCAGGTTTCTTGCCGTCCCATCGGTTTTCTGAAGAGCTGCTGCCGCCACCTCCGCCGCCAGACGGGGTTGGAGTGGTTACACTATCAAGAAGGCTTAAAAAGACACTAACAACGGTGTTGCGGAAATCTGGATTTTCTGCGAGATTCTCATCCCATCTAAAACATGTGGAAAGAATGTCTGGGAGGAAAGCCGCTGCGATCTCTTGAGCCACAAGTCCAAGATCAAAACCTCGATTCATGTCAGAGGTCAACGAGATAGCAAAAGGTACCGAAGCATAATTACCGAATAATCTTAAAACGGTTCCTCGTTCACCGATGGCATATATTTCAGTATCTGTTAATAGATGCTTGTCGGGTTGACGTTCTGCCGATAGCTGTAGATTTAACTTTCGGATAGTTCGACAATGTGTAGCATCTTGATCTGCCAAATGGTCTCGTTCCTTTATGACAGATTGGCAGAACTTATTGAGATCAAACACTTCCTTCTTGTGCTGCTGATCTGAGTCTTTCTGCCGCTGCTCCAAAATAGAGACTTTCTTCTTCAGCGTTGCTAACTCATCTTCTTTCTTTGACAACTCATCCTTTGTTTGGGACAGTTCTCCTGCTCCAAAGAAATTAAGGAACTTGGCAACCGCTCCAGATTTTGCCTTTTCCTTTTCTTCGGTTAAAGCTGTAATGTCATTGAGCAGAGCTTCTATCTGGGTTTGATACTCTTCTGCCTTCTGACGATAGTATTCACTGTTTGCGACATGTTTCGCAGTTGAACCGACAATGCCTCGCTCAAGACCGAACTTCTTCATATCA
Organism: Bacteroidales bacterium; assembly: GCA_045628985.1. Taxonomy (GTDB): domain Bacteria; phylum Bacteroidota; class Bacteroidia; order Bacteroidales; family UBA3663; genus Liminaster. The sequence continues at coordinate 156,318 of JAZQQH010000065.1, read as the reverse complement.
AGACCGTAGGTTGTTTGATATTGATGTAACCGAAAGCGAGACATCACCTCATCGCAACAGAGACGAGGTACAATGCCTTTTGCTTTGTATTTGCAGTCTCCTTCACGTTCACGTCGCTTGCGTTCGGTCTTAACGATAGGGATGATGGTGGCATGGAGATGCGGTGTCTTTTCGTCCATGTGCAAGACACAGGAAACGACATTCTCCTCTCCGTACGTTTTCTTCAACCAGCGAAGATTAGCATCTATCCATTCGTCAAGTTTCTCCGCTTCGACCAGTTTCATCATCTGGTCGTGAGTACCAGAAAGGATTGCGCAGATGTGAGTGGTTTGGTTCTTGCCGACTTTGCGCTGCAATCCTGCTGTCCTTAGACGGTATTGAATCGCTTCGTTTCGATTATGAACACCTTCAGGAAAACTGATCAGTTCTCGGTTCCATTGCGTGCGACTGGCATCAGCGTTTTCTGGTATGAACGCCTTGCCATCTTTTGTCTGTCGTTCTATGTGGCAGGACAGACCACTGCCATTTGATCCACCTCGTTGCAGGTGGCATACTGCATAATTTGTAGCCATTGTTTAATCGGTTATTAATGGAAAATTCCGTAAAGACTTTAGTCCCCCTTTGAATCATCGAGAGGATGCAGTCCTTTCGCTTATGGGACTTTTTTGATGTGAGTGTTGGACTCACACGCAAAAATGCCCTAATAAGCTACGGAATTTTAATCAAATTACATTTACAAGCCTATTCGACGCAGCAAGCTGCTGAGTACTTTAGGTTAGTATCTATATACGCACATACAATAAAGTAAAGCGACTTAGAATTTGTACTCAGGATTAAGGATGTTCTTCTTTCCTGCTTCTGTAGACATTTTGATAATGATTTGATTTTTGCGTAGCCAGGCAATTAACGCAACGGTCTTGTTATGATTTAACTTGATATTCACCATAGCGTAAGCATTAATGATGGCATCCTCTAATTCCTTGTACCCATATCTCTGATTTTCCGAAAACATAGACATCATGGCAGCTTTGGTTTTCTCCATGTCTATGGACTTCGGATCAAAGGGCGGTTGTTTAGGTCTGCCTGGAGAACTCTCTTCAAAGACGTAATCCGGAGCAAGAACAGGCAACCCATCATCATTGATGCGGAAGGCGAACGGCTCGAACTCTACGGTACGAATATGAACAGCTTCGACCTTACTAATGCTATGATCGTTCTTGTCTTTCTCGATCTGGATTATGGTCTCTGCCTTATTGATGAGTTCCGTGCCAAGATGGCCACGTGCGTTCTCATCGCCTTTGTTCTGATGGAGAATCACATGAATATGGATCTGATATTCGTCAGTCCATTGCATCAGTTTAGAGATGATGTTGGTAGCTTCCGTTGGGTTGTTAATGTCATAGACAAGATCTCGAATACCATCAACTACAACAAGGCCGAGACCTTCAGTGTGGGTAATGGCATATTCGATGATAGCAGTACGATCCTCTGGAGAATATTTGCGTAATGCAAGAAACTCTAGATTTTCGCAATCCTTGTCTGTCGGCAATTCTGCTAACTTATGGATACGTTGTAGTACGGTCAAGCAATGAGACGCTCCTTGTTCTGTGTCTATGTACAGAATCTTGCGTTTACCTTCTGGAAAATCTGCAATGTAGTTCAAGACACAGTCATTGTTGATGGCAGCGGCAACAATGGCCGAACAATTGAAGGTCTTTTTGCTTTTTGCTTTTCCGATGGCAGCGCTGAAGTTGCCTAAGGTTCCGATGACGGCATCACCAACCTTAAGCACTTCTGGTTGTACATCATAATCGGCTTTAATGCTCAACCGCGCATTCCGCCACAGTTCCTCGAGAACAACTTCTGAGGTAACTGACATTTGAGAAGGATTAGATACCATACTTCTTTGCATCTCTATTTGCCAAGAACACTGCTGCTTCATCTGCTATCTCGTCATCAGTCTTATGACGATTGCCCATAAGCCAATCATCAATCTCAGCCTTGATGAAATACAGCGTCTTGTTGTTCAACTTGTGATAAGGAATCTCTTTTTTACTTGCCCAGCCATAAATTGTCTGCTTAGCCGGATGCCCTGGCAAATAATTGATGAGATCCTCAATCGTTAACGTCTCACATGTGGCAGATTGTTTGAGATTCTTCAGACTATTGATTTCTTCCTGAAGGTTCTCGACTTTGTTAATGAGATATGCCATTGCCGCTGGCATGTCCTCAAATGTAATGTTTTCGCTAAACATTATTTATCATATTACGGCGGTAAGGTCATGCCATGTGCCAATAACGACATGCCGCACTTCAAAAAACTGAAATGCGGCGCAAAGGACGATGGTGGCTTGAGGGTGCTCAAGTAGTGGAATGTGGCACCGGGTTAGCACCTATAATAGCACCAATGGCTTTAACAATGTTTAACTGCGAAAAAAGAGCCTGCTTTTTCTGTTGATAGATAAAGTCGAATTAAGGGAAGAAAAATGGGAAAAATAGTCGATTGGGCGCAAAAAAGGCAGTGAAACTGCGGTGGAAATTTTCCACCATCGTTTCACCGCCTTCTAGCAAGGGTTTGTAATCAGTCCTCATCTAGGGCTGATGGGTCAATTTTGATTGCATCAGCAGCTTTGACTTTCTTTTCGTCAACGACTTTTGTATAAAGTTGAGTTGTTCTGACGTTAGTATGCCCCATCATTTTACTGACTGTATAAATATCTGTGCCATTACTAAGTTGCAAAGTGGCGAAGGTGTGACGGAAGCAATGGAAGGTGATATGCTTGGTGATACCGGCTGCTTTGACCCATTTCTTGAGTGGATCAGATATCCATGAAGGATCTGGGAGATCTTCAAAAACACATCGTTCAGGATCCTTTCGTTCTCCGCATAGTTCATATGCTTGATTACTGATTGGCATATATTCAACTCCTTTGGTCTTTTTCTGTCTAAAATCGAGTCGCCACTGACCATCAATGTTTACAACTTCACTCCACTTCAATTTCTGAATATCGCAATGACGAAGTCCAGTCAATGCAGAGAACAATGCAGCTCGCTTTAGTACAGGACGATCACAAGGGGTAGCAGCAAGTTTATTGAGTTCTTCTAATGTAAGATGCTCTCGTCGTACTTCTTGCCAAGGGATGTTTTTCACTTTGGCAGATATGTCAATAGTCAAATACTCATCAATGAAAGCCTGTTTCAAAGCTGCCTTGAATATTGAGAAGTAGGTAGATGCCGTGTTGTTCGAGATCGTTCCTTTCTTGTTTCCTCCTTGAGGAGCTGTGAGCAGGAACCTCTTGAAATCCTCCATCAGCTTCACTGTTATCATACCGAAAGGAAGAGGGTTCTCTTCATTGAACATACTTAGTAGCCTACAGGCACAATTCCAGTTGATGATGATGTCAGAATCTTTCTCATGAAGGGTCTTTGAGATCTTCTTGAAATAAGCAATGAAATCCTGTTTGCTTCGAATGTTCTGTTCGGCCATCTCCTTTTCATTATCAGAGAAAAGGGTAGCATTATCGGCCTCCTGCTGACGGATAATCCTGCATTTGTCTGCAAATCGACAGGCCTCCTGGTCTGCTTCCGATCGGCATTGGATTATGCCATTAGCATCACGGTGAGGTTTCTGCTTCTTGTCTGTATAGTCCCAAATCGGAGTATGTACGACTCTGTTCAAAGCCTCAAACTTACGCTGTGGCTTGTCCTTGAATGGCTCATAGACGGGATATGATTCCAGCATCAAGTACCATTCGTTATCATGATGATCCGATTTGCGGAGTTTGACTGTTACTTTGGTTTTAGGTAATGATTTCTTCATCTATTTTCAAATATTCTGTCAATTTCTTCTTTGGGGATATATACAAATCGGCCAATTTGACGCATTGGTATACTGTACTTGCGTACATTATTATATATAAAGGTACTTCCTACTTTGAATTTCTCGGTAGCTTCACCTATGGTATAACAGTTCTCTGGTTCGAGGTTATATAGTTTGACTCTCGGAGGAAGTGGATCAGGATGAGCTTGCTTCTCCCGGGTAAGATACCTGGATTCAAGTTCTGTACGTTTGATACGGATACCACGCTCTTTTATTCTTACAACTGGAATTATACCGTGACGAATGTGTGTATAGAGCGTAATCCTGTTAACGGCAAAGATAGCTACAGCTTGCCGTACTGTCAGATAAGCTTGATCGTCTGCGATAGAAGCTGCAATTTTCTTAAGGCGTTCTTTCTCTCGTCTTTCTTTACCTTTTTTGCGATCTGATTGCTTAAGGCAATCTTGACTGCAAAAAACGGTCCAGGCAGTCTTTGGATTGAAGAAATTGCCACACCAAGGACATTTCTTCGGTACTAGGGTTGTTTTCATATGCTATTTGCTTTGATTGTAAGACTTTTATCTGGCTGTAAGTATATGTTACTCCAAACTATAGTTCTGTTACAAATGTGTTGCAAATTTACGAAAAACAAACCAATAAAACAAATAAAAAAGGATAAATCTTTAAAATAGGAACGGGTGCAAATCATTAATTTACACCCGTTTCCTTATCTATTGTTGTCGATTTTTATCGATTTTACTTTACTTCCTCAAAATCGACGTCCTCTGCAGCCTGCTGGCCGCCCTGCTGACCTGCGCCTGGATTACCCTGAGCGCCTGCGCCTGGCTGACCATACATATTCTGTGCAGCCTGACCCATGATCTGCTGGAGCTCTGCGGTTGCAGCATCGATACCTGGGATATCCTTAGCGTCCTTAGCGGTCTTGAGCTTAGCAACGATACCCTCGATCTGAGACTTCATCTCTGCTGGGATCTTGTCGCCATTCTCCTGAAGCTGCTTCTCGACCTGGAAGATCATAGAGTCAGCACCATTGATCTTATCGACCTCCTCGCGAGCCTTCTTATCTGCCTCCTCGTTGGCTGCAGCCTCGGCCTTCATGCGCTCGATCTCCTCCTTGCTGAGGCCAGATGAAGCGGTGATGGTGATGTGCTGCTCCTTGCCAGTACCCTTGTCCTTTGCAGAGACGTTGAGGATACCGTTAGCATCGATATCGAAGGTTACCTCGATCTGAGGAACGCCACGTGGAGCCATTGGGATACCATCGAGGTTGAACATGCCGATGGTCTTGTTGTCCTTTGCGAACTGACGCTCGCCCTGGAGAACGTGGATCTGTACCGATGGCTGGTTGTCAGCTGCGGTAGAGAATACCTCTGACTTCTTGGTTGGGATAGTGGTGTTAGCGTCGATGAGCTTGGTCATTACGCCACCGAGGGTCTCGATACCGAGTGAAAGTGGGGTAACATCGAGCAAGAGAATGTCCTTTCCACCGCCTACCTGACTGTCACCAGCGAGGATAGCACCCTGAACCGCAGCACCTACTGCAACTACCTCATCAGGATTTACGCCCTTAGAAGGAGCCTTGCCGAAGAACTGCTCAACCTCACGCTGTACGGCAGGAATACGGCTTGAACCACCTACGAGGATGACCTGATCGATCTGGCCAGCTGAGAGTTTGGCGTTAGAAAGTGCGCGACGGCATGGCTCGATGCAAGCCTTGATCAGATCGTCACAGATCTGCTCGAACTTAGCACGGGTCAAGGTCTTAACCAAGTGCTTAGGTACACCACCTACTGCGGTGATATAAGGAAGGTTGATCTCTGCGGTAGTAGAAGCAGAAAGCTCGATCTTAGCCTTCTCTGCAGCCTCCTTCAAGCGCTGGAGTGCCATAGGATCCTTCTTGAGGTCAACGCCCTCTTCCTTCTGGAACTCAGAAGCCATCCAGTCGATGATCTTGTTATCGAAGTCATCGCCACCAAGGTGAGTGTTACCATCGGTAGAAAGTACCTCGAATACACCATCAGCGAGGTCGAGGATAGAGATATCAAATGTACCACCACCGAGGTCGAATACAGCGATCTTCTCCTCCTTGTCAAGGTTGCCGAGACCGTAAGCAAGAGCTGCTGCGGTTGGCTCGTTGACGATACGCTTTACCTCAAGGCCTGCAATCTGACCAGCCTCCTTAGTAGCCTGACGCTGAGCGTCGTTGAAGTAAGCAGGAACGGTGATGACAGCTTCGGTAACCGAAGTTCCGAGGTAGTCCTCAGCGGTCTTCTTCATCTTCTGGAGGATCATAGCTGAGATCTCCTGTGGTGTGTACTGACGGCCGTCGATCTCTACGCGTGGCTGGTTGTTGTTGCCAACTACCTTGTAAGGAACGCGAGTGATCTCAGTAGCTGACTGAGCCATGTCGCAACCCATGAAACGCTTGATAGAGTAAACGGTGCGGGTTGGGTTGGTCACAGCCTGACGCTTAGCAGGCTCACCTACCTTGCGCTCGCCACCATCGACGAAGCCTACGATTGATGGAGTCGTGTTACGACCCTCTGAATTTGCAATGACGGTTGGAGTGTTACCCTCCATAACAGCAACACATGAGTTTGTGGTGCCAAGGTCAATACCAATAATCTTTCCCATAGTTGTATATTTTTTGTTATTTTGTTACTTTGTTGTTTTGTTCTTATGTTTTGTTGAACCGATAAAAGCCTCAGAACTTGAAGTAGTTTCGTGTTCGCTGGTATATTTGCAAAAGCCGTGCCAAACTTTTTTATGCCAAAAAATCATGCCAAAATGCCAATTTGGCAGACCTAATTTGGAGATTACGAAAAAACGTCGTATCTTTGCACCGCTTTTCAGGTTCTGCAGCAAGTCTTGTGCCAAGAGCCTATATAATATAATAATGTGTAAAGTATGAAGATTCGTGTAGGTTTCGGCTATGACGTCCACCGTCTGGTCGAGGGTCGTGAACTTTGGTTAGGAGGTATCAAGCTCGAACACACTTTGGGTTTGCTGGGTCACAGCGATGCCGATGTGCTGATTCACGCTTTGTGCGATGCACTTTTAGGAGCTGCAAATATGCGCGATATCGGTTATCACTTCCCAGATACGAGCAATGACTTCAAGGGGATCGACTCAAAGATACTCCTCAAGGACACCATGGCTCTGATTGCCACCAAAGGCTATAAGCTTGGCAATGCCGACATCACCGTGGCAGCCGAGAAGCCTAAGCTCAATCCGCACATCGAGGAGATGAAACAGTGTCTGGCTGGTGTCATGCAGTGCGATGTGGATGATATCAGCATCAAGGCAACAACGACCGAAAAACTTGGATTCACAGGTCGACAGGAGGGTATCGCCGCCTACGCTACCGTCTTGATCGAAAAGTTCTGATATAGACGCAATAAACTGATGTATAAGCGATTATTCGCATCATTGATCCTTTTGCTGGTCTCCACGACCTTGACTCTTGCCAACGTCTATCGCTACCGCGTCTATCTGGATGGTAAGCCAGGAAGTCGTCCCGTAGCGTTGAGCGAAAGAGCTCAAGAAAATCGCCAGCGTCTGCAGATAAAGACTGATGAGCTTGATTATGAAGTCTCTACGACTTATCTGCAGCAGATGCGCGATGCCGGTTTGACGATACTGGCGCGTTCACGCTGGCTGAATACGGCCGTGGTGATGCAGGCAGATGGCTCCGAGGTTCCCGCTTCGGTGTGGACAAGTCTCCCTTTCGTCTTGAAGGTGGAGACGCTGACCATGCCCAAAGTGGAGAAGGCGCCGCCTCGTCGGAGTCCTGAGCGAGAGGACGAGGTTTCCTCTTTCGCTGCGACATTAGAGGATTGCACAACTCCGCTTCAGGAAGTCAATGCATACGATGCTATCTATAAGGCAGGTTATCGTGGAAAGGGTAAGATTATCGCGGTCTTCGATGGCGGCTTCATGAGCCTTAATAAATGTAATCCGCTGAAAGACAAGGTGATCTTTGCTCACGACCTTTATGATCCGAACCGACCGGAGTGCACCTATGAAAGAGACACCCATGGAATACAGTGCATGAGTATCATGGCTTGTCCGGAAGTTGAAGGAGTCTGCGGTACTGCTGTTGATGCTGAATATGCGCTTTTCTGTACCGAAAATCCTGATTTCGAGAGCGCAATAGAGGAAGATATGTGGGTGGCTGCTGCTGAGATGGTCGACAGTTTAGGCTTTGACATCATTAGTTCGTCATTAGGGTATGGCGATTACGATGATGGCTTGCTCTCGCATAGCCACGATGAATTGACTAAAGATTGTGTCCTCATCTCAAGAGGTGCAAAGATTGCGTGCCAGAAAGGTATTCTTGTAGTAAGTTCTGCAGGAAACTACGGAAATAAGGACTGGAAAAAACTCTTGTTTCCCGCTGATGTAGAGGAGGTACTGACCGTAGGTGCGACTACTCCACTCTTTGAACCTGCCAGTTTTACGAGTGAAGGTTTCCTCACACCTTACGTCAAACCTGATATTGCAGCGCGTGGCACGAACTGCTATACTGTCTTGCCTGTGAACAATGGTTTCGGGGTGCGACGTCTGGCTCAAGGTACGAGTTTCTCGACGCCTCTCATCGCAGGTCTCTGCGCTTCGCTCTGGAGTGCGGTTCCTGAACTGACTCCAGCAGAGTTGCGCCAGATTGTCCGAGAGTCAGCTTCCGACTTCCAGAATCCGAATGACAAGACCGGTTATGGCCTTCCGGATTTTGCGATTGCTCTTGACAAGGCTCGTGAAATGAAAGGTTATAACGGCATCGAGGAGATAACAATAGAAGCAACTGACGGTGAGTCAGCTGCTTCAAAGGGTGAAAATCAATATGTTAATCTTTTCGGCCAACCCGTGTCAGCTTCGTCACAAGGCGTGATTATCGAACAAAAGGCTGGCCAGAAGAGAATCCTGCGAGTTAAGTAGCTAAAGATCTTAGCATTAGGACTGTCGTTGCTTCTTAGGCAAAAGATATTCCTTCCAAACCATAAAGGCCATATAGACGAGTACGAGCAGCGTCTTGATCAGGATCGGGACAACGCCTGTACTCGTTATTTGTGTCATGCCGACATAAAGTACCACGGCCAGGAGCGTGTACAAGCCAATATTCTTGAGGTCGTAAGGAATCGGATTCTTGCGCTGACCCACGAAATAGGAGAGGAGCATGCAGGTGGTGTATCCTGCCAAACCTGCCCATGCGCAAGCCACATAGCCATACTGTGGCACGAAGATGACATTGATCAAAACGAGCACCACGCAGCCGATGATCGAGAAGAGCGCTCCCCAAAGTGTCTGATCGATCAACTTATACCAGAACGAGAGGTTGAAGTAGATACCCATCATGATCTCAGCCGCCATGACAATAGGGACGACGACGAGGCCTTCCCAATAGCCAGAGTCGCGGATGATGATGACCTTAAGGATGTCGATCCATGCCATGACGGCCAGGAATCCGAGCAATGAGACGATGATGAAGTACTTCATTCCCAGGGCGTTGGTCTTCACGACGTCCTTCTTATCCTTCGACTTATTGAAGATAATCGGTTCGTAAGCAAAGCGGAAAGCCTGTGTGAACATGGCCATGATCATGGCGATACGGAAGCAGGCTCCATAGATACCGAGCTGCTGAGCACCTTCTTGACCTGGGATGAGGAACTTATAGATGATCTTGTCGAGCGTCTGGTTGAGGATGCCGGCAATGCCGAGGATGAGGATCGGGTAGCTGTACTTGAACATGCGATGGAACAAAGGCGCGTCCCACACATATTTAAATGTACACGTAGTGCCATCTGAAGCCTTGAACTTCTGACCTGGCATCCACTCCTTGAAGAGCAGCAGCAGGGTGACCAGCGAAGTGATCAGGTTGATGGCAAACACGTAGCCAGCCATGTATTCCGAGTCATAGAACCACGAAATCCACTCAGGATGCGACTCATTGATCTTCGGACAGACGATGAAGACAAGTAGATTGAGCGCAATATTGATCACGATATTGAGCATCTTCAGGCAAGCAAACTTCCTGGCTTTCTGCAGATAACGCAGGTAGACGAACGGAATGCAAGCAAAGGCGTCAATGGCTACGATCAGCGCCATAATGGCCAGAAACTCAGGATGATCAGCGTAACCAAGCGCGTCAGAAAGTGGCTGAAGGAAGGCCAGCACCAGTGCCAGGAAGCCAAGGGAAAGACCTCCGACGGTGATGAGCGCCGTGGAGTAGACGTGCATCGGATTCTCCTCCTGCTTGTTGGCAAAACGGAAGAGCGTCGTCTCCATACCAAAGGTCAGGATAACCAGAATCAGCGCGGTGTAGGCGTACAGGTTGGTGACAATGCCATATTCGCCTGACGAAGCTGGCATCACAGCCGTGTAGAGGATGACCAGCAGATAATTAAGGAAGCGGCCGACGATGGATGGAAGGCCGTAAAGTGCTGTATCTTTGAAGAGAGACTTCAGTAATGCCATTTTTGAGTAAGAATTTCAACACCTGGTACCAAGTGTTGGTATTTGTGACGCGTGATATTGACGTTCTGTACACAACGTTGAAATCTTTGACGCGTGAAATTGACGTTGTGTACGTAACGTCAATATCTTTGATGCATGAAATTGACGTTGTGTACGTAACGTCAATATCTTTGCCGCGTGAAATTGACGTCGTGTACGTAACGTCAAAATCTTTGATGCAGGAAATTGACGTCGTGTACGTAACGTCAATTTCTTGTTAGAAGAGCGTACCCTGGAGCGTATCGCCATTGAGTGGCGTCTTGCCAAGGTGCTTGTACGCCAGCGCTGTGGCTTCTCGGCCGCGAGGAGTACGCTTGATGAAGCCCTCCTTAATTAAATAAGGTTCGAGTACGTCCTCCACCGTACCTGCATCCTCACCCATGGCCGTAGCGATGGTGGTGAGGCCCACAGGTCCACCGTTGAACTTATCGATGATGGTGGTGAGCAGCTTGTTGTCGATGTCGTCAAGTCCGTATTTATCAACGCCTAAGGCTTCGAGTGCAAAGCGCGCAATCTTGATGTCGATGATCTCCTGTCCTTTGACCATGGCGAAGTCTCTGACTCGACGCAACAGTGCATTGGCAATACGCGGTGTGCCACGGCTGCGAAGCGCAATCTCGATGGCAGCCTCCTCTTTGCATGGCATGCCGAGGATATTGGCCGAACGGGCAATGATGCCGGCAAGTACCTCAGTATCATAGTATTCGAGGTGCATGTTGATGCCGAAACGAGCGCGGAGAGGAGCTGTGAGAAGGCCTGAACGGGTGGTCGCTCCGATGAGTGTGAACGGATTAAGATCGATCTGGATGCTTCGAGCCGCAGGACCTTTATCGATCATAATATCAATGCGATAGTCCTCCATGGCCGAGTAGAGATACTCCTCGACGACAGGGGAGAGGCGGTGGATCTCGTCGATAAACAGCACATCGTTCTTATCGAGCGAGGTGAGGAGGCCGGCCAGATCGCCTGGCTTGTCAAGCACAGGACCGCTGGTCACCTTGAAGCCTACGCCGAGCTCGTTGGCTATAATATTAGATAAGGTGGTCTTGCCAAGACCCGGAGGGCCGTGGAAGAGTGTATGGTCAAGAGATTCGCCACGCATACGAGCTGCTGCGACAAAGATCCTGAGGTTCTCTATCACTTTGTCCTGTCCCTGGAAGTCATCGAACTGCAGCGGACGAAGGGCTCTCTCGAAGTCCTTCTCCTTCTGCGATGAGGCTTGGGGGTTGCGAAGATCTAAATCGTCGGTCATGGGTATAATTACGAATTACTAATTACAAATTACGGGTGCTGGATGAACCCTTTTGAGGTTTTTGGTTACGAAAACCAAGCCGCGATCACGCCTTCGGTGATCCACATCCAGACAAGGTAGCGGATGAAACGGCCGATGGCCATGAGGGTGCCGACCTTCCAGAATGGGGTTTTTGAGAGACCGTAGCAGATGACGAGCGCGTTGCCGAGGGTGGGGAAGAAGCTGACCAAGGCCAGCCAGATACCTTTGCCGTGGAGGAATCGCTGCACGTAATCGATCTTGGATTTCTTGATGCGGACCCAGTGTTCGATCCAATCCATCGTGGCAAAACGTCCAATCAGATAGTTGGTCGTCGCGCCGAGCCAGTTGCCGACAAAGACCCAGATCAAGGACGGCCAGAGAGGCCATCCGAGGGCAATAGCTCCGCTCAGTGCCGCCTCGCTACTCATGGGAATAGCGCTGCCAGCAATGAAGCCACAAAGGGCCAATCCGGGGTATCCCCATGTTAAAATTTCATCCATGTGGGTCGTCTCAAAGTCTATTTTAGGTTGCAAAAGTAACGATAATTGTCGGAATAAGCAAATAAAGATTAGAAATATTGCGAATAATTTTTGTTTTCATGTTTTTTTTTGTAACTTTGCGTCGCTTTTTTGCCATCATGGCATGGATTGTCTGGATAGTTCAACGGATAGAATAGAGGTTTCCTAAACCTTAGATCTGGGTTCGATTCCCAGTCCGGATACTAATTTTAAGTTATGGATAAGATAGAATTTTTTCTTGAGAACCTCTCGTACCTTTGGGGGTACACAGGTTTTGCCAACGTAGAGTTGGGCAACGTCATCATGACGATTGTAGGTTGTGTATTCATCTATCTGGCCATTGCCAAGCACTTTGAGCCTATGCTGCTCATCCCGATTGGCTTCGGTATCTTGGTAGGTAATATTCCTTTTCCGCTGGATGCAGGTCTTCGCATCGGTATCTATGAAGAGGGTTCGGTGCTCAATATTCTGTATGGGGGCGTGAAGCAGGGTTGGTATCCTCCGCTCATCTTCTTGGGTATTGGAGCGATGACCGACTTCTCTGCATTGATTGCTAATCCTAAGATGGTGCTTGTCGGAGCTGCTGCACAGTTTGGTATCTTCGGTGCATACATGATTGCACTTGCACTTGGTTTCAGTCCTATGGAGGCTGGTGCTATCGGTATCATCGGTGGTGCAGACGGTCCTACAGCGATCTTCCTTTCGAGCAAGCTGGCTCCTCATCTCATGGGTGCTATTGCCGTGGCAGCTTATTCTTACATGGCTTTGATCCCTGTGTTCCAGCCACCTATCATGAAGATGCTGACTACCGAGAAGGAGCGTAAGATCCGTATGAAGGCTCCTGAGGCAGTTTCTCAGCGCCAGAAGATCATCTTCCCAATCCTCGGCCTCTTGCTTACTACTTGGATCATTCCTTCGGGTCTTCCATTGCTCGGTATGCTCTTCTTCGGTAATATCCTGAAGGAGTCGGGTGTTACCCGTCGTCTGGCCGACACGGCTAAGGGTCCGCTCATCGATATCGTAACCATCCTGCTCGGTTTCACCGTAGGTTGCTCTACTCAGGCTTCTACCTTCTTGACTACTCAGTCAATCGGTATTTTCGCTCTCGGTGCAGTATCGTTCCTGATCGCCACCGCTTCAGGTGTCCTCTTCGTGAAGTTCTTCAATTTGTTCCTTCCAGAGGGTAAGAAGATCAATCCGCTCATCGGCAATGCAGGTGTTTCTGCTGTTCCTGATGCCGCTCGTATCTCACAGGAGGTTGGCCTTAAGTACGATCCAACCAACTACCTGCTCATGCACGCTATGGGTCCAAACGTAGCTGGTGTCATCGGTTCAGCTGTCGCTGCTGGTGTGCTGCTGGCATTCCTCGGATAAAGACTCTGCTAAATAACAAATATCAAATATCACCACCTTCTCTACAATCTTCTGTAGTGAGGGTGGTGATAATTGTTATTTGCTATTTGTTATTTGTCTTCGATTATTACTTGACGTAGTTTGCAAGTGTTGTGAAGAGCGCCTGTACGTCGATTGGCTTGGCCAGGTGTGCATTCATACCAGCTTCTTTGGCCGTACGCTTATCTTCCTCAAAGGCGTTGGCCGTCATGGCAATGACTGGGATGCTGGCCTTGATAGGATCGTTGATGGTTCGTATCTGACGTGTCGCCTCATAACCATTCATCACAGGCATCTGAACGTCCATCAGGATCAGGTCATAATAATCTGAGCTTGGAGCCTTCTGGAGCATGTCTACACAGATCTGGCCATTCTCAGCATGATCAATTTCGAAACCAGCATCAGAGAGAATCTCCATGGCAATCTCTGCATTGAGCTCATTATCTTCTGCCAGGAGAATGCGATGGCCAGAGAACTGTTTCTGAGCCTCGACTTCTTCAACATCGACGGCAGGAGCCTTTGGTTCTGCTATACGATGGTCGAGGGTAACGGTGAAGGTACTACCTACTCCGACTTCACTCTCTACCTGGATGGTGCCACCCATCAGTTCGACATAGCGCTTTACGATGGCCATGCCTAATCCTGTACCTTCAATCTTATTTTCAGTGGTATTATGCTCACGGGAGAACTGGTCAAAGATATGTTCCAAGAACTCCTTTTTCATTCCGATACCTGTGTCTGATACCTTAGTGACGTAGCGTGCATAGCCTTCTTTTTCGCAGGCAATCTCATAAATTTTAAGTTCGGCCTTACCTCCAGTATTAGTGTACTTATATGCATTTGAGAGGAGATTGAGCAACACTTCGCGGATCTTGGCTTTATCGCAGTAAATGTAAGGATGCTCTACGTCAATGTCGATTGTAAAGGAGATTCCCTTGGCTACCATCATCTGATCGATGACCGGATAGAGGCTCTCGCCAATGCTTCCTGTCTTCAGTACATCTTCTTCAATCTGTATATGTCCACTCTCGATTCGTGCCATTTCGAGCACATTATTAATAATAGAAAGGAGTACATTGCTCGATTTGCTGATCTTGTCGTAGTAATTGAGTCGGAGTTCCTGATTGTTATCATGGCGACGTAGCAGTTCGGTGAAACCGATGATGGCATTCATAGGCGTACGGATGTCATGGCTCATATTGAAGAGGAACGTGGTCTTGGCTTCGTTGGCAGCCTCGGCAGCCTTACGTGCAGCGCGGTCATGCTGGTTGATGATGACTGTTTGACGGTGCTGATAGAGCAAGATGGCAATGATGATGGCCGCAAGTACTGCGAGAATGCTGACCTGGTGCTGCATGAAGAAGTCGACAAATGTAATGTCAGGGACCGATGGCGTCAGGTACTTCGTGGCTATGCTATATTGATCTGATTGTGAGATAGAACGGATACATTGCGTCAAGATACTGATCAGCTCGTGTCCATCCTCTTCGCGAGCAATCATTCGAAGTGGCACGCTTCTTCCTAATTCAAAAGAGAGCATGAGTTGGCCAGTTCGGTCTTCTTCGATATACTGCTGTGCAGTGTAGCTATAAAGGTACGTCGCGTCGGCTCGTCCGTCAATGACGGCTTTGACCGCAGCTTCAGGGTTGTCATAGAGAGTGAACTCTACTTTGTTGGTCATCGACGCCACACGATTGAGCGTAGGAGTGGTTCGACTCATGGCGATGGTTCGCACTTGAGAGTAATCCTTGCGTCTGAGCAATGCGATGGTAGGCTCGAGGTAGACAGGTGTTGCGACATAGCCTTTCTGCTCAGCCTCCTGCACGTCGTCATTCGAGGCCAGGTAGAGGTCAACGTCAGACGTGCGCATGATATCATCGCTGATGATAGACGTTTCTGTGTGGTAGAACTCGTAGTCGATACCGGCCATCATCATCAGATTGTCAAAGAAGTCGACGATGACGCCATGGTACTCTCCGTCTTCATACCAGGCGTAAGGACGCCAGTCTTGATCCACTGCCACGAGGACCTTCTTCTTGCCATTGGAGTGGTTGGCAATGAACTGCTTCTCCTTCTCTGAGAAGTCGATGCGTGCATCAACGTCTTCGAAATAGTAGTTATCCTGATTGAGGCGCAATGTCCAGTCACGCTCCACTCGGTGCATGTTGGAGATAGCTTCGTTGATTTGTGTCAGAAGAGCTTTGTCGCCTCGCTTGACGACAGCGTAGATGTTCTCGTTGGCAAAGGAATCGAGTACGCGCAGGTAACGGGTGCGGAGAAGTGAACTCTCACAGATTGCATCGACCTTATGGCTGTTGATTGCATCGTAGAGCTGTTCGAAGTCATCAAAATAAGTCGGGTAGTAGGTGAAGTTATTCTCTTCGGCAAATGTTTTTAGTCGCTCGCCAGACACATCGCCATCGACAAGACCCACTACCATGCCATTGTAAGTCGAATAATTCTCTGTCTTATAGCGAGTATCACCTTCGCGAGCGTAAAGGTTGATGCTGTTGGTGCCAATCGGGTAGGAGTAATCAAAGATCAACTCACGTTCTGGAGTCTTGTGAACACCCGTCATGAGGTCAATCTCTCCATTCTCAAGCATTCTCAGATTCTCCTCCCAGGACTTGTCATAGCCGACATAGTCGAAGTTAAGGTCGGAGAAGCGACGAACCAACTGAAGAAAGTCATAGCCGTAGCCACTCTTTCTGTTGCCTTGCTTGTTCTGATAACCGTCGAGAGGATAGAAGCCAACTTTGACTCTTTTCTTGACCGAGTCATCAAACTGCGACTGCGCCGCATCGTCCTGTGGAGTCTCTTCTGCCTGTGTCAATTGAGGACAAAGGGTCAAAAGGAACATGCACAGCAGATGCAGCGCAGTAATATGATTGTTTCTTATGATAAATGTCTTATGGTCTTTCATTTCTGCAGTATTAAAGGTAATCGCTGCAAAGATAAGACATTTATATCGATAAAACAAATTTTCTATAGAAAAACTTCAGTCATACGGACTAAAAGCGATTTGCCTAATTATTTTTGAGCGGCTGATGACGACATTTGTCCGGTGATAATACCTCGTCCATGTGTACCGACGTAGACGCGACCATACTCCTGCATGTCACCGATGATATGCAATACGAGGCCATACTGATGCTCGTCGTCATTGATTCGGATCCATGACTTTGCCGCGTCATCTGAGCGGAAGAAACCGTACTGTCCATTGACTACACCGATGAGATAGAGCGATGGATAGTCAGGTGTCAAGCCTTTGCCAAAACCAAAACCGTAGATGGTGCGGACCTGCGAGAAGGCTTCGCAGAAGTGAGGAGTGTTGTCTTCGGAATTTGGAGCTGATTCTGCGTTCAGATCAAGATGATAGAGTCCGTCATAAGCCGGGATCCAAAGGTCACCTTCGTGGCCTGGTGTCGAGTAGACGCGATCCTGACCGCCACGATTGTCTCCTCGGTTCTGTGGCATGCGACGCTGACCTGGCCAGAGAGGACGCTCACCACGCAACAGGAGGCTATCCTGACGGAAGCTGACGCCAGCATCTTCGCTCACGAAGAGATGACGGTTGACGACATCGATGGCGTAAAAGCGCTGTGGATTCTCCTTGTCGGCAATGGTGCGGATATTATTAGGAAGTCCTTGTACTTTCTGCCAGCTCTTACCCTGGTCGGTAGTGCGATAAGCAGGTTTTCTGCTTGGTGTCCAGATCCAGGAAGCGCCATCAGAAGAGACTGCGATGTGTCCGTGAGCCGAGCGCTCTTCTGGTACGGAAGGACACATCTGCCAGGTGTGACCACCATCTTCCGACCAACTGATAGGCAACTGGCCAGGCTTGCCATGGAAGACTTCTCCCACTCGCACGGCAATGTCCGGATTGTGCCAAGCACCGGTGATGCCATCGGTATTGGCAAAGTGCGGATAGGTGTTGCTGTCCTTGCAGACTTGTGTGATATCGTCGTGGGTGAATCCTCCGTAATCGCCTATGCCAGAGAGAAGTCGCGCACCGGTAGGAGGACAGTAGAGTTCGAGAGGAACCGTCTCCTCGATTCCCTTGGAGAGAAGACTCCAGCGAACGACGCCTTTCTTCTGGCTGGCAGCTGAGAGGTTGAACGTCTCCCATCCTCCGAAACCGGTGGTGATAAAGGCGTGGTCAGAGTCAAGAGGATCGATTTCTATATCGAACATCCAGTGTAGTGGAGCCATCTCGGTGTAAGGAGCCAGCGTGCAGTCATACTCATGTCCGTGTTTGAAGATAGGGGTCCAGTGCTGGCCACCATCGGTGGTGCGGAAGAGTTCATCGTCGCCAAAGCCATACTTGCCCCACAAGCTATGAGTACTGGCAATGAGGTGCTGAGGGTTGCGAGCGTCGACAGCAATGGCTGCATAACCGAAGCCGGTAGGTTCGCTGTCTACACCCTTGAATGGAGTTATGTCGCGCCAGGCTCCCGTCTTGAGGTCATAGCTACAGACATAGCCGTCGTGCATCTGCGAAGGACCAGGAGCGTCGGCATAAGAGAGGTAGAGCTTCTCGTCGCTCGACAGCACCATGTGTGTAGGTCTAAGTCGCTGAGGCTGACCCTGTACGGCTTGCCAGGTCTTGCCATCGTCGTGGCTGCAGAAGAGCGAAGAAGCGTTGGTGACCGATGAAGCCACGTAGACATCCTTGCCAGCAAAGATGACGGTGATGGCATTCGGAGCAGGGAAGGAGCTGACTCGCTTCCAGGTCTGTCCATTGTCATTGGTGCGCCAAAGGCCGTCGAGCCTTGAACCGAAATACGCCACTTCGGAGCGAGTCGGATCGATCATCAGACGCTCTCCGTTGCCGCGTCCATCCTCGTTGCCACCCATGCCAAATGGCACGTCTGTGCGATGGAAGGTCTTGCAGCCGTCATTGCTCACTAAGATTGATGCATTGGTCCCTGTGTAAGTGCCACAAGCCAGCATGACGTGCTGAGGATCACGAGGATCGATGGCAATACTCTCTACCCCCTGGAGATTAGCATCGGACAACGGAACCCAGTCGAGCAGCTGTTGCCATTCGCCTTTCTCCACGTCCCAACGGTACGCTCCTCCCATGTCGGTGCGACAGTAGCGTACTCCAGGAGCGGTGGGGTGCATGATGATACCAGGGACGAAACCTCCGCCTCTAATAGGTACGCTCTGCCATTCGTAGGCTTGCTGAGGTGTGGCAGGAGCGAGAGTCTGAGCTTGCGATGCAAAGGTAGTAAGACACAACATGCCCGCTGTCAACAGTGTGACGGCAGGGCATGTAAAGATAGTTTTATGAATGTGTGGCATATTGGATATGTATAGTTTTTCTGCTGCAAAGAAGAGCAAAATAATCCATATTTCCAAATATTTGCCTGAAAACTTTACGTTTCGACTAGAAAATAAAGTTCGACAACCTTGATAACGGTTAGAACTTAAAGTTCAGACCGATACCGAGTACACGATTGGTACGGCTATAAGTGTCGATCTTGTCAATGCCAGCGCTGACAGGAGTCTTGACGGTGCGATCCTTGTAGAGGGTCTGCATGAAGCCGAGGTCAATGTTCCACTTTTCAGAGAGGTTGATGCGAGCGCCTACACCCCAGCTGTTAGAATTGGTGGTGAACGAGAGGTCGTTCATGTAAGCGTCCGAGAGGCCGTAGTTGGTGGTCTGCCAGCCGCCAGAGAGGGTGATGAGCTTGCAGATATCATACTCTACACCAGCGGTGATCTCCCATGTATTGTCGTCGATCTTGTCCTGCTTGTTGCCATACTGAGTAGCCGACTTATCGCCATACCAGTGATAGCCAGCCTGCAGGCGGAGTGCAGAGATAGGAGAGTACTGCACGCCAGCAGCGAAGAAGGCTGGGATGTCAGCAGCGATCTTTGCACCATCCTGGAACTGACCGAGTACAGGGTTGCCTGCAGCCTGCTGCTTAGCGAAGTCGTTCATCTCGGTCTTGTTTTCCAGACGCAGACGGGTCTTGAACTCATACTTGGCAGCGAGGTTCCAGTGCTCATTGATCTTCCAGTCAATGCCAAGCATAGGAGTGAAGCCCCAGCCGGTCTGGTCGGCGTTCATGGTGAGAGCGTTATCTTTGAGATCCTGCTCTCCGCTTACTGGAGTCTTTGCAATACCAGCTGCTGCAATCTCGTAAGATCCAGCGTATTGAGCCTTGATGTCCTCCACGTAGCCATTGTAGTTGTTGGTCGAATATACAGCGCGCAAGCCACCGAAGATTGCCAGGTTGTCCATCAGCTTATAGGTTGTACCTAAGGTCAAACCGAAGTAATACTGACGACCCTTCATATAAGCATTGAGCGAATAGCCAGAGAGTGCAGCTTCGTAGACGCCAGAAGCGGCCAACTGCTGTGCCATAGCCTCTGGAACGAGACCTCCTGACTGTGCCATGATGGCCTGTGTCACCATGACTGGCATCTGAGCCTTGACGGCTGCAGGTACGAGCTGTGCGAGCTGACCGGCATAGAGTGCTTCGAACGAGCCGAGACCCTGATCGAACTCACACTTACCGCCACCACCACCAAGAGCGAAGTTGGCATTGATGCTCCACTTCTCCCAGTTATAAGAGAACTGGATTGATGGAATTACTGGAGCGTATGCATCACCCTTGAACTCATGGGTAGCGCTATGATTATTGCTGTTCAATGCAAAGAGAGGGAACGTGGTTGCAATGTCACGGCTCTGCTTAGCATTCTGTATATTAAATGATACGTGCGCGCCCGTAGCAAGGAAAGCGGTACCAGCAGGGTTCATGTAGAGACCGGTAATGTCAATGATGGCTTCCTGGCTGAGCTGACGCAGAAAGGCTGCATTCTGGTTGGTGTTGGTTACAAGGCCACCTGCCATCATTGGCAGTGCGGTGGTTGTGGCGAGCGCCAAAAGTAGTTGTCTTTTCATTATTATTATATTAGTGGATTTTCTGATGGTGCAAAGATAAGAGAAATAAATGTAAAAATATTGAAGAAAGGTTTATTTATTGCGCATTTGAGCCATCTGTGTGCCGCTTGTGTGCAATATGCTGCACAAATAATATGGGATGTGTGCAGTGTTTCCTCCGTTTGGATAGTATTTTTTTACCAAAGACTTGATTAATTCTTGATTTTTTACTACCTTTGTGGCGTCGAAAAATCTAAAATATGAGAATAAAACTACTTATTATCTTTTCGCTCCTGCTCCTGTCTGTGCAGGCGCAAACTCCAGAGCGTCGTGCAGAGGTCACTTTGCAGACCACCAAGGGAAAGATTATCCTGGCTCTCTATAATGAGACTCCTCTTCATCGCGATAATTTCCTTCGTCGCGTCAATGAGGGTTATTACGATGGCATTCTCTTCCATCGCATCATCGAGACATTCATGATACAGAGCGGCGATTCTGCTAGTCGTTCGGTCTCTGCTGCCGATTATTTCCCGTCAGAGAAAGAAGATACTACGCGCATCCCTGCCGAGTTCCGCTTCCCTCAGTTCTTCCACCGTCGTGGTGTCCTGGCTGCAGCTCGTGAGGGCGACGATGTCAATCCTGGCCGTGCCAGCTCCAACAGCCAGTTCTATATCGTCTGGGGTAAGTACTTCGGTCCTAAGGAGATGCGCGAGATGCAGGAGAAGGTCAATGAGCGAGAGGATCCTACCACACGTGTCACCTTCCCGAAGGAAATCATCGACGCTTACGAGATTGATGGCGGTACTCCACACCTCGATGGCAACTATACCGTCTTTGGTGAGGTTATCAAGGGGCTCGATGTAGTAGGAAACATTCAGGCGGTCAAAACCGATAGTCTTGACCGCCCGATAAAGGATGTTCGCATCAAAAAAGCATTTGTTTCAAAGGCGTTGTAAGTTATTTCAACTCCACTTCTTTCATCGTTGTCGAGAATGTCAGTACCTTCTCGCCAAACTCCTGATGGAAACTTGCGTCGGCTGCACGGCCTACTTCAAGTTTCCATTTTTTCATGGCCTGCAGGTCAGTAAACTCACCCATGACCGAGTATCCGATGAGATTGTCTCCGATATCAGTGAGCAGGTGCACGAAGCGGATATGCTGCATGTGTCCACCTTGCTTGATAGCAGGCAGATACGTGTCGCGCATATAAGTCAGGAAGCGACTGAGGTCTTTCTCTGTGTCGACGTGGAAGGAGGTGTTGTATATCAGCATAGCTTTACTCAAACTCTACTGTTCGTGACTGATCCTCATTGACCGTAATCTTGACATTGACCACATCGCCAGGAAGGAGCTCCTCTACGTTCTCTGGCCACTCGATGAAACAAAGAGCCGATGACTCCATGTAGTCCTCAAAACCGAAGTCAAGAGCCTCTTCAATCTTCTGGATGCGATAGCAATCGAAGTGATAGATGAGCTCCGCAGTAGTCTCGCTGCGATACTCATTGACGATGGCGAAGGTAGGAGAGTTGACCTCGTCCTCTACGCCAAGCGCCTCGCAGATGGCCTTGATGAAAGTTGTCTTGCCTGCTCCCATCTCGCCACGGAAAGCGAAGACGGTGCGATCGTCCATGGCTGCAAGAAACTCGTGAGCAGCCTGAGGAAGCGCCTCTGTATTTGGAATGGAAATTTTCATAATTTATTTTCTTTTGAACACGAATTATCACAAATTATCACGAATTTTTCATTAATAATTTATGATTCATTGATGAGCATTTATGACAATTCGTGTTATTCGAGAGATTCGTGTTCGGTTTTAATATTGACGTTCTCCGAAGATAGCTGTACCTACACGAACCATATTCGCGCCTTCCTCGATGGCAATCTGGTAGTCGTGGCTCATGCCGAAGCTGAGTGTGGCAAACTGCTCTGCTGTAATACCTTGTGCTGCCAGAGGTCCAGCTAAGAGTGCACGATAGCACGCGGTAATCTGGCGGAACTCCTGTCTCCACTGTTCCTCGTCATCAACAAACGAGGCCATACCCATCAAGCCACAGAACTTGACATGTGGCCAGCGCTCAGCGATTTTGACATTCGAGAGGAGCGTAATCAGTTCGTCTGGAGAAAATCCGGATTTTGTTTCTTCCTGAGCTACATGTAGCTGTAGCAACACAGGGATGCGGCCATCGCAGAGCTCTGGTCGATCCGCAAAGCGCTGCTTGCGTTCGTCTGCAAATCGTACGGCCTGCTTCTCCACTTCGTCGAGCAAGCGCTCAGTATCGATAGAGTGGATCAGTGAGACACATGGAGCCAAGTACTTCACCTTATTGGTCTGCAGATGACCGATGAAGTGCCACTCGATATCCTTGGGCAACGCCTCGACCTTCAGCTTGAGTTCGTTCTCACGACTCTCGCCAAAAACACGCTGTCCAGCGTCATACGCCTCCTGTAGCGCCTCCACAGGATGATATTTTGAGACGGCTACCAACTGTACTCCAGCGGGTATAGTCGCCTGCACACGCTTGAGATTCTCAGCTACCATTGGATTGTAGGATTATAGAACTCTTATTCTTTAACTTCCTTTACCTGAAGACCATAGACGTCCATCAGCGCGGTCTCAGAGATAGTGTTGATCTCCCAGTCGCTCATGGTTCCCTTCATACCTTCCTCGAGGTTCTTGACTGCCATCTGGAAGTCCTTAGCCTGTACGAGCATGGTGCTGGCCGACTTCTTCTCAACACCACTCTTCTCATCGAGCGTGATGAACATGACCTTGCAGCGGTACCACTTGTCACCATCTGGATCCATGAAGAGCTCTGAGATACGCTCCTTCTTGACGTGTGTTACCTCAAACTCGCCAGAGATGAATGGAGTCATCTCCTCGATGATACGGTTCTCAGCCTCGGTGAATGACATTGCGTCCACGAGGTATGCTTCAGTTACTTTCTTCTGAGTGCCAGTTTCGAGGGTCTTCTCGAACTTTACCTTGCACTCATACCAACTATTCATTGCCATATACTAGTATCTTATTTGATTTGCGGGCGCAAAGATAGTGAAATTTTACGATATTTGAAAGTTTTTTTTCTACTTTTAGGTATTTTTTATATCTTTGCATCGACAAAACGTAGTTCTTTCTTCTTTCAATTACGACCAAATTCTTTATTCGATATGAAAAAGTACCTCTTCCTGCTGCTGTCCCTTTTTCTGATAGCTCCCCTTCAGGCGCAGGTGATCATATATGGCCTGGTGACCGACGACGTGTCGGGTAACACGATTGCCGATGCGCAGATCCGCATCCCTGGCACTAACCTCTCCACGCTCTCCAATGCCGATGGACGCTTCACGTTGCGTCTGGATTCCGTTCCAGCTCGCCTCGATGCTTCGGCCGTAGGTTATCGCAACGCTGTAGTACGAAAGGCTCGCATCGAGGAGTCGCTGCACCATGAAGTGGGTAGTCGAAACCGCGAACTCAAGATCATGCTGCATCCTACAGCTACCATGCTTAAGGACGTCTTCGTCTATTCGCCAGACAATATCCTGCAGGCGGCCATCGAGAAGATCAAGGTCAATTATCGTCAGACGCCTGAGACTTATTCTGCCTTCTATCGTGAGACCATCCGTAAGCGCAAGACTTATGTCGGTGTCAGTGAGGCGGTGGTCAATATGTATAAGCGCTCGTATGAGGAGGATCCAGATTTCGATCAGGTGCACATCCTCAAGGGACGAACCTTGGTGAGTCAGCGTCAGCGCGATACGCTCTCGGTGCATGTGCAAGGTGGTCCTACCGAGGCTTTATACCTCGATTTGGTCAAGGATCGCTATGTCTTGCTCAACGAGGAAAGACTGCAGTACTATAAGCTTGAGATAGAGACACCTCAGACCATCAATGACCGTCCGCAGTACGTCATCTCGTTCTCTCCAGCCGTCGAACTGCCAGACGAGGCGCTCTATTATGGTCTCATCTATATCGACCATGCAACGCTCTCCTTCACGCGCATCGAGTTGAATCTTGACGTCTCTGACCGCTTTAAGGCCACGCGTATCATGCTGGCGCGCAAGCCTCTGGGTATGCGCTTCCGTCCACGTGGCTTGCAGACCATCGTCAACTACTATTATGACGGTCAGCACTCCGACATTGCTTATATGCGAACCACCTATAACTTCGACTGCGACTGGAAGAAGCGTGGCATAGCCGTGAAGTATGAGGCTGTCTCTGAGATGCTTGTCACCGATCATCACGCCACGACCGAACAGCCACGCCGCCGTGATTCTTTCCGTCGTAGTGACGTGCTTGGCAAGAAGGTTCAGGACTTTGAGGATCCTGACTTCTGGGAAGAATACAACATTCTCCAGCCTTCGGAAAGCCTGGAGAATGCGGTTAAGAAGTTGAAGAAAATCAACGACAAAGAGAACAAGAAAAAATAAGAGTATTATTCTTTACTTGAATATTTTCTGAACGAAGCTATGCAGCGACTTACGCCAAGGCTGCCACTCGTGATCGCCAGGGAAGGTCTCAAACGTAATGTTGAGGCCTTCTTCTTGCATCTTCTTGACAGCTGCGGTGGTAGGAGTGATGCGAGGATCATCGGTACCTACTGAGATGTAGAGCAACTTGAGATCCTTATTATACTTATCCGCATGGCTGATGAGACCTGGCATCGCCTTCTCTGCATCGAAGCTGGCTGACTCACGGATACCTCCGAAGACACCAGTGCTGAAGATACCCAGGTTAGAGAAGAGCTCGGTATGCTGCAGACCTGTGAAGAATGTCTGTCCGCCACCCATCGAGAGACCTGCCATAGCGCGGCTGAGACGATCCTTGCGGACGCGGAAGTTCTTCTCAATGAATGGAATCAGAGTGCCAGTGATCTCCTCCTCATGAGGCTTCATACCTGCAATGCTATAACCGAAACCGACGCCTGGCACGTTGTAGGTGCCGTATGGCATGACTACGATCATTTCCTTGGCCTTGCCTTCTGCGATAAGATTATCGAGGATGTAATGAGTCTTGGCCTGACGGATCCATCCCGTCTCATCCTCACCGCCGCCATGCTGCAGATAGAGTACTGGATAGGTCTTCTTGCTCGTATCATAGCCGGCAGGAGTGTATACCCACACGCCTACGGTCTTCTGACGTACAGGCGAATAGTACTCCAACTGGTGAACCTTGCCATGTGGCACATCCTTATATTCATAGAAGTCACAATCTGCCTCAGGAATGTCGATAGCACTGCACATGCGGCTGCAACCGAAGAAACTCTGGCTGGCAGGATCAGACATATCTACGTCATCGACAGTAAACCAGTAGTAGTGGAAGCCAGGAGCGAGTGGCTTGGTATGAGCCATCCACGAGCCATCTGGCTGGATGTAGAACTTGCAGTCACGGTCGAGCGAAACCTTCCAGTCGCTGGCATCGGTAGCACGGACGCGGAAGAGTACACTGTTGTCGGCCAGGATGCGAGGATAGCCAGGATTGATATTGGTCAATGGCGAGGTATAAGGCTGGTTCTCAAGTTTCTTCTCATTAAATTCCTTGAGCTGCTGGAAGCAGTGATTATCGATGATCTCCTCCAATTTGCGATCAGGATTGTTACGCACGTAGCACTCATGGTCGAAGATCATCATGTCGCCACCCGCAGCAGTATAAGGCTTCCAGGCAGGGAGGTCGGCAATGTTAGGATCGCCGGTGTGAGCAAACTGGGCCCATGACTTGCTCATACGCTCAGCCAGATGCTGGTCTTCTGCGGTAGGCGATGGGAGCTCGTTAGCAGAGTGATGGAGCGTATTGAAGCAGAACTTCAGCTCGTGACCGTGGACAGATCCCTGATTGACCGGAGACTTCCACGTGAACATATACATATATATAGGTGTCTGGCGATGAGCCGAGACATAGTCGGCCGTGATGATGGTCTTCGGACGGAAGAGATGGTCGATAGACAGGAGGTCCTGTGGTTTGTAGTTTGGCCAAGCCTCGCCAAAGGCCTGGATATAAGCCTCTGTGTCTTCTCCGAAGGTTGGCTGCAGCGCGGTGCGAGCCTCGTCGAGCGTCAATGGCTGGTCGTAGGTGAGGCGCTGCAACTCGTTGAATGTGGTACCGATGATGATTGGCTTGTCGTCTGCAAACTTAGCGAAGCCTGGCTGGAATGGCTGCTGCATGAGCACCTCTCCGTCAGGGGTAGGACCGAATCCCCACATCATAGGAGTGCCAGGACGGCGCGTACCGATGCTCTTCCCCATGGCACGCTGGCCAGCTGCATAGAGTTCGCGATAAGGTACGTCGTTGATCTTCTCGATGTGCTGAGCGTCAATACCGAGTTCGTCCAGCACGGCCTTGCCGAGGGTCTCAGTCATCTCCTTGTTATTGACGTTGAGGATGGTTCCGCTGAGGATGATTGCCTTGTGGAAAAGATCCTTAGCCTCTGGCATACAGAGCAATGTGCCGACCTTGCCGCCACCACCTGACTCGCCGAAGACGGTGATGTTGCTGGCGTCACCTCCGAAGAGATGGATGTTCTTATGGATCCACTTGAGCGCAGCCACGACGTCCATCATACCCACGTTGCCAGAGTACTTATACTTAGTCGATACAGCAGAGAGATCGAGGAAGCCGAGGATGTTGAGGCGATGGTTGATGCTGACTACGACGACGTCTTCCTTGGCCAATCCCATGCCAGGATTCCACGCCGAGGTGCCAGAGTCAAAGCCTCCTCCGTGCAGCCAGAGCATGACTGGCTTCTTGGCGCTCTTGTCGGTCGTCCAGACGTTGAGTACACAGCAATCCTCGCTCATCTCAGACTTCGGACGCTCCTCCATACCCTGCATGGTCATAGGTCCCCAGTGGTCGCACACCATGACGGTGTCCCAAGGATTGACGGGTAGTGGTGGCATGAAGCGCTCCACACGAGCGTAGGGAATACCTAAGAAGGCTTCGGTCCCTTCCTGATGGAAACCCTGTACGAGGCCGGCATCGGTGCGTACGACAGGGAGCTCTACTTGTGGTTTCTTTTTGGCCAGACACAGCGCTGGCAAGGCCATGAGGAAGGCTACGGTAATTAATTTGAGGTAATGTTTCATTGTGTTATGGATTATAGAGTTACATCAGTAATATTTCCCAGTTGAGCCGCAACTCCTCATCGATCTTCTGTAGGAGGCTGTAGCGCTCTTCTGGCTTGATGCTACGCAATACGAAGCAACCTTCATGCAGCATCTTGTGTCCTACCAACTGTTTGCGAGGATGGTCAAAGCCGACGAAGAGGGGAGTGGTCTTGCGCTTAAGTCCGAGAGCCAGCACCTCCTTGAAATCCAGTTCTTTCAGTGCTGTGTAGAACGTACTCTCGTTGGTCTTCTCCTGGATGATACGGCCGTCTGGCAGGTTGATACGCAACTTGCGCTTCGGTGCTGACTGATAGCGTATCAGGTCCTCCTCGCTCATCTTTGCTATCTTGCGGTACTGACGCGACTTCTCCTCCGCCTTGATCTTGTCGGCCAAGGTGATGAGCAGCTGAGGCGGGACGTCGTAGTCGAGCTTCTGTAGCACACGATAGGTGGTGCGAAGGTCTTTAAGTGTCGGTTTCATGCGGCAAAGATAATCAATTTTTGATTATGTCGCTATTCTTTGGCGGATTTTTTGCGATTCTTGACCAATAAACTTGGCAAAACCTCGTTATTAGGACATGAAGACAATCAAAGAATTATATCGTATAGGTTTAGGTCCATCGAGCAGTCACACGATGGGACCTCGTAAGGCGGCCGAGATTTTCGGCGCTCGTCATCCTGAAGCAGCACGTTTTGAAGTGACACTTTTTGGTAGCCTCGGAGCTACAGGTAAGGGACACATGACCGATGTGGCCATCATGGATGCCATCCCGGGTATCAAGATCGTGTGGGAACCTAAGACCTTCCTGCCTTTCCATCCTAATGGCATGGAGTTTCGTAGCTATGATGCTGACGACCAGCAGACTGACAGCTGGACGGTATTCAGCGTAGGTGGTGGCGCTTTGGCCGAAGAAGGCCAGAAGGATCTGGAGACTCGCGAGATTTATGAGATGAACACGATGACCGAGATCCTCGAATACTGCAACTGGTCAGGCAAAGGCTACTGGGAGTATGTCGAGGAGTGTGAAGGTCCTGAGATCTGGGGTTTCCTGCGAGAGGTTTGGCATACGATGGTCGCTGCTGTGGAGCGTGGCCTCGATGCCGAAGGCGTCTTGCCTGGTCCGCTGAACCTCCGTCGCAAGGCCGCGGCTTACTATGTGAAGGCTACTGGCTATAAGGACAATCTGCGTACCCGTGGCCTCGTCTTTGCCTACGCTCTGGCCGTGAGCGAAGAGAATGCATCGGGTGGCCGCATCGTGACGGCTCCTACCTGTGGTTCGTGTGGCGTACTTCCAGGCGTTCTCTACCACCTCTGGAAGAGCAAGGATTTCAGCGAGATACGCATCCTTCGCGCCTTGGCTACCGCAGGTCTCATTGGCAATATCGTCAAGCAGAACGCTTCGATCTCTGGCGCTGAGGTAGGTTGCCAGGGAGAGGTTGGTGTGGCTTGTGCGATGGCTGCTGCTGCTGCCAACCAGCTCTTCGGTGGCAGTGTGGCACAGATCGAATACGCTGCTGAGATGGGTTTGGAGCACCACTTAGGAATGACCTGCGACCCTGTCTGTGGCCTCGTGCAGATCCCTTGCATCGAGCGTAATGCCTACGCTGCTGCACGAGCTCTCGATGCGAATATCTATTCCACCTTCACCGACGGAGTGCATCGCGTATCGTTCGATAAGGTCATCGAGGTGATGAAGCAGACAGGCCACGATCTGCCGTCACTCTACAAGGAGACGGGAGAAGGTGGCCTGGCTAAGGATTATCATCAGATGTGATTTCTGTAGGTTATCCTCTTCTTTTTACGACCAACGATACCGAGGCGAAAATCAGGCACATACCGATGATTTCTCTCAGCGTCAGCGTCTCGCCAAGGACGAGGATTCCCAATACCACGGCCGTCACTGGCTCCAACGCTCCGAGCAGCGCCGTCTGTGTGCTACCGATGCACTGGATGGCTCGTGAGGTCATTACCAGCGAGATAACGGTAGGAAAGAAGCCTAAGCCGAGGCAACAGAGCCACATCTCAAGGTTGTATGGCACGACGAGTGGTACACCACCGAGGATTCGTGCCACATAGATCAACGATCCGAACACCAGCACATAGAACGTCACTGGAAGCGTAGCAATCGTGCGGATACGCGTCTTGTTAAGTCCTACCAGATAAATCGCGTAGGACAGCGACGAAGCCATCACGCAGAGGAATCCGATCAGGAAAGCGTCAGATTCCATCCCTCCAGTGCCATTGTCCCCTTTGCACAGCATCCCGATACCCGTCGTAGCAACCAGCAGACACACGACGATGAGCCACGAGAGCTTCTCATGGAAGCAGAGCGTCATGATGACGGCCACCAGGATAGGATATATAAATAGGAGTGTGGACGCAATACCCACCGGCATGTAGTTATAGCTCACGAAGAGCAGGATTGAAGACGCCGACATCAGTAATCCCATCAGCACCAGCTGTGGCATGGAGTGACGCTGCACCACAAACAGTTCCTTCAGCGTTTTCTTCTTCTGCAAGGCGTTCCATCCCATCAGCAATGCCATCATGACGATGGCTATGCAATAACGGAAAAGGAGTACCGAATCCGGATTCATACCCGCCGCATACAATGGCTTGGCAAAGATCGGATTGGTGCCATAAGTAGCTGCAGCGAGTGCAGCGTAGAGGTATCCCTGAAATTTCATTTTTCAGCGACTCAGCATAAAATCAGAGCCTTATCTTATTTCTCAGTAACCTTGCTCATGAACTTCTCACGGCCGATGATGAAGCGTAGATGCTCTCCTTCGCCGATGAGACCATCCTCGTCGCTGGCCGAAATCTTGAACTTCAGCTTACGTCCCTCCACAGCAATAAGTTCCGCAGTGGCAGTCACCGTGTGACCTAATCCCGTCGGCTTGATGTGCGACGAACTGATCTGTCCACCTACCGTCGATGACTCCGCGTCGAGCTCGTTAGCCACACACAGCATGGCTGCATTCTCCATCAGCGCCATCATCATAGGAGTGGCCAGCACGCGCAGATCTCCACTACCGACATTGCACGCCAGATGCTTCTCCTCGACCACGAGTGTACTTGTATATTTCTTTCCGATTTCCATATTGTTGCTTATCATTGATTTTTGATGGCGCAAAGATATATATTAATAATGAGATAACCAAGTTATAAACATTAATTATAGTAAAATAATTATAACGATTGATAAGCGTTGGCCGATTTTGAAAAATAGTTCGTATATTTGCACACGAAAACTAATAACCCTAAAACCCAACCTCGATTATGACAATTGAATTCAAAAAAGAGCAGGACACAGTGACTGTCCTCCTCAACGGAAGGCTCGATAATGCAGCGGTGAATGATATCTCACAAGAGTTGGAACCTCTGAAGCAGAACAAGAATAAGCATGTTGTCTTCGACTGTTCCGGCCTTCAGTTCATTTCCCTTTCTGGCCTTCGCCTCTTTTCTTCCTTGCAGAAAACCTTGACGATGCGAGGCTGTTATTTCGCACTCAACAACGTGGCCGCCACCATCCTTCAGATCATTTCCGTCACCGGATTCGCGGCGCTTCTCAATGTGGAGTAATCGGAGTTTAGAGGTATGTCACCGTCTCCTCCAAAGGCTTGCGACTGAAGTGATTAGCCAGTGGCGCAGCACCCTCACCAGCAAAGCCGAGGTCAAGCATCATCAGGATCTTCTCGTTGGCAGGAAGGCCGATGACTTCGGCGAGCTTGGCAGGATCGAGGCAGTTGATCCAACAACTGTTCACGCCATTGGCAGTAGCAGCGAGCAGAAGGTGAGTAGCCACGATGGTAGCGTCCTCGATACCTGAGTCGCGTGTGCTGTTAGGGTAGGTATAGACGTTCTCAGCGTCGAAAGCTACGACGAGGCAGGTAGGAGCACCATAGCGGCAAGGTGAAGCGGTGTCAATCTTCTTGAGCATCTCCTCGCTCTGCACCACATAGATGTGATGCTCCTGCAGGTTCTTGGCCGTAGGAGCCACACGTCCTGCTTCGAGGATGGCGTTGAGCTGTTCGTTACTGATCTGGCGGTTAGGGTCGAAGCACTTACATGAGTAGCGCTCGCGGATAATCTGATCGAAAGTCATAGTGTATATATTTTAATTGTTATTATTCAACGGGTTAATCAATGATTCTGTTCAAAGATTTTGTCTGAATGAGCTGCCTGAGAAGGAGCGGAATTGACCACGCCTCCCAAGTGGCAGTCGGTGAGCTGGACGTCAGGAGCATAGGTGCTTGAGAATCCGATCTTGCACTCTTTGACGCTCACATGGTCGAAGCTGATGTTGCGGAGAGGCTTGGCTGCTGTACCCTGTAGGACGATGGCAGCGTTGCGCACCTTGTTGGCGCTCACGTTCTCTACATGGATGTCATGAATGTCTGTAAAGTGGTTATCGTCAGCACCTTCGCCTGCATACATCGAGGTGATGTAGAAGAGATCTTCCACCTCGTCGAACTCACAGTTGCGGAAGTAGATATCGTGCACGTAGCCACCACGATTCGGATTGGTCTTCACGTAGAGTGCACGCTTGTTGTAGCCACCGTATGTGCAGTTCTCGACGAAGACATTGCTTACACCTGCGCTCATCTCTGACCCGATCACCAAGCCGTGAAGGCCCTTGAAGCGACAGTTGCGAATCACGATATTCTCGGTAGGAACACCCTTCCAGCCGTCATTGTCACGTCCGGCTTTGACGGCTACATTGTCGTCTCCGTTATTGAA
Source organism: Bacteroidales bacterium (assembly GCA_045628985.1). Taxonomy (GTDB): domain Bacteria; phylum Bacteroidota; class Bacteroidia; order Bacteroidales; family UBA3663; genus Liminaster. The sequence goes on along the minus strand of JAZQQH010000065.1, from coordinate 124,056 downwards.
TTCGATATTCTCAATCAGGATGTTACGACTCATTTCAGGGTCGATACCGTCGTTGTTGACGAGCTTGGCATCATAACGCAACCCACGGCAGATGATGTTCTCGCTCTTGAGGAGATGCACGCACCAGAAAGGCGAATTGGTGATAAAGACGCCATCGAGCGTGATGTTCTGGCACTCAAAGAGCTGGATGAGGTGAGGACGCAGATAATGTCCCTCATCGAAGACACGCTCATCGTAAGGAACCTCCTGATGATCCTGATCACGAAGCAGTTGCTGATCTTTCTTCTGCTGGTTGCGCCACTCAGGGAAGGTGGTCGGACAGTTGCCGTCGATGGTTCCGTGACCGGTGATGCAGACATTCTGCAGCTGATAACCGTAGATGAAAGGCGAGTAGTTCTGACAGAAACTACCTTCCCACGAGGTCTTGACGACGGGGAGATAATCCACCGGCTGGTCGCTGAATTTCAGCACCGCACCCTCCTGCAATTCCAGCGTCACGTTGCTCACCAGATGGATAGGCCCCTTGACGAACCACTCGCCGGCAGGTACTACGATGCGGAGGCCTTGAGGACTTTTCGCAGCTTTCTTCATCGCACGGTCGAAGGCGGGTTTGCAGTCAGGTTGTCTGTTAGCATCTGACTTGCGAGCACCGAAGGCTGTGATGAGCTGTGATTTCTGCGACTGAGCGAGTTCCTGAGGGAATCCTGTTACAGATTGTATGATCTCGTCGTGACGCTCCCATGCAGTTTGTGCCAAGGTGATTCCGATGGAACAAAGCAGAAGCATGAGGAGTAGGAGGGGCTTTTTCATTTTTCTTTGTCGGTTAGTGAACTTATAGCATATCTTGCGACAAAGATATTCAAAAAATGTGAAAAAGAGATAAAAACAACGGGAAAAATCAGATTTCGTCCTCATTATTTTATTTTATAGGGTAAAAACGGACGTCTTGAATGCAAAATGTCCGTTCCTTTATGACGGAACGGACGCCTTGCATGCAGGACGTCCATTCTTTGACGCAAGATCGGACGCCGTGCATGCAGGACGTCCGATTTTTCTTGCAGGATTCGCACAAACGAATTCAGGGCGTCCGATCCTGCATCACGGATCGGACGCCGTGATTTCGGGTGAACCTATCTTTGACGCAAGATCAGACGCCACGAATCACTGCGAACACATTTTGCAGTCGGGAAGGTATCGCAGTGATTCGTGCGAACCCTTCCGTGATGCAGGAAGGTACCGCAGAGATTTCAATAAGCACTTAATTTTGTCAAACTCCTATCAAAAAGCAATGGAAAGATAAATTTGATGATAAAAATGATATTCCTAACTGACAAAATATAGATTGTTGCCATAATTTTAGTATGTCCTATTGAAAAATGCAAGCAAAAGAGGTGTAATGAATGGAAAAATGCCATATATTTGCATCGTCTATCAAGATAAATGCTTCAAAAGTTGCGTATTTCTGACAAATAGACAGTTTGAAGATAGTGTTTTTCTATTTGAAAATAGTGAAATTATAAATATTTTAGCAAAAAATTAGCAAATGGTACAGAAAGCAAAGAAACAACCCAAGGTGGAAGGCCTTTACTGTGCGGCCAACGAACACGATGCCTGCGGTGTAGGTATGGTGGTGAACATCCACGGTGGCAAGAGTCACGACTTGGTGGACAATGCGCTGAAAGTGCTTGAGAACATGGAGCACCGTGGCGCTGAGACACGCGACAAGACCGGCGATGGTGCCGGTATCCTTATACAGATTCCTCATGAGTTCATCCTCCTGCAGGGTATTCCTGTTCCGGAGAAGGGTCGTTATGGTACGGGCCTTGTGTTCCTGCCAAAGGACGAGGAGCGTCAGAGCGAGATCCTTTCGATCATGATCGAGGAGATCGAGCGTGCTGGCCTTAACCTCATGCACCTTCGTGCTGTTCCTACCAACCCAGAGGTGCTTGGTGTTGGTGCGCGCGAAGTTGAGCCAGATATCAAGCAGGTATTCATCACCTGCGAGGGTCAGACCCCTGAGGATTTCAACCTTGAGCGTACGCTCTATAAGGTTCGCAAGAAGATTGAGAACCGCGTAGAGGATGAGGATTTCTACATCTGTTCACTCTCAAGCAAGGACATTATTTATAAAGGTATGTTGACTTCTGGCCAGCTTCGTCGCTACTATCCAGATCTCAGCAACAACTACCTCACCTCAGGTCTTGCACTTGTTCACTCACGCTTTTCGACCAATACCTTCCCTAAGTGGAAGCTCGCTCAGCCATTCCGTTTCCTCTGCCACAACGGTGAGATCAATACCGTACGTGGTAACCGTGGCTGGTTCCAGGCACGTGAAACCGTCCTCTCAAGCCCTGCATTGGGCGATGTGAAGGAGATCAAGCCAATCCTTCAGCCAGAGATGAGTGACTCGGCTTCATTGGATAACGTATTCGAATTCCTCGTCATGAGCGGTATGTCACTGCCACAGGCAATGGCTATCCTCGTGCCAGAGTCATTCAACGATAAGAACCCTATCTCTGAGGATCTTAAGGCATTCTATGAGTACTATTCTATCCTCATGGAGCCATGGGATGGTCCTGCTGCCCTGATGTTCTCTGATGGCCGCTTCGCCGGTGGTATGCTCGACCGTAACGGTCTTCGTCCATCGCGCTACACCATCACCAAGCAGGGTATGATGGTCGTTGCTTCAGAGGTCGGTGTTATGGACTTCGAGCCAGGCGATGTAATCAGCAAGGGCCGTCTACAGCCAGGTAAGATCCTCCTTATCGATACTCAGGAAGGCAAGATTTACTACGATGGCGAGATCAAGGAGCAGCTCGCTCATGAGCATCCTTACCGCCAGTGGCTTTCGACCAACCGTATCGAGCTTGAGAAGCTGAAGAGTGGTCGTAAGGTCGATAACTCTGTGCCAAACTTCGAGCGTCGCTTGCTCAACTTCGGCTTCGGTCAGGAGGACATTGACAAGACCGTTGTGCCAATGGCCGTCAATGGTCAGGAGCCAGTTGCTGCTATGGGTAACGATACTCCTTTGGCAGTGATCAGCGACCGTCCACAGGTATTCTTCAACTACTTCCGTCAGCAGTTTGCACAGGTTACCAACCCTGCTATCGACCCAATCCGTGAGGAGCTCGTCATGAGCCTTACCGAGTACATCGGTCGTGTAGGTCACGGCATCCTGACTCCAGATGAGAGCAACTGCCACATGGTGCGTCTGCCACAGCCAGTATTGAACAACACGCAGCTCGACATTCTCTGCAACATCCGTTATAAGGGCTTCAACACCGTGAAGCTGCCAATCCTCTTCGAGATCGAGAAGGGTGCAAGCGGCCTCCGTCAGGCTATCGAGGATCTCTGTCATCAGGCAGAACAGAGTGTCGATGAGGGTGTTAACTATATTATTCTCAGCGACCGTGATCTCGATGAGACACACGCTGCTATCCCTTCATTGCTCGCTGTTTCAGCCGTACATCACTACTTGATCAGCGTTCAGAAGCGTGTACAGACAGCGTTGATCGTCGAGTCAGGTGAGATCCGTGAGGTAATGCACGCTGCATTGCTCCTCGGCTACGGTGCTTCGGCTATCTGTCCTTACATGACCTTCGCTGTGCTTGACGATCTCGTGAAGAAGCACAAGATCCAGGAGGAGTACAGCACCGCTGAGAAGAACTACATCCAGGCAGTCGATAAGGGCTTGAAGAAGATCATGTCGAAGATGGGTATTTCGACCATCCGCTCTTACCGTGGCGCCAAGATCTTCGAGAGCATCGGCTTGAGCGAGGATCTGCTCCGTCGCTACTTCGGTACAGAGATCTCTACCATCGGCGGTATCGGCCTTCGCGACATTGCTCGTGATGCTATCCGTCTGCACGATGAAGGCTTCAAGCCAGTGGAGGTCAATGAGTTCCTGCCAAATAATGGTCAGTTCAACTACCGCAAGGACGGCATCCTCCACGCTTGGAATCCTGAGACCATTGCTAACCTTCAGATTGCTACACGCCTGGGTTCTTATAAGAAGTTCAAGGAGTGGGAGAGCATGGTCGATGACAAGGAGAAGCCAATCTTCATCCGCGACTTCTTCGGCTTCAAGAAGGCTGCTACACCAACTCCACTTGAGGAGGTTGAGCCAACCGAGAGCATCGTACGTCACTTCGTCACGGGTGCAATGTCATTCGGTGCATTGAGCATCGAGGCTCATGAGGCTCTGGCACTCGCCATGAATAAGATCGGTGCACGTAGTAACACCGGTGAGGGTGGTGAGGACAACGAGCGCTACCACACTGAGATCGATGGCGTTTCGTTGTCGAGCAAGACCAAGCAGATTGCTTCTGGCCGATTCGGCGTAACTGCTGAGTATCTGGTCAATGCAGAAGAAATTCAGATCAAGGTGGCACAGGGTGCTAAGCCTGGTGAGGGTGGTCAGTTGCCTGGCTTCAAGGTCAATAAGATCATTGCCAAGACACGTAACGCTATCCCTGGAATCTCGCTGATTTCGCCTCCGCCTCATCACGATATCTATTCGATCGAGGACCTCGCACAGCTGATCTTCGACCTCAAGAATATCAACCCAACCGCAGCTGTCAGCGTTAAACTCGTTGCTGAGAGCGGTGTAGGTACCATCGCTGCCGGTGTGGCTAAGGCTAAGGCTGACCTCATCGTCATCTCGGGTGCCGAGGGTGGTACGGGTGCTTCGCCAGCCAGCTCAATGCGCTTCGCAGGTATCTCGCCTGAGATCGGCCTCGCTGAGACACAGCAGACACTCGTAATCAACGGTTTGCGTAATCAGGTGCGTCTGCAGACGGATGGTCAGTTGAAGACCGCTCGCGACGTCGTTGCGATGGCTATGCTCGGTGCTGATGAGTTCTCATTCGGTACTCTGCCATTGATCGTCCTCGGTTGTGTCATGATGCGTAAGTGTAACACCAACACCTGTCCAGTGGGTGTGGCTACTCAGGACGAGAAGCTCCGCGCTCGCTTCATGGGCAAGGCTGACTATGTGGTCAACTTCTTCACCTTCCTGGCCGAGCACGTACGCGAGTACCTTTCTGAAATGGGTGTTCATTCGCTCAAGGAGATCATCGGCCGCACCGATCTCATCGAGGTCAATGCAGCTGATCCTAACACCAAGCAGGGTACTATCGACTTCAGCCGTCTTCTCGCTCAGCCAGAGACAGATAAGGCTCTCTACTGGGATCGTGGCGCCTTCACCAAGGTGGAGGGCGTGAAGGATGAGGAGATCATCAAGGCCGCTAAGGTTGCCATCGAGACAGGCGAGGAGGTCAACCTCGACTTCGCCATCAAGAATACCGACCGTGCAGTGGGTACGATGCTCTCTGGTGAGATCGCTCGCAAGTACGGTGAGGCTGGTTTGTCCGACGGTACTATCAATATCAAGTTCAAGGGTTCTGCAGGTCAGTCATTCGGTGCATTTGCCGTTAAGGGCGTGAACCTCAAGCTCGAAGGTGAGTCGAACGACTACTTCGGCAAGGGCCTCTCTGGTGGTCGCATCTCGATCCTGCCACCAGCTCGTTCAAGCAAGGACTTCGTGCCAGAGGATAACATCATCGCAGGTAATACCGGCCTTTATGGCGCTACCACTGGTGAGCTTTATGTCAACGGTCGAGTAGGCGAGCGCTTCGGTGTACGTAACTCGGGTGCCACTGCCGTCATCGAGGGTGCTGGCGACCACTGCTGCGAATACATGACCGGCGGTCGTGTGGTAGTACTTGGCGAGACAGGTCGTAACTTCGCTGCCGGTATGTCTGGCGGTTTGGCTTACGTCTGGGACAAGAACCACAACTTCGACTACTTCTGTAACATGGACATGGTGGAGATCAGCCTCGTAGAGGAAGCTGCTTACCGTAAGGAACTTAAGGAACTTATCCGCAAGCACTATCTCTACACCGGTTCACCTCTCGCCGGCCGTATGCTCGACGACTGGAACCGTTACGTCGAGGAGTTCGTCCTTGTCATTCCTATCGAGTACAAGCGTGTACTTGAGGAGGAGAAGGTGCGCAAGTTGCAGGAGAAGATTAAGGCTATTCAGGAGTGATTTAATTCATAATTCACAATTCATAATTCATAATTGTTTGCAGACGAAAAGTCCTTTTATGAATTATGAATTGCGCGAAACCAAAATTATGAATTATGAATTAATAATTATGAATTAACAAATATGGGAAATCCAAGAGCATTTTTAACTGTACCTCGCAAGGACGCAGGTTATCGTCCAATTCACGAGCGTGTGAAGGACTTCAGCGAGGTTGAACAGACACTCAATACAAAAGACCGCCAGGAGCAGGCAAGCCGCTGTATGGATTGCGGTGTGCCATTCTGCCACTGGGCTTGTCCACTCGGTAACAAGGATCCTGAGTGGAACGACGCTCTCTATCGCGGAGAGTGGGAAACCGCATACAAGATCCTCAAGAAGACCAACGACTTCCCTGAGTTCACCGGCCGTATCTGCCCTGCACTCTGCGAAAAGTCTTGTGTCCTCTACCTCACCACTGGTCAGGCAGTCACCAACCGTGAGAACGAATGTGCCATTGCTGAACGCGCTTTCCTCGAAGGTTATGTGACCATCGAGAACCCTGAGCGCAACGGCAAGAAGGTAGCAGTCATCGGTGGTGGCCCTGCAGGTTTGGCAACCGCTAACCAGCTTAACTACAAGGGCTTCGAGGTAACCGTATTCGATAAGAACGAAGCCGCTGGCGGCCTTCTCCGTTATGGTATTCCTAACTTCAAGCTCGACAAGCACATCATCGATCGTCGTATCAAGGTGATGGAGCAGGAGGGTGTCAAGTTCGTCTATAACACCACCATCTCGCTTGAGAAGCTCGCTGCACAGGACTTCACTGAGGAGAATGCAGTTCTTGCTGGCTTTGACGCTTACGTAGTTTCAACCGGTACTCCAGTGGCTCGTGATATCAACATCCCTGGCCGTGATTTGAAGGGTGTTCACCTCGCACTTGAGCTCCTCGGTCAGCAGAACCGTGTCCTCGCTGGCATGGAGTTCTCAAAGGATGAGCGCGTAACTGCTAAGGGTAAGGATGTCCTCGTCATCGGTGGTGGTGATACTGGTTCTGACTGTATCGGTACCAGCCATCGTCAGGGTGCCAAAAGCGTCACTCAGATCGAGATCATGCCTCAGCCACCAGTAGGTCATAACGACGCTACTCCTTGGCCAAACTGGCCAGTGATCCTCAAGACCACCTCAAGCCACGAAGAGGGTTGTACCCGTCGCTGGAACATCAACACCCTTGAGTTCCTCGGCAAGGATGGCAAGCTCACCGGCGTCAAAGTGCAGCCAATCGACTGGAAGCCAAATCCAGAAGGCGGTCGTCCTATCATGGTCGAAGCCGGTGAGGTCGAGGTCATTAAGGCCGACATCGTCTTCCTCGCCATGGGCTTCATCAAGCCACAGCAACCACAGTTCCCAGCCAACGTCTTCGTTGCCGGTGACGCTGCTTCAGGCGCTTCTCTCGTTGTCCGTGCCATCGCCAGCGGCCGTAAGACCGCTGAGGCTATCGACAAGTATTTCAAGTAATTGGAATATGACAAACATGTAATTGTGTCCATTTGCTAATATCCGAAGCATAGGGAGCTATCCTATCTTTCCGCTCCTTATAGCTTCAAAAAAGTATCACCACTTTCGCGATGAAGGTGGTGATATTTTTGTCTGTCTAGCGTATTCGTTTGCTTATTTCTCGATATCGCGAGGCCATCAAGCGTTATTGCAAATTCAATTTCTGTTCAACTGTGATCTGTGATTTGTTCTCTCTTCTGTTCATAACTTCAAGAACGTCATACTCCTTGCCGTCACGTACAATGTTAATGTCTCCTTTATCGAATTGCACGGTGCCATCTCCGAGCATATCTATTATGTTGCCTTCGGTCATTAGGGTTTACTTGATAGGTTTAACTAACTCACCTTCGAGAATCCTTCTCATTATCTCATCACTCTTAGATGTTTCTACCTGATATTCAGCAATTCTTCCAATAAGGTTGAAGAGGTCATGTATGTCTTCGCTTGAACACGCTTTGCGATAATAGGCATAACTATGGTACTTGAGCCATTGGTCAATGATGTTGTAGCCAGAGGCTTCAAAACGCAAGATCGAATCAGGAACATCAAAGGAAACGATTGGAGTTCCATGATCATCCATAAGACTGATTTTACCATCGGAAGCCTTGCTACTATGCAGTTCAAATTCTTGATAAGATTCTAATACCACATTGCCTAAAACTGATGTTAATGTAGTGTCCTTGGCTTTATACTCTTTTCGTTCGATGTTCGCCATTGCCTTGCCAACTCCAACCATAGCTTCAAACACTGTCTTGTCTGCAGTTACAGGAATTGATGCCCATTCTCCTGCTACAGTGTGCAACTTGCCTTCAAACGCCTTCATGTAGAAGTCTGAATTCAAGGATGCATAGGAATAGTAAACAATTTCGTCGGTTAATTGTTCTGCAGGAACATCGAATCGAGCAACAAGTAACTTGAGCAATTTGCTGTTTACATTTGTAACAGCCTTGCTTTCCCAATCTTTGCTTCCTGCTTTATAATTAGGGAAGCGATTGCAGAAGATATGAGCATTGCCTCGTGTTGCAAGGTCATTGTCCGGTATGTTCCAACAGAATGAAGAGAACTTCTTGATTACAGGGCTAATATCAGCAGGGGCAGGTGCGACTGCGAAACCAAATACGCCCTCGTCGTTGTATGCAGCTTGCACTTCAGGACGTTCACGCATACCACCTCCTGGGGTATTTCTCAATGCATCCATTAGGGGATTGTCAAGAATCAAGTTGGCAGTAAGGAATGGACGGAAAGAATAGTCAACAATTCTCATATCACTATTAGCGAGGGCAATCTTTACCTCACGGGTCAGCTTCTTTTGTGCAGGTAGCTTTGTCTGTCCTTTGTACCAGCGGTCCTTGATTTGTTCGTATGAATTGTTCTCGTCTGCAATAAAACGGCTACGACGCTTCAATGTACCTTTTGAGAAATGTACAAGCAGATGAGTTGGAGCTAGTTTCAATCCCGAACAATCACGGTCAAAGATAGCTGGCTCGTCCTCTGACTTTAGGTGCCAGAAGTTAGAATACAACTCTTCGTCAACTTCCAATGTAGGTTTCAGCAGATATTTCTTGCCAATCTTAACCTCATCCCAATCTGATAAGTTCACATCAGCATTGAAGAATTCTATCTTCTCGCGTTTGCTGAGTGGATAAATGCCTTTATAGTGTATGTGAGGTATTGATAAATCAAGCTCCCTCAACGTGCCTATAAGCAGCAGTCTTCCCTGCAGCGTATTGAAAAGGTTTTCTGCATTATGACCAGCACGGTTGTCGACATCGAAATCCAAAATCCACATTTCGCTAACATGCTCTACCAAATACTTTCGAGCATTGACAAAGGATTCGTTCTGCGCGAAGGTTGAAGGTAGAACAAGCGCAAAGACGGAAGGACGGCTCTTCTCTGCCTTAAACAGACACCAACGCAGGAACTTGGTCATTTCGTTTGCTAACTGCTTTTGTTTGTTGGAGCGGCCTTTGCGAACTGTCGGACGGAAATCGTTCATCAGTTTTGCAATAATCTTGCCCTCGTTGCTAATGTCAACAGAGTCTGAACATGGAGGGTTGCCAATTATTACAGTCAGTGGAGGTTCGGAGAGTTTCTTCGCTCTTCGTTGCTCATTAAGGAAGAACGTAGAAACAACATCATCAGCGCCACCTTCTATGCGTGTTTGTTTGAAGGTCGAATCGCTCAAGGTATTTGTAAGAACGACCTCAATATCCGTGTTGTCAGTAATATCTAACATGGAAATGCGGTAGTTGGACAAAGCGTATGGTACTGGAAGAATCTCAAAGCCGATAATCTGAGAGCCTTCAAGAAGGGTAATCTTGTTAAGGACAGCTTCGATGAAAGTCCCTGTACCACAACAAGGATCAATTACCTTGATGGCTTTATCACGAACGTTTTCTCCAGGCAATACAGTTGGAAGAATGGCATCAACAAACTTTGCTGTGTACTCAGCCAATGGCATAGGCGTGTACCATGCGCCAAAGTCGCTTCTTGTCTTACCATCATAAGCAGCAAGGAAGGACTCATAGAGCTCATGGAAGTTCGGAGTGCTGATTTGCTGATCAGATAGTCGAATACAAGAAAGCATACGTCTGGTATTATCATACCAAATGCCAATCTTGCTGAATGAGGAGTTGAGTTCATCTGCAAGTGCATTCACAAGGGTCTTGAATGGTTGAAGACGTAATGCTTGAACTTTGAATGATGGAGAGTTCCAGAAGACCTGTAACTTTTGATATTTCTCTGCAGGAGTGATGTGCTTCTCGTTTACATAACGATGAGCGTAGAGCAAACCGAAAGCCAATATCTGTGCGACAAAGCCCGCAAAGGTATGATTGTCAGCAAGTGACTTATCATGACTCTTGGCTGCCACATCCCATAGATGTTTCAGCGAAACGATTGTTTTTCTTTCTGTTTCATTTTCAGCCTCATCCTCATCAAGTTCAAGTATTCCTTCAAGATCCTCACAAAGATGCTTTGCTCGTTTAGAGAGTTCGGCTACAAGCTGTTTCTCACCAATAGTTCTGAATCCTTCCTCCTTGAAAAACTCCTTGAACATTGGGAAAATGTCCGAATTCAGTTCTGGCGCATCCCAGTTGATAGGCTTTTTACAGACAGACGTTAAAGATGAAGTACCATTTGGATTGTAGACAATGAAATCAACGCCATCGGTAAGAATCACAGGATTACCCAAATAGAGGTAACGCTTCACCTGTCCCTCATAATCAGCAGGATTAAGTACAACATCAGGATTGAAGCCCTTAGCCTCTACGTAACCATAGATGCCCATTGTGTCCTTGTTGCTGAACAACCAATCGGGACGGCCGTATTTTCCCTGTTGGCGTGGCTCAAAGATTCTGTCAATTTTACGATTTATGAAACCAGACATCTGCACGAGGAAATCATCCAAAGCAGGACGAAACGATAGCTCTGGTGTAGCGTTACCTGTTGCAATGGCTGTTTTGTAGTCGTTGCCAAGGCGCTTTATGTATTCGGCAAGTATGTTGTTCAGTTGTTCCATTTGTCAAGACATTTTTTTATTTGCAATCCCACAGCCATAGCCATTGCTACAGGAACTGCATTACCTATCTGGCGTGCTATGTCGACTTTATTTCCTACAAAAACGAAATCCTCAGGAAAGGTTTGTAGCATAGCTCCCTCGCGTAAGGAAATGCTTCGGTTTTGTTCTGGGTGACCGAACATTCCTCGTGTAAAACTATCAAAGCGTGCAGTTATCGTAGGGGAAACATCATCCCAAGGCATTCTACCATAAACATTTCTATGCCCAATTACATTTGAACTAACCTTATGGCAATCTGCAAGCAGCTCAGGAGGGAGGAAATCGCGACCTTGTCCTGGCTTTAACGCTTGCAAACGTGCAATATTCTTTGCAGACAATCGGTCTCTACGATGCAAGGACACGCTTGGGTGCTCACTTCCGTCTTCTGGAGGTTCTGGGAGATGTGCAATAGTTTCTCTTACAGTAATTTTGTGTTCTTGAGGCTCTGGATATTCAAAGAGAGGGGAATCATGGTCTTTTCTCTCGCCAATAATTACGACCCTTCTTCTACGCTGGGGAACACCATAGTCTTGCGCGTCGAGTATCTTTTCGTGAATGTAATAACCGCTATCTTCAACCTTCGCCAACGCACTATGCAAGATGTTCTTGCCTCGCTTACCTTCAATTCCAGGAACATTTTCAAGTATGAACATCTTGGGACGGATAGCTATGACTTTGCTTATGTACTCCTCTACAAGATGGTTTCGCTCATCAAGGTCGGCACCAATTCTTTGGACAGAGAAACCTTGGCATGGAGGGCCACCTGCCAACAAATCAAGTTCGCCAGATTTAAGGTTGAGTGACTCTAATAATTCTGCAGGATTTACGTCATAAATATCGCGTGTTTCAGCTTTATGGCTTTTGAAATACTGAGGATTGGCTTTTATTGTAGCTATGGCTTTTGCCTCAATGTCAAAACTATAGAGAACATCGAAGCCTGCCTTTATAAGGCCCAAGCATAATCCTCCTGCACCACAGAAACTATCTATGCATTTATATGTTATGTTCATTGTTCTCTTGATTTTTGATTGTTAATGCTATTTGAGTAGCGATTGCCAATGCAAGTAGAGGAGGAACTGCTTCTCCTATTTGCTTAAAGTTATCTCCCAAGCTACCATTCCAAAGATAACCGTCAGGGAAACTTTGTAGTCGTGCGGCTTCACGAATGGTCAATCCTCTAGCCTGTTCTGGGTGGGAGTATCTGCCGCTTGCAGGATTTCTGGCATATTGTGTAATAGTTATAGCAGGCTTATCCCAACTTAATCGACCATAAACATCGCTGAAGCCATTCACTTTATCCAAACATTTAGGTCCAACACCCTTCGGACGACTACCACCATCGTGCGGCACTTGTGCTATTACATCAACCGTACTTTGTTTGTGAGTTGAGCAACGATGGTATTTGTCTGTCATTGGTGTTTGACGTCTTGCGTCAACATGAGGCAAATCTGCAATGGCATCACGTACCGTCTTGTATTCCTCGTCTGTCAGCATTTCATCAGGCAGCACAAAGTCGTTGTATTTTGAAGCAACAATTATTGCTCTATTTCTTGCTTGAGGAACACCAAAGCCAGCTGCATTGTAAACTCGTTGAACCACATAATAGCCATTTTGAGTAAAAACCTTCTTGGCTTCTTCATAATGATTCTTATATTTGCCTGTAAGTATCTCGGGGACATTCTCCATTACCACAAAGTCTGGATTCAGATTTACAGCAATGTCAGAGAAGTAACCAATCAATGTATTTCTTTCATCTTCGGGTTTATCTCCATCTTTCTTGCGATGAGCAGAAAAACCTTGGCATGGAGCACATCCGATTACTACCAATGGACGATTTTTCTCTAACTTGAAAGTCTGTCGGATAACATTTGAGTTTGGCGAAATCGTTGTGATGTCAGCATTCAGGACGGGTGTTCCATGGTTCAACTCATACGTTTTTAATGATATACTATTGATATCAATACCACCTAGGACTCGGAAAAACTCATGTAGAGAGGCAAAGCCTAATGACATTCCACCACCACAACAGAAGAAATCAATCACATCAAAAGTTGCCTCAGACGTTCTTTCCGTCTGTGGCTTCCATTGGCTAAGTGATACTTTGCCTTTGTTGAACAGTTGTATAAATGCTTGGTTTGCCATTACTCTTCAAAATAATCTGAATCAATTCGTTTTACTTCATAGACGTGCTTGGTGCTTACGCCCACATTGTACTCTATCATGTAGCGAGCCAGCTCCTGACCATCGATTAGTACTATCTTTTTACTGAGCTTGTCAACGTATGAGCGTGCCTCTTTGCTGTAGCTACTCGTGGTGATGAACACGCCTTTCGTTGCCTTCTGCTCATCAAGCGCACCAGCGAACTGCTGAATCTGTGGCTTGCCGATGGTGTTGTCCGGCTTGTAACGCTTGGCTTGGATGTAGATCTTGTCAAGGCCTAACTTGTCCTCGTAGATAATTCCGTCAATCCCATCGTCATGCACGTATTGCGTCACCTTGGCAGAGTTGGCAAACGAACCTCCATACCCCATCTTTACCAACAGGTCAACCACCAGATGCTCGAAGAACTGAGGCGATTGGTCAAGCGTCTTTTGGAGGAGGTCGGCAGCGAGATCGTCCACAATGCTGTGATAGGCTTGTTCCAGCATCTCGGTTGGTGTGAGTTCGGTTTCAACGGCAGGTGTAGGTATGGTATCAACTTTTGTTGTCACCGAACCACCTGCGTATGCAGCAAACTCAGGATAAGCCATAAGGTCTTGTTTGCGAAGGTCGGTGTGGTTCTTCAGATAATCCTTGCCACGTTCCGTTATGCGGTAAACGCCTCGCTGCGGAATGTCCACAAACAAAGCTCTGCGCAAGTACTGGCGTACCCAATTGATGCGGTCGCTAACCTGAGACGAAGAACCACTCTTGGTCATCAGCGCACAATCCTCCTCGCTGAGGTGGAAGTGTTCGATGAGAGCTTGTTTCATCTCTTTTGTATTTACGTCCTTGTCGCGAATCTGCAATAGGAATGGGTAAAGAAAATCTTCGAATATTGGTACTGCCATGATTGACGCTTTGTTTGAGTGATTGCGGATTTATCCAAATTAGGAGTGCAAAGATAAGAAGAATTTCTCAAATAATCTATGATTATTGAGATTTTAACGCTGAGTTTAACAAAATGAGTGGTGCGAGTGCTGGTTTGCTATGAGCCAATAGGCAAAATGGAACATTATGGTGTCACGTTTCGTGACGGCATCGTTGTACCATCGTCATCGTAGCGAAGCGTATAGTCACACACAGTGTTTGTTCGAACAGTTTGAACAGATCACAGATGAACAAAAGCGAAAAAGAGGGGTAAAATAAGGGTATATAATTGTATTATATAAAGTTCGGCTCGGATATTTTTCGGCTCTGTTTATCTGTGATTCTGTTCACGAGAACCACATCGGGTGGCGGTGGTCAGCCTTCTGGTGGCGATGACACTCCTTCTGTCAGCTATTGATCGCTGTGCATGTCTAACCGACACTCTGACTATAAGTTCGTAAACTTATGCGACCCAACCTTAAAGAGTGGACAGCTATAGGGCTCCTGGCGTTTGGCATCATACTGGCATTCGTAGCTTTGCTGATGCCACCGCCAGGAGAGATCCATGACTCGGTGCTCTACATCTTCGCCCAGATCCTGATCTACTGTGGTTCGATCTTCGGCATAGACAGTTACATCCGCAACCTGCTGAACTCCCACAAGGGGAGGGCGGGAGTAAGGACAAGTGAGTTAATTACAGTAATCACAGATCACAGTTGACTGAAAAAAAGTATCACCACTTTCGCCAAGGAAGGTGGTGATATTTTTGCTCTTTATCTTTTTAACAGCAGCTCAATAGAAAGATAGGAGAGCGGCTGACCGAAGTGTGTGTCCTCCCATCGCCTTACGTCCTTTACCCGATAGGTGATGGTCCTTGTCGGAGAAACCAGATTGATCGTTGAGATCGGCTTTGGGTGCTTGCCGTCCAGGTACGGATCGGTCAACCCATCGCTGCAGATGCAGAGCGAGATTGGCCAGAAATCTAGCTGTCGGTCGATCTCTTCATCGGTCATCGAAAGAGAAGCCACGCCTTCTTCATATTTCGACCACGCTCTCTGTGGCTCGTGATAAGGTGGTAGCTGATCTTCCTGAATGTCAGCGACGTCGAAAAGTCCCTGTTTGCCTTTGAAGCCAGTGATCGGCTGGTCAAAGATTCTCGGATTCTGAAGCATCCACCTCACCCCATTGCCCGTGTCCCAAGGCGAGGAAGTTGCCTCTGTGGTGCAATCGATCAGGTCAGCGAAGCCGATGACGCTTGAGAGTGGAACCTCCTCATCGTAAGGCACAAAGCCGAGTGCCTGTGCATTTCTGAGACGGGAATACTGGTCGGCACTCATATCCTTGCCACAATCCCTGCCGACGCGTCTTGACGAGGCTTGTATCAGCACACGCCCCCTATAATTCGTGTCACGGTTTGAGATGTCCAGATCTCTGATCCCCGCAGCCGTCAAGCTGGCAAAAGGTTGTTTGATTGAGATTGCTTGCATATTTTGTCTGTTTTTGGGTGCAAAGATAAGCAAATTCATCGAGAATGCCAAATCTTTAGGTTTGAAAATCCTTAATGACAATTAATGACAATGACAATCATGACAACGTCTTGACCAAAAGTCCTTGTATTTTGAGCAATCGCATCAAAATGATCTTCTAAAATCAACAAATCCACGATAACCTTTGGATAAGTTTGAAAATATTCTTATATTTGCCCCGAGAATTGAAGGGCTCAGAGAAGGTCTGTCGATGACCAACGAGATGCTCTATGCTTGCCGAGATTGTCTGGCAATGTCCCCGATGATTTATGGAGAAAGCATTAAGATCGCAACCGATAAATAAAGTATGGATAAAGATAATAAAGGTCAAATAGTACTCTTCCAAACGGAAGATGGGCAGACAAAGCTTGAAGTACAACTTCAGGACGAGACGGTGTGGCTGACCATCGACCAAATGGCCGTACTATTTCAGCGAAATAAATCGACAATCAGTCGACATATAAAGAATATTTATGAGGACGGAGAACTAAATCCAGATTCAACTGTTGCATTTTTTGCAACAGTTCAAAATGAAGGAAGCAGAACTGTTGAAAGAAACGTGCAGTTCTACAATCTTGACATGATCATTTCCGTCGGCTATCGCGTTCACTCTCATCGTGGTGTGCAGTTCCGAATGTGGGCAACAGCTGTTCTCAAGGAATATCTCAAGAAAGGATTCGTGCTGAACGACGAGTTGCTGAAACGTGCAGGTGGAGGAAACTATTTTGACGAGTTGCTCGAACGCATCCGTGACATCCGTAGCAGCGAGAAGATCTTTTATCGCAAAGTGCTCGCCATCTATGCCACCAGTATCGACTACGACCCTCGCGTTGAAACCACTCAACTCTTCTTCAAGACCGTACAGAACAAGATGCATTTCTCTGCTCATGGTCACACTGCTGCTGAGGTCATTTACGAGCGTGCCGATGCCGAAAAGGACTTCATGGGGCTTACCTCCTGGACAGGACCTTTGCCTCGACGCTCAGATGCTGAGATTGCTAAGAACTACCTCAATGCAGACGAGGTGGATACGCTGAACCGCATCGTCAACCTCTATCTTGAATTTGCCGAACTTCAAGCCAAGGCTCACATCCCGATGTATATGAAAGACTGGGTGCAGAAACTCGATGATTTTCTTCGTCTCAGCAATCGAGAATTGCTCACTCATGCCGGCAAGATAAGTACCGAGATAGCCAAGCAGAAAGCCAATGCAGAGTATGATAAGTTCCGTGAGCGAACAAAATATGAGCTCTCACCCGTTGAGATACACTTCATCGACCAGTTTGAAGTCGAACAGAAACGGCTCAAGGGAAAAGGAGATAAGGGTTAACCCAATGCTTGGTTTGCAACGATAGGAGAGTTTTCGGTGTTGAAGCAAAAAATGTTTTTTCTTCCGAACATCTTCTAAAATTGAACTGCCCCAACTTTCTGGGCAGTTCAAATCAAGGCTATAAGCGATGTATGAATAGTTTATTGTCGGACAAATTATGAGAGCAATCGAAATAGATGACTTCAGAATGTTTCACCCTGATATGGTGGCATTTAAGACCGACCTTTATTATAATAACCTTGCTAACGTTTTATTCGACATTATCGGAAAGACACAGGTAGGTAGAGAGATAGATCGGGAAATGAGGGAGAGCATTGCGTTAATGGTGTCACATTATTTCGAGGATGTGGTGTGCGATCTTGGCATCTGGCGATCGTTTGTCGAAATGCACATGAAGCGTTATGCTCGTCCGTTGCCCTTCTATTCGGTCGATGTGGACGATTATTATCCTGACGAGATACATCTGGAGGATGTTCAGTTCTTGGTATGGAACGTCATGCAGTCAGCTTTTGAAGATCAGTTTATGAATCCTGAAAATCTGGGATTTGAAGAGGTTGCCAAGGCTATTTATGCTGAGCTGGACAAGCGTTTTGAGCAGGCGCCAGTGAATGAGCAATACCGTATTTTTGCCTACGAAATGGTGAAAGCAGACCATCCTGATGCTCCTTTCTTGTTGCGCAACATCTGGATGTGGCTGCTGACAAAGAACTATCTGACAACGACTGACAAGGCTGAGGATGAGATGTCGCAGTACCAAGAGAAGGTTGCAAAGATTGATCCACGAGCAGAAGCGTCCTATTGTGCAATGTCGTATGCCAGCGTTAAGGTAAAGATTGGCCCGATGAATGTGACGGCTCCCGAATGGTTTGTTGCTATGTGCGAAGGTGAGGAATCGGACAATGCTCAGCTTTTGGCAAAGAAGATAAAAGCAATGGATTATCGCGAGATGTCTATCTATAAGGTATTTGATTGTCAAAGAGATTGCGTAAAAATTGAGAGCCCTAGTGGTGAGGTGCTGTCTGTCCCTTATTCAGGATTTACAGAGCCGAATGCGGTGAAAATTACAGCAATGAAGACCACTACTTTTACTGGAGCTTTATTGCTTTGGGACAATGTCTGGATGCCATTTGGACAAACAGCTTGGGGAAAACAGGATAAAGCATTTGCACTTATGAAATCTAAACATGAGAGCAATATGCGAACTGCTGAGCTCGTTCCCGCTAAGGTGCGTGAAAAGTATGGCGATAAGTGTCTGTTCTTCCTGAAAGACAAGTCGCAGATCGGGGAATGGAACAGGCAGTTGCATGGCATTGATGTGCCTATGAGCAATGGTTCTAATGCCTATAATGAAATTCCAGCAGCGGTGCCTATTGCCATGTATCTTGATGCGATGGGAGACTTCTGTATAGCTCCAACAGCATGTGCTATTAAATCTGCAGATAATCCATACTATGACAAGAAAGATGCCAGTGAATTGGGTCTTGGTATGCTAATGCTTCCATGGGTGATGGATGAATCATTTTTGGATTATCTTGTTGATAATAATCTGCTTCCTGACGCTGCTTGTAATTCTATCTATGGAGAAGAGCATGGTCGCGAATTGATACAATCCAATATCCATTTCCTGAAAGAGTATTTCAGGGGGATAAGGTAATCATTTCTGCATCCACATCTTCCTCTCCCTCTCGTCCATCTTCTCAATCGCATAACGCAAGGCTGTGCGAGGCATCTCATGCACATGCTGGCTGAGGAATTCGCGGAGGAGGTTGAAGCCTCGTTTGCCTTCGTAACTTGGAAGGGTAGGAGTGGATTTACCCACTTCGCGCAGCATCCAGCCGACGGCTTTGTGCATCAGGTCGTGGGGGTGATTAAGGAGCATTTCTGCGTAGCGGAGCGCATAAGAGGGGTCACCGTAGCGGGTTGTCCACCAGGTGCTTACCATGGCGATGCGTTGCTGCCAGAGGTTGCCGCTTGTGGCTAATGTATCTAGTGTTTGGAGTTTCTCTTCGGGAGAAATGAGGGTTGGTGTCATGAGCCAGAGGCCTACGATGCGAGGGGTGGAGAGATCGACCAGATCCCAGTTGTTGGCGCATGAAGCGTGGTCGAGGTAGAAGCGGATAATTTCGTCGAGTGAGGGGAGCTGAAGGCTTGATTTCTTCTGTTTTTTGACCGAGCTTTCTGCCAGTCGGACGAGCAGGAGGAATCCGCACAGGCGCACCTCATGCCATTTTGAGCGGAGCAGTTTGTCTATTTCTTCGAATGTTATTTCCTCCAGTTTTACCTCTTTTACGATTGATCTTGTGACTGGTACTTTAAGGCCGAGGAACTCATCTCCCTCACCATATTGTCCCTTCCCAGTGCGAAAGAATCGCATCAGTATCTTGCGTTGATCAGGATCGAACAACGACTCCATGAGTTGAATTATTTCTTCGGCTAGCATAGTTTTATAGAGTATAATGGGAGTTAAAGGGACGAATGTATTAATCTATCGATCATCTCTTGCACTCTTTGCGGTTTCAATCCCCATCGTGGCGCCAGTACCATGTGCGATGGGGCAGAGGCGGCGAAGCGTTCGAGGTGAATGTCTGGACGAAGACGCTGCACGAAGCGGGCGATGAGCTCTGCGTATGTTTCGGCCGTGAGTGAAAGGAAGCGCTCGGGATGCTGCTGCCATTCTGTAGCCATCGGTGTACCTTGCATGATCTGAAGCTGGTGCAGCTTCAGCGAGGTAACAGGCAAGGCGGAGAGGATGTCTGCTTCTTGCAGGATCTCGTCCTCGGTTTCACCAGGAAGGCCGATGATGAGGTGCACACCCACGGCAATGCCGCGCGCTGTCGTCATGCGGATGGCTTGCTCTGCACAGGCAAAATCATGGCCGCGGTTGACGTGCTGCAAGGTCTTATCGTAGCAGGATTCTACACCATATTCCACGGTCACAACAGGGTGATGATTGATTTCTGACACATCGTGCTGATTGACTTCGGAAAATGCATAGCGTTGATTGATTTCGGACAGCAAGTCAAGCACCTCCTCGTTGACGCAATCCGGACGCGTAGCGATGACCAACCCCACCACATCGTCAGCAGAAAGAGCCTCCTCATATCGCTGGCGTAATGTCTCGACAGGAGCGTATGTACCCGAGAATGACTGGAAGTATGCCAGATATTTCACCTCGCCACGATACTTTTCAGCAAAGAATCGCTTACCCGCTTCAATCTGCTCCGTGATGCTGGCGTGAGTGCGACAATAGGAGGGTGCAAAGGCTTCAGAATTGCAGAAGGTGCAACCGCCGATACCTTTTGTTCCGTCGCGATTCGGACAGGTAAAGCCGCCATCAATGGGTATTCGCTGTAATCTCATTTCTCTCAATTGCCTTTCTTGTGCGTAGAAAAGACCGGTGCAAAGATAAACAGAATTATCATTTTATCCAAATCTTTTTGTCCTTTTTTCAGTCATAACTATTGTCCGGCCGTTGACATAAGTAATAACTGACTTCGGTTGCAAGTATAGCCTTTCAAATTCGCGGTGCAAAGATACTAACATACCGTTGCGGTCTAAAATATTTCTTCAAAAATTTTCATTTTTTTTCAACGCTTCAAATCTTTCTACCCAATAAATGATTTTTGAAAACTGATAAACTGATAACTGATAAAAAGTCATCCAAGTCAACAATCAATGAGTTCCCTCCCTGAAAAAATTATCAGTTATCAGTTTATCAAAAACTTTTTTCAATCTTAAAATACGATTTTAGATCTTTATCTTATTATATAAGATACCACTTTTCTATCCTCAAAGAGCCAAACTGATAAACTGATAACTGATATAGAATAGCCACTTACTCTTGATTTGTAACGTCTTCTTTCCAAAATGGAATAAGAAAATAAATAATAGAGTTTACGAATCACTTTTTCGTGAAATATTTTGCAATAATGAACTTTATAGTGTATATTTGCACTCACAATGACATATAAGATGAGCAATATCGTAAAATCACAGCAAGAAGTAGAAGCTTTTCTCCGCCAGTTTATGCCCAAGTTGGATATCTGGGGAATCTTCTTCATAAACAGAGACAAAAACCGTGACGCACTGAAAGCCCTTGGCATACCAGAGAACTATCGTGAGAAGATTATCAGGCAGATCGAAGTTAATGACTACGTCGAAACGATCTCTGATACGATCCCTTTTGGAGATATGTGGGTATTTGGCAAGGATGTGAACAGCAAGGAAATATACATCAAGATTTCAATGGGAAGACCTAACAGCCAGACAATCTGCATCTCATTTCATGAGGCAGAGCATCCTATCTGCTATGCATTCAAAGATAAAGAAGAGAAATAACTATGACAAAGACACTTACAACATTGGAAAGTCCTTTCACAGGTGGAAGGGTTTTTGAAGTAGAAACAACGGAGGAGCAGGAATTTCGCAAGGAGAAGTTCTTGGTTCACACTCGTTATTATGTATGCGAAGATACCGGAGAGCAGTTTACTGGCAACGGTCAGGATGCGCTGTGGACGAACGAGTTGTATGGTCAGTGGCGCGTAAAGCATGGCATACCGTTTCCTGAAGAAATAAAGGCTACTCGTCAGCGTTATGGTATGAACTATGTGCAGATCACCAAGATTATGGGGTTCGGTGCCAACCAATGGAAGAGCTACGAGGACGGTTGCGTACCTTCGGAGTCGAACGGCAAGATGATGCGAGCCATTGAGCAGAAATCGACGATGCTGATGATGCTAGAGGCAAGCCGCGCCTCGTTCGACGAGAACGAATACAACAAACTATTGAAGCAGGTCAAGGCTGCACAGGAGAAGTTCGTCGATGATGAGATTACTGCCCTTTTCTATGGTACGACAGGCACACTATCGCTCTTGAACGGCTACGGTGCGCGCGACCCTCAGCGTGTGATGTCGATGGTGTGCTGGCTTGTTTCAAAACATGATGGCATCACACCAACGAAGTTAAATAAGTTGATGTTCTACTGTGACTTCCATCACTATCGTAAGACAGGACGCTCCATTAGCGGCCTCCCTTATCGCGCGATCCAGTATGGTCCTGTGCCAGAGCATTACGATACGATTTACGATAATGTTGTAGGCCTGGAAAAGCGCATCGAAATCCATCACGAGAGGGAATGCAGCGAATTCCATGTCGTTGCTCCTGAGTTTGCTGATGTTCTTTCCGATAACGAGATTCAGACAATGAACGAGGTCATGGAGCGTTACGACAAGCTTACAACCTCTGAGATTATCGAGCAGAGCCATCAGGAAGTAGGTTGGATCAAGCACCAGGAAGATAGAAGTTTCATTCCTTACGACGAGGCGTTTGCGCTGAAAAGGGATCTGTGGTGACTGCCCCCCGCAATCCATAAATAATTATTCAATAAAGAATCGTTTAAACCTGACCATGCGGATCCTTTTCCTATAGAGTTACAAGAGGTATAATGCTTTCCTCGGTTGAGAATTAAGCGATCAAAAGTTTACTGAGAAGCGAAAGCAGAAATTGAAACCAAGGTAATTTCAATACAGAAACAATATTCAATTATTTAATCAGTGTCGGTTTGATAGATCTAGCAGAATCGATCGTACATTATACACTATAAAACGATTTCATCATGTTAAATTATCCACGAGTGGGCAAAAAGCCCTGTTTGGGAGATTATCAAGTCTCGAAACTGGAAATAGAAAAGTATGAGCAAGCAAAAGCGAACTACGAAAGAGAGAAAAGAGAACGCGAGGACAAGAACAACAGCTCTTCCTGTCTTCTAACCTTCGTCATTATTATTTTTATAGCCATCATAATCTTTTCACTCATAGCAAATACCAACAATTCAAACCCATCAAATGTGCAAGCATTCGTCATAGTATTGGTGATTGCAGCATGCATATGTCCTATTATTATCGGCAAAGTATCTAAAATATCAGAAAAAGCAGTAGATTTAGCCACTGATAGTCCTTATTTGCAATACTCACCAAATCAAGATGCATCAAAAAGGTATCAAGAAGCACTTGACAAGTATAATAAATTAACAAATGAACTTAGGCATAGATACCCTAGAATTGAGGAGGTAAACTATAATGAACATGCATATAATAAATTAGTTATCAATGATTTGGAAGAAATTATTGACAAAAAGTTAAATTATAGGAACTATGTTTGGTGGAGAAATCACTCAATTACATTTAAGACTGCCGTGCGTAGCTTATTACTAACAGCTGGGTATCATAGACCAACAAACACAAAGGAAACCTCAAGCGCAGTTACGGTCAATAAGCAACTAGATATCACACTTGGGAAAGAGGGCTGGATGTATTATTTCAAATTCTATAGCAAAAATAGTCCCCCCCTGGAAATAAAACAAATTGAGGCCATTCAGCTTGCTGTTCCAAACGAATACAAGCATAAAATAATAGTTGTAACAAATTGCCATAAAGTTGAACTATCAAAAGAAATCGTTGAGTATATTGCAGACAATGGCATAGAGTTATGGGATGTCAAGAAGCTTGTCGAATTAACAAGAATTTATGTTCTTGATAAAGATAAGGAAGAATATCCTATCAATTTGAGTCATGATTTCAAAAAATGTGTAGGTTTTCAGCTTCAGCCGTTAGAAAGTGATTACAAACTGAAGATCCAACCATTCTTTTATTACATATATAAACCAGAGATTTTTAACAAGGTAACGGATGCTTTTAATTTGATTGATTATCTTCCTAGAGGTAAGATATGTTATGGTATATGCGAATACCCTAATCTCAAATTCTTAATGTATGATGATCATGAGCATAAGCAAAGAACGGTATATTATGAAGGCGAAAAACCGTCTAAGCCAGTTTACGTTGTCATAGCGTTCACATCAGAACATATACACAGTTGGAGAATAAAAATGGAATGTAGATATATGTATGACGCAAGTTGTAACGAATACATTTCTAATGATCCTCAATTGTCATATTGGAAGACGACAAAAGAAAGACCATTTATTTTTGAAAGTTCTGACTGGAGAAAATATTCTTGGGAATAACAGAACTACAATATTAACTATTAGAGAACGATTAAGAAACCGTTTGTCTTCTCACAGATAACGTACGTTGGTAAACATAGCGATATTGTTTGTTTTATTTGTTTTGTGGTTATTACAAATATACGAATAATATCGCTATTTACCAAATTTTAATCAATTTTTTTTTCGACGAACTCACGTTAAATATACTATATTTGCACTAGTTGCAAGGAGAGAGGGTTTGCCCTCGTTCGTCGCCCGGGGTAGTTGCTTTGTGACTACCCCATTTTGTTTATTCCGTTTTTTCCCTCTTCGTTATTCCCCACCATATCATAATATATAACAATGAGGGCAATTTGAAAAAGTATTCGTCCCATTCCCAGTGTCGAACCGATTTCCTGACTTGGCTGACCTACAGCTCGTTCTTGGTGTGTTTCTGACGCGACTTTACTTTACCGTCCACTCAGCCGCATCATTGCCATGTGCCGTGCGGATCTCCACCTTGTTGACACCTGGCTGCAGCTGGATATCTTTCCACTCAACCGTCTGGTAACTATCGGTTTTCTGTGTGCCGATGAGCTTGCCGTTGAGGTAGAGTTTGGCATTAGGGGCGGTGGTGAAGGCGATGATGTCGGTTACGCTTTCCTGTCGGTCGGTATAATCCTTCGAGCAGAGGTGGACGGTCTTCTCCTGCTTGTTCCAGTTGGCCTTGAAGAGGTAGAAGGCGTCTTTCCTGCGCTTGCGGTCGAAAGAGACAAGGCCCTTATCGTTGAGGTTGTTGGTGTCACCCTCGCGGCGCATGGCCGAACTGAAGTCGAAGAGATTCCAGACGAACGAACCCCAGATATAGTCACGCTCGGCAATCATGCGGATGTGAGCGCGGTGGTAGTTGGTCTGCTTCTCCACCGGGTGCCAACGGCTGCGAGCTCCGGCACGCTTGTCCTCCTCGTCATTGAACTGGCTGATGTGCTGGCTGAATGCGGCTCCTGCACCGTATTCGCTCAGACCTATCTTGACCTGAGGATTCTCGGCATGCCATTTGTCGAAGAACTCGGTGAACTGATCGACGGTAGCATCGTACCAGCCGAAGTATTTATTCCAACCCAGGAGATCGGTGATGTAGTTGAATTCGCCTTCCCAACAAGTGGCAGAAGTGGTCAGTCGGCTTGGGTCGAGCTGATGTGCGATGGTATTAAGTTCCGAAGAGATAGCCATGTGATCGCCAGGCACTTCGTTGAAAATTCCCCAACAGAAGATCGATGGGTGGTTGTAGTTCTGGATGATCATCTCGCGCAACTGCAGACGCAGGTTCTCGTCAAGGATGTGACCCGAATAGAAGCTGATGAAAGGAATCTCTTCCCATACGAGCAAGCCGCGACGATCAGCCTCTTCGAACATGAAATGTGCCTGCGGATAGTGTGCCAGTCGCATGGCATTTGCACCGATCTCTTCGACGAAGCTGAGGTCTTCGAGGTGATGTTCGCGATGGAGAGCAGAGGCAATCTCAGGTCGATCCTGATGGCGGCAGATGCCACGCAGCTTCAGGTGCTTTCCGTTGAGGAAGAAGCCTTTATCTGCATCGATCGTGAAATAGCGGAAGCCGGTCTTTTCGGTGACGCGATCGATCTCCTTGCCATTGCGATAGAGGGTGGTGACCATCGTGTAGAGATAAGGATCGTCCTGTCCGTTCCAGAGGTGAGGATGGTTGAGCGTGAGGTTGAGCGTCGCCTCATCGTTGTATATTGTGGTGGTGCGCTGGGTAGCCACGGTGTTACCCTCGGCATCGAGCAACTCAAACTTCACCTCGCAGTCGCTATAGCTGCCGCCCTTGCTGAGCAGATGCACCTCGGCTTGCAGTTCCGCCTGCTGCTCGGTGACGCGCTTCTGGTGGAGCAACACACCCTCCGAACCGTAATAGAGTGGCGAGATGCAGACGTCGTCAGTGATTTCGAGCCACACGTCGCGATAAAGGCCACCAGGCACGTTGAAGTCGCCCGACTGGGTGGCTACGCTGAAGTCATGCGCGTTATTGCAGGTGACGGTGATGTAGTTCTCCTTGCCATACACCAGATAATCAGTGAGTTCGACGGCAAAGGCGTTGTATGCACCTTTATGCTGGAAGATATCTACGAAGTTGACCTGCACGTCGGCCACCTGAGCCGCGCCTTCGAACTTGACGAAGATACGCTTGCCCTTCCATTCCTCTGGAATCATCATACGCTTGGTGTATGATCCTTCACCGCGGTAGTAGCCGTCATCGTTCATCAGATCCTTGGCATTGAACGAGTGTGGCAGATCGACTACGGTGTCGCCTTTCTGGACGTAGATATTCGGATAGACGCCCCAAGGGATCATCACGCCGCGGGAGTATTCCCAACCTTGGTTGAACGAGGTCACCTCTCGCGCCTGTATAATAATTATGTTAGCAAGCGCTACGAATGCAGTAAGAGCAGGAAGTATTTTCATGTGAAAAGAGTTTTATTGGTTTATGCTTGGTGTGCTTTGCTTGCAATAGAAAGAACGGTGCAAAGATACGCAGATTTATCCGTGTTTCCAAATCTTTTGCGATGAAATGTTTGGAGAATGAGAAAAAACTTCTTATCTTTGCCGCGCATATATCTTAGAACATCAATACACATATAATATTATGAAGACCCCTTTTCTCCTTTTATCGATGGCTTTGCCAGTCCTTGCTATGGCTCAACATCCGCTGCCAGAAATCAGTTATCTGCAAATCTATGACCTCGAAACCCGTACGGCTCAGGTGATCAAAGAATTTCCATTCACCGTCGAAGCTCCAAACTGGAGTCCTGACGGCAAGTGGCTGTTACTGAATAAGGACGGCCGACTTTATCGTATGGCAGCCGATGGTTCGACCGACCTGGAAGAAATCTCTACCGGAAGCATTACGAAATGCAATAATGATCATGTCATTTCGGCCGACGGCAAGTGGATTGGCCTCAGTTCGAACAGCAATCAGCAAGCTTATAATTCATACGTCTATATGGTTCCCGTAGAGGGTGGCGAACCTCGTCAGCTGACACCTATCGGTCCAAGTTATCTGCATGGCATAAGTCCAGATGGCAAGATGGTGGCATATTGCGCTTTCCGCGACGATCCTGATGCCGACGTATGGGTAAAGCCTGTTAAAGGTGGCAAGGAGCGAAGACTCACCACCGCTGCAGGCTTGGACGATGGACCTGAGTATAGTTCCGATGGCAAATACATCTGGTTCAACAGTGTTCGCACGGGCCGTATGCAGGCTTGGCGAATGAAGGCCAATGGCAAGGAACAGACACAGATGACGTTTGACGAGGACATGAACTCGTGGTTCCCTCATATCTCGCCTGATAATAAGAAAGTGGTTTATATCGCCTATCACGACTACGAGATTGCTCCTGGCGATCACCTTGCCAACCGTAACGTGCAGCTCCGCATGATTCCAGCCGAAGGCGGTGAGCCAGAGGTACTGATGGAGATGTTCGGTGGTCAGGGTACGATCAACGTCAACTCGTGGAGTCCTGACAGCAAGAAGTTCGCTTTCATCAGCTATCGACTGAAGGATGAGGTGGAGGCGCCGAAGGTGGACATGAACGTGCAGCTCTATTCGCTCCGTTCGCTGATTGGCACACCAGAGCTCTTTGCCAAGAACCATGAGTACGTATTGAAGCGTGTGGCTCAGATGGGATTCAGCGGTGTTGAGGCTGCCAGCTATGACGATGGCAAGCTCTCAGGATTGTCTCCTGTGGCCTTCCGTAAGGCGATAGAGGAGGCTGGTCTTAAGCTGGTTTCATCGCACACCACACGACCTCTGACCGCTGAGGAACTGAAGAGCGGCAACTACGAGGAGGCGCTGAAGTGGTGGGACAAGTGCATCGAGACACATCGCAACGCCGGCGTGAAGTATCTGGTCATGTCGTGGCTGCCATTGCTCGAGAGCAAGCATGATATTGAGGTCACAGCGCAATATATTGAAGAGATTGGCAAGCGCTGCAACGCTGCAGGTCTGACCTTCGGCTATCACAGCCACAGCCAGGAGTTCAAGAAGGTAGAGGACACGACGATGATGGATTATTTCATCACTCATACCACGCCAGAGAATGTCTTCTTCGAGATGGATGTCTATTGGGCCGTCGTTGGCGGAGTGAGTCCGGTGGAGTATATGAAGAAGTACGCCGGTCGTTTCACCATGCTGCACATCAAGGATCAGTACGAGATCGGTCAGAGCGGCATGGTAGGCTTCGAACCAATCTTCCGCAATATGAAAACCGCTGGCACTCAAGGCTTCGTCGTAGAACTGGAATATGCCAGCACGCCTAACATCCTGCAAGGATTGCGCGAGAGTGCGCTCTACTTGCGTCACGCTCCATATACTACTAAGAAATGAAGAAGATAGGAATCATCGGATGTGGAAAGATCGCACAGGTGCGACACATCCCCGAGCTTCATGCCAATCCTGACGCGCAGATCGTCGGCTATTACAATCCTACACGCAGTAGGGCAGAGGAGATGGCTGCAAAATATGGTGGCAAAGTATACGACACGCTCGATGCACTTTTTGCCGATGGCGAGATTGAAGCCGTAGTCATCAGCCTGGCCAATGTGGCACACGCTGAAGTCAGCATCAAGGCGCTCGAAAGCGGCAAGGCCGTACTCTGTGAGAAGCCGATGGCAACGACACTTGAAGAGTGCGAAGCCATGGCCGAAGCTGCGACAAAGGCTAACCTCCCGCTGATGATCGCACAGAACCAGCGTCTGACCAAGGCGCATCAGATGGCCAGGAAGATGATCAAGGAAGGTCGGATAGGTCGCGTGGTGTCCTTCCGTACCACCTTCGGTCACGGAGGTCCAGAGACGTGGAGTATCAATCCAGGCAAAGGTACCTGGTTCTTCGACAAGCAGAAAGCTGCAATGGGTGCCATGGCCGATCTGGGTATACACAAGACCGATCTGATACAGTACCTCCTCGGACAGAACGTAGTCAAGGTCAAGGCTGTACTGACGACACTGGATAAGACCGACATGAACGGTGAACTGATTAGCGTGGACGATAACGCCATCTGCATCTACACGATGGAAGACGGTGCAATAGGAACGATGACCGTGAGCTGGACGTACTACGGAGAGGAAGACAATTCGACTATCCTGTATGGTACGAAGGGTGTCATGCGAATCTACGACAACCCCGCCTTCGCCATCGAGATCATCGGTCAGGATGGTACGCGCGAACAGTTGGATGTAGAACCGATACAGACCAATGATAACCAGACATCATCAGGCATGAGCGATCTCTTTATCGAAGTTCTTGAGAGCGGGTCGACACAAGGCTTCCCGATCTCTGCAGCTTCAGTTCTTCCTGCCATGCGAGTCATCTTTGCGTCGATAGCATCTGGTCGTGAAGGAAAGGAAATAACTATTACTGAAAACTATACCAAGAAAATATGAAACTCGGATTTGTCAGCGCCATCCTCGACGGATGGACTTTTGAAGAGATGATGGATACCGCTCAGCAAATGGGCTTCAAGTGTGTGGAAGTAGCTTGCTGGCCAGCAGGTAAGGCGGAGCGTAGATACGCTGGTGTGAGTCATATTGACGTGGATTCGTTGACCGATGAGAAGGTTGCGTATATCCAGGAATACAGCAGAAAGACGGGTGTCGAAATCTCGTCTCTCGCCTTCTATCCGAACACGATGGATGCAGATTTGGAGAAGCGCCAGCATAACGTCTCGCATCTCATGAAGGTCATCGAGGCAAGCCATCAGTTAGGCGTAAACATGGTGACCACCTTCATCGGCCGTGACTCTGCCAAAAGCGTTGAGGAGAACCTCGAACTGGTCAAGGAGGTCTGGCCACCGATCCTGGATCATGCCAAGCGCCTTGGTGTCCGCATCGCCATCGAGAATTGTCCGATGCTCTTCGATCGCACCCAGTGGCCAGGCGGTCAGAACCTCATGACCACGCCTGTCATCTGGAAAAAGGTCTTTGACATTCTGCCATACGACAACCTCGGCATCAACTACGATCCGTCGCACTTCATCTGGCAGATGATCGACTACATCGAGCCTCTTTATGAGTTCCGCGACAAGATCTTCCACGTGCATTGCAAGGACATCAAGCTCGATGTCGAGAAGCTCCGTCGCTGTGGCATCATGGCTTATCCGCTCGACTATATGCATCCTAAGCTTCCAGGTCTTGGCGATGTCAATTGGGGTAGATACATCTCTGCACTCACCGACATCGGCTATGACTCCTTTACTTGCATCGAGGTAGAAGACCGCGCATTTGAGGGTAGCCGTGAGAAGGTACTTGATAGCTTGCGACTCTCAAAGCGATATATGGAACAATTTGTGATCTAATTAACAATCAACGATGAAGAAAATATTCTTTACCCTTATTTCCGCATTGCTTTTGGCTACCTCATGCCAGAAGAGTTCGGACAATCAAATCACATCAGACGAAACTATGGATAATCAGACAGAGACCGCCGAGACCATGCGAGCCAAACAGTGGCAGAAGATCGAACCACGCGACATCGAGGGCAACGCCTTCAAGATGTTCCATGAGGAATGGTTTGAGGTGGCAGCAGGTAAGCCGGGCGACATGAACCTTATGACCATCGCGTGGGGTACTTTCGGCATGCTTTGGAACAAGCCTGTCGTAACAGTCTACGTCTCAACAAGCCGCTACACCTACGAGTTCATGGAGAAGAACGACTACTTCACCATCACCCATTTCCCGGCTTCTATGCGCGATAAGCTGCAGTACCTCGGCACCGCTTCCGGTCGCGATGAAGACAAGGTGGCAGGCGCTGGCTTGACCGCAGAGTTTACCGACCTCGGCAATCCTATCTTCGCAGAGGCCGATCTTGCCATCGAGTGCAAGAAAATCTACACTGAGCAGTTTAAGGCCGATCTGATGCAACTGGAACAGCGTCAGTGGTACGATGAGCGTGGCCTTGGCATCCACGTGGCTTACGTAGGCGAGATTGTCAACGTCTGGAAGAAATAATCTGTCAGGCAAGAAGCAATGAGCGTCGATCTCTTCAGATATCAGCAGTTCACCGTCTGTCAGTCGCACGCCGCCATGAAGGTCGGTACTGACAGCGACTTGCTTGGCACCTTAGGCGAAGGTGGCCAGCGTATCCTTGACGTCGGTACCGGCACCGGAGTCCTGTCGCTTATGTTTGCGCAACGTTATCCGGAGGCGCAGATTACGGCCGTAGAGATCGATGACAACGCGATAATCGATGCGAGCAGGAACTTTGCAGAGTCGAAGTTCGCTGATCGAATCACGCTGGTGCACAAATCTTTTCAAGACTTTGCGCAAGGATCACCTCTTTTTGATAGCGTCATCTGCAATCCTCCCTATTTCGACAAGAGCCTTGAGTGTCCCGACCTCAGTAGGAGTAGAGCGCGTCATTCTTCGAGCCTTCCGTTCGATGTCCTGGCTCGTGGTGCATACGATCTGTTGGTCGATGGCGGCGTTTTCTCCGTCTGCATTCCTCCCGAGGTCCTGCAGTCCTTCAGCGCCGAATGTCAGTTCGCCGGCTTCTCGCTCAAATGCAGCTACGAGGTCAAGTCGCTTCCACACAAGCCGCCTAAGCGCTACGTACTGGTCTTCCAGAAAGGAACCGTCACCACGCCACAGCGCTTCACCTATTGCATGAGAAATGCAGATCACTCACGCTCGGATTGGTACCGTGAGCAGATGAAGGACTTCTTGATCCTTGCAAAAGGTAGATAAAGGTTATAAGAAGTCGTGAAAGCGTTGTGATATGTTAGTGAAAGTGACGATATCGTCCTCTTTTGCTACATTTATAGATATAATATATAGTAAAATGACATCCTAAAATCAATTTAGGGTGTCGTTTTGCTTTTATTTGCTTCTTTGTATCTTTCAAATTGCAATTTTATTATCCAAAACGATTAAAAAATGAAACACTAAGTTTGCAAATGGAAGCAATTTGAAATAAAAAGTACCTGCAAGAAAGAAATAATGATAGCAAATAGGTTAAAACTATTGCTAAATGTTATATATTTGCATCGACAAATAGAAAATTGCAATCGTTTTAATCTGTATTCTTAATATGTGTAGTATTGTAGGTATCTTTGATATCGCTGAGCAGAGCCAGGAGCTTCGTACCAAGGCTCTCAAGATGTCTCAGAAGCTCCGTCATCGTGGTCCTGACTGGAGTGGTATCTATTGCGGCAAGACCGCTATTCTCGCTCATGAGCGACTTTCTATCGTTGACCCACTCTCTGGTAAGCAACCTCTCGTTTCGCCTGATGGCAAGCATATCCTCGCCGTCAACGGTGAGATCTATAATCATAAGGAAATCCGTCGTCGCAGTGACTACGCCTTCAAGACAGGTAGTGACTGTGAGAGTATCCTTGCCCTCTATGAGGAGCTGAAGGCCGATAAGACCAAGACCTTCGACTGGCTCCTGGAGCAGCTCAACGGTATCTTCGCCTTCGCGCTCTATGATGAGGAGAATGATGAGTATCTCATTGCACGTGACCCGATTGGCGTTATTCCTCTCTACATCGGCCATGATAAGGATGGCAAGGTTTATTGCGCTTCAGAGCTCAAGGCGCTCGAAGGTTTCTGCGATGAGTACGAGCCATTCATGCCAGGTTGCTACTACACCTCACGCGACCACCAGATGCATAAGTATTATGTACGCGACTGGATGGAGTATGATGCAGTCAAGGACAACACCGCTTCGGTAGAAGACGTCAAGGACGGCCTTGAGGCTGCCGTTAAGCGTCAGCTCATGTGCGACGTTCCTTACGGCGTACTTCTCTCTGGCGGCCTCGACAGTTCGGTTACATCGGCCATTGCTAAGAAGTTCTCGCAGAAGCGTGTTGAGACAGAAGATCAGCACGATGCATGGTGGCCACAGCTCCACTCATTCGCAGTAGGCCTGAAGGGTGCACCTGACCTGGCTAAGGCAAAGGAGGTGGCTGAGCATATCGGTACCGTACACCACGAGATCAACTACACCATCCAGGAAGGTATCGACGCCATCCGTGACGTTATCTATTTTATTGAGACTTACGATGTTACTACCGTACGTGCATCGACCCCAATGTACTTGCTGGCTCGTGTCATTAAGTCGATGGGTATCAAGATGGTCCTCTCGGGCGAAGGCGCCGATGAGGTATTCGGTGGCTATCTCTACTTCCATAAGGCTCCATCGGCAGAGGAGTTCCACAAGGAGACTGTCCGCAAGCTCGCTAAGCTCTATCAGTATGACTGCTTGCGTGCCAACAAGAGCCTTGCAGCATGGGGCGTAGAGGGTCGTGTACCATTCCTCGATAAGGAGTTCCTCGACATTGCCATGCGTCTCAATCCAGAGGCAAAGATGTGTCCGGGTACCGTCATGGAGAAGAAGATCGTCCGCGAGGCCTTCGCAGACATGCTTCCTGAGAGCGTGGCTTGGCGTCAGAAGGAGCAGTTCTCTGACGGCGTAGGTTACTCTTGGATCGACACCCTCAAGCAGATCACCTCTGAGGCTGTGACCGACGAGATGATGGCTCATGCAGCCGAGCGCTTCCCAATCAACACTCCAATGAACAAGGAGGAGTATTACTATCGCACCATCTTCGAGGAGCACTTCCCAAGCGACAGCGCTGCGAAGAGCGTTCCTCACGAGGCTTCAGTAGCCTGCTCTACAGCCATCGCGTTGGAGTGGGATGAGGCTTGGAAGAAGATGAATGACCCTAGTGGTCGTGCAGTAAAGGGTGTTCACGAAAGCGCTTATTGATATGATCAAATTCACCAAAATGCACGGCGCCGGCAACGACTACATCTACGTCTATACCCCGGAATATCCTATCGCCGACCCAGAAAAGACCTCCATCGAGTGGAGTAAGCCACACTTCGGTATCGGTAGTGATGGCCTGATCCTCATCGGTAAGAGCGATGTGGCTGACTTCAGCATGCACATATATAATAATGACGGCAGTGAGGCCATGATGTGTGGCAATGGTACCCGTTGCGTAGGCAAGTTCGTCTATGACAAAGGCTACACCGATAAGACCGTCGTCACCCTTGAAACCCTGGCTGGCATCAAGATCATCCACCTGCACCTCGGTGCCGATGGCAAGGTCGACAGTGCTACCGTCAATATGGGTGAACCTATCCTCAAGAACCCTAAGCAGTGTGCTACCGCCGATGGTGGCAAGGTAGGCCTCGATGGCACCTTCGTCTCAATGGGCAATCCACACTACATCCAGTTCGTTGAGGACTCTTGCGCCATTGACCTCCCTGTCGATGGTCGTAAGCTCGAGTTCGATCCACTCTTCCCGGAGCGTTGCAACATCGAGTACGCTACACTTCGCGAGGATGGCAGCATCCGCATGAGAGTGTGGGAGCGTGGCAGTGGCATCACCCTGGCTTGTGGTACCGGCGCCTGTGCTACCGCCGTCGCAGCTTGTCTCAATGGCCTCACCGGTCGTGAGTGCGACATCGAGATGGATGGCGGCACGCTGCACATCGAGTGGCGAGAGAGTGACAATCACGTATATATGACAGGCCCTGCGGCCATCGCTTTCGAAGGCGAAATTGAAGAATAAAAATGGTTTACGTTAACGAAAATTTCCTCAAGCTCCCAGTGAGCTACCTTTTCTCAACTATTGCACATAAAGTCAGCGATTATAAGGCTGCACATCCAGAGGCCAACGTCATCCGTCTCGGCATCGGTGATGTGACCCAGCCACTGTGTCCAGCCGTCATTGAGGCTTTGCACAAGGCGGTCGATGAGATGGCCAGCGGAGAGACCTTCCGCGGCTACGGTCCTGAGCATGGCTACTCGTTCCTGCAGGACGCTATCATCGCCAATGATTTCGCTCCTCGTGGCATCACCCTCGAGCGTGATGAGGTCTTTATCAACGACGGTGCTAAGAGCGATACCGGCAACATCGGCGACATCCTTGGTTTGGAGAATACCCTCTGCATGACCGACCCTATCTACCCTGTCTACGTCGATAGCAACGCCATGTGTGGTCGTGCAGGCGACCTCATGGAGAATGGCAAGTGGACACGCATCGAGTATCTCCCTTGCAACGCTGAGAACCAGTTCATCCCAAGCCTTCCAGAAGGCAACAAGGAGACCGGCGAAGCTCCATCGGTCATCTATCTCTGCTATCCTAACAACCCTACCGGTACCGTCATCACCCGTGAGGAATTGAAGAAGTGGGTCGACTATGCCCTCGCTCATGACTCTCTGATTATGTATGATGCAGCTTACGAGGCTTACATCCAGGAGGACGACATCCCTCACTCTATCTACGAGATTGAAGGCGCTAAGAAGTGTGCCATCGAGTTCCACAGCTACTCCAAGACCGCTGGCTTCACCGGCGTCCGTTGTGGCTACACCATCGTCCCTAAGGAGGTGACCGCAGTGGCAAAAGACGGCAAGCGCGTGGCTCTCAACCCACTCTGGAACCGTCGTCAGTGCACCAAGTTCAATGGCACCAGCTACATCCAGCATCGCGCTGCAGAGGCCATCTACACCCCAGAAGGCAAGCAGCAGGTCAAGGCTACCATCGACTACTACATGGCCAATGCCAAGCTCATGCGCGAGTCGCTCACCAAGCTCGGTTATGATGTCTACGGTGGCGTCAACGCTCCATACATCTGGCTCCGTTGCCCTAACGGAATGACCTCGTGGGAGTTCTTCGACTACCTGCTCAACGGTCCGCACATTGTCGGCACCCCAGGCGTCGGCTTCGGTCCTGCAGGCGAAGGCTACTTCCGCCTCACCGCCTTCGGTAACCGGGAGGATTGTGAGGAGGCAATGCGCCGTCTGGCAGCGCTCAAGTAAGCCGGCCTTCGCGCACAACTAAGCGATTCCTTTGTTATTATGATTCTCTTTATTCCACCTTTTTGCGAAGAAAGGTGGAATATTTGTCTCTATCCATCGTTTTTCATCCCAAAAAGTTGCGAGCGAAGAGAATATTCCCTATCTTTGTGCCGAAGAATCTAAGTACTCATTAAGAGTACAAGTATTCCGAACATTACCTTGATAATATGAAAATGCAAAAAACAATTCTTCTGGCTCTCCTGCTGTCAGGCCTTTTCTGTGCATGCAGTGACGATTCAGATCCAGAAGAGATCCTGCCAGAGCTCCCCGAGCATGTAGTCGATCATGCGCAGGATGTCATTATTCCAGATTTCGTAAGTGATGAACTCCTGCCGATGTCCAAGTTCGCAAAGACGGCGGAGTTTGTGGAACTGGAACTGCCAGGCGATAAGCTCTACTCCCGCAAGATGGAGATCACCAATCGTGGAGAAGCGCTGATCTGTGTGAACGATGAAGTAGTGCGGTTTGGCATAGATGGCAAGAAGCTCAACAGCTATGGCTTCGCCGGTCAGAAGATCATCGATTTTGACTACGATCCGTATAATGACCGTCTGCTGATCAATTCGCAAAACGAGAATAACACAGCCACGCTGATAACCTATGACATGAATGGCGAGGAGATCAGTCGTCGCGCTAATCATGTGTTTAACCACAGCTTCGGCGTTCTTGATGCCAGTCATCTGGTATTCTACGGTCATGACCTGATTAGTGGTTTTATCTATGTCGTAACCGATATGGATATAGCCACAAAGTATTCGTACTCCACGTTGCCTGAGGAGAATGCTGCATTGGGTATTACCACGATCAGGCGTCAGAACCGGTGTCTGTATGCTTATTGCAAGCTTACCGATACGCCTTATCGCATTACGGCCGATGGATTGGAGCTTCTCTATCGATTCAAATATACAGGATCGGGTAATTGGGGAATGTCTCTTTATCCTGAATCTCGTAAGGATGCTTATTGCTTAGATTTTTGGCAGACCGATCATTATCTTTTCTTTGCACTTGTAGATTCTAATTCGAGAGTTTACTTGTCAGTCAAAGATTTGAAGACGAAGGCATTCTATTCAGGAACTTCGCTCGATGATGATGTCTCAGGAGCCAGCTTCCCGTATGTCCCATACCTGGATTTTCAGCAGCAAGGCGATAAGCTTTATATCCTGACGTTCGACGATACTGATGAAGTGCTGAGACACTATCTCTATACCTGCACTCTTTGATGTCTGCATCGGCCAGCGTCCTCATTCTTTATACACTAATTCATTTACACACACATATTTATTATCATTATGAAAAAGCTCCTTACCGCACTCCTGGCCATGAGTGCACTGACTATGGCCAACGCGCAGCATCACTTCGATGCCAACTATCCTGACGTCCATGACCCTGTGATGGCCAAAGGCGAGGATGGCCGATACTATATGTTCACCACTGGCTTCGGCGTAGGCGTGATGTCGAGCGCCGACATGAAAGTCTGGCAGCAGGAGAAGCCGATCTTCGGTCGCGACGAGATACCAGCATGGGCCAAAGACACCGTACCTGGCTACATGGGTCACACCTGGGCACCAGACATCAGCTACCAGCAGGGACAGTGGCTGTGCTACTACAGCTGTTCCACCTTCGGCAAGAACGGCAGCGCCATCGGCCTGGCAGTCAATAAGACGCTCGACGTCAATTCCCCTGACTTCAAGTGGCAGGACAAAGGTCTCGTAATCGCCTCACACAAAGGCAAGGACAACTGGAACGCTATCGATCCTAACCTCGTCATCGACCAGCAGACAGGCGCACCTTACCTGACCTACGGCTCGTTCTGGGACGGCATCCAGCTCGTCGCGCTCGACAAGGACTTCCAGACCCCTCTGGCCGCACCTACTACCATCGCACGCCGCATCGACCATCATCGCGACCTCAAGGACATCGAGTTCACCGTCGAGAACGGCCGTGACACCATCGAGGCAGGCGACAACGCTATCGAGGCTCCATTCATGATCTACAACGACGGCTACTACTACCTCTTCGTCAGCTGGGATTACTGCTGTCGCGGCAAGAACAGCACCTACAAGACTGTCTACGGCCGCTCTCGCAGCATTACCGGCCCATTCTTCGATCGCAACGGCCAGGACATGGCCTTCGGTGGCGGCACCATGCTCGTCGGTCCTACCGACCGCTACTTCGGCATGGGTCATAACTCCGTTTATCAGTTCGATGGCAAGTGGTACTTCATCTGCCACGCCTACGACTCAGAAGTCGGCGCCCGCTCTAAGCTCTATGTCCGTCCGATGACGTTCAACAAGGACGGATGGATTGAGCCTCTTAACCCATAAATCTGGGCGTCTGATCCTTTATGAAGGATTCGCAC
The DNA here is from genome assembly GCA_045628985.1 of Bacteroidales bacterium. Classification (GTDB taxonomy): domain Bacteria; phylum Bacteroidota; class Bacteroidia; order Bacteroidales; family UBA3663; genus Liminaster. The sequence continues at coordinate 85,762 of JAZQQH010000065.1, read as the reverse complement.
AACTGAAATCATGGCGTCTGATCTTTCTCAACGGATTCGCACAACCGAAATCAGGGCGTCTGATCTTTCTCGAAGGATTCGCACACCCATAATCATGGCGTCTGATCTTTCTCAACGGATCAGACGCCGTGACTCTATTTGTACCTATCTTGTTGAGCGATTGCCATGCACACGCTTCTCGCGATACTCTCGCGCCGTGCAGGTACTCCGCCCGATCTTGCGATTTAACAGGGTGGATCTGAGAATTATGAATTGAGATGTAGAAGTAAATATATAGATTCCATTTATGATATTATACGAAAGAATTGCCCGCCAGCAGCTGGTTGAAGAGGCTGCCCGTAAGATAATGATTGCCGCACGTACTGCTCCTAAGGGCAAGGGGGTAGATGTGATAGAGGTATGTATGCTCACAGGCGAGGAGATCTGCCAGCTTAGCGATGAGATGCGTCGCATCGGCTGGAAGATCGGCCAGAAGTTCTACCTCCGCGATGCCGATAACATCCTGCTGGCCGAGGCGGTGATCCTCATCGGTACGCGCGACCACTGTCAGGGATTGAACTGCCTGCGCTGTGGCTTCGAGCATTGCGCTGACCGTCCGGCCGCAGTACCTTGTGCCATCAATACCATCGACGTGGGCATTGCCGTCGGCTCGGCTTGTGCCATGGCTGCCGACCTGCGCCTCGACACCCGTGTGATGCACAGTGCGGGCATGGCTGCCATGAACCTCGGCTTCATGGGCGAGGGTGTGAAGAACGTGCTGGCCCTGCCTCTCAGCTGCAAGTCTAAGAATCCGTTCTTTGACCGACAGACCACCCGTCAGCCGAATGCAGAGCTGCAGAAGTATATCGAGGCGGAGATACTGCCACGCTATCAGTCGTTCGATGCTGCTCATCAGCTCGATCATGTGCTGATGGTCATCGACCAGAGCCTACGCCTGGCCACCACGGTCAGCAATTCGCCGAGATATCGTAATGCCGATGGATCTAAGACCCTGATCTCTACCGATATGGCATACACCATTGCCGCTTATCATGACACCGGCCTGGCCGAAGGGAGAGAGACCCATCACACGGCCTCTGCACGCATCATCCGCCAGGACAAGCACCTGCTGCAGTGGTTCACCCCTGAGCAGATTGAGGTCATGGCCGATGCTGCCGAGGATCATCGTGCATCGTCTTCGTCAGCGCCTCGCTCCATCTATGGCCGTATTGTGGCAGAGGCCGACCGTGCCATCGATCCAGAGAACATCATCCGTCGCACTGTGCAGTATGGCCTCTCTCACTATCCTGAGCTCGATAAGGAAGGCCACTACCGTCGCACCCTTGAGCACATGGCCGAGAAGTATGACGATGGCGGCTATCTGAAGCTATGGATTCCTGAGTCGCCTAATGCAGAGCGCCTGGCACAGCTCCGCGCCATCATCCACGACAAGGAGCGCATGCGCGAGGTCTTTGAGCAGCAGTGGGAAGCCCTGCACATGCCTACCGCTCATTCTTCATATACTGCATCGGCGAGTAGCCCGTTTTCTGCTTGAAGAACTTGCCGAAGGAGGACTGGGTGGGGAAGTTGAGATGATAGGCGACTTCCTGGACGGAGAGCTGTGAGTAATGAAGCAGGGATTTGGCTTCGGCAATGACGAAGTCGCAGATCCACTCCGAAGGACTCTTGCTGCTATAGTCCTTGATGGCCATGGAGAGGTACTTGGGGGTGACGCAGAGCTTGTCGGCATAGAACTGCACGGTGCGCTCCTGCTGATGGTAGGTGGTGAGGAGATCCATGAAACGTTCGAAGAGGAGACGGCTGCCGCGTGAGGCGGTACGGTCGATCTCCGTGGCGGGCTGGTGCTCGCGCATGAGACTGATGATACTGAGAAGGAACGCCTGAAAAAGGCTCTTCACAATATCGTCGGTCTCTGGTGTTGTGTGCGATAGGGCGGTGTTGATGAGCTGGTAGAAGGGGACGAGGGGAATGATCTCGTCGAGCTGTACGGTGACGTTGTAGTAGTGTTTGACGGAGAGGTAGTTGCGTGTGATCTGCATGATGTCGTAGGGCATGTCCTCGTGCATCTTAGGCGAGAAGAGTACGGCATAGGCGTCCAGGCCTTCAGAACCTTTGAACTGGATGATGTTCTCGGGCATGTTGACCAGGACACAGGGACCATAGGCCTGACTTTGCTCAAGGTTGACGACAAAGTCAAGACGGCCACGCACCACGACGAGGATCAGTACGGCGTCGATGCGGCAGGGTTCCTCAAAGAGATACTCCTGTGAAATGTGATTAGAGATGACGAGCTGTCCCTGGTAGGAAAGTACTTTGGAACGGCCGAGATGGCTGAGCTGCTCGATGGTGATGCGGTTCAGCTTCAGGTTGCTGCTGCTTGCCATAGGCTTGTTTTTGGGGTGTAAATGTAGCGAAAAAGCGAAAAATAGGCAAGAAAAAGGACCGAAAAAAGCGAAATTTTGCCTTTTTTTAGGGTTTTATGCGAAATATGCTCCAATTTTAGCGAAATTTTTGTCTTTTATGTATATATAATATGTGATATCTTTGCAGCCGAAAATCATCGCAAATCACTTTATTGAAATGAAGAAGATACTATTCACGGCCTGTATGCTGGTGATGGCAGCAGGTGCAATGGCGCAGCAGGTGACACTCAGCCTGGACAGCTGTATCAACCTGGCTGTGCATAACAACAAGGACCTCTCCATAGCGCAGATGAATGAGCAGGTGTCGACGCTCAACCGCAAGGAGGCGTTCACTCACTACCTGCCTCGTGTGGAGGCCATGGGTGCCTATATGCGCACCGAGAAAGAGATTTCGCTGCTCAGTGACGAACAGAAAGAGACGCTGAGCAACGTGGGTACGCTGGTAGGAGAGGGCATCGGCCCTGTGCTGCAGGGCATGGCTCAGCAGAATCCTCAGATGGCGCCTCTCTTCCAGCAGCTGGGTGGTGCGGCTACCCAGATGCTACCGGCACTCAATCAGGCAGGTCAGGGACTGGTGGATGCGCTGCGTACCGATACGCGCAACGTCACGGCTGCAGCGCTGATGCTGACTCAGCCGCTCTATATGGGTGGCAAGATCGTGGCTTATAATAAGATCACGCGATATGCGGAGCAGATTGCCCAGATGCAGTCGAACCAGAAGATGCAGGACCTCGTGGTGCAGGTAGAGACGGCCTACTGGCAGATTGTCTCGCTCGAGAGCAAGCGCGAGCTGGCATTGAGCTACAAGAGCCTGATCGATACGCTCGACTATAACGTACAGCAGCTCATCGAAGGCGGTATGGCTACGAAGGCCGACGGCCTGAGCGTGAAGGTGAAGAAGAATGAGGCGGATGTGACGCTGATACAGATAGACAATGGTCTGGCCCTCTCACGTATGCTGCTCTGCCAGCTTTGTGGCCTGGATGTCAATACCGATCTGCATCCGGTGGACGATGTGTTGTCGATGCCTGTAGAGGGCGTAGACCTCAAGGAGGACTGCGTGGATGCTGCATTGAACAACCGTCCGGAGCTGAAGATGCTCGACCTGCTGACCAGGGTCAACCACGAGAAGATGAAGGTGGTGCGCTCTGACTACCTCCCTAAGGTGGCGCTGAGTGCCAACTACCTGTGGTCGAATCCTTCGGTCTTCAATAGCTTCGAGAAGAAGATGAAGGGTATGTGGAGCGTGGGCCTGATGGTCAATGTGCCACTGATCAACTGGGGCGAGGGCTACTATAAGGTCAAGGCTGCCAAGATACAGACCCGTATGACAGAGACACAGCTGGCTGAGGCACGCGAGAAGATTGAACTGCAGACGACGCAGTGCGAGCAGAAGGTCATCGAGGCCACTCGCCGCGAGGAGACCGCTCAGCGTGCGATGGCAGAGGCCGAGGAGAACCTCCGCTTTGCCAATCTGGGTATGAACGAAGGCGTGATCCCGATCAGCAACGTCATCATGGCGCAGACGGCCTGGCTTTCGGCCAAGTCGACCGTGATCTCAGCACGCATTGACCGCCGCCTGGCTGAGGTGAGCCTGAAGAGAGCTATGGGACGTATTGAGAATTGATTAATAAAAAATAAGAATAGAATATGAAACAGAAGAAATCATCCGTCGTAGCAATGATCTTTGCTGCCGTCATCCTTGCCGCCATGGTCATTGTCATTGTAGTGGGCCTTTGCCTGCCGGATCGTGCAGAGACCATCCAGGGAGAGATTGAGACCACTGACTACCGTGTGTCAAGCAAGGTGCCTGGCCGTGTGCTCGAGCTCCGTGTGCAGGAAGGCGACCAAGTGCATAAAGGCGATACGCTGGCCATCCTGGAGGCTCCGGACGTCAGTGCTAAGCTCGACCAGGCCAACGCGCTCTATGAGGCAGCACAGGCTCTGAAGGACAAGGCAGATCACGGCGCTCAGAAGGAGCAGATCGCTGGCGCCTATGAGATGTGGCAGAAGGCTAAGGCTGGCCTGGAGGTGGCAGAGAAGAGCTACAAGCGCGTGGCTAAGCTCTTTGAGAGCGGTGTCATCTCTGAGCAGAAGCGCGATGAGGTGAAGGCGCAGTATGATGCCATGGTGGCTACTGAGAAGGCTGCCAAGGCGCAGTACGATATGGCTGTCAATGGTGCCCGCATTGAGGATAAGCATGCTGCTGGCGCTAAGGTCAAGCAGGCGCAGGGTGCCATCAGCGAGGTGACTTCGTATATCAACGAGACCGTGCTCCTGGCTATGGCCGATGGTGAGGTGACTGAGATCTTCCCTGAGCTCGGCGAGCTCGTAGGCTCTGGTGCTCCTATCATGAACGTGGCTATGACGGGCCATGTCAGCGTGGTCTTTAATGTACGAGAGGACTACCTTCCTGGCATCACCGTAGGCACCGAGATGGACGCTTATGTACCTGCCTATGACAAGACCATCCGCGTGAAGATCAGTCGCGTCAAGAACGTCGGCAGCTTTGCGGTCTGGAAGGCTACCAAGGCCTCTGACGGCTATGATCTCAAGATGTTCGAGGTGCGTGCCCTGCCTGTCGGTACAGAGGGTATGGATAGCATGCGCTCGGGTATGACTGTCATCCTGCGTACTGAATAACATGCCTCTTTGCATGTCATCCTGAATAATAAGAAAACAATGTTTCCAAAACACAAAGATATCTGGTCAAAGATCCTGAAGCTTTGCGTCGATGACGTACGGGAATACTTCAATCGTCCGCTCCTGCTGTTCTGTCTGTTCGGAGCGCCGCTGATCTGTATCCTCTTCTTCACGTCGCTCATGTGGTCAGGTCTTCCTACTGACTTGCCGGCAGCGGTGGTCGATGAGGACGACACGCAGGTCACCCGTCAGTTCATCCGTACGATGGACGCGATGGAGCAGACCGATATCGTGGCGCACTTCCATACGTTCACCGATGCGCGTCAGGCCATGCAGCGAGGAGAGATCTATGCTTTCTTCTACATCCCGCGTGGCACGACCGAAGAGGCCATCGCCAGCCGTCAGCCTCATGTCTCCTTCTATACCAACGAGACGTATTTCATCCCGAGTGCGCTGCTGATGAAGGATATGCGCCTGTCGGCCGAGCTCCTGGGACTCTCCCTGACGCGTGAGACGCTGACCGGCAAAGGCCTGACGACCGACCGTGCCATGGGCATCCTGCAGCCTATCGTCATCGAGAAGCATGCCCTGGGTAATCCGTATCTCAACTATTCGGTCTATCTGACCAACACCATCCTGCCGGGTATCCTTTTCATCCTGGCTATGCTCTGCTCGAGCTATGTGATCGGTGAGGAGTGGAAGAAAGGTCACCAGCGTGAGCTCTATAAGCTGGTCGATGAGTCGCAGACCACCGCGTTGGCCGGCAAGCTGTTGCCTGTCACGCTCATCTATTCGCTCTTTATCCTCTTTATCGACGTCTATCTGTATAAGTATCTGGAGTTTCCCTGCCACTGTGGCATCTTCCCGATGTTCGTCTATGGTGTGATGGGAGTGATGGCCTCACAGGGATTGGCCATCCTCTTCTTCGGTATCTTCATGGGTCAGATGCGTTTCTCTATGAGTGTCTGCTCGTTGTGGGGAATTCTTGGCTTGTCGCTCTCTGGTTTCACCTTCCCGGTTTCGGCCATGCATCCTGTGCTGCAGGTGCTGTGCAATCTCTTCCCATTGCGCCACTACTACCTGATCTACTGCAATCAGGCGCTCAATGGCTATCCGGTTGCCTACGTGTGGATGCACGTGCTGGCGCTGCTGTGCTTCATGGCTGTTCCATTCGTTGTGATGCGTCGATACCGTATGGCGTTCCTCAAAGTAAAATACAAGGCATAAAATTATGAAATATCTAAGCTCTATTCTACAAGTCTGGTACGCAGAGATGATGCAGGTGTTTCATAATTTCGGACTCTTGCTTTTCTGCATCATTGTACCCTTGGCCTACCCGTTGCTCTACGCCTTCGTCTACACCAATGAGACGGTGCGAGAGGTCCCTATCGCCGTGGTCGATGAGTGCCATTCGAGCCTGAGCCGGGAGTTTGCCCGCAAGGTAGATGCCTGTGCTGAGGTGACGGTGAAATATCACACAGATCTGTCTCAGGCACAGGACCTGATGCGCCGCGAAGAGGTCTATTCCATCATGCGTATCCCTGCCAGCTTTGACAAGGACCTGGCTCATGGTGACCAGACTTACATCGGCCTCTATGCCGATATGCGCTGTATGCTCTATTACAAGGCGGCGCTGCTGGCAGCCTCGAACGTGTCGCTCGATATGAATGCCGACATCAAGGTCAATAACTACCTGCGTCCGACAACCGACCGCCAGAGCGAGATTATGAAGGCTCCGGTGACCAACACCTACGTGCCGCTGTTTAATCCGCAGAGTGGCATTGCCAGCTTCCTGATCCCTGCCGTGCTGATGCTGATCATACAGCAGCTGCTCTTCCTGAGTATCGGTACGTCGATGGGTATCATGCGCGAGGAGAACCGCGGTATCGGTGTGCAGCTGCAGAATCCTGATTACCGCCATCCTTTCTGCATCGTTGTCGGCAAGGTGATCTTCTATCTGCCGGTCTTCCTGCTCGTCGCAGTTTATATGTATGCAGGTGTGACCGACTGGTTCCAGCTGCTGGCTTTAGGCGACTATGTCACCTTCCTGCTCTTTATCGTCCCATATATCCTGGCATGCATCCTGCTGGGCATCACGATGTCGGCCTTTATCTTCCGCAGTGAGGATTCGATGCTACTCTATATCTTTATGTCCGTGCCATTGCTTTTCCTGAGCGGTATGTCGTGGCCTGTGGCTGCAGAGCCTAAGTTCTGGCAGTATGTATCCTGGCTTTTCCCATCGACCTTCGGTATGCACGGCTATGTGAAGATCATGGGTACGGGAGCGACGCTGACTGAGGTGGCGTGGGAGTTCAGAAACCTCTGGATCCAGTGCGGTGTGTATCTCCTGACCGCCAGCCTGGTGTATCGCCACGAACTGAAGAAGTTGCTTAAAATCGCAGAATAAATCTTTTATTTACAGTATATCTGCCACTATTTTGATCGTTAATGTCGAAATAGTGGCATTTTTTGTCTTGTTTTTTGGTAGTTATAGAAAATATTTCTATATTTGCACCGTCTAGACACATTAACCACCATGGGGAAATCAGAAAGCTTATCAGGGACCTTGCAGAACAGCTCACTCTCTGAATACTTAACCAACAACAACATCTCTCTCGAGCTTCTTGACACGATCAAGGAGATCTTCACTCGTGCCAATAAGGTCTCGGCTGAGGTCATCTGCGTGCAGAAGGAGACCGTGCTGCACCTGACGGGTCCGTCGCTGCTGTTAGTCGACAGTGAGGCTGATATCCCTATCGAGGTCATCAGTTTCGAGCAATGGCGCAATACGCTTTCTGCAGCTTTCGAGGCAGAATACGATCGTATGCGATTCATGCGCCGTACATCGCTCAATAACCTTATCATTAAATCTATCGACCATGCACAATACTCGTTTGTAGCTCCGCTCAGAAAGAGCAAGAATGAGTGTTTCCTGCAGTATGACTTCATCAAGCTCGACCCTAAGGCGCAGTTTATCCTTTGCGTCAGCGAGGAGGTCACCTCTTCGCTCGAACATGATACGCTGACGGGTGGCTTGAACCGTAAGGGACTCCTCCGTGAGTTGCACGACAAGTTTGCTGGCATCACCTCGCCTGAACAGTATTCGCTCCTCTACTTCAACATCCAGAACTTCCATCACATCAACGAGCAGTATGGCACGGGAGTAGGCGACATGGTACTCAACGCCATGTACACCTCGATGGTTTACTCCAACCTGCATCCTGTCTCGTATGGTCGCATGGAGTCAGACAAGTTCATCTGTCTCATCGATCGTAAGAACATCGACGTGGAGGAGATCGGCCACCTGTGTCATCAGGAATGCGAAGAGGGAGACGTCAAGGTGATGTTCACCTGCGTCTGTGGCATCTATCACGTGCAGCATGCCAATGAGTCGCCTGTCAACGCCTGTGACTATGCCAAGACGGCCACCTCTTACATCAAGGACCGTTACCTGCAGCCTTGCATCGAGTTCAATCCGAAGATGCAGAAGACCGACTTCTCGGATACCGAGATCCTCTCGATGCTCGATGATGCCATTGCCAACAACGAGTTCGGTCCGTACTTCCAACCAATCGTCGATACAAAGACCGGACGTATCGTGATGGCTGAGGCGCTGGTACGCTGGAAGTCGATCTCTAAGGGAATGGTTTCGCCTGGCGTCTTCATCCCCGTGCTGGAGCGTCATGGAGGCCTCTCTCGCATCGATATGGTCATGGAGAAGCGTATCTATAACCTGCAGAAGAAACGTCGCGCAGAAGGCCTCCCTGTGGTTCCTGTGGACATTAACTTCTCATGGGTAGACTTTGCCGACAGCTCCTTGTTGGCGCAGATCTATGAGCATATCGTCGATCCGGATTCAGACAACGACCTCGTTCGCTATGAGATCACCGAATCGGCTCTTGCCGAGATTGCCGAGAACCGCTATGACGTACTCGACTTCTTCAAGCAGCACCAAGTCAAGCTGACGATCGATGACTTCGGACAGGCCTATTCCTTCGGTACGATGAAGGACGTGGACTTCTCTATCGTCAAGATCGATAAGTCGATGATCGACCAGATCGGTACCACACGTAAGGCCAACCTGCTCATCGAGACGATGATCAGCATGTTCCACAAGATGAACGCCAAGGTCGTGGCCGAGGGTGTAGAGACCGAGAAGCAGGTCAACTACCTCAAGGAGGTCGGCTGTGACTTCATCCAAGGCTATTACTTCTATCGTCCGATGGATGAGGAGTCTTACTTGAAGGTCCTCGAAGAGAACAAAGATAACCTCGGACAGATCGAGGAAGAGGAGGAGATCGTCCCCGTTAAGCCTGTCGTGAAGGAGGAGGAGCCTCATACGCTTAGAAGCAAGGCCAAGAGTTTCTGGATGCCATTCAGTTCTGTCAAGCTGGAGGATCTCAAGTCTACGTTCATGATCGTAGCTATCTGTGGCTTGCTCTCGGCCGTCATCTACTTCTCGACCTACCGACTGGTATCGAATCTCGTTACCGAAAGCTGTGACGAAATCACGGCTCGCGATATCGACAAGATCAAACTGCACATCGACCTGGAGCTCAGTACGGCTCAGGAAGCGCTCAGCGCCTTCAGTATGGCCGTCTTCCAGAATGGCCTGGATATACCGAACTCCGAGGAGGAGATCTACCAGCAGATGGAAAGATTTCTTGGCAATACGCCAATCCTGTCAGGTATCGTCGCTGGCTTTGAGGACTCGGTCTTCCCTGATTATGCCGATAAGCTTGGCTTCGGTCCTTTGATTCGTAACCAAGGCGATTCGCTTGTCCGCTATCAGGTAGGCGAGATCCGTGACTTCCGTAAGACCAAGGAGTGGTACTCAGAGTGTTACGCTCAGGGACAGCCACGCTGGTCGGCTCCGTTCTTCTCTGAAGAGGGTGACATCATCATCGACTATAGCATCCCGCTCAAGAACTCCGTAGGCGAGGTGGTAGGCGTGGTAGCTGCCGACCTTTCGATCTCACATCTGCGCGAGATTGTGGAGGACATCAAGCCTTATCCAGCCTCTATCGTTATGATCATGCAGCCAGATCTTACCTTCGTCATCCATCCTGATAAAGGTTATCCGATGCATAAGTCATTGCCAGTATATCTCAAGGAGCGTGAGATTGCTATCGACACAACCTTGATCAACGCTCTTCATGCAGGTGACGTCGGCAAGAAGATCCTTGCACCAAAGGGAGAGGAGCTCTTCATCTACTACGACATTATCGACAAGGCCGGCTATCGTCTGCTTATCGAGAGCCAGAGCGCCGATGTCTATGGCTCGCTCAACGATATCTCTCGCACGATGAAGTGGATCGGCTTCGGTGGCCTTCTCTTCCTCATCCTGACGCTCGGCTTCATGATCTATGATAATAAGATGCGTGAGCGAAAGACGGTGGAACACAACATGCGTATCCTGCGACATACGGCCGATACTGATGGCTTGACTGGCCTTAACAACCGTACGGCTGGTGAGCGTCTGATCACTGAGATGATCGATAGGCGTGTCCCTGGCTTCCTGGCTGTCCTTGACTGCGATAAGTTCAAACTCGTCAACGATCACTATGGCCACGCCTCTGGTGATATCTTGCTGCAGAAGCTGGCAGCTGCATTGCAGTATTGCTTCCCTGACGATATCACGATGCGACTGGGTGGCGATGAGTTTGCGATCTTCTGCCACACGACCAAGGATAAGGAGACGTTCGAGGAGAAGGTCAAGGTCTTCTTCGTGGAGGTCAATAACATCCGTATCGAAGGAATGGGAGACTACTCGCCATCCGTTAGTATGGGTGCCGCGGCTTATTATGGCGAAGAGACCGTCAACTTCGACCGTCTCTACAAGATTGCCGACCGTCGTCTCTACACAAGTAAGAAGAGCGATGGCTGCACGCTGACGATGGAATAAAGATTATATCATAGTTTCGATAAAAAGTCAACACTAGGATTCTGGTGTTGACTTTTTGCATCACGGAAGGGACCGCCGGAATCCCTGGGATACCTTCCTGCATCACGGAAGGTATCGCCGGAATTCTTGGGATACCTTCCGTGATGAAAGAACGTCCATCCTGCATGCAAGGCGTCCATTCCGTGATGAAAGAACGTCCATCCTGCATGCAAGGCGTCCATTCCGTGATGAAGGAACGTCCGTCTTGCAAGCAAGGCGTCCATTCTTGTAGAATATAGCAGATAAAACAAAAAGAGACTGTACGTTGCGTACAGCCTCTTTTTATTGATAATAGGGTGGATTAGCCACCGAAGTTATCGAAACGGATCATGTCGTCCTCAACACCGAGAGAGTGGAGGAGATCAAGAACGGTCTTAGCCATCATCGGAGGTCCACAGAGATAGTACTCGCAATCCTCTGGAGCCTCGTGCTGCTTGAGGTAGGTGTCGCCCATTACTGGAGCTACGAAGCCTGGAGTGTAAGCGATACCTGCTGCATCGGCCTTAGGATCTGGACGGTCAAGAGCGAGGTGGAAGTGGAAGTTAGGGAACTCCTTCTCAAGAGCGAGGAAGTCATCGAGGAATGGAATCTCCTCGAGTGCACGTGCACCATAGAAGTAGTGCATTGGACGCTGACGATCCTCAGGAGCGATGCCATTGCCCTTGAGCATGTGCATGATCTGTGCACGGAGAGGAGCCATACCGGCACCACCACCTACCCAAATCATCTCACGGCCAGAACCGTAAACAGGACGGAACTCACCATAAGGACCAGACATCACTACCTTATCACCTGGCTTGAGGTTGAAGATGTAAGATGATGCGATACCAGGGTTAACTGGCATGAAGTTGTTAGCATCTGGCTTCTGCTGCTCACGTGGCAGGAATGGAGGAGTAGCGATACGTACGTTCAAGGTAATGATATCACCCTCATCTGGATAGTTAGCCATTGAGTATGCACGGATGGTTGGCTCAGGGTTAGAGCAGTGGAGGTCGAAGAGGTGGAACTTCTCCCAAGCTGGCAGATAGGTATCGCCAATGAGCTCACGGTCATAGTCCTTATAATCGATCTCGAACTTTGGAATGCGGATCTGAGCGTAAGAACCAGGCTCGAAGTTCATGTGCTCGCCAGCTGGCAGAGCCACCTTATACTCCTTGATGAAGGTAGCCACGTTCTTGTTGCCAATAACGGTGCACTCCCATTCCTTAACGCCGAATACGTCATCTGGAACGATCACCTTAGCGTTCTCCTTGATCTTTGACTGGCAAGCCAAGCGATACTTAGCCTTGATCTGCTTACGGTTGAAGAAGCCAACCTCAGTAGGAAGGATGTCGCCAGCGCCTTCTTCGATGATACACTTACACTGGCCGCACTTACCGCCACCACCACAAGCTGATGACAGGAAGATGCCACCCTGCTGGAGTGCAGCAAGAGCGGTGGTGCCGATACCAGCCTGGATCTGCTTCTTGCCATTGACATCGACTACGATGTTGCCAGCAGGAACGAGCCAAGCCTTAATGCCGAGCAAGAGAGCTACGAGCACCAGGATGACAGCCAGGAAAACTACGATTGCATAGATATAAGTCATTTCCATAATCTTAGTCTCCTTTTAATTAACCGAGTTGAATACCGCTGAAGCTCAAGAAGGCGATAGCCATGAGGCCGGTAACGATGAAGGTGATACCGAGGCCCTTGAGTGGAGCAGGAACATTAGAATAAGCGAGCTTCTCACGGATGGCTGCAAGGCAAGCGATGGCGAAGAGCCAGCCGATACCTGAACCAAGTGCGTAAACTACTGGCTCTGCGAAGGTCTCGAACTCCTTCTGCTGCATGAAGAGTGAACCACCGAGGATGGCACAGTTTACAGCGATCAATGGAAGGAAGATACCGAGTGAACCGTAGAGAGCAGGGAAGAACTTCTCGACAACCATCTCGACGATCTGTACGATAGCAGCGATGACTGCGATGAAGATAATGAAGCTCAGATAGCTCAGGTCAACACCCTCGATGAGAGCGTTTGGCTGAAGCACATACTTGTCAAGAAGGTAGTTGACAGGGAGGGTGATGAGCAACACGAAGGTTACTGCTGCACCCAAGCCAACAGAGGTCTTGACAGTCTTTGACACTGCGAGGTAAGAACACATACCCAGGAACAGTGCAAAGATCATATTGTCAATAAAGATTGACTTGATGAAAAGATTTAACAAATCCATAGTCTTTGTTGTTGTGTTGTTTTGTTGTTTTGTTGTTTTGTTGAACCGGCTTACCGATTTACAAACAAAAGAACAAAAGAACAAAAGAACAAATTAACACTTTACTTATCCTGAAGTTCTGGGTTCTTAGCACGGAGGTACCAGATGATACAGCCGAGGATGATGAGGGCTGCTGATGGCATCACGAAGAAGCCACAGTTCTGATAACCGTCGAAACCAGCCTCATTGACGAAGCGTGCGATAACATCAACACCGAAGAGTGTACCAGCGCCGAAGAACTCGCGGATGGTAGCTACAACGAAGAGGATGCCAGCGTAGCCAAGGCCGTTTCCAAGACCGTCGAGGAGAGCTGGCCAAGGCTTGTTGCCAAGAGCGAAAGCCTCAAGACGACCCATGAGGATACAGTTGGTAATAATCAGACCAACGTAAACTGAGAGAGCCTTGCTGACGTCATAGACGTAAGCCTTGAGAATCTGGTTTACAATAATTACAAGCGCAGCTACAACCACCAACTGTACGATGATTCGGATACGGTTAGGAATGGTGTTGCGGAGCAATGAAATAATCACATTAGCGAAAGCAAGCACGCAGGTAAGAGCAATACCCATTACCAAGGCTGGCTTCATCTGGGTAGTGACGGCCAAAGCCGAGCAGATACCGAGAACCTGTACTACGACAGGGTTGTTAGTCCAGAGAGGACCGGTGAAAACACCAGGTTTCTTTTCTGCCATAATTGTAGACATTTAGACTATTAACAATATTTACTCAGCCTTTGGGCATTCACCCTCAGCTTCTTTACAACACTCACCTTCTGCATTCTGGCAGCACTCGCCTTCAGCGCCTTCCTGGCACTTGCCACAGCAGCCGCCTTCTGCGTTACCGCAGCAGTCGCTACCCATGCCAGCAAGCTGACCGAGCTGCTGGAGAGCAGCTGCATAGCCCTGGAGTGAGTTGCCAACCATGATGCTGACACAATCAGAAGTCTTGGTAGCACCAGTGATAGCGTCGACCTTGTTGTCTGCAGCCTTCTTGGTAACTACTACTGGAGCGAACTGGCCATTCTTGAAGATCTGCTTGCCAACGAAAGCTGCAGCAAAAGCAGGATCGTCCTTGATCTTAGCACCAAGGCCAGCGGTCTCACCAGCGTGGTCGAATGATGCACCAGCGATGGTAGAGCCATCACCTTCAACAGCGATATAACCCCAGATAGCGTCCCAAAGACCTGCGCCATACATACACATTATATAATATGGCTTGTCATTGATGTTAGCACAGAAGAAAGGAAGCTTAGCGTCAGCCTTAACCTCACCCTTGGTGAAGAGAGACTTAGCATTGATCTCAAATGGATTGGTATCCTGGTCGAGGTCACCACCTACGGTAACGCAAGCCATGTTGCTCTCCATATCGAGCTTCTCCCAGATCTCAGCGGCATTCTCGAAAGTAACAGCGTCACAGATGCCAGCTGCCTGAAGAGGACCTTCTACAGCCATGAGGATCTGCTGCTTCTTCTCGTTATCGGTATTTGCCTTCTGCTGATCCTTCAAGCCAAGAGCAGCTGCAGAGAGCAATACTGCTACGAGACCACAGAGGACAACAGCGTAAATTACGGTATAAATGTTACTATTGCGATTCATAATGTTCTTTTTATTACAAATTTCAAATTACTAATTACAAATCTCAATTAAGCCTTCACACGCTTTGCACGCTTGCTGATATTGCTCTCAACTACACAGTAGTCGATGAGTGGAGCAACAGCGTTGCCGAGGAGGATTGCCATCATCATACCCTCAGGATAGCCGGTGTTGAACATACGGATCACGATAGCCATAGCACCGATGAAGAGACCGTACCAGATCTTACCGCAGTTGGTGCGGCAACCGGTAACAGGGTCGGTAGCCATGAATACTGCACCGAAGGCGAAACCACCGAGACAGAGCTGCTGAGCAACGGTAGGAGCGTTCTCTGCGAATGCTGCGATGAGTGCAGAAACGAGTGCACCACCTACGAAGACGCCACCCATGATGCGCCATGAAGCAACCTTGGTGATGAGCAGGAGAGCTGCACCGAGGAGGATAGTGAGGGTAGAGGTCTCAGCGATAGAACCAGGGATGGTACCGATGAATGCATCGAGCGTAGAGAAGGTAGCAGGATTGAATGAGTGATCAGCCACAGCAGCAAGAGGAGTAGCACCAGAGAAACCGTCGACTACAGCGGTACCCTCGATAGGAGCGCCAGTGAGCCAGTTGCCGGTACGTACGAATACCTCGTCACCAGACATTGCCTTTGGATAAGCAAAGAACAGGAATGCACGGGTGATGAGTGCTGGGTTGAAGATGTTCATACCAGTACCACCGAAGATCTCCTTAGCGAAGATGACTGAGAATGCAGTAGCAACAGCAATCATCCAGAGTGGAGTCTCTACAGGTACGATCATTGGGATAAGGAGGCCAGAGGCAAGGAAGCCCTCAGCAACCTCTTCGCGCTTCATGCAAGCTACAGCCATCTCGATGCCGAGACCTACAGCGTAAGCTACAACTACCTTAGGAAGGAAAGCGCCGAAGCCATAAAGGAACTGCATGAACCAGCCATCGTTGATGCCGAGGGCGAGGTCGTGCTGATAACCAACGTTCCAGCAACCGAAGAGCATGGCAGGAATCAAAGCGAGGATCACCATGATGATGACACGCTTAGAGTCTACTGAGTCATGCACCTGAACGCCCTTGCGAGCTGCGGTATGACGAGGAACGAAGAGGAAAGTATGGAAGGAGTCATATACTGACCACAGCTTCTCATATTTGCCACCCTTTTGGAAAAGGGGGTCAATCTTTTCGTTGATATAATCGTTTAATTTCATAATACTTATGAATTTAATTACGAATTACAAATTACGAATTACGTTTGTCTGGCTGTAATTTGTAATCAGTAATTTGTAATTAGTGATTCGCGCTGCGAATTACTCCATTTCTTTGCGGAGTTTAACAAGGCCATCAGCGAATACCTGCTGAACAGGAGTCTTTGATGAGCAGACAAACTCACAGAGTGCAAGATCCTCAGGAAGTACCTCGTAGATGCCGAGCGCCTCCATCTGGTCAATGTTGAATGCAAGGGTAGCCTTATAGAGCTGCTCAGGATAGATATCCATTGGGAATACCTCCTCCCACTTGCCACTCTCGATGAGTGCACGAGGACCACCCTTGAGGCGAGCGTCCATTGTCCACTTCTTGCTCTTGAAGAGGCCGAAGAGACCTGCGAGACCGGTGTTGCTGGTAGAGTAACGACCGAGGCCTGGAGTGATCCAGCCGAACATCTCGTCGGTAGTATCGCCCTCTGGGATGACGGTAACGGTCTGAACCTTGAAGCCGAGCGTACCGTTGAGGCCAGTAGCCTCGCCAGTGAGGACGTTGCCATTGATAACGCGCTGCTTGTACTCGGTATGCTTTACCTTGCCATCGAGGATCTCAGCGAGTGACTGACCTGCCTGAACCTTAGCATAAGCTGGAGCCACGATCTCAGAACCTGCGATGGTGATGATGCGGCTGAAGTCAGCCTTACCACTCAATACGCGGCCAATGATGATGACATCCTGGATCTGAGCGGTCCAGACGATCTCTCCCTTGTTGATTGGCTTGACAGCGTTGATCTGAACACCGACGTTGCCTGCTGGGTGAGGACCATCGAACTCAACAACCTCAACGCCTGCTACTGCTGGAAGCGAGGTGCCCTTAGCTACGCCGACATAAACCTTGCCAGCGGTGAGCTTCTTGAGAGCTGCAAGACCTGCCTGGAGTTCCTTCTCCTGACCCTTGACGATCATCTCGGTTGCAGGAGCAAGAGGAGCTGAGTCGAATGCAGTGACGAAGATGTCGCGTGGCTGAGCCTGTGGATTAGCCAACACGCCGTAAGGACGCTGGGTGAGGAAAGGCCAGACGCCACCGTTGAGCATAGCCTCCTTGATCTGATCAGCGGAAGCCTTAGCAGGATCGATGACTGGCAGTTCTGCACTGGTACCCTTACCATCGTTTGCAATGACGATGCCAAGCACTTTGCGTCGATCGCCACGAACGACCTCCTCGAGGGTGCCGCTCACTGGGCTCACGAACTTAATCTCTGGATACTGCTTGTCGTTGAAGATAACATCTCCAGCCTTCACAGCATCACCGGCCTTAGCAACAATCTTAGGGGTGCACATCACAAAATCGTCAGGTACAAGGGTGACCTTGGTGGCATCCTTGACGCTAACGAGCTTCTGCTCTGGTGTTCCCTCGAGGTTGATGTTCAAGCCTTTCTTGAGCTTAATAACATTTGCCATTTAAGAAAACTGTTAATTTGTGAATATTTTATGATTTGAATAGATTTTGATTAACGTGTAAACACACTAACGCGACGCGAAGATAGTTATAAAATCAATGTAATGGTATTAGTGGCATCGATAATTTGTTAAATTATAAAACTAAGTGCATGGCATCTTTGGCGATTGATACATTCGGGTGTCAATTTTTGGCGCAAAACTGTTGCAGGATGGTTTCGATTTCCTCGACTTTTATCTCCGAAAAGAGGGTCTCTCCGAGGGGTGTCATGAGCGAAAGTAAGGGGGTAAGTTCGGTGCGAGTGGCCTTGACCTGAAGCTGTCCTTGAGCGATGGCATCGGCAATGAGTGACGACTTGTCGAGCTGCTGCTGTATGTCATGGCAGGTGTCGCAGTCGTCGCGATAGTCGAAGCGGAGGACATAGGTGATATGAAGCTTCTGGAATGAATGGAGCGTGTTCTGATAGACTTCTGGAGCGTAGATAGGAGAATCAGGTGTGCAGAGGTATTGTCTGACCAGCGGCGCGCTATAAGCCAGTATCGGACGCAGGAGGTCGGCCTGACGCTCTGCATCGAGCAAGGGGAGGAGCGAGAGGAAGTCGACGAGATACTGTTCGTACTGGTCGTGATGCTGTTCGATGAGCTCGGTGGACAGTGGCGTGTGGTCCCAATAATGTTCGGCCATAAACACCAAGCGATCCTCTGGGGCCTGGAGAGCCTCAGGGATCGCTGGTAAGGTAAACAGATCGATGGCTAAAAGTAGGGCCAGAAACGTCATCTGTATGGTTTATTTTACGTCCTTGACGCAGCGTATCTTCTTGTTGGTGACGCTGGTCGGAAGCTGCATATAGCGGAGTGTGATGCCACTGGCCTGCGGATCGCAGACACCGTGATGCACACAGCCAGTCTTGCCGGTGAGATAAGGCGCTGCAAGGGTGCTGGTAGGGTAGTAGGTCTTCTGGGTAGGGTTACCCCAGCCGTCCTGCAGACAAAGCATCATGATCGACATCTCACGGTCGTTAGGAAGACGCCAGCCATCAGGGATGGTGTCGGTGGTGACATCGACATCGCGGTAGGCGAAGGTCTCGTACGGATAGTTGAGGTATGAGTCCTGGTCAGCAGGTTCGTTGTTATTGCTGTTGAGTGAGAAGTCTGGCGTGCGGCGGCTCTGTTCATCGAGCCAGCTGAGCGAGATCTGGTGTTTGTCTCCGTCGATCCTGATAAACGACTGTGGAAGGAGATCGTCGGAGGTATAGGTGTCGTAGCCTAAGAGACGGATGCAGCGGTAGTCATAGAGCGAAGGACGTGCAGCGTCGAGGTAGGAGGTATTGGCCAACGAACCATAAGGAGCGTAGGAACCGCCTTCTTCGGCCACGAACTCTTCACCGTTGGACGAAAGATAGCGGTGGTTGTCACGGCTACCCATTGGGAAAAGTCGCACATCGTTAGGAAGCGAAGAATTGCCGATCCAGAGCTCGTTATAATGGCGTGAGGCTGCAGGAATCCACTTCAGCTCCTCCTGGTCGATGATGCCATTGCCATTCTCGTCACGGTTGCGCTGAACGCAGGCGTAGAGGAAGGTGGAGTACTTGGAATTGTCGTTGAGCTGATTGCTGTAGTCCTCTTCGTTCACGTCGGTCGAGAGATAGCGGTACCAGCTCTGGCCAACGAGGTCGAACTGGATCTTCTGGTTGAGGATGGCGTTGTCGGAGGTGAATCCCACGGCTTCCCAAGGATTGATGATCTCTGCACGTACCTGTCCGGTCTCGTTACGTGTCTCTACACCCCAGGCGGTCTGGAGCGCTGAGCTTGCGTTGGTGTTATAATGTGTATGGATGGCGCGCTGGCGGATCTGGATATAACCGTTGGTCAGCGAGCTCTGCTTGTCGAGTGTCGTATTGTTCTGACAGAAGATATACATCTCACGAGGCTTCTGGTTGACAAACTGCTTCCAGAAGTCTATTTCACCCTTTTCGCCAGTCTTAGGATTGCGGGTGTAGTAGTTCTCTTCGACGAACAGGGTATAGTAAGCCTCGCCATTGCGATCGTAGACAGAGAAGCCTTTCTGGTCCTTGCCAGAACGAAGATCCTTGATCAGCTGCTTGATGTCGAAGACGTTGTCTGGATCGTAATAAGAATAAGACGTGCTGTTGTAGATGCTGTCGGACTTCATGTCGCAACGACGGAACTTGATCCAGTCATAGTCGATGGCTTCGCTGGCAGGCTTTGAACCATTGAATGCTGTCTCAAGGTCTTCGATATAGTAGGCGCCTTCGTTGAAAGGAGTCTGTACATAGAAACCCTGGAGCTCTGGATGTTCCTGGATGTTCTTTTGGCTGAAGCGGATGATGGTACGGTCGTAGTGAGCGTCGAAGTCGTAGAAATAGGTGGCTACGACGACGTCGCCTTCGCCTCCGTTGCCGATGTCGCTCGACTGGTCAGGCTGTTCAGGATTGTTCTCGGTTTCGACCTTGAGGATGATATCATCGACGCCTCTGACAAGAACGTTGTAGGTATAGCTGGTGTTACGCTTGCACTCGTAGTTGTTATAGGCGTCGTCGCCAACATAACCTAAGTGGACTGTGTACTCCACGTAGGCGTTCTGGTGTGCAGGATGGCCGGACTTCTCATCGGTGTAGTCGTATGAATACTGACCTCTGATCTTGACGTAGGTAGCGTTCTGAGGTGCATGCTTGAAGACACGGGTGTTGATGCCATCGCTATCCTTTTCCTTCATCTCACGATCGGACCAGGTGGTAGCTCCCGTACCCTTCTGGTTGTTCTCGAGCGCGTAGAAGGTAAAGGTAGAATGGCTGAGGCCAGTGGCTGGATCGTTCTCGAGGTTCTCGAACTGCAAGGCCTTGTCCATGGAGAAATACTTCTCAGACTTCAAAGTGTCCTGGCTGAAGAGGACGCCACTGGCTGGTGCATTGAACACCTGCCAAGACTGTGGAATAAACTTCTTATTTGAGGCCTCAGGATCGTCAGGATCGATGCTGATGTTGAAGGTGATACGTGCATCGATACGCTGCAAAAAGAGCGGCTGTGGCAGCTTATAGTGGCCTACAGGCTTGATGACACACAAACCGTCGTTGGCAGAGGCTGGAGTCTCCTTGTAAGTGCCAGACATGACGAGATGACCGGAGTTGCGGAAGACCGTCTTTGTGTTGAGCGTAGCCATGGCCAGCTCAAGGGTCTTGACGTCCTTGATGGCTGAGAGGTCGTGGCTGTAAGTGACGAGAGACTCTGAGTCGCCGACATTGGCCAATGCATAGATTCTGCGCTTGCCAGACTTGATGGTGAACGATACGGAGTCCTTAGGGTTCTGGTAGCGGAAAAGCTGTCCGTCCTTGCCTTGCTCATCGAACACATAGATCCAGAGATTGTAGATCTTGGAATCGGCGTTCTCAGAGATGGCTGCACGCGTCTGCTGCTCCATAGAGAGCGAAGCGAGCGAAAGACTGACCTCTGTGGCGATAGGCTGGCTGTCATCTTGTGAAGACATGGCTTCATAGTCCTGATCTACACAGGAAGATAGCATTCCGCTGAGGCTCAGGCAGAGTGCCAGTGACCAGATATAGAGTGAAGATAGTAGTCTGTTCATACGATATGATTATTTGAAGACGACATTCTCTGGAGTTACATTCTTCCAGTTCTCAACCTTGATCTCCAGGTCAGCTTCGGTCTGGAGGCTGCGGATGGTGAAGATATACTGGTTGCCTCGCACGATGTCGAGTGGCTTGTTGGTAACATAGTCCTTGAGGTAGATCTTCTGGCCGAAGATGCCGGTGTATGGCTTGCCATCGCGCAAGAACTGGAGGTCGATCTCGAACGGACCTTCAGCAGGTGCTTCGCACTCCGGGAGGTACGACTGCATTGAACTGTCTGGCATCTGTGTCAGTGTCAGATCGGTCTTCTGTGACGCGTCAGGGTTGAAGAACTTGGCTGGTTCGATATCGGTCAAAGAATTGAAAGACATGGCGTTCTTTGGAGCGATAAAGCCAGATTTGTTGACACCTTTGATTACTACCGGCCCCAGTGTGATACCAGCGTCGTGGAGGTCCTGACCTAACTGAATCTTGAGCAAGGCGCCACTACGAAGCAGAGGGATTTCTGCACAAGAGACTTCCATCTTTGGATCGAGCTGCTGATTGATATCCATGGCGCCATAGAGCGGGAGAGAAGTGACGGAGTGGTCAAACTTCAGTCGCTCGATAGACGAGATGCTTCCATCGGTGTCTGGAGCGTTGCCAAGGACGATCAGCTTGCATCTGATATCGTTGGCCGTGATGGCAGCATTGTCGGCCTGGATGATAGCATGAGCGAGGTAGGTGCTGTCTGTCAGGAGGTCGATGGAAGTAGTCTCGGCTTCGCCAAGGAACTTAGCACCGGTCGGATCGTAGATGAAGACCTGTAATTGCAAGGAATCTGCATCCTTTGCGTCCAAAGGAACAGAGAGCTGGATGCTACGGGTCAGGAGTCCTTCCTGCTTGTCATTGAGCATATCAGCGCCTGATTCGTCTGCGCATGAAGACAGGTTGGTTGCCATGCATGCTGCTATTGCCATGTGAAAGAGGCAGGCATATTTTGAGCTTATCTTTTTCATTGTCTATAATGGTATGTCTATATCAAAGGATCAAGTCGTTAAGGATGACGTGCCAGTCGTTGATATAGAGATTACTCTGTTCCCACTGGTTATTCTCGTTGAGGAAGAAGATGAAGTTCCAGTCGTTCTGACGGTCGAGGAACTCCTGATCGTCCATCGTGTCATAGTAATAGCCTTTGACGAGCAAGGCGTACTTGATCAGCGGGATATTCAAGAGGGTCTTGTCCTTGTAGGTGGCCTTGAGGCGCATATTCTGGTCGAGAACCATACGAGCAAGGCTCATCTCAGCCAGAACGACGGTACCGTTGTTGGTGCCAGCCTTGTTGGTCTTGTTATAAGCAAGATACTCTCTCTGGCTGTCCTTCAGCAGCTGGTTGTCGTAATCCATCAATCCGTTGCTTGCTTCGACACAGAAGTCAAAATCCGAAGCGTCGAGGTCGGTGCCATCGATACGCTGGAGGACGACGCGTACATTATTGGTATTGCGCACCAGAGGTACGACGAGCGTCGTGTCATGCTTCGTTAGTACCTGCTCTCGAAGGATGCCATGGTGAAGCTCTGTCAGAGGATCGGAGTGAACGATGACGTTATCTGCACCTTCCTTGCCTACGCAGAGCTTGGTCTTGAGCTGATCAATGGAGGTCTTCTCCAGCTCAGGAGTGGTAGCCAGAGCGAAGGATGGGACAGGATCGGACCCAGAGATGCCACACCAGGCGACAAGGTCATAGCTGCCAGGGGGGAGTGGCAGGTCGATCGTGTAATTGTTTGTCTTCAGCTTCTCCTGATCGGTCTCGTCATAGGTCCAGATTAACGACTTGCTGTTGCTATCGAGCACGAAAAGCGTCAAAGACTTGATCTCAGAACTGAAAGCATCTGCATAGTTCATGTTGTAGCTGTCGTCAAAGCGTACCTTATAGGATACAGTTGCATCTGGCAGCGGAGAAGGTGGATCTATCAGACATATATCACCGTCTTCGAAGACTGTACCGCATGCACTGAAGGCCAGAAGCATGCTGGTCAGCAGTGACTGTCGTATGTTATTCTTTATGATCTGCATAATGTTTATCCTGATTGCTTAAAGGTCAACCTCCTGCGAGATTGTGTTCCACTTGATAATTCTTACCTTCAGTGCTACGTTGTACTGAAGAATCGGATCCTTCTTTTCTGGTACGATGATTTCGCCAGGATCGTTGTTGCCTGGATTGATGGTAGGGTCGTCAGGATCGATGTTAGGATCCTCAGGATCATCGTTGTCGCCAGGATTGTCGCCACCAGGATTGTCGCCACCGGGTTCATCAGGATTGATATCCTCACCTGGATTCCAGATGCCTTCGCCAAAGCTGTTGATTGACTGAATGGTGATCTGGTAGTAATGGTTGCGTACGACGCCATATTGGCCGATCTGGCCTTCTTTGCCGAGGTGCTGGATAGGCGCAGCGTAGTAGCACTTGCCTTGGCCGTACTTGATGCCATCTTTTTCTTCTGCCAGTTCTTTATTGGCCTCAGAAGCCTTCAGAGAGGAGTATGAACCATCGACGAATTTGTAGACCTCAGTGTTGGCGTCAAGCTTCAGCTGGATCTTGACATTTGCGGCTTTCTTGCCAATTTCGCCATTGCGGACAATGCCATAAAGGCTGTCAGCAAGAGCGGTATAGGTGTCGCCAGACTTGGTGAAGAATGGATGGCGGAGGTGTACGAGATCCTTGTAGTTCTTGGCTGTCATCAGCTGGCCGCTATAGAGATAAAGGTTGGTGCCACGCTTGACGCCATTGAGTTTGTACTGGCCTACGATCAATACATGCGTAGCGTTCTGGATGTTGAACTCCTTGTTGCCTGAAGTATTCTCTACACAGTATTCAGTCAGTGCATCGGTCTTGATGATCTCGTTGAAGGTGCGATACTGGTATGCATCGAGGTTTGTACTCTCCTCAAGATAGTTCGGATCGGTACTCCAGTAGCTGCGATGCTTAGCTGCGTCGTTCCATGCGGATTGCCACTGTTGGGTGGTAAAACCATAGTTGTCGATGTTCTTGATGTAGTAGGTCGACTTATTGGTTCCATTAAGAGCGATACCTTTCAATGTGAAGGTTACACCTTTATTATTTAAAGTAGGGAGATTGACCTCGATATTGTCATTCTTGTTGATCTGAACCTTGACGGCCAGACGATCCAGGTAGACGTCAACGGCTGTGGTTTCGACGACATCGTCTTCTGAGAGGACGGTGTTGGCCTGCTTGATATCTGTGCCATAGACGATCTTGTCGTTGTCGAGGTATGAAGCGCTGGTCATGATGAAGTCGCCAGCAGCGTTGCAATAACCGCTGGTGCATGTCTTGGCGATGGCATCCTTGAGGCTGAGTCCTGACAGAATCGTAGCAGCATCGTCGACGTTGGCCCATGCAAGGACCTTGGCTGGCTGCTGGCTGGAATTCGTCGAAACAACCATCAGGTTGCTGCTGATGTCCTCTGACTGGATAGAACTGCATGACAGATACTTCCCGTCAGCATCGTAGAAAGTCAAAACGAGTTGCTTGACGGCTTTCTCAATGTCTGTACCTTCAGTGAAGCCATTTTCGGTGCCTCTGGTCGCTCCTGCGTCGTTGAGATGAAGGCGAAGACCGAGGTAGTATCCTGCTGTATTCTCATCCTTCTCAGTCGCAGTAAGGTCGTCCTCCTGATTGCTGCAGGAAGGAAGTCCGTAGAGCGTAAAGGTGAGCGATAAAAGGAGAAAGAATCTATTGAATTTCATCTTTGATAATTCTGTTGATGTCTGAATGTATTATCTTTCTGGAGAAGCCTGTCCGCCATTGGCCCAGGTAGAGTCCCAAATCTGGATCTGGCTGACTTGCTCGATCATCTTGGTTGCTTCGTCGATACCTGAAGCCTGAGCAATCTTGAAGGCTTCGATAGCCTCGTTATAGTTGCCGGTCAGTGCATTGTAAAGACCGATGGCATAAGTTGCCTCACGAGAGCTTCCTGCGCGTTCCAGATGACGACGGGCCTGTGGAAGATTACCTTCTGCCATATATGCGTTGGCTGCATTGACATTGGCAGCTTCATCATTCGGATAGAACTGAACGGCAGTCAGGAAGATCTGGTTGAAGTCCTCGGTTCCTTCTGCATAGCCTTCTGCAGCGGTGTAGAACTCTGCAAGGCTCAGGTTGCTTGGTCTTGTCTTCAGGACCTCACGGATCTCTTCGATAGACGAATAGCTGCGGATAGTGTACTTGATCACGTAATCGGAATGACGCAGGCGCATGAGGATGTCATTGCGCATGATGTCATAGTCATTTGGATAGTTCTTCTTGATGCGAGCCTCTTTCTGGTCGACATTCAAGCTCTTGCTGTTGATGATGTCGAGCAATTCCTTGCGATGTGGCAGGTCTGAAGCGTCGACGAGCTTGCGGAAACCTTCCCAGTCTTCAGGTTCCGAACTGGTAGCGATGTCCTTTTTGTCGAATTTATACAGCTTTCTGACGTAGTTGCTCAACGCTTCGGTACGACCTTTAGCAAGGATAGCATTCTTGTCGTAAGGACCATCTGGAGATGCGAAACCCTTGATGCTGAGTGAACTGATCTTGGTGTCAGGATTGTTGCGTACAGAATCGATAGAAGCGATGATCTTGCCGAGTTCGACTCTATTGTTGGCTCTGTCTGGCTGGATATCGGTCTTGTTGACTTCGAACTCAATAAAGGCCTGGCCTTCGAGAGAGCGCTCCTTGACGACTTCTGCTACAGGACGTACGAAGATATAGGCAGGAGCGATTGTAGGTCTTGCAGGAATCTCTACAGGTTCCTCGATGACTGGCGCAGGAACTTCCTTACGTTCGTTAAAGCGATAGATAAGGTTCAGTGCAGCCTTGGTAGGACCGAGGTAGTTATACTTGCTGTCTTCATCGACCTTCTGCTGGCAACCTGCACATTCAAACTTATCGGACTTGATGCGCATATACCCCATGCCAAGCTCTGCAGAGAGTCCCCAGTGGCGTCCCCATTGCCAAGCGTAGCCAACGCCAAGGCCACCACCGATGAAGTTGCCTTGATAACGGAAGTCTTTCATGTCATGCATCTTTCCCCAGAAGAAAGGCAGACGGTGATGAAGATTGCCGACGTTGAACTCGCCTCCTAAGAAATGTGCGCCTACAAACCAATGGCTAAAACTTTCCTTGAACCAGTACCGGATCTCTGGCTGTATGGTCCAATGACGCCACTTGTGGTCATGCCATGCGTCCCAGTTGTTATATTCTCCAGTCATGTCGAGGCTCCAGTGATCATTGATCATTGGGACTTCAATGCTAAGACTTGGGGTGAGGAATGCATCGCTAATCAGGTTGGTCTTGATGGCTAATAAGGTCTGGTACTTGACGTTTTCCTGATTATTGTCTTCTGCTTTTGCCTTAATGCCTATAACTGAAGAAAAGCAAAGACAGATGAGTAGAGAACGCAATAAAGAGATTTTTGAATAATCTTGATTCATTTGCTGAGAGATTAATATTTGTGCAAATATAGCCAAAAAATCGATACATGCTAAGGAAAAGGTATGATTTTGCTCTAAATACTTTTATTTTTAGAATTTATGCTTTCGTTCTGTTATACAAACATAACAAACGACGCATTTGCCAATCCAAATGCGTCGTTAATAATTATAGATGATTCAATCAGAATGTCATCGTGTCCTTAATGAGTAAGTACTAAGATTGTAGTGATTACTTACCCCATTGCTTCTCCCAATCCATGCGATTCTGCACTGTTGAGATAAGCTTGTTAGCATCCTCGATACCTGCATAGTTAGCCTGCTGCAGATAGTTGATTGCTTCGGCGTAATTGCCTGTCAAAGACTGATAGACGCCGCGTGCATAGAGCGCCTCGCGTGACTTGCCAGCCTTCTCAAGATGACGACGAGCCTCGGTCAGCTGGCCTTTAGCCATGTAAGCGTTGGCAGCGTTGAGGTTGGCAGCTTCGTCGTTTGGATAGTACTTGACAGCAGTGAGGAAGATCTTGTTGAACTCCTCTGAACCCTCGGCATAGCCTTCGGCAGCGGTGTAGAACTCAGCAAGGCTCAAGTTGCCAGGACGGGTATTGAGCACCTTGCGGATGTCTTCTGCTGAGGTATAGCTGTCGATGGTGTAGCTGATCACATAGTCAGAGTGACGCAGACGCTTCAGGATGTCGCCACGCATCATGTCATAATCGTCAGCAAACTCCTTGATGCGGATCTCCTTCTGATCGAGGGTGAGTTTCTTATTGTCCATGATGTTGAGGATCTCCTGTCGGTGTGGCAGATCTGAGGCATCTACCAGTCGACGCCAGCCTTCCCAGTCCTCTGGTTCGTAGCTGGTGGTGAGGGTATTGCTGTCGAACTTATAAAGTTTCTTTACATATTTGCTCAACTGCTCGGTACGAGCCTTGGCCAATGCTGCATTCTGCTCGTATGGACCATCTGGCGAAGAATAACCCTTGATGCTGAGGCTGATGTTCTTGGCATCAGGATTGTTGCGGATAGAGTCGATAGAAGCGATGATCTTGTCGAGTTCCTGACGGTTGTTGGCAAGCTCTGGCTGAATGTCTGACTTATAGACGTCAAACTCTACATAAGCCTGGCCTTCGAGAGAGCGAGCCTTGACGGTCTCTGCTACAGGACGTACGAAGAGGTAGCTTGGAGCAATCTCAGGACGTGCAGGAGCCTGTGCTGGCTCAAGATCGGTAACAGGAGCATTCTTCTTTTTATTGAAGCGATAGACGAGGTTCAATGCCGCTTTGGTAGGGCCTACATAATTATAGTTGACGCCATCCTGGATCAGGACATCGCCAGCCTTAAGATCGTACTTATCACCTCTCATTCGCATATAACCGAAGCCTAATTCTGCTTCAAGTCCCCAATGACGACTCCATTGCCATGCATAGCCTAAACCAACGCCACCACCAAAGAAGGCGCCTTCGTAGCGGAAGTTTCTGGTGTCGCTCATATCATAGGCAAAAGTAGGGAAATGGTGCTTCATGTTGCCAAGATTATACTGGCCACCCATGGCATGCAAACCAATGAAGAAACGATTGAAGGCCTCTTCGAACCAATAGCGGGCTTCTGGCTGTACGGCCCAATGCTGCCACTTCTGGCTGTTCCATGCATCCCACTGGTTGACTTCTCCAGTAAGGTCGATGGTCCAATGATCGCTAACTGTAGGGAGCTCCACGCTGAGGCTTGGGCTCAGGAAGGCTCCACTCAGCAGGTTGGTCTTGATGGCTACATTGTTTTGATACTCTACATTCTGAGCCTTGACCTCAGAAATCTGTGAAGAAGCAAGAATCAGCAGCAACGAAGCTGCGAGCTTAGGTGAGGTTAAATTCTGGATATTCATATTCTGTGAATTTTGAATGTCGCAAAGATAATAGATTTTTCTCAAATATGCAACTATTATCGACAAAAAAACACCATCTACGCAACAATTTGCTGCATAGATGGTGATATTTGGTAAATAATATTCGCTAATTGCTTATTTTGGCTGCTTGCCAATGTAAGCGAGGATGCCGCCGTCGACATAGAGAACGTGACCGTTGACAGCATCTGAAGCCTTAGAAGCGAGGAAGACTGCAGGACCACCGAGCTCAGAAGGATTGAGCCAGCGACCAGCAGGAGTCTTAGCGCAAATGAATGAATCGAATGGGTGGCGGCTGCCATCAGCCTGACGCTCGCGGAGAGGAGCTGTCTGTGGGGTAGCAATGTAGCCAGGACCGATGCCATTGCACTGGATGTTGTACTCACCGTACTCAGAGCAGATGTTGCGGGTGAGCATCTTCAAACCACCCTTGGCTGCAGCGTAAGCAGAAACGGTCTCACGGCCGAGCTCAGACATCATAGAGCAGATGTTGATGATCTTACCCTCCTTACGCTCCATCATCTCAGGAAGAACAGCAGAAGCGCAGATAAATGGTGCTACGAGGTCGATGTCGATGACCTGCTGGAACTCAGAGCGCTTCATCTCGTGCATTGGGATACGCTTGATGATGCCAGCGTTGTTGACGAGGATGTCGATCTGGCCAACCTCAGCGTGAACCTTCTCTACGAGAGCCTTAACACCCTCTTCGTCGGTTACGTCGCATACATAACCTTTGACGTTGGTGATACCTGCCTCCTTGTAGTTAGCAAGACCACGCTCGAGTGCAGCCTCGTTGATGTCGTTGAAGATAATGGTCTTGATGCCAGCAGCTACGAAAGCCTTAGCAATGTTGAAACCAATGCCATAAGATGCACCTGTGATCCAGGCGTTCTTTCCCTCGAGAGAGAAATCCTTAAGTGAAGTCATTGTGATAAGATTTATAATGTTAGTGTATGTTTGGTCAGAATTTCAGTTAGTGAAACGATGGTCTTTCCCTAAAGCGTGGCGATAGTAACCGAGGACAAAGTCCCTGTCGCCTTCTTAAATAGCACTTTCGCGCAAAATCAGATCGTGGTTAACGATCAGGTGCGCTGGGTGCTGCATCTCTTCGTTTTTGTCCTCGCCAAGACGGCTGAGAAGGATACGTGCTGCCATCTCTCCAATGCGATGCTGGTGCAGGTCGAACGATGACAATGGGGTAGACAGATAGCTGTCGAAAGGCTCATTGGCAACGCCGATAATCGCGATGTCCTTAGGAACATTGAGACCCTTGCGACGGAAGATGTCGATGGCTGTGATGGCAGGGAAGTCGCCTGAAGAGAAGATGCCATCAGGACGTTCCTGCATCTGGAGGATCTTCTGTGCAGCCTCAGTTCCTGCCTCGATGGTGATGGAGTTCTTGAAGAGCCAATCCTCGCGGAGAGGAAGTCCCAGATCCTCCAAAGCCTTACAATAACCCTTGTAGCGCTGAGCGTATGCTACTTGGTTGAATGCACCGGCAAAGTGTCCGATCTTGCGACAGCCGATCTTGTGGAGCTGCATCACGGCATCGTAGCCGACCTGGAAGTTGTCGTTGGTGACAATGTCGGTCTTCGTTTCGATAGGAGTACGGTCAAAATATACCAGCGGGATATTCTGCGACTCAAGGAACTCTTCGTAGTTGACGTCGTGCGACTCGACAGAGAGTGACATGGCAATGCCGTCGACCTTCTTCTGTGCCAGCGCCTGCACGGCTCTTTCCTCTTCTGCCAGACTTTCTCCACTTGCGGCAATGATGACCTGATAGTTGTGGCTATTGGCCACCTGCTGGAAAGAACTGATGATCGATGCGAAGAAATTACGATCGATACGAGGTACGATAATACCTAATACATTTCCCTTGCCAGTGCGCAAATGGTGCGCAATAGGATCTGGGATGTAGTGCAGTTCTCGTGCCAGCTTCTGCACAGCTTCTCGCATTTTAGCACTGATGCGAGGATTATTCTGCAATGCTCGTGAAACAGTTGACGCTGTGGTGTGCAATTGTTGCGCGAGATCATATATTGTTACTTTGCCTTTACCGCTCATGGGAAAATCTGATATTTATGAACAAGCAAAATACGTCTAATCTGCTTAATTTGAATAAATGTATATCAAAAGAGAAGTTCCTTTTTTACTGCTGCAAAGATAAAAGAATTAAAAACACTTTCCAAATTTTATTACAAAAAAAAGTGTTTTGAGACTAAATTTGTTGCATAATTCAATAATTTCACTGAAAAACGCTTACATTTAGCTCTTGTTTGTGCAATAGTTTACGCTAATTGCTGCTTTTATACCAGCGCCCAGTGTCCTTTTGCTGTATAGCCTTCCTCAAACCACTCCTGGCAGTTTGTCTGTTCGGTGTCGAATATTCCGAAGAGCGCTGAACCTGATCCTGACATGCTGGCATAGATGGCTCCGTGCTGATAGAGGAGGTCCTTGACCTGCTGTAGTTCAGGGTGCAATGGGAAGACCGAATCCTCGAAGTCGTTCTTGATGCAGTCCTTCCATTCCTCCACCGGCTTGTTGAGCAATACGTTCAGGTCGATCTCAGGCTTCATCGGATGCACGTTGCTATAGGCTTCCTTGGTGCTTACGCCGAATGGTGGCTTCGCGATGACCATGTACTTGCCTTTGAGGCTCAGTGGATGATATTCGAGTTCATGTCCGACGCCTTCGCAGTACTGAGCGGACAGCTGACCTCCATTGTTATTTGTATTATAAAGGTTCGCGCAACGACAGAAGAAAGCGCAGTCGGCTCCCATACGTGCAGCCATGGCTTCAAGGTCGGCGTCTGATACAGGAAGGTCGAACATCTTGCGAAGCATCAACAAGGCGTGTGCGCCATCGCTCGAACCTCCTCCTAAACCTGCTCCGAATGGGATCTGCTTCTCCAGATGCATCGAGACGGCAGGAAGGTCGGGGAAACGTTCCTGTAACAGACGATAAGCCTTGACACAGAGATTGAGCTCTGGATCACAGTCGACGGTAATACCCGTTTGTGAGAATCGTACGGTTCCTGGTTGGTCGTCGAGCAGAAGGATCTCAAGCGCGTCGCGCCAGTCAATAGGGTAGAAGAGTGTCTGCAGGATGTGATATCCGTCTTCTCTTTTGCGTGTCACAAACAAGCCGAGGTTGATCTTGGCCTCAGGGAAGAGGATTTCTTTATCGGATGGTTGGTAATTCATATTATATAATGTGTAGACGAGTATACGCGTTCTTGTGCAATCCGTGTCGTTGCGTAATTATTAGATATATGACAGAATTGCGCTGCAAATATAACTATTATTTTTCATTTATCGCTTATCCTGAAGATAAATTTCGCAAAAACTTGACATTTTGTCTTGGCACGAAATTTGCAACGAAGAGGATGAATCTTTGTGAGGTTATCCGAAGATTTCGTCAAGACATTCTTTATCGAATAAAAAAATAACAATATATGGAACAGAATACAATTAACGAAGAAGAGTTGAAGTCAAAGTCTGAGAACGCTGAAACTGCCAATGCAGAGGCTCCTGCTGAGGAGAAAACCGAAGGCGCTGAGGCTCCAAAAGAGGAGAAAGAACTGACACCAGAAGAGAAGATTGCTGCACTTGAGGCTGAGCTTGAGGAGCAGAAGAAGCGTTACGTCTATCAGGCAGCAGAGTTCGATAACTACCGCAAGCGTACCATCAAGGAGAAGTCTGATCTGCTCAAGTATGGTGCTGAAGGAGCTCTGAAGGCTTTGCTCCCTGTTATCGACGATCTGGAGCGTGCTATGCAGCATATCGACAAGGCTGAGGACGTGGCTTCGGTCAAGGAGGGTATGGATCTTATCTATCAGAAGTTCCAGAATTATCTCAAGCAGCAGCAGATGGAGGTCATTCCTGCCGAACAGGGATGTGATTTCGATGATTCGATCCATGAGGCTGTGACCATGTTTCCCGCACCCGATCCATCGCTTAAAGGAAAAGTGGTCGACTGTGTTACAAAAGGTTATAAACTGTCTGACAAGGTTGTTCGCTTTGCGAAAGTAGTTGTCGGACAATAATGCAATTATGGCAAAGAGAGATTATTATGAGGTACTTGGCCTCCAGAAAGGAGCCAGTGCTGACGAAATAAAGAAAGCCTACAGAAAGCTGGCCGTGAAGTGGCATCCAGATAAGTGGAGCCAGGCCTCTGACGCTGAGAAGAAGACGGCTGAAGAGAACTTCAAGGAGCTTGCTGAGGCTTATGATGTGCTGTCAGACGACAACAAGCGTGCACGCTATGATCAGTTTGGTCATGCGGGTATGAGTGGAAGTGGGTTCGGCGGTGCAGGAGGTGCTGGTGGCTTCGGTGGCGCTGGCTTCGATCCGATGGATATCTTCAACGCCTTCTTTGGCGGTGGAGGTGGCCGTGGCGGTCGTACTTATACCTACACCAACATGGGTGGCGGTCCTTTCGGCGGCGGCTTCGGAGGCTTTGAAGAGGCTTTCCGCAACGCTGGCTTCGGTGGCCGCACCGTGAAGGGTCAGGACCTTAATATCACGCTGAAAATCACGCTCGATGATGTGGTCAACGGTGTCGAGAAGAAGGTTAAGATCCGTCACACAGTGGCCGATGGACAAGGAGGCGTCAAGCAGATTGAGGAGGTGATTCCTATCAAGCTGCCAAAGGGTGTCATGGAAGGCCAGAAGTTCAAAGCTGCAGGCAAGGGTAACGCCGCTCCCGGTGGCCAGGGTCAGCCAGGTGACCTGATTGTCAATATCGAAGAGATACCACACGCAGAACTCATGCGCGACAAGGAGGATCTTGTCTACAATCTGCTCCTTTCGTTCCCTACGGCTGCACTGGGTGGACCTGCCGAGATCCCGACGCTCAATGGCCGTGTCCGTATCAACGTGCCAGCAGGTACACAGCCAGGAAAAATGCTCCGCTTGAAGGGTAAGGGCCTTCCTGCCAACGGCGGAACTACGACGGGTGATCTGATCGTAAATATTCTTGTCTATGTTCCTGAAAACCTGAACGACAAGGAGCGAAAAGCTATCGAATGTCTGCGGGACGAATCCAACTGTAATCCTAATGAGGAGAAGCGTCGCTCGCTCTTCTCTAAGTTGAAGTATTTCTTCTCTGGAGAACAGAAGAAATAAGTAGCTCAAAGACTCATTAAATAACCCCTTAAACCAATTGATTTATGAAGGAAGTAATGTATCCGACTATGGGCACCTGCAGTCGTCTGATCCACGTGGTGCTCGATGATGATAATGTAATTCAGACAGTTGAATTCATGGGTGGCTGCCATGGCAATCTGCAGGGTATTGCAGCGCTTGTCAAGGGTCAGAAGGCTCAGGATGTCATCGGTAGAGTAAAAGGTATTTCGTGCAACGGAAAGCCTACTTCTTGTCCTGACCAGTTGTCACTGGCGCTTGCCAAGGCCATGGAATCTGCTGCAAAATAAGCTGGCTTAATTACAAAATATTACAACATAGTGCACTGATTTAGTCTAAAAAGGCCTAAATCGGTGCTTTTTTTTGTTAAATGGTTGGTAGTTTCGTAGAAAAATGCTATCTTTGCCGCATGAATTGTGCTAAAATCTGGCTGTCAGTGCTGGCAGCTTTCTCTATATTCTTCGCGCAGGCGAAAGATGATGTGGTTCCGACCATCCATCGCGACATTCATAAGCAGTTGCAGGATATCCAGTCGGAGTCGCAGGCTTTTCAGGCCTTGGTCGATTCTGTGATGAGTGTCGACGATATCGTGGATGAGGCTTTCGAACTCTTCCCGGCTCTTGACTTGTATTCTTCCTGGAGCGATGCTGTCGATGGCCCGTTGTGGGATAGCAAGGGTACTATTCCTGCTACGCTCGATATTGATGTTTCTTCATTTGCGGCTCCAACCACGGGTATGATTACTTCACCTTTTGGCTGGCGTCGTCGTCGTATGCATAAGGGTGTCGATATCAAGGTTTATATCGGCGATACCATCCGTGCGGCTTTCGATGGCAAGGTTCGTGTCAAGAAGTATGAGCGTCGTGGCTATGGCTATTACCTCGTCCTTCGCCACAATAACGGTCTTGAGACGGTTTATGGCCACCTCTCTCGTCAGTTGGTCAATCAGGATGCTGAGGTTAAGGCCGGTCAGCCAATTGGTTTAGGTGGCAATACCGGTCGAAGTACGGGTTCTCACCTTCACTTCGAGATGCGTTTCATGGGTATTGCGCTCGATCCTTCTGATATCATCGACTTTGTCAGCTTCAAGCCAAAGACTCCTGTCTATGCATTTAAGCGCTCGCAAGCCGAATGGGCTCAGAACAATAAAGGCAAACGTGGTGCTAAGTATCGCGAGTCAGGTAGCCGAAACACTCAGGTGGCTGCGGCCAAAAACAATACCACCACCAAGACCAAGTCAAGCGCTAACAACACGGCTAATCAGTCAGGTGGCAGTATTCACCGCGTAAAGCAGGGTGATACGCTCTCAGCTATTGCACGTAAGTATGGTACTTCGGTTTCTAAGCTCTGTAAGCTCAATGGCATTCGTGCCGACAAGACTTTGCAGCTTGGTCAGAAGATCCGTTACCGTTAATTTAAGTCTCCTAAGCAGGATGCCAGTCATCCTCCAAAATAATCATAAGAAGAATGGATCCTATCGAATTCATGCAGAAGCTTCTGCGCATTCTTTTTTACGTTTTCGTAGCAGTTACACTCGTATGCTATGCTGCTGAGCGTTGGTATGAGTGGCCAAATACTTATTGGGTATGGTGTGGCTTAGGTGCTGTCGGTACCTCATTGATCCGCTTTTTCCTTCGCTTTGTCTAATCGATGATGAGAAGTATTTTAGTCATAATCAATCCTATCGCTGGTGTTCGTCCTAAGGATGAGATACCTGCTGTGATCCGTGAAGTCTTTACGGAGGATAGCGGTTGTGACGTCGATATACGATTCACCGAGTATGCAGGTCATGCCAGCGTTCTGGCACGTGAGGCCGTAGAGAATGGGGTCGATACTATTGTGGCCATCGGTGGAGATGGTACCATCAATGAGACGGCTCGCTGCTTGGTCGGCAGCCAGGTCAAGTTCGGCATTGTTCCGATGGGTAGTGGCAACGGCTTGGCTCGACACATGCAGATCCCGCTCGATATCACCAGAGCCTTGGAGTGCATCCTTGAAGGCCATGCAGAGCTTGTCGACTATGGCACGGTCAACGATCATATCTTCTTCTGCACCGCAGGTATCGGCTTCGATGCACGCGTCTCTGCTAAGTTCGCTGAGCTCGGCGCTCGTGGCCCTATCAACTACCTCCGCAGCTTCGTCAGCCTCTTAGGCGACTATCAGCCAGCCACCTACGAGATCTATACCGACGATGGCGAGGTCAAGGAGAAGGCTTTCATGATCGCTATCGGCAATGCATCGCAGTGGGGTAACAACGCTTTTATCACGCCACACGCTTCGATGCAGGACGGTTTGCTCGATGTCTCTTTGGTCAAGCCATTCCCGATCATCATGGTGCCTCACATGGCCATTCAGCTGTTCACCAAGTCGCTCGATACCAATCCGAACATCCTGTCGTTCCGCTCCAGCCACTTGCGTATCGTGATGCCACAGCCAGATGTGGTGCATGTCGATGGCGAACCGATGCAGATGGGAGGCGAGCTCGATATCCAGACGCATGTCGGCCAGCTGAGGATCATCTGTCCGGAGAATCCTACGACCAATGTCCTTGAGCCTATCCGATACGCCTTCGAGGATATTCACTACAGCATTCAGAACAATCTGAAGAAAGGTGTCCGTCAGATCGAGGACTTCAACAAGCCTGTCCTCAAAGCCGCTGAGCAGGTAGCGATGCCAGTGGTCAAGGTGGCAGAGCAGGTCAACAAGCAAGTGGTTAAGGCCGCAGAGCAGGTGACCATCCCAGTAATCAAGCGCTTGCATACACCAAGGAAGCGCAATAAGAAATCAGAGAATTAATCATCAATATACCTATTTATTATGGCAGATCAGATCGAAGACAGCCTCTATGACGATCAGGAGGCAATCCAGTATATCCAGTCACACCTTCCACAGGAGGCTCAGGACAAGTTCAATGACGATGAGATCCTTTACATCTCAGACACTGTCTATGACTATTTCGAGTCAAATGGCATGCTTGAGGATGAAGAGGTCGATATCGACATGGAAGAGCTTGTGGCTTATGTCATTAAGCAGTCAAAGCGCGACGGTTTCCATTTCGATCCAGAACTCGTATACTGGGTTGTAGAGGCAGAGCTCGACTATGAGGAGAGCCTGGGTTAATCGCTTGCTGTCAGTCTTTGCACTGATTGCCGTCATGCATTTCGCACGACCGGCCTCAGTCGTTGCGCAGAACTTTGAGCGCATGCCTGAGGTGGAGTCGGATTTGTATGGCGCGATGGCCTTTGTCAATGGCGATTATGAGACGATGAAGGCCGTCAGACGTTTCTGGGTCAATGAGGCTCAGCGTCTCAAGAGCAACCGTCAGCTCGAGTTTACGCTTACGGGTGGCAATGAGAGTGTCCTCAAGGTCACGATTCCTGCTCGTCTGCTCTTCGCTCAGGGAGATACCGTCTTCATCGGTTCTGCTGAGAGCCAGTTGCGTCCTTTGCTCTCTTTGGTCAAGGGTCCTACAGCTGTGGCCACGATGATCGTGGCTGCTTATACCGACAATAATGGTTCGGATAACTACCTCAATCGCCTGTCTACCAGTCGCGCCAACACGGTGCATCGCTGGTTTGCCAAGCAAGGTGTAGGTCCGGCCGACATCCACAGCTTCGGCTTTGGCAATAAGGTGCCGCGCAATCAGAATGCCAACATCCGCGAGCGTGAGCGCAACCGTCGCGTCTCCATCTATCTGGTACCTAACCGTGCCATGCTACGCGATGCAAAGCGCGGAAAGCTTTAAATCGCGAAATCGTAATTCGTTAATAAATAATCTCAAATAATTATGGCAAAAGAACTTAACAAAATGACCAAGCGCTCAGACGACTACTCAAAGTGGTATAATGACCTGGTCGTAAACGCTGACCTTGCAGAGCAGTCAGCCGTACGTGGCTGTATGGTGATCAAGCCTTATGGCTACGCTATCTGGGAGAAGATGCAGCGTGTCCTCGACGATATGTTCAAGCAGCAGGGTGTGCAGAACGCTTACTTCCCACTCCTCATCCCTAAGTCATACCTCTGTCGTGAGGCTGAGCATGTCGAGGGTTTCGCTAAGGAGTGTGCAGTAGTTACTCACTATCGCCTCAAGGCTGATGCTGAGAAGGGTGTAGTCGTTGATCCTGAGGCTCGTCTTGAGGAGGAGCTCATCGTTCGTCCAACCTCTGAGACCATCATCTGGTCAACCTATAAGAACTGGATCACCTCACACCGTGACCTCCCTATCCTCTGCAACCAGTGGTGTAACGTCATGCGCTGGGAGATGCGTACCCGTATGTTCCTCCGTACCTCAGAGTTCCTCTGGCAGGAAGGCCACACCGCTCACGCTACCAAGGAGGAGGCTGGCCAGATGGCTATGAAGATGATCAACGTCTATGGCGACTTCGCTGAGAAGTGGATGGCCGTACCAGTCATCAAGGGTCCTAAGTCTCCTAACGAGCGTTTCGCAGGTGCACACGACACCTTCACCATCGAGGCAATGATGCAGGACGGCAAGGCCCTCCAGGCAGGTACTTCGCACTTCCTCGGCCAGAACTTCGCTAAGGCTTTCGACGTAATGTTCACCAACAAGGAGAACAAGCAGGAGTACGTATGGGCAACCTCATGGGGTGTTTCTACCCGCTTGATGGGTGCACTCATCATGACTCACTCTGATGACAATGGCCTCGTCCTTCCTCCAAAGTTGGCTCCAATTCAGGTTGTTATCGTACCTATCTATAATAAGCCAGATCAGCTCGCAGCTCTCACCGAGCGTATCCAGCCATGGATCGACGCTCTCCGTGCCAAGGGTATCAGCGTGAAGTATGACGACGCTGACAACAAGCGTCCAGGCTTCAAGTTCTCTGAGTATGAGCTGAAGGGTGTACCAGTAC
The DNA here is from genome assembly GCA_045628985.1 of Bacteroidales bacterium. Taxonomy (GTDB): domain Bacteria; phylum Bacteroidota; class Bacteroidia; order Bacteroidales; family UBA3663; genus Liminaster. The sequence continues at coordinate 47,235 of JAZQQH010000065.1, read as the reverse complement.
GTATCGCTCTCGGTGGCCGTGACCTTGAGAATGGCACGCTCGAGCTCGTACGTCGTGATACACTCGAGAAGACCACCGTACCTCAGGAAGGTATCGTAGAGCGCGTCGTTGCTCTCCTCGACGAGATTCAGGACAACATCTTCGCTAAGGCTAAGGCTATGCGCGATGGCTACATCCGTCGCGTAGATACCTGGGAGCAGTTCAAGGAAGAGATCGAAAAGGGTGGCTTCCTCCTCTGCCACTGGGACGGTACTACCGAGACCGAGGAATATATCAAGGCTGAAACCAAGGCTACCATCCGCTGTATCCCATTCGAGGCTCACGATCCATCAGACCTTGAGCCTGGCTTAGATATGGTTACTGGCAAGCCATCGGCACGTCGCGTCCTCTTTGCACGATCTTATTAAAATGAAGAAATACGTAATTCTGTTACGACAGACATTCAAGAACCTCAACTGGTTTGAAATCATGCTACTGCTGGCGATTCTTTCGCTTGCAGTAGCATCTTTCGTCATTAAGAGCGACTTCTCCGTCAACGCCTGGATTTCGGCCTTAGCAGCCATTCTTGGCGTCTTCTGCGTCGTCTTAGGTGCCAAGGGATCTATGGCCAACTGGATCTTTGGCATCGTCGAAGCCTTCCTACATATTTATATATGTTTCTGCACGCATATCTATGGCGACTTCCTGCAGCGTCTGTTCTACAACCTGCCAATGCAGTTCATCGGTTGGAAGAAGTGGGGGAAGCGCAAGCGTCAGGACGACACAGGAACCATCCACACGCGCTACATGACCTGGTCGCAGCGTGGCTGGACGTTACTCTCAGTCGTTGCCGGTACGCTCGTCCTTGGCGAATTCCTCATCTACTTCGGTCCTTGGATGATTGTGCAGATCACCGACTTGTTCAATACCCTCGGTTGGGGAGAGGTCGCCTTTAAGACGCTCAAGATGGATTACGACTCCACCTCGCAGCTCTGGCTCGATAGCCTTACTACGATCCTCAGTATCGTCACCATGTGGGTGTCGGTCAAGGCTTTCGTCGAACAGTGGTACATGTGGCTCATCATCAACGTGGCATACATCGCTATGTGGCTGATGTCCGATTCGGTCTTCTCGTTCATGACCGTGGCCAAATATAGCGTCTATCTCGTCAACTCATTCTACGGTATCTACATGTGGAATAAGCTTTCGAAGAACTGATTTTCGTTGCGCTCACTGCATCCTTCACCGGGTTTCCGTTGGAGGATTTTTTTCTCGTGTCATCCTTCACCGCGTACCCGTTGGAGGATGCCATCGTCACGGGATCCTTCACCGCGTACCCGTTGGAGGATGCCATCGTCACGGGATCCTTCACCGCGTACCCGTTGGAGGATGCCATCATCGCGGGATCCTTCACCGCGTACCCGTTGGAGGATGCCATCATCACGGGATCCTTCACCGCGTACCCGTTGGAAGATGCCATCATCACGGGATCCTTCACCGCGTACCCGTTGAAGGATGCCGTGAGAAAAAAAGAAACCAATGATTAAGCTAAGATCTGAATCTTAAACTTTAATCATTGGTTGCCTTTGTATAACCAGTGTAGCTTCGCAGCTATTAGTTCTAAGTCATTCGATGTTTTTGAACAATTAACTCAATTCTTCATTACCTTTCATTGTAGGTTTACACACACACACTTCGATGTTTATTAATGGTATATTAAGATTTTTCTATGTCAATTTCTATGAATCAGTATTACTCTCTCTTCTGATTCACGATGCAAAGATAGGGTGTATTTCATCGATTTAGGTTTAATAATAAACAAAAAAGGTTTAAATTCTTTCAAAGGGGTTTTTTTAGACCCGATTTTGAATGGATTTAAACCTTATTTCGGTGAAGAGTGTAGGAATTTCACCTATTTTCTTCTTTTTTCTGTACTTTTCTACTGCTTTTTCTTCTCTTTTTCGAACTCATTCAATGCATTTGACGAACATCGGACGAGTCATCTGGATGCTTTTTCCAGTGTCGTGAAGAAGCCCTGTGGCAGGATCACGCTCAAAGACCTGGATAGCATTGCTGTCACGGCAGGCGACGAGCAGGTAGCGATCGTTAGGTGTGATGGCGAAGTTGCGTGGATGGATTCCTGTCTTCTGATAGCCAATGCGAGTAAGGCTGCCATCGGTGGGATTGACCTTATAGATGCTGATGCCATCATTCTGCAGTCGATGCGAGGCGTAGAGATACTTTCCGTCGCTGGTGATATGAATGTCTGCACTGCCACCTGCCTGTACGGTGTCGGCTACGAGTGAGTCCTCGACGCGGAGCTGACCTGCTTCGTAAGAGAGGGTAAAGATCTGGCCAGAGAGCTCGGTGATGAGGTAGGCGTGACGTCCGTCTGGAGCAAAACAGAGGTGGCGTGGACCTGCACCTGCATCGACATGAAGCGAGTAGCCACGGTTGGTGTCGAGAGGGTAGGGATAGACGTGGATCTGATCCTGTCCGAGGTCGTTGGCCAGGAGATACTGACGGTCAGGCGTGAAGTTGACCGCGTGGAGGTGTGGCTTCTCCTGACGTGCGGTGTTAGGACCTTGTCCGTAGTACTGGATGAGCTTAGGCTCCTGCAGCGTGCCATCGTCATTGAGGTCGAAGACGGTGAGGCTTCCACCGGTGTAGTTGGCGCTGATAAGTTGCTTCTCGTCAGGCGATAAGGTGATATTGCAAGGTGCGCCAGAGTGGTTCTGCTGTGTGTTGAGGAGCGTGAGCTTACGCGTCTGCTTATTCAGCTGTAGCGCGTTCATGGTAGCTTTGTTGTCCTCGTCGTATTCACCAACGGCATAGACGCGATCCGTGGCCGCATTGGTGCACAAGAACGTAGGGTTGGTGACGCCTTTGACGCCGCTGACGTAAGAGAACTGTCCTGTCTCCTGATTGAAGGCGTATAGCTGGATAGATTCCTGATCGGAACTATTGTAGCTGCCGAGGAGTAGTAATAATTCGATGAGCATGTTTTTTCAGTTAACAGTTAACAATTAAATAGTTAACATCGGTTGTTAGTTGAGTGTTATTATGTTATCTTGTAGTGTGATTTCTTCGTCGGTCACCATCAGTTGCAGTACTTCTGCTGCGAGCTCAGGATGCTGCACCTTGGCCAGTATCGACTGCACGGCAACGGGTTGCTGAGTGGCGCGGAGATGCGTGAGGATGAGCTGCCGGATGGCTTCGCGCTCCTCATGGATGCTACCGGAGAAAGCCTCGCTCTGGCACACATCGCAGTGTTGGCAGCGGTGATCGATATCTTCGCCAAAGTAGTGGAGGAGCTGCACGAGGCGACATTCCTGATCGTTCTCGACGTAGTTGATCATCGCACGGATACGCTTCTCCTGACGCGCCTGACGGTCTTCGTAGACGATGTGCGAGATGCGGAGCTCCTCATCCTCGAGTCGCGGTGTGAGGTAGTAGATGGCTGGCATCTGACGCGCAGGGATGTAATGCAGCACGTGGAAGCGGCTGAGTAGCAATAGTTTGTCGTAGAGCGTCTGCTGGTCGAGGCCGGTGTAGCGCATGATCTCTTCTTCGCGGATGAAGACATAGTCGGCAAAGAGGCCCGTGTAGAGTCTTAGCAGCGATTGAAGGATACGCTGGCACTCTGGATCGAACTGATTGAGGTGATAGAGCGATTCGCGCGAGGTGGTGATCATGAGTCGTGAGTGTCGGTCAGGTTCCTCGATGTAGCTGATATATCCTGACTGATCGAGCAACTTGAGTGCATAATGTACTTGCGTGATACTGAGGTGGTAAGCCGAGCAGAAGCGCATGATGTCGAACTCAAACATATTGCCATATCCTGCCGCGATGGCAATCTGGTAGAAGGATGCCAGTCGACCGTAGACGTGACGGATGAAGTCGCGCTGCGGGTACTCGTCTTCGAGGTGACGGAGGAGCTTGAGCTTGTCGCCACTCTCATTGATGATCCACGCCTGTGCAGGTTTGCCATCACGACCAGCGCGACCAGCTTCCTGGAAGTATTCCTCTGGAGAAGGCGGGAGGTCGATGTGGAAGACCGCGCGGACGTTCGGTTTATCGATACCCATACCGAAGGCGTTTGTGGCCACGATGACGGCGGGATGACCTTCCATCCAGTGATCTTGTCGCGCCTGCTTTTCCTCAGGTTTGAGGCCTGCGTGATAGTAGCTGGCATCGATGCCATTGAGCGTGAGGTGCTCTGCTATCTCGACGGTCTTCTTCCGACTGCGGACGTAGACGATGGCCGACGAGCCTTCTTCGCTGGTGCTGAGTACCTGACCGAGCTTGCGTAGGAGCGTACCGAGCTTGTCTTCGGTATGAATCACCGAGTAGGTGAGGTTGGGACGCTCGAAGGATGCGCGGAAGACTTGAGCGCCTTTGCGGAAGTGCAGTTTGTCCTGAATGTCGTCGATGACCTCCTTGGTGGCCGTGGCGGTGAGTGCAAGACAGGGAGTCTCGTGGAGTGAGGAGTTAGGAGTGAGGAGTGAGGAGTGGTTTGCTTCGCGAATTTCTTTGAGAAGCTTGCGTAGGTTCGCTATTTTTAAATAAGGAGGACGGAAGTCATATCCCCACTGCGAGATGCAATGAGCCTCGTCGACGACGAGAAGTCGCACATCCATGTAGCGGAGTTTGGCTTGGAAGAGCTGTGTCTCGAGTCGCTCAGGGGAGAGGTAGAGGAAGCGATAATCCTCTGAGATGACGCGCTCGTAGGTCTCCAGCACCTCTTTGTGCGACATACCCATGAACACTGCTGCCGCCTTGATGCCACGCTCCACCAGATGATCGCACTGATCTTTCATCAGCGAGATGAGTGGCGTCACGACCAACGTCAAGCCGCCAAGCGCCAGCGCTGGCACCTGGAAGGTGATACTCTTGCCGCCACCGGTGGGGAGGAGGCCGAGGGTATCATGGCCATTAAGCACTGAGGCTATGATGTCTTCCTGCAGTGGCCGGAAGGTATCATAGCCCCAGTATTCTTTAAGTATCTGGTGGATATCTTGTGTCATTTAGTGTACGCTGGTCAGATTCTCGCCAATCACATCTGCATCGTCCTTGGTGTTCTTGATGAGGAGGCTGAGGACAGCTGCGATGCTGTTGGTTTCACTCTCCTTGATGTCCTTGACGAGGAGCTGGATGTTGTTCTGGCTGAAGGTGTTCTCTTCGACGCTGAAGATGATGTCGAAAGGCTTTCCGCTCTTGACGATCTCGAACTTGTCGGCTTGATTGAACGCAATACCATTGTGTGTGAAGCCAGTGACAGGATCGACCATCTCCATGCGGATGTGTTCGGATTCCTTGCCGACGAGGCGGCTCTGTCCCTGATCTTTGATGCGACGAGCAACGAAGAGTGGCTTCTGATTGCCAGGACCGAATGGTGCGAGCGACTTGAGGCTCTTGAAGAGGCGAGGGGTGACCTCGTTGAACTTCACCTCCATGTCCACATCGAGGTGCTGACGCTGCTGAGCGTCGGTGATGTGATCCTCGACCCATTGCTCGATGCGCTGAGTGAGTTCAGGGATGTATTCTTCTTTGAGCGTCAAACCTGCTGCGAAGGTGTGTCCGCCGAAGTTCTCGATGATGTCGCGACAAGAGTTGATCGCCGAATAGACATCGAAACCCTGGATGCTTCGCGCTGAACCACTGGCAAAACCACAAGCTGAAGTGAGGACGATGGCAGGACGGTAATAGTGTTCGGTGAGGCGCGATGCCACGATACCGATGACGCCTTTGTGCCAAGATGGATTGTAGACGAGGACAGATTTCTTATCCTGGATATTCATCTTGTCGACCTGCTCAATGGCCTCTTCGGTCACACGCTTGTCGAGCTCCTTGCGCGTCTCGTTGTACTCCGAAATTTTGTCTGCACACTTGCGAGCCGTGGCCATATCGCGTGCTACGAGCAAATCCACGGCTTCAACGCCACACATCATACGTCCGGAGGCGTTGATGCGAGGTCCGATCTTGAAGACGATATCAGAGTTGGTGAGTTCCTTCTTGTCCTTGAGGCCGCACTGTTCGATAATGGCCTTGATGCCATTGTTGGCGTTCTCGTTAAGACGACGGAGACCGTTGTACGAGAGTACACGGTTCTCGCCTGTGATAGGAACGATGTCGGTAGCGATGGACATGGCGCAAAGATCGAGCAAAGGATAGATCATACCCAGCTCGTTCATGCCATTATTACGCGCGAAGGCCTGCATGAACTTAAGACCTACGCCACATGCGGAGAGGTGAGGGTAAGGATACTCGTCGTCCAGACGCTTCGGATCCAGTACGGCTACAGCTTCAGGAAGCTCGTCATCTGGCTTGTGATGGTCGCAGATGATGAAGTCGATACCTTTGCTCTTGGCATAGCGTACCATATTGATTGCCTTGATGCCGCAATCGAGTGCAATGACTAGTTTAACGCCTGAGTCATAGGCGTAATCTACACCTTTCTCAGAAATACCATATCCGTCGTCGTAACGATCTGGGATATAGTAATCCAGTGAGGAATAAAAGCTGCGAAGGAATCGATAGACGAGTGCTACTGCACTGGTACCATCGACGTCGTAATCTCCGTAGATGAGAATACGTTCCTTGCGTCCGATGGCCTCGTTGAGACGGGCCACCGCCTTATCCATATCTTTCATCAGGAACGGATCATGCAGTCCTGAGGAAAGCTGCGGACGGAAGAAGCGACGCGCTTCTTCGCCATTCGTCACGCCACGCTGAACGAGCAGAGAGGCGACGATCGGGTTGAGGTTTTGTTCAGCAATTAGTTCATCCTTGATCTCTTTCTGTTCGTTGGTTAAGGTGCGACAATTCCATAAATAATTGGTTGTCATCGTATGTATTTTTTATAATAGACGAAAGAGATGCTTCGCGAACAGGCAACAGCCACGCGCTGCGGAAGCTGCTGTCCTCACGAAGGACTTTGAGATAAGCCTCTGCTTCGGTCTTATCTCCGAAACGATTGATGTAGAGGCGGAAACGGTCATCGCGCTCCAAGATGCCAACCTCATTGTGACCCTGCTTGCGCAGGTTATTGAGGGCGCGGTTAGCGTCCTGCTGGTTAGGGCAACTTGCTACGATGATATAATAAAGCTTGCCATTCGGAGCTACCGTAATGGCTTTCTTAGGTTCTGGAGTAGGTGCTGGCTTGGTTGTATTCTCAGCGACAGGAGCTGCTGTGGTCTTAGCAACAGGAGCAACAGTGGTCTTAGCGACAGGAGCAGCAACAGGAGCAGGAACCTCTGCTTCTGCTTCAGTGATTTCTTCTTCTGACTCTACGTCTTCTGCATTTAGAGCAAATGCAGCAACTTCCTCATCCGACCAGATTTCATCGTCATCTGAACCGTATGCATAGATGTCTCCGAGTTCGTCACCTGCGTAGATGCTATCTTCCTCTTCGGTCAGATCGTAGTTGTCCTGACCTTCCCATGATTGGATGCTATGGTTGCCACGCTGCAGGATTGAGAGATCGATGACGTTGGCATATTGTTGCTGTGTCGTCTGATCGTCAAGGCCTAAGAAGCTGGCAAAGAAACATACAGCAATCAGGAGTACTACAGCTACGCGCTGAGCCCAATAGCGAGGAATGGCGATAACATCGGCCTCTCGTTGCTTCTTCTCTGCAATAGGGGCATGCTGCTCAGGATGTGCAGCAGCGTTGAGACGAGCTTCAATGTCTCCCCAGGTTTCGAATGAGAGTTCGTTATAGCCGAAGTTGTCGGTGTCGATGTGTAGAGAAGCGTTGCCTTCGAAATCCTCTGGCAGGAGCCTTGACTGACGCTCGATGTAGCGGCATGCCTCATCGAAAGACATACCTTCTGCTTCCATCAGCAGATTCGCTAACATGCCATCGTCATGATGGTGGAGAGGCGAGAAGCGGATGACGCGACGTGGCGCCTCCAGCTTATGCACACGGCGACTGTCGGTGCCGATGCTTGGATGAGTTCCCATGGTAGCAGGCTCGTCGCACAGCATATATGCACCCTTACCCGGCACGTAGCAATAGTGCTGGGTCATGAGGAGATATTCTATGTAAGTCGCAAATGTACGCATGGTTATCGTGTTTGCAGAATACTACAATTTAAATTTAATTTGGGGACAAAGATAGTAATTTTTATAATAGGTTGGACAAAAAAGTCTAAAAAAATGCAAAATTATCTCAATTTTGTTAATAAATCTCCCGTTTCTGCCTCTGGTAGACCTAGTTCTAGCGCTTGATTGAGGTCTCGACGAGCATATTCCTTGTCTCCTCTCGCATATCTGATCTGAGCGCGAAGAACGTAGGAATAAGGGTCGCGAGGACCCATTGAGATGCTTTTCTCGATGTCGGCCAACGCGGCTCCCATACGTCCGCTGAGGTAGTGAACTTCGGCTCTCTCTCGCAGCAGAGAAGCGCTCTTCGGATTGCGTTCAATCAGTGCATCGTAGAGCTCCGCCGCCTCTCTCCACATGCCTTGTGTTTTGTAGACATAGGCCATGCCAAGACGGGATTTAGCACTGTTCGGATTGAACTTGTCAATCTGCTCCAGATCCAGTCTTGCGCCGAGCGTGTCGCTGTTCATCAGTCGGCAGAGTGCACGCTGATAGTAGGCGTCTTCGTTCTCGGCTTCCTTGGCGATGATGGTAGTATAGTCGTCGATGGCCTTGGCATATTCGGCCATTTCAGCATAGAGCGAAGCGCGACTATTGATCAGCGTGAGGTTCTCTGGCATGAAGCCGAGGCCGATGGTGTAGGATTGCTCCGCTTCCTTCAGCTTCCCCTGTCTGCGCTGGATGGTACCCATATTGACCAGAAGCAAGCCGTTGCCCGGATTGCCTGGCTCGAGCCTTAGTGCACAACGGATGGCGTCTTCGGCCATTGCAAGACTATCCTGTTCGATATAATCGAAACTGCGAGTCACGTACTCGTCGTAAGTTTGAGCATGTAAATCTGCTATGTGTGCTGAGAAAAATATCATCATTAGCACACAAAAAAGGAAATTCTTATTCATAATTATAAAATTTCGGTGCAAAGATAGCGCTTTTCCCAAAATAATCTTTATCTTTGCAGCACTTTTATATATTATTTTAACAATGAAACGCTTTTTAATAGCATTTTTCGTAGTTGCGTCCCTGATTCTTCAGTTGGGGTTTTATTCTTGCACCACCAAGTCTTCAGACTTCACAGTATTGATCGATAGTGTGTCTGTTGACTCCATCTGTCCTCTTTTTCATAATTATGAAAAGCCAGCATGCCACTTCAACTTGCGCATGGAGGTTCCTTATGTGGAGGAGAATAGTGGCCTTTCTCAATCATTGCAGCGCTTCCTGATCAACATCCCTCGACAGGGAGCCTTTGCCGAAGAGTGTGATGGTACCGTCGTCGATATGGCCAACAGCTATCTTCGCACTTACATCATGCAGTACCTTCATGAGGGTAAGGAGGCTATCGACAGCTATGGCGAGGACATGGATGCCGCTGCTACCTGGATGAGCTATGAGGAGCTTGCCGAGGGTAAGGTGGTCTTCCAGGAAGGTAATTTCCTTAGCTATCAGTTCAAGGTCTTCAGCTATATGGGTGGCGCTCATGGCAACACTACTACTTCCAATCGTGTGTTCGACCTGAACTCACAGCAGGTAATCACCCTCTCGAACCTTTTCTCTGCAGACAATCTGCCAGAGGTTGGCGTGTTGCTTCGTCAGACACTTGCTACACTCAATGAGTGCGAGAGCGTAGAGCAGCTGGCACAGGCCGGTATCTTCTTCTCGGCTAACGAGATTGAACCAACTGATAACTTCATGCTCGATGATAAGGGACTCACCTGGATCTATGATCCTTATGAGATTGCACCTTATGCATACGGTTCGGTGACGGTTACTCTCAGCTGGAAGGAACTTGTTGACCTTCTTGATCCTGAGTCTCCTGTCAAGGCGTTTGCTCAGGCAAAGTCGGCCACTCTGTAATAAGTCAGTAGCTTTGAATAAGTCAGTAGCTCTGTAAAACAAGTAATATTAGGTGTTCTTGCATATTTAATGGATTTCTTGCAATACTTCCCCGAACTAACCGACGAGCAGCGCACGCAATTTGCCGCGCTGCTGCCGTTGTATACGGATTGGAATGCGAAGATCAATGTGATCAGTCGTAAGGATATCGAGTTTCTCTACGAGCATCACGTGCAGCATTCGCTTGCCATCAGCCGTTATGTCGAGACATCGCTCAAAGGTGGCTGGCCTGCTGGTACTCGCATTGTCGATGTAGGTTGCGGTGGAGGTTTCCCGGGTATTCCTTTGGCCATCCGTTATCCAGAGTGTCATTTCCTTCTGGTCGATCGCATCGGTAAGAAGGTACGTGTGGCACAGGAGGTGGCTACGGCCATCGGCTTGAAGAACGTAGAGTTCCGTCACGCAGGTATTGAGGAAATCAAGGAGGAGTTCGACTATGCCGTCAGCCGCGCTGTCATGGTGCTTCCTGATCTGGTCAAGCTCGTCCGTCGATGCACCAAGAATGGTCTCATCACGCTCAAGGGTGGTGATCTGGAGGAGGAACTTAAGCCTCGTCAGTGCCAGGGGACGAAGATCGTTCCGATCTCTACCTATTTCAAGGAGGAGTTCTTTGAGACGAAGAATGTGCTATATACTCCTATTAAGAAATAATCATAGATTCTTATCCGCAAAGGAAATACTCCTCACTACTCACTCCTAACTCCACACTAAGATCAATGCTTCACATAGAAACCTTTGTCTGTAACCCGTTCAGCGAACAGTGTTACGTAGCGTGGGACGAGACCTCTCGCCTCGCGTTTGTTGTTGACCCTGGCATGTGCAGCGATTATGAGTGGCAGCGAGTGCATCGTTGCATTGAGGAGAACGCGCTCAGTGTGCAGTTCGTCCTGCAGACACATGGTCATACCGATCATTGCATGGGATCTGCCTATCTCGCGCGTACTTATAATATACATATCTATGGCAGCATGGACGAGCAGTCGCACATGCCATCGCTCCAGCTACAGAATCAGGCCTTTGGCATAGATCTGCCATTGCACTGGCTTCCTATCGACAAGAACCTGATGGATGGTGACGTGCTGTGGCTTGGCGAACCGGAAGGAGAGGGGTCGCATCGCATTGAGGTGCTCGACTGTCCTGGACATAGCTTCCATGGCCTCTGCTTCTATCTGCCACAGGATCAGGTGCTCTTCTCTGGCGACGTCCTTTTCTGCGGTTCCGTCGGACGCTCTGACTTTGGCCCGATGATGGGTGGCAATGGTCCGCTCCTTATTCGTAGCATCGTTGAGAAGCTCCTGCCTCTTCCTGCTGACACCAAGGTCTATCCTGGTCACGGACCTACGACCACCATCGGATACGAATCGACTTATAACCCCTACTTCTAACTCCTATGTACCTTCCACAAGACCCAGACATGCTCTTCAGCATGATCAATATGAAATTACGCGATCAGTACGCCTCGCTCGACGAACTCTGTGACGAAGAGGATATTGATCCTGCTTCGCTCATCGTGAAGCTCAACGAAGCCGGTTATGAGTACGACGAGAAGAACAACTGCTTCCAGTACGCTGAGGTAGTGAAGAAACCTACGGTCTCAGAGTTGCTCGATGAGGCTCGTAAGGCCAGCTACGCTTTGCTCGATATTACTGAGCAGAAAGTCAATGAGGTGCTCCTTGCGTTGGCCGATGCACTGGAGGAGCGACAGAAGAACATCATCCAGTCGAACCTGGAGGACCTGAGTCGCATGGATCCAGCTGATTCGCGCTATGATCGCCTCATGCTCAACGAGGACCGTATCAAGGGAATCGCTAATGACACGCGCAATGTCGCAGCTTTGCCATCGCCACTCAATCGCGTCCTGAGCGAGACCGTTCGTCCTAACGGTATGACCATCCGCAAGGTCACCGTTCCTTTCGGTGTCATCGGTGTCATCTACGAGGCGCGTCCTAACGTCACCATCGATGTCTTCTCGCTCTGTTTCAAGTCTGGTAGCGCTGTGATCCTCAAGGGTGGCAAGGAGGCGGCTGACACCAATGCCAGCGAGGTCTCAATCATCCATCGTGTCCTGGCCGATGCCGGTTTGCCAGAGGCGCTCTGTACGCTTCTCCCTAACGAGCGTGAGGCTACGGCCGAACTTCTCTCTGCTGTCGGCAAAGTCGATCTGGTCATCCCGCGTGGTAGTCGTCGTCTCATCGACTTCGTACGTGAGACCGCTCGTGTACCAGTCATCGAGACAGGAGCAGGCGTCTGCCATACTTACGTCGACGAGAAAGCTGATCTTGCGAAGGCTACCGCCATCGTACATAACGGCAAGTGTCGCCGTGTCTCTGTCTGCAACGCGCTCGACTGTCTCGTCCTTCACAGCAGTCATTTGGCCTCTCTTCCAGCACTTTGCCAACCATTGGCCGACAATCAGCCGCCAGTAGAAATCCTCGCTGACGAGCGTTCCTATGCGGCGCTGGAGGGTAAGTATCCAGCAGAACTCCTCAAGCCGGCTCAGCCAGAGCATTTCGGCATGGAGACGCTGTCTTATCGCATGGTCATCCGTACCGTCGATAGTTCCGATGAGGCCATCGCCTTCATCCAGCAGCATACCAGCCACCACTCAGAGAGTATCGTGAGCGAAGACGAGGCCGTCTGCCGACGCTTCACGCGTGTCATCGATGCAGCATGTGTCTATCAGAATCTCCCTACCTCATGGACCGATGGCGCTCAGTTCGGTTTCGGTGCAGAGATCGGTATCTCTACGCAGAAACTCCATGCACGTGGCCCTATGGCATTGCCTGAGATCACCACCTATAAATATATAGTGGTGGGAGAGGGACAGATACGTAAGTAATTACGAAATTCTAATTAATAATTAATAATGATTAATGAATAATTAAATGAATAATGATCGATGCCGCGTAGCATCACTAACAATTATTCATTATTAATTCTTCATTATTCATTCCAAATCCTATATATATGAAAGTATATGCTATGTTAGCCAACGGCTTCGAGATTGCCGAGGCTACCCTTCCAATTGATATCCTCCGTCGCGCAGGTATCCAAACCGTCACTGTCAGCATCACCGACGAGGACGTAATTACTGCCAGCAATGGCATCCCAGTGATTGCCGATCAGGTTCTTCCTGCTTCAGACCTCTCAGACGGCGATATGATCTTCCTGCCAGGCGGTATGCCAGGTTCGACCAACCTCTCGCAGTGTGCAGCTCTTGCTGACTACATCAATGAGTATAACGCTGCAGGCAAGTATCTCGCAGCTGTCTGCGCCGCTCCTATGGTTTATGGCCTCATGGGTTTGCTCCAGGGTAAGAAGGCTACCTGCTATCCTGGTTTTGAGGAGAAGCTCCTCGGCGCTGACTTCCAGAAGAAGTCTTGCATCCTCGATGGTAACATCATCACCGCCTGTGGCGCTGGTGTCGGTTATCAGCTCGGTCATCAGATGGTCACCGTTCTTGCAGGCAAAGAGGTTGCCGATACCGTCCTGCAGAAGATGATGTATCAGGTTTACGAGTAAAAATTCATCTGTTTTTGCCAATTTCTACGCCGAAAAGCTTTAAAATCTTCCATTTGCAGCTCTTTTAGCGGTTCCATAAGGATCAAAAATATGTTTTATAACATGTTTTTTGCATCCCCAAAATAGCAAAATACCATTAATACGACTCATATTTTTGGATTTTGTGCGTTTTTTATGAGATTCTTTGCACATTCGCCAAAATCGTCGTACCTTTGCAGCGCAAAACAAAAGGAAAGCCCCTGACAAGGTCTTCTACGAATTTCTTGACCGGTCGAAAGGTACTCCTTCTTTTATAAATCGCTGCGTTATTTAATGGTTATTATTATTTTAAGGTATTTAATTATTATGGAACAGTTATTTAAGAACAAGCATTTTCAATTAGCCATGATTGCAAGCTACATGCTTGCCATGTGCTACATTGCATTGGAGGTCGTTCGTTAATCGTTCACTCCAATTTTATTTAGAGATTTTATTACTAAAAGCAAATATCGGGTCGTGTAGAGATGGTTCTTTACACGACCTTTTTTTATCAATCTATTTTACATGGATATAACCTTTGTAGACATCGTTGACTATACCGGAACCTTCGCGTTCGCCATCTCCGGTCTTCGTCTCGCCTCCGCTAAGCAGTTCGACCTGTTTGGCGCCTTCATCGTCGGCATGGCTACCGCTGTAGGTGGTGGCACGTTGCGCGATGTGATGTTAGGCCTCAGTCCTTTCTGGATGACACAGTGGATCTATCTGGTCATTGTCGGCGTTGCCTTGCTCGCTTTTCTCTTTCTGCATCGCTTCATTGAGCGAATCTCCAACACTATCTTCCTGTTCGATACCATCGGCCTTGGCCTCTTCACCATCGTCGGTTTTCAGAAGACGCTCGATGCTGGCTTCTCCTTTTGGGCCGCTAACATCATGGGCATGTGCACCGGTGCTGCAGGCGGTGTTATCCGTGACATCCTGATCAACGAAGTCCCACTCATCTTCCGTCGCGATATCTACGCTTTGGCTTGCATGGTAGGCGGACTCTTCTACACCATCGCCATAAAGATGGATGCACCGGTCATCGTCACGCAGTTAGGATGTGCACTCACCGTCATGCTGATCCGCTATCTGGCAGTACAGTATCACTGGCAACTCCCTCTCCTGCAAGAATATCGTAAGGCTCCAAGGCCTGGCAAACCTTCCACGAGAGGAAAACGCATCCATTGATTAAACCTTGAGTTCGTTATGGAATCTAAGGATTAAGAAACAAAAAGCTTATGAGACATTATCTATTAACCCTACTATTCATCCTGACTATGCTATTTCCGTTCAAATCCTTCGGCCAGAAAAGTAACGAACTCCCGGACTTCCGCTACCCTGAGACGGTAGCCAAGAATGCACAGAAGGAGCTCGATAGCGCCATTGCTCGACGCGATGGTCATGCCATCGTGCAGTCTTTGGTGCAGTTAGGTATCTCCCGTACCGCCGTCTCACGTCACAATGCACAGGAGGTATGCGATAAGATCGATGAGGTCCTGTCGAAGGACAATCTTCTTACGGCCGATATCCGCTCGATCCTCTATCTCCTTGAGGCTCACATCGTCAACCATGCTCCTCATGACACTGAAATCAAACAGAACTCCAGTGTCCTCTATAAACATGCGCTCGATCCGCTTGGCAATGGCGATGTCTCTTCCCTCCAGCGTCCGCTCTCTGATTACGCTGATCTTATCACCGCAGGATCGGAGTGGGGTAGTCGTGCCATCCCTACGCTCCTCGACTTCGTCACTTATCGTGTAGCTGATGGTATCTATTTCCCTTACGAGAAGCGTCAGGAGTGGCTCTCGCGCCATCTGGTCGATGAAGACATCCTGCCACGCATGTTCATCGAGCAATACATTGCCAAAGGCTCCTTCTATAACCTCTGGTCGAGCTATGGCCTTCGTAAGGAGAGTATCCAGCTCTACCAGAAGTATATCGATCATCCTGAGTCGGCCCTCTTCCTGCTTACAGATTATCCTGAGGATGAGCACTATGCTATCTTCAAGGACTATCTCAAGCGCTATCCTTCATCACACTTCTCCAGCCGCATCCAGAACCTTGTGGCCAAGCTCGAGGATGCACATGTGAATCTCTCATACCCGTCAGTGCAGCAGAGCACCGACAGCCTTGCCGTGATAGTTAGTTCTCGCAATGTCAGCGACATCATTCTGACCCTCTATCGCCTCCATAAGACGCCTGAGCGCAACAACATCAAGCAGATGGAGGTCAAGGATTTCAAGGCCGTCCAGACGCTCACGGTGCATGCTGATGGCCAGATTCCATTCAATGCCGACGGTCTCATCGCTACCTTCGATCCTGTCCCATTCGGTCAGTATATCGTACTCGCTTCTTACCAGACGCCTGCAGGCCTGCATAAGGAGGAGAAGTTGCGAGAGAGCGACGTCCGAGAGTCAATGGTCAACGTCTCCGATATCCGCACCTTCCAGATCCGACCGATGTCCATCAAGGAGCGCGGAGGGGAGGAGTATTATTCTTCTTTGCCGATCCATGTCTTCGCCGTCAACAGCCAGACGGGTAAGCCTATGCCAGGTGCTACCGTCAGTGTGACTCCAGATTCTCGATACAATAAGGACGCTTCCGCCAAGGATTATTCGACCGATGCCGATGGCCGTACCATCCTCGACCTTCGTTATCAGAGCAAGTACACGATCACTCAGGGTGACGATCGATACTTGCCAGAGGTCTCTGAGTATTATTCTGATTACGAGAATCATATCGGCCAGTGTGGCCTCTCTGTTCAAACCGACCTGGGTATCTATCGTCCGGGCGAGGAGCTTCGCTTCTCAGTCGTCGCATGGAAAACCAGCTTCTCCAAGCGCCAGCCTTCGCCATCGCTCAAGCTTCAGGTTTCTTTCCGCGATGCTTCTGGCAATGAGATCGAGAAGAAAGATCTTGTCACCGACCAGATGGGTCAGGTCGTCACCTCTTTCCAGATTCCTACCGATCGCATGAACGGTCGTTTCAGCCTTCGCATCTATTCGCTCGAAGGAAGCAATCGTAATAACCTCCACAAGTACATCGAGGTCAGCGAGTATAAGACGCCAACCTTCATGGTCGATCTCACCGACACCGATCCTCACCAGCTCGAAGGCGAGCAGGTCAAGGTCAAGGGTCGTGTCATGACCTATTCGGGTATGCCAGTAGCCGACGCTGAGGTTCAGTGTCGCCTCTCTGCACGCGCCTGGATGTGGTGGTATGACGCCGACTTCATTGCACGTACTTTCACTGCGAAGACCGATAAGGACGGTCGCTTTGAGTACACCTGTCCGAAGGAGTGGACCTCTCCAGCCGAGCAGGAGAATGGCCGTCGTCCTTATTTGACCTATACCATTGCAGCTACCTGTACCAATGCAGCTGGCGAGACTCATTCCGGTCGGCGTGAGTTCTGGATCGGTCGCAGCCGTGGCCTCTCGGCTTACGATGCTACCCTTTGTCTCACCCCTGGCAAGCCAGCGCAATATGGCATCAGCTTCGTCAGCTCCGATGAGACAGAGAAGTCTGTCCGCTGTCACTACGACCTCCTGCGTGTCCTGGGCAAAGATACCACCATCGTCAAGTCAGAGGATTTCCTCTCTGATCAGCAGAAGTACAATTGGGACAAAGTCCCTTCAGGCGAGTATCTCCTTCGCGCATATATTATAAATGATGAGGAGGCTCAGAAGGCCGAGGCTCATCTCGTTCTCTATCGTGAGAGCGATGCACTGCCACCTGTCGCCTCTTCGCTCTGGGTTCCTGCCGAGAGTCGTCTGATGGACGAAGAGGGTCGCATCCGTGTCCTCGTCGGTACCACTACCGGTAGTCATATCTATTATGTGGTCAGCAGCCGTGGCCGTCAGGAATCTGCCGGCTGGCTCTACTATGCCCCTGGCCTCCACTGGTTTACCGCGCAGATGCCGAAGGAACTCGACGAGCAGATCAACATCAATTTCTACACCATTCGCGAAGGCGAGACCTTCAAGGAGAACGCTTATTTCCGCTCCACTTGGCGCGATGAGGCCAACCTCACCGCCGTCTCCTTCCGCGATAAGATCCATCCTGGTAGCCACGAACATTGGACCTTCCGTCTCACCGACAAGGACGGCAATCCGATCAGCAATGGTCGCATGATTCTCGATCTCTATAACGACGCGCTCAACGCCCTTGCCAGCAATCCTTGGTCGATTGAGGCTCCTACCTACGGCTATTCACTCCACAGCTATCACGAGCCTCGCTACTACGATTCGTCTTATCGCTTGCAGTACAACGTGCCACGTGCATCGGTCAAGATCTTTGACTTCACCTTGCCTGCGCCGAACTACTACGGTCAGGAGTTCTTCTCCCAGCGTACGGTAAGCATAAAAGGCCGTTCCAAGGCCTATGGAGCCAATCCTTTGGTCGAGAGTGGTGCGATATTCGAAGAAATGGCAGATGCCGCTCCTATGGCGATGGTTTCCGAACCTATGGCCAATGCCGTCATGAAGAGCGCTATGGCCGTCGAAGAGGAATCCGCTGAGGAAAAGACACCAGAGATGAGCGATATCGCCGTCCGCGCCGACGAAGTCAAGGTAGCACTCTGGCAGCCACAACTCACGTCCGATGCCGATGGAAACTTCCACGTGGAGTTCGATGTTCCTAACTTCAACACCACCTACTTCCTTCAGGCCTTGGCATATACGCCTACCTTGCGCACCGATAAGCTTCAGAAGAAAGTCCTCGCTCAGCGTCCTGTCATGGTGCAGGCCTCGCTGCCACGTTTCCTCCGTGCAGGCGATAGCATCGAGCTTGCTGCCAACGTCATGAATGCTACTGACGATGTCCTCACCGTCGATGCACTCATCGAGCTCTTTGATCCTCGTACTGAGGAAGTTGTGCAGTCGCTTACTCGTCAGCTTCAGCTCACAGGTCACGCCACTGAGGTCGTCCGTATCGAGTATGCAGCTCCTATGGACGCTCCATATATCGGTTTCCGTATCAAGGCCCTGGCCGCTGATGGCAATGGCGATGGCGAGCAGCAGTTGCTCCCTATCCTCACCGACATCACTCCGGTCATCGAGACACAGCCATTCTACCTGCAGCCACAGACGGCGCAGCTTGGCCTCGACGTCGTGGCACCAGCTTCGACCACAGGTTCACGTCTCACGCTCGAATACTGCAACAATCCTACCTGGTACTGTGTCACCGCCTTGCCATCTATCATCGATGTCGACGCTATCACAAGTCCTGCTTTGGCACACAACCTCTTTGCCATCGCGCTCGTAGGCAAACTCACGGCCGAGAATCCGCTCCTCGCCGAAGCCGTCGCTTCGTGGAAACAGCGTCAGGGTCAGGATGGCGATGTCCTCGTCTCACAGCTCCAACAGAACGCAGACCTCAAGATAAGCCCGCTCCTCGCATCCCCATGGCTCCCTGACGCTGAGCGCCAGACGCTTCGTATGCAGGCGCTCGATCAGCTCTTCGATGCCAAGCGCAACGCGTCGCTCACCACTCAGCTCATCACCTCGCTGCAGAAACTGCAAGCCAAGGATGGTGGCTTCCTGTGGCTCGACTTCGGCGATCGCTCAGAGGCTTCTTATTGGGCCACCTCGCAGGTGCTCGAACTCCTTGGCGAGGTTCATCACCTCGGTTGTCTCCCTGACGATGCTTCCCTCCGCAACCTCATCGCAGAGGCTTCACATTATTATGATAAGGAGACGCTCCAGCACGAGAAGGAGATGTTGGCCAACGCTAAGAAATATGGCTACGAGCCTGATTATCTGCAGTTCTGGTCATACGTCTACACCCGTCAGCTCCTCCTCAATGTGGCTGGCTACGAGAGCAAGTCATTGGCCAAGGACCTCATGAAACTCACCAACAAGACGCTCGATAAGCTCGAGAAGGATTGGGGTACGCTCGATATGACCGCACGCGCTCAGGTGGCCGTCATCCTCCATCGCTATGGTCGCACCTCTAAGGCGCAGGGTGTCATGGAGAGTGTCCGTCAGTTCGCTCTGCACGATCCTCATAAGGGTATGTACTGGGAGTCGCTCGATCGTTACAGCTGGTTCTCTCCAGTGGCTTGCACCTCAGCCATGCTCCAGGCCTTTGCCGAAGTCTCACCACGTCAAGCAGAGATCGACGAGATGCGCGAGTGGCTCCTCCTCGAGAAGCAGACGTCCGACTGGGGTTCATCGAGCCTCGCTGCCGACGCTGTCTACGCCATCCTCTCTACGGGTTCTGATTGGCTCCATGCTTCGGTCGATAGCGTCCCACAGTTCGAGATTCTGGTCGATGGCCAGAAGGTCGATGTCGCCGACACCGATCGTCATCTCGGCTACGTCCGCATGACCTTGCCAGCCGATACCAAGCGTGTCGAAATCTCTCGCACAGGCCTTAATCCTGCATGGGGTTCGCTCTATCATCAGTATAAGGCTAAGATGGCTGAGGTACGTGAACAACGCGTTGACGAACTGGGAGTTACCAAGCAATTCTCGCGCGTAGATGCAGAAGGTAAGGCCACCGCTCTCACCGATGGCGATACCCTCCGCGTAGGCGATCGTGTCCGCATCACGCTCAAGATCCACGCAGCCAAGGACCTCGAGTACGTCACACTCGTCGACCAGCGTCCAGCCTTCCTCGAACCTGTCGATCAGACCTCGCACTACACCCGCGCCGATCGCTTCTACTACTACCTCGAGACCAAAGACGCCGTCACCAACGCCTTCATCACCCGTCTGCCAGAGGGTCATCACACCCTCTCATACGACTGTCACGTCACCGCTCCAGGTGCCTTCACCTCCGGCATCGCCACCATCCAGAGCCAGTATGCTCCGCAGTTCGTAGCTCACTCGGCAGGAGAGGTGCTCATGACGAGAGGGAAGGAGTAAGACACAATAATGGCAAGAGGGAACCGTCACGGCTGCCTCTTGCCTTCACAATGAATTAAACAATGTAGTGTATCTTTAACTACATGTAGTTTTTGTATTATATCTTGTACCTTATTCTTTCCCAGTAATTATGATATTCACGCCATTCTTGGCCTCTGGATATTGACTGTATTTTGCAATTGTTTCAGCATCTTTATGATTGATGTGGTATTTGGTTGGAGGCAATCCTTCTGGATATTTCTGACGCATGGTCTGAAAATTCATCGGTTCGCCATCAATCACAAAAAGTGAGGAATTCTTCATAAATGAATCGATCATTACCACACCATTCTTCGCCTTGGGGTATTTGCCGATATACTGATCAACATAATAGCCATCTCGATAAAGAGACATGCCGTTAATGCCACACTCTTCAGGTACCAACTCCTTGATATCAGAGAGGTTGACTACATTTCCATCATAAACGAAGAGCATGTCTTCGGTATAAGGCATATCACCAATGGTATGTTTCTTCTCTGTGGGGTAATTTTGTTCATCCTGCTCATTAGCCTCTACGCTTGAGACCTTCTCCGTTTCTATCTCTTGTTCTGAGTTTTTCTCTTGAACCTTGGCTGTCAGGGCAAAAGCCAATAGGGCAACTGGGAGCAAAGCCACATAGCGGCTCTTGGCTCCACGTAGCTTGATCATGTTATTCATCATGACGATACGAAGTTTTTATTTGTTATAGTGCCGACTGCCAGAGATAGGTGAACATAGACGCCATCGCTTTACTTCTTTATTATTGACAGTAGTTCCTGGATATCGTCAGCAGACAATCCTTCCTCCTGCATAGCGCGTCGGCTATACTCCTCCTTGCTGATTAAAGTGAAGTAGGTATAGGTGCGACCAGAGAGCTTCTTTGCCTCCAGATACCCCTTTTTCTCCAATATCTTCATGAAGGTGGCCGTGGTCGTGTAGGCAGGTTTAGGTTCCTCGTAGTTTGCAAGCACATCATATACGGTGCCGCCATCAGGCATCTCCCACAGGATGTTCATGACGGTCATTTCGCTTTTGGTCAGTGTCTGATTCTGCATAGCTAAATGTTGCATAAATGATTACAGCGACAAACAGGATTCTCTCCCCATTTGCCGCTGCAAAGATATAGTCAATCTATCGAATACGAAAGGCTTAGTTTCGATTTTAATGATTATTAATCAAAAGTTTAACTTCCATTATTCGTATAAGAAAATCTTTTATTAGTAGTTAACAAAAAACGTGAGATAACTTATATGATAGAAGACAATTGGCACAAAGATCCTTCTCGGTAACATAGTATCTGTTACCTGAATGAGTGACTATGTTAGAGGTCCTAATGTTCTATTATTTAATAATAGACTTTTATGGTGTGGGGGATAGTCTCTCTTTTAGGTAACTGATACCATGTTACTTTGATGTTCTATTGACTTTTCGTGGCATCCTTCACCGCGTACCCGTTGGAGGATGCCATCGCCACGGGATCCTTCACCGCGTACCCGTTGGAGGATGCCATCGTCACGGGATCCTTCACCGCGTACCCGTTGGAGGATGCCATCATCACGGGATCCTTCACCGCGTACCCGTTGAAGGATGCCATCATCACGGGATCCTTCACCGCGTACCCGTTAGAGGATGGCTTACTTCTTGGAGAATACTTTGTTTTTGGCTTTGCGGTTTTCGCCGGTCAGAAGGCCGTGTTGGCCAGGTTGGTTGATCTCGTAGATAGGGTTGGAGATGCGATAGCCGGTGCGGAAGATGTGTGGCGTGGTGTGGAGGCGCTTCTTGTAGAAGAGGATGAGCGACGACTCTTCGACATAGCCACAGCGCTGTGCGACTTCGGAATAGGGGAGGTCGGTGTTGAGGAGCAGGTCCTGCGACTGGAGGAGTCGCCACTCAGAGATGAACTTGCCGAGCGGAAGGCCCGTGAGCAGCTCGATGGCGCCACTCAGCTTGCGTGCATTGACGCCAAGGGCCTTGGCCAGTTCTTCCGCTTCGAGGATATTGGTGTGCAGAAGCACGTCGATTACTGGTGCCAGGATTGGCTGCTCGATTGCTGACTCATTTGCTGTGGTAAACAGCTCCTCGACGCTGGTGGTCGGGGTGATAGGATTGAATGTCATAAAAAGGAATTGATTTGTGTATACTGATTTATTATCCCAGTCTTAACAATGGTTGTAGCAGCGCATTGTCAATAAGAGGACGATATAGTGTTATGTCTTCGAGCAGATGGATGGTAGTGATCTTGTTTCCACCATCCTTGGAGGAAGCACCACAATGATAGAGCTTCTCATCTGCTGTCTTGTAATCTATTATAATATAGCGGTCATGAAAGATTTGTCCAGATTGCCGTAGGGTAATGTTTGCGTGCGGATATTCGCGTGTAAAATCATTATATTCAGATAAATGAAGCATTCCGCGGACATTGTCTGTGATAATTGTAATATTTACAGTATGAGGAATGTCCTTCATTAAGACCAGCGTCTTTAATCCGATGTAGTTGTCGAAGATTATGATGTTCTGTCGTGCCGAAGCGTAAATCTGCTGATAAGCCAGATCTGACTCTACAGGTTGTCCATTCAGGATCAGCCAACCGCGGCGGACGGTAGGCTCTCCGAAATCAAGCATAATGTCAGACAACTGCGATTTAGTGACAACGTCACCCAGTGTGCTAACAATGTCTGCCACTTTATCATCGAGCTTTGACAGAGAACTCCTGACATCGAGTAAGTCACGCGTGTTCTGCGTCGTTTGGAGGGATAACTGAAGGTATTCACGTTGTCCTAGAAGGGATTGGTTTTGCACAATGTAATCTTTCATCTGTTTGAAGGTGCGGATTAGAGCCTTGCTCTGACGCGTTGCCAGATCGCCTTTCAGTACAGTCATCAGCATGTATATACCTTGCTCTGTGAATGCATATGGGGCATTTCTTCTACCTCCCCAACCTGAGGCCTCACTTTTTGTCTTTAGGGTTTCTTCGTCACTTGAGGTGCAAAAATTGCACCGCAAGTTTTCTTTTGCATTACCTGAGGTCAATTTCTTTGTTCTCAAACAAGTGATCTCTTCGTCTGTAAGCTGAAACATGAAGTCCTCTTCGAACTTCTCTGCATTGTTTTTTACCTGACGATTGAACGCCTTGGTCGAGTATCCATAGATAGCCGCCAGGTCAGCGTCAAGCATTACCTGCTGATCCCTAAAAACATAAATCATGTTTCGGAAAGATTGTGGATCAATCTCCACAACTTCGGTATTGATTGATTTTGGCATAAATAAGAAGTCCGACACTGGCTGTAGCGTGCTTCACGATGCTTTGTTGATGCAGTAAGGATGTAGGGAACCCTTGCAGCCAATGTCTTGTCATTAGTTTGTTGATAATTGGTGAATACTAAGACCTATAGCTGCAAGTACTGATAATTTACTTTTTTCTTTATTTCTTGATAGAGGGTACATCGATCCGGTCCTCACAACTGACCCGGCATTATGCAGCACCCGTAAAAATAGATAATGAATCTATTGGATTAGGAATAATTGGAGCTTTAAGATGGCGCAAAGATGATGTTTTATTTCTCCTCCACCAAAATAACCGCCACTTATCTGCTGTTTCGTGCAGTAAATGGCGGTTTATGCTATGTGGACACGTCGAAAAGCGGTTATTTGATAGCTTCGATCAGCTGATCACAGATGGCCTGCATACCCTTGATAGAAGGGTGGCCATTCTGCTTCTCGATGTCGTGGAGCTCGATGAGCGGCACGTTGTAGTGGCGGCAGATCTCGCGGCTTGACTCATTGACTTCCTCCTTGAGCTCGGAGTTGAGGATGGAGTAGATCTTGGCCTCAGGATAGAGGCTTTGGAGTTTGTCGAGCAGGCAAGCCAGAGCAGGACGGAAGGCCTTGCAGTCGTCGGCTGTCCAATCTGCGTACTTGTATTCGCCGATAGGGGAGTTGGCCCATGCATCGTTGGTGCCGCCGAAGAGGAAGATGATGTCTGGCTGGCCGAGCATCTCGACGCGAGAGAGGAAGCCCATGCGAGTAGCGTCCATACCACCGTAGCCGGTATTGCAGATGGTGGTGCCACCCCAGGAGTTGTTCTGGTCGAGCTCATAACCCATTGCCTTGATATAGAGGCTCCACCAGGTCTGTTCCACCTCGGTGACATCGTTGCGGTCGTTAGGGTAGAATGGAGCATAGCCTTCTGGATTCATGCCTGTGAAGGTCGAATAGGAGTCACCCAGGATGGATACTTTCTTGGCTTGTGCCGAGGCGATGACGGTCAGGGCCATCAATGCGACGAAGGTAAAGAACTTTTTCATTGCTTTGTTATAGGTTTATTAAGGTAATGTGTTTATTCATTATTTATTAGCGAACGCCTTTGCGATCTGCGAAAGCGCCTGCTCCACCACGCTGCGAGGACACCCGACGTTCATGCGCATGTAGCAGCGGCCGCCAGGACCGAACATCTCGCCAGGGTTGAGACAGAGCTGGCACTCGTCGGCAAAGAAGCGGGTGCACTCCATCTGTGTCTTGAAGCCAAGGCCGCGGCAGTCGAGGAAGACGAGGAACGAAGCCTCCGGACGGATGACCTTGATCTTGTCGGTGATCTTGGCAAGGCCTTCGGTGAGACAGTCGATGTTGCCCTCTACATAACGGAGCATCTGCTGACGCCACTCGTCACCCTCTTCGCTGTAGCAGGCGCTGGCACAGTCGAAGGCGAAGATATTGCCGAGATCCATGTCGCTGTGGTGGATGTAGCCGAAGTACTTCTCGCGCAAGACAGGATCGATCACGATGGCATGTGAGCAGACGACGCCCGGGAGGTTGTAGGTCTTGGTAGGCGCCTGCAGGGTGATGGTGATCTGACGCGCCTCGTCGCTGACCGTAGCAAATGGGATGTGCTTGCGGCCGCCAAGGAGCATGTCGCAGTGAATCTCATCGCTCACCACGATGACGCCTTCCTCATGGCAGATATGAGCCACGGCGCGGAGGGTCTCGATGTCCCAGCACTTGCCGGCAGGGTTGTGAGGATTGCAGAGAATCATCATCTTGACACCCTTGAGATCCTGACGGAGCGCGTCGAGATCCATGTCGATGGAGGTCTCGGTGCGGACGAGGTGGTTCCACACGATCTCGCGGTCATTGCCCTGAGGAACAATGCGGAATGGATGATAGACAGGATCCTGGATGAGCACCTTGTCGCCTTTGTTGGTGAACGCCTGCATGGCCAGATAGATGCCGCAGACGACGCCTGGCACGTAGTTGATGTCCTCAGGGGTGATGTCCCATGAGAAGTGCGACTGGCACCAGTTGACGATGCTATTATAATACTTCTCCGAAGGTCGGGTATAGCCGAGGATCTGCTGCGAGAGGCGCTTCTCGATGGCGCGGATGACGAAAGGAGGTGTCTGGAAGTCCATGTCGGCTACCCACATCGGCAGTACGTCTTCGCGGCCGCACACTTTCTTCATTTCGGAGTACTTATAGGTGTCGGTACCCTTGCGCTCTATGATTTTGTCAAAATCGTAATTCATAAATCAATTGTATTGTGTTTTGTTTTTATCGAGCGCAAAGATACGCAATTTCATCCATACCGCCAAACTTTGTTCATGATATTCTTTGCAGATAACGATTATTAGTGCCAGATATGACTATTAGAATTGCATAATCGACCAAAAACACAAAAAAGGAGTATAAATAAATAATTTTTGACGCTCCACATCTTGTGTTTTGGATTTTTAATTATATCTTTGTGCCGAAATTTGTATCGACATTAGATTATGAAAGCATACCTGCAACCACTGAAACTGGCCCTCTGTATTGTCACGGCATTTCTCCTCGCATCTATTGGCTGTTCGTTGTCTTCGTGTTCATCGCATGAGGATCAAAACGCTGTGCAAGAGGATTCAACCGTCCTGCGGATCAAACAGCGAGGGACCTTGCTGGTGGGTACGACCGGAGATTATCGACCGCTCACTTTCCTCGAACCAGATGGCAAGTGCTGGGGTTTTGGCATTGAGATGGCCGAAGCGATTGCGAAGAAACTGGAGGTCGATATCCGATTTGTTCCTACCTCGTGGCCAACGTTGACGAATGATGTGCTGGCTGAACCTCAGATGTTTGACCTTGCTATAGGTGGCATAACGATCACCGAAAAGCGCTTGGAGGCGATGCTGATGAGCGACGGTTATCTGGCGAACGGAAAGACGATACTCTGCCGCGCGACGGATGCTGACCGCTTCAAGTCGTTGGCCGACATGGATAAGCCAGAGGTGAGGGTGATGATCAATCCGGGTGGCACCAACGAGATTTTTGCTAAAGAAAACCTGACACATGCCACGCTCATCGTGAATCAGCGCAATGAGGAAATTCCTTCGCTTATCGCTGAGGGTGAGGCGGATATCATGATCACGGAGATTACGGAGGCGCCTTATTATATAGGTGCCGATGAACGCCTCGCGGCTCCGATGCTGAGTGCTCCTTTTACCCATGGCTATATCGGCGTGTTGATGCGAAAAGGCCAGGATGACCTGCTGAAGGTGGTGAACGAGGTTATCGAGCAGAAGAAAGGCGATGGATCATTGCGTCAGCTGCATGAGAAGTATGGGTTTGTATATGCTTTGTAAAGAGGAGTTAAAGAGGAGTTATAAGGGACATTACTGTTGCTTCAACGAATTACATTATATTAATTAATACCATTATGATTAAAGACATTGCACACATTGCCTTGAATCCATTGGACATGGACAAGACAGTAGCGTATTTTGACAACGTTTTCGGCTGGAAGAAAGTCTTCGAACTCCATAAGGAGAACGGTGACCCATGGATCGTGTATCTGAAGATCTGCAAGGGTCACTTCCTGGAGCTTTTCTATGGCGGCGAGAATGACCGCGACTACGCCTTCGACTTCAAGAAGACGGGTTACAACCACCTCTGCGTGACGGTAGGTGACATCCGTAAGACCTTGCAGGAGATCTACGAAAAGGGTTACATCGACTCGCCAGAGCCAGAGCTTGAGCCAAGCGGCTGCAAGAACTTGTGGCTCTATGATCCGGACGGAAATGGCATCGAGCTGCAGGAGTATACCCCAGCGTCGGTGCAGATGCAGAGCAACGAAGCGCCTTACGAATTTGGTCGTGAGGGATACGTCGGCATTGGTCACGCCTGCTTCGTATGTAAGGATATTGAGGCTTCGCTCGATTTTTATTGTAATAAGTTGGGAATGAAGCTCGTTGGCATTCAGAATAATGACGCCGGTGAGCCTTGGCTGCACTATGTACGTATGGCTGATGGTGTGTATCTGGAGCTGATTCCAAACGGAGAGGGAGAGAATCCTAATACGGGTTGGAACTCACGCGGCTTCCAGCATCTTTGCCTCGAAACAGATGATTTGAAGGCCGATGTGGAGCGTCTGCGTGCCATCGGTGTGCAGATCGATCAGGAGCCAAAGACCTCGTCGGACAAGAACTGGCAGGCTTGGATCCATGATCCGGATGGCAATAAGGTGGAGCTGATGATGATTGATCCTGAGTCACCGCAGGCAAAGGCGTGAGGAGAATCAAATAACAAATATCAATAAACAAATATCACCACCTTCTCTACAAAAACTAGTAGCATAGGTGGTGATATTTGAATTTTATTATTTGTCTATTTTCTTCATCACCCTCCAGGCAGGGTGGACCTCATTATCCTGATGCGACTGCTTTTTCACGATATCGTAGAAGAAGTTCAGTATCGCGTCAGGATTTTTTGCGAATTCAGCGTCGGTGCGCTTCTTCTCCTCGAAACGCTTCTTGAGCTCAGGGTCGTTGGCCATCATCTCGCGACCTTTCTCCTCCATGTAGCCGAGGCGGATCCAGAACTCGTTGGTCGGCTCCACGTGACCGTTGAAGTAACCCCAGTAGGTGAGGGATCCAGGAGCGTTTGGTTCGAGCGCGAAGAGGGCCATCTTGGCATTCGGCTGGTTCATGTCAATGTAGTAGCTGCCACGTGGATAGGTCATTTTTTCTGTCTGGGTGGTGTAGGTGGTCGAGAGGACTGGAACACGGCCTTCGCTCTGATGAGCTGAGAACTTGGCGCTGGTGTAGCGATAGGTTTCTACCTCTACCTCCTTAGGTTCGGTGAGGCGAGTCACGGTGAGGCCGTTGAGCTCAAGGATCTCGGCGACATTTGAGTATTGTGGCATGAGGATATAAGCCTCTGGCACCTTGACAGTGACCGTAGGAATAAGGGTGGAGTAGAAGGGGATGTGATAGGTCATCGGCTTGTCGTAGTTGTGGCGAACCCAAGGTGCACCAGTCATGTCGCTGATGATCGTGTCGCGCTCCCAGCCGAGATAATCGACCATGATGCTGTCGTTAGGATCGGTCTTATATTCGAGTGGGAACTCCTGCTTCCTGAACTCGGCGCTTGCTACGTAAGCATCTGATTTCTCGATGGCTTGGCGCAGCTCTTTCTTATTTTCGGCCAGGATGTACGCGCTCTGACGGATGGCTTCGATGGTGCTCTCTACGCGCTCTTTATAAGGTTTGTAGATGTGTGTCTCGAGCAACAAGCCGATGCGGTTGCGGAAGGCGGCATAGCTGGTAGAGTAGCGAGGGTCGAAGGATTCGAGGTAAGCGCCTAACTCTGGTGCATAGGTGCGGCGATACTCACAGTAAGGGAACATCGGGAAGCCGGCCTTGGTCATGCGCTCATTGAGCTGCTTCTCGTAGGTGTTGGCTGCGAAGGACTTCAGGGCAGGCGGCATCGCCTCACCACGATCCTCTACCGAATAGGTCATTACGTACTGGAAATCAGCGCCGTTGGTGACGTGACAATCGATGAAGAGCTCAGGATCCCAGTAGTTGTACATCTTGTGCCACTCCTTCATCTCAGGCGCCTCGGTCTTGAGGAAGTCGCGGTTGAGGTTCATCAGCAGCGCGTTGTTGCGCGTACCTAACTCCTCAGGGCCATTCTGGTTGATGCGGTTGGTAGCGCGGAAGTCCTCGTGTCCATCGACGTTGAACACCGGATCGAGGACGAAGCTCACGTTGTTGAGCAACTCCTTGTCCTTGCCTTTGAGTAACATATCGCGGAAATAGATCATGCACGCGTCCTTGCCATCCGGCTCACCGCTGTGGATGCACGACTCCACGAGGATGATAATTCGACCCTTGGCGCGGATGGCCTCAGGGGTGGTCAATCCATCCTTATCGATCACGACGAGCGACAGCTCACGACCCATAGGGCTGGTGCCGAAGCTCGTGTTGTGAATCATGGGGGAGACGAGTTCGAGGCGGTGGAAGAAGTCGCGTGTCTCATCGAACTTAGGTGTCTTGCGGAAATCGGTCTTCTCGCTCAGAACTAAGAACTCCTCCATGTTGACTGGCACGGAGATCTGCGCTGGTTCCTTATCTGCCTGTGCCAGGGCGCTGAAACCCAACGCCTGACAGGCAGCAAAGAGTGTCAAAAAATATTTTCTCATTATTATATTATAATTATTTCTCTCTCATGCTTTTGAACAGATCCTCCCAGAACTCCATCTGCTTCTGGTTTGGAGCAGGGGTGAGGCTGAAACCCTGATGCATGTTCATCACCGTAGCTTCGCCCTGCTTGTAGGTGGTCCAGTATGGCAGGCCATCGGCATTCGGATCGCCGGTCTTTACGAAGTTGATCCAGTACTGTGGCATGATCTGCGCCATGTGCTTGTCTGTCTCGGTCATCTTGCCTGGCCATGCGTAGATGAATGGCATCTCAGCCACGTGTGTAGCACCACGGGTGCGAAGGCCGAGGATGCTGTTCTCTGAGAGCTGGTCGAAGTAATACATATAGACTTTACCCTTGCCCGTCTTGCTCTGCAGGTTGGCCCATGCCCAGGTGCACCAGCCGAAAGCGTTGTCGCGGAAGATGTCCTGAGTAGCGTAGAGCGCCTCCTGATCGTTGGTAGCAGGATAGACCTCGAGCAATCTGTCTGCCCATTCGCCATAGGTAGCCTTCACCATATTCTCGTATGCATCGAGCTTCTGACCATAGACAAAGAGGCTTCCTTCGTCCGAATTATAGCCGGCGATGACATTCACATCGTTATAGTTGCCCTGTTCGTAGAGCTTATACTGGTCGTCGATGATCGCCTTGCCATCGACCACTGGCCAGAACTGAGTCTTAGCGCCAGCGGCAATGATCTGGTCGCCAGGAATCTGACGTAGTTTCTTCAGGTTCTTGACCTTGAGATCCTGCTGCAAGGTCTTTCCCGACTCTTCTGCCATTGCTACTGGTTTCATGGCAGTAGCACCCGTAATACCTACTGGTACGAAGTTGCCGCCACTCTCGCTGATAGCTCCACGGAAGAGACCTTTGCACATAGGCGATGCACAGAGGATGCTGACCGAGATACCGCCTGCCGACTCGCCGCAGATGGTCACCTTCTCAGGGTCGCCACCGAAGGCTGCGATGTTGTCATGGATCCACTGCAGGGCGCAGATCTGGTCATAGATACCGTAGTTGCCCGAAATGCCATCAGGAGATTCCTTGGTCAGTTCCGGATGCGCCATGAAGCCCAAAGGACCCAGTCGGTATTCGATGCTGCAATAGACGATTCCTTCGCGTACGAAGTTATCCTGAGTGCCGCTGTACGAACCTGTGGCAAAAGCACCGCCGTGGATCATCACAAAGACAGGGAGCTTCTCTTCCTTGCTCTTGGCTGGTGTCTCAACGCTCAGGTAGAGACAATCCTCGCTCATGCCGAGGTCGCCGCCATTCTGGTTAGGATCAACGTTCTGGAAAGGACGGTCGCCCCACTTCTCGGCCTTATAGACACCCTGCCAAGGTGACTTTGGGACAGGAGCCTTCCAGCGGAGGTTGCCGACAGGAGCCTCTGCGTATGGGATAGCCTTATAGAGTGCGAAACCTTCATGTAATTCACCTTCGATCTCTCCCTGCGCCACGGTGGTGCGGAGGATCTGAGCCTCACTGGTTGCCATCATGGCAAGGCTCATCATAAGTGCTAATGTCTTTTTCATAATAATAGTTGTATTTTTGTTTTTCTTTGTTTCTGCCTTAATATTTTCTGCACAATCAGAATACCGGTAATGTCAGCAGCTGATACATAAGTGTTTTAGCCATACGCTCATGACCGAGGTCATTCGGATGAAGACGGTCAACTTCCGGATCATGGAAATACTTCCCGTGCTCATCGATCATAGGGTAGAGGCCCGAAAGCGCGTTCATATCAATGACCGGTACGCTCCATACGTAGCCAGCTTCCTTTACGGCATCGACATACTCTTTGAGATATACACCGATCCGGTTGGTATAATCCTCCGTGCACTGCCAGTTCTTCTCGTTGGCATGGAATTGTGCACGGTGAATAGGGGTCAGCAGTACGACCTGCTTGTCCGGGTAAGTCTTCTTGATTTTGCTCAGTGCGATGTTGATACGTCCCACATAGGTTGAGTCGGTCATGCAGAGATACTGGCGCTTGCGTGGCGTCATCTTCTTAACCTCGCGATGGCCGTACATCACCTCCTCATCTTTCTCCTCATACCATTGACCGACAGGGATGCCGTTGTTATAGTCATTGGTACCGATGAAGATGATGATGGCATCAATCGAATCGCCCACCTGTTTTACAAGTTCATCTGTCTGGCGGGGAATGTCATTCCACTGACGGCCGCTGATTGCATAGACGTAAGGCGTGATACCCAGCCACTCCTGCAGGAAGTGCCAGTACTTCTTCTTTGAACCGTTGTTGTTCGGATCGGTGATCGAATCGCCGAAATAGGCCACTTTCTTTCCTTGCCAAGGGTGTGGGAACATCAGCTGTTGGGCAGATGACTGCAACAGCGTGAAGCAGATGACTGCCAATGTGAGGACTGCTTTTTTCATGTTTTGCCTTTTTTATACTTTTGTTTTATTTTTGCTCTCCACACGACAGGTATTCTATCTGCGATCCCATCATGGATTTGAGTTGCGCAAATTGTTCTTCTCCAGTGCAATGCATGGTGTAGAAACGTGTGTCTTTATACCGTTTCAACTCTTCGGCAAGCGCCTTGATAAAAGCGATTTCCTCGGTTTCGCTCAATCCACTTTTGACCAGATGCATACCCGCAAAAACGTGAGTAGGAACCTTGCCTGTCACCTTCTGCGCCTTGCGTAGAATGTTTACGATTCCGCAATGTGCACATCCTGCGAAGAGTACTACCTTACCTGCTTCCTCAATGATAAGGCTCTGTTCATGACCGAAGGTATCATTCTCGGTTTCAGTAGGGCCGAAGAGGAGTCGGTTGCCCGTCGGGGTGCAGCAGTCGCCTTGCACGTTGGCAAAGAGCAACATGCTTTCGTCAATACGTTTCAGGTCGTCACAAAACACCAGCCTCTCATCTTCTTTCTGCGTTTCATCAAGGCCGATGTACCTCAATCCTGCCTCGCGAAGAGAGTAGTGGGGGAGGAAAGCATCGCGATGAATAAATACCTTAGCTTTCTGATTCTCAGTAAGGAAGGTTTTCAATCCTCCGCCATGATCGTAATGTCCATGAGAGATGATTGCTTTGTCAACGTCGGCAATGCTAAGTCCTAATGTCTCAGCGTTCCTGGCAAACAAAGCGCTCTGTCCCATGTCGAACAGCACCTTCTGTCCATCGTCTTTTTCGATGTACAGGCTTAGGCCATGCTCCACGGGAAGTCTTACCTTGCTGGTATTCTCTATGATCGACGTTACTTTCATGTTCAATCAATGACGATCAGTCTTCTTATTTCTTTAATGGCTGATAGGATAATTCTCGATGGCAGGAAGGAGCGTCAGTAATCGGTATCTTATTTTGCCTGAAGTGAGGTTGGAGCCGACCAGGACAGCGCCTTAGGTACGTCGAATGCTACCTGCTGCCTGATGTTATTGCAGTCAGCGCCAAAGGATGCGGTGTAGTTGCCAGCGGCAGTTTCCCAGTTCATCTTGTCCTGATTGAATGAAGCGAGCTCATAAAGGCTTACCTTCATCGTAACCACCTGACTCTCACCTGGGGCAAGTTCCTGGGTCTTGGCGTACGCCTTCAGTTCTCTGACTGGCTTGTCAAGGCCTCCTGCAGGGGCGGAGATGTAGAGCTCCACGACCTCCTTCGATGCTACGCTGCCAGTGTTGGTCACCTTCACGGACGCCGTAATGCCATCCTCGTCGGTACTAACCGAAGCGTCTGACCAGTCGAAGGTCGTATAGCTAAGACCGTAGCCGAATGGGTAGGAAGGGGTGATGTTATGCTTCTGCAACCATCTGTAACCCACGTAGATGTCCTCCTCATAGATGGTGTAGTCGATGTTGCGGTCGGTCATTCCGATGCGGGTTCTGTTCATACCTGTATCGGTCTTGATACCTGGATTGATAGGGAAGTTGGCAGACGAACCGAAGTCCTCGAACTTGACAGGGAAGGTCACTGCCAGCTTTCCTGAAGGCGACTTCTTGCCCGAAAGGATGTCGGTCACACTGTTGCCGCCTTCCTGACCTGCCTGCCAAGAAAGGAGGATGGCATCTGGGAGGTTCTTCCATGAGGCCGTCTCGATGACTCCGCCGATGTTGAGGATGACGATCACCTTCTTGCCTGCCTTGTGGAATGCATCGGTGGTATTCTTAAGCAGGGCGGTTTCGCTCTTTGAAAGGCTGAAATCCTCAATCAGTCGGTCGTTGCCTTCGCCTGAGATACGTCCGAATGTGATGACTGCCACATCGTTCTGTGCGGCCATCGAAGCGAGTGTCCTTGCATCAGGAACAAGCTCCTCAGGGCGTTCTACCTGCGCAAGGATATTCTTCTTGTCTGTCTCTATTTTACGGGCAAGATTAGCTTCCTTGAGCCTTTCGTCGACCTGATAGCCACCATTCTTCAATCCCTCAAGGAGCGAGACGACATAAGACGAATGCACGCTGCCAGAGCCGGTGCCACCTGCAATGAAGTCGAACGAGGTGTAGCCGAGAAGCGCAACCTTGGAGATCGCTGAGGTGAATGGCAAGGCGGCATTGTCGTTCTTGAGAAGTACCATTCCTTCCAGCGCCGACTGGCGAGTCACCTGAGCATGTGCTTCAAGATCAGGATTATCTGAGTATTTATAAGCTTGGAACCTTGGTGTTCGTTTCACGAACTCCAGGATTCTCTTGACGTCTCTGTCGACATCCTCCATGGTGAGCGAACCGTCTTCGAGAGCGGCCAAGATCTCATTGTATCGCTGCTTGTTGCCTGGCATGATGAGGTCATTGCCGGCCGCAATCTGCGCGCCGCCGTTGTTGCCCGAAGACCAGTCGGTCATCACCATACCCTTGAAACCCCATTCGCCGCGGAGGATACCCTCAATCAGCGGATAGCTCTCAGGCGCAGGGGTGCCATTGATACCGTTGTAGGAGGTCATCACCGTCCAAGGATCGGATTCCTTGACAGCTATTTCGAATCCCTTCAGATAGATCTCACGCAAGGCGCGGTCGCTGATGATGGCATTGTTGAGCTTTCTGTTGGTTTCCTGGCTGTTACCTGCAAAATGCTTGATCGATGTACCCACGCCATTCGACTGGATACCACGGACGTATGCCGCGGCGGTCTTTCCTGAGATGAGAGGATCTTCGGAGTAGTACTCGAAGTTACGGCCACACAGCGGATTGCGCTGGATGTTGAGCGCTGGGGCAAGGAGTACGTCCGCACCATATTCCTTAGTTTCGCGACCCATTGCCTCGCCAACGTTCTCGATCAGCTCCTGGTTCCAGGTCGAGGCAAGGAGCGTGCCGATAGGGAAGTAGGTGCAGTAATAGGTCTTCTCTTCGCCTTCTCGGGTAGGGCTGATGCGAAGGCCAGCAGGGCCGTCGGCCAGCACGGTATTGACTATTCCCAGCTCCTCAAAGGCGAATGTTGAACCTGCAGCACCCGGCACAAGGAGTGAATGCTGACCTACGACAGGGCCGCTATTCTTTTCTTCGAGGTCAAGATTGGTGCCAAGAAGGATCTTGAGCTTCTGTTCTTTGGTCATCGCTTTGACTACATCATCCACGCTTGAGGTCTGAAGTGTCACCGCGCTGTTTGAGCATGAAGTCGCTGCAAGGAGAGTAGCAACCGCACATGCTGGGAATAATCTTTTTCTCATAAGTATTGGTGTATTAGAGTGTTTCGTTTTGCCAGAGATTTCATTTGAACAACTTGTTCTTCAACCACTCACGAACAGGAATGTCATAAAGTCGGAACGACGCCCAAGCCATGGAGATGGCGATGCAGAAGATGCAGATGGCTACGAAGATGTGCTGGTCGAGAGGTGCAATCTGATGAGCTTCTTTCCATCCCATCTGCATGTAGATGAGTGGATAGTGAGTGATGTAGAGCGGATAGGAGAGGTCTCCCAGGAACTTGCAGATCTTCTGCGACTTCTCGCCAACTACCTTGCTGCCAGCACCCATGGCTACGACCAAAGGGAAGACCAGAAGAATGACAATCGACTCATAGAGGCCATTCATCCAGAAGTTGGCAGGATCGGTACCGCCCACACGTGGCATTGCCTGACAGAGAGCGATGATCAAGGCGCACCACCAGAAACCGCCTTTGACGGTGATGAAC
Source organism: Bacteroidales bacterium (assembly GCA_045628985.1). Classification (GTDB taxonomy): domain Bacteria; phylum Bacteroidota; class Bacteroidia; order Bacteroidales; family UBA3663; genus Liminaster. Next base: position 11,297 of record JAZQQH010000065.1, on the reverse strand, counting down.
TTGCCTATGCGACAGAGCAATAAGCCTGCGAAGAAAGGATAGAGCAATCGGGTGAAACCGATGTAAAGCTGTGGTGCATCGACACCCCAACCGCCGATGACGGTGTATGCTGCATAGTTGCCTTCCTCAGGGAAGACACCGAAAGGATCGAGATTAAACGTCAGTGAAAGGGTCAGCAGCGCAAAGACGACAATGCAGATTCCCAATGCCACCTTGCCCAATCTGCGAATGAAGAACACATACAATAGGTTGGCAATGTATTCGAGCATCAGCGACCAGGTGGCACCGTTGAGCGGATAAGTCTCACTCCATCCTCTCACATCCATGCTGGCAGGAACAGGAATCATCGTGAGGGCAATGAGCAACAGGATGACCAGCTGCGACCATCGCGCATCGGCCATGATAGCGAAATCGGGACCTCCACCGAAGTAGAAGAGCAGGAAGCCGATGAGTGCACCCATGCAAACCAGCGGATGCAGACGGATGAAGCGGCGCTTGACGAAATCCCACGTGGACATCTTCCCGCTGGCCAGTCGGTCATCGTATGCATAGCCGATGACGAAACCCGAGAGGATAAAGAAGAAATCCACGGCCAGATAGCCGTGATTGATGATCTGGTAAGGTATTCCTGGCGAATAGGTCTCAAAAAGGTGGAAACACACCACGAGGATGGCTGCTACGCCACGGAGGCCATCCAGAATCTCGTATCGAGGTTTGGAGGCAAGATAATTGTTGCTCATAATATTATTTACTTCTTACAAACTGACCCTCAGGCATTTCTGGGTAACAACGTCCTTCTGTGATGTCGTCCTCGAACTGTTCTATCTGCTCACGACGGAACTTTTCGTATTCAGTTTCTTCCAGTTCACATCCTGTGAATCCCATCTCTTCTTCTGCTTTCTGCCCGATGGGATTGGTCGGGCTGCAACAGATACAGTCATATCCTGTTTTGTGCAGCCATGGGTTTTTAATCTTTTTCAGTTCCATACTTTTCTCGATTCGGCTGTTTGCATCACGGAAATTGACGTTGTGTACGCAACGTTGAAATCTTACGTCAAGAATTGAATGAGCCGTGTCCTGCTCATACCTTCTCGTCACTTGGTATAAACGCCTTCAATCTCAACCACATAAACAGTATGCAAGCCGCCATGAGCGCCATACTGCTTGTCGATGATCGTGCGGTCGATGAAGTTCGCCTCTGTCATCTCTGTCTTGAAGAGTTTGCGGCAATCGAGTGTCATACGTGATTCGGCGAAGGTCATTGCTCCCGACTCCAGCTTCAGGGGAGTGATGCCACATTCCTTCGCCTTATCGATCTCGCGACCTGACTTTGTGCCACAGATCTGCAGCGCTTTGCGGTATTCCTCGCCGTAGAATGAGAGGGTCACGCGCTCGTTCTGCTCAATGAAATCATGGGTGTAACGCTCCGGACGGATGAAGAGGAATGCTACGGGTTTGTTCCAAAGGATTCCCACGCCACCCCATGAGGCTGTCATGGTGTTGAACTTATCTTCTGCACCTGCGGTAACGAGCATCCACTCGCTGCCGATGAGCTTAAATGCATCTTCTTTGCCAAGGATGCTGATGTCTTGCTTTTTCATATTGTTATTTTCTTTGAAAGTCATTATTTACAGGAGTTGACGGGAGCAAATCGCTTCACAACCGAGCCATCGGGGAGGGTTATGTCCTCAAAAAACATCCAAGGACCAAAAGGATTGCCATTACGATATCGGGCACAAAGATAAGCAAAATCTTTCGAAATGCCAAATCTTTGTGCCCGAAATGTTTTTTTCTTTAGCTTTAGCCTTGCAAAACTCCGTGTTCTTACTGATTATTCTTCAGCCACTCCACACGACGCTGATCTGGGAGGTGTTTCACCTTGAAGTCGGAGAAACGAGCCTTGAAGCCCTGACCGTCAGGACATGCAGCCACAGGGCCGACCTGCAGTGGACAGTTATCCTGCATCCAGAGGGTGCGCATCATGGTGTATTCCTTGTCGTCGAAGCTGTAATAGATTTCAATAGCATCGAGTCGGCGCACGGCCTTGAGCCAGAGGTATGGGATAGGATCCTCAAGCTTGATGACGCTCCAGTCGGAGGTGTGATGTGTGACAACGGTGGAGATATTGAACTTGCCATCGACGAACTCGATACCGAACTTCACGTAGTTCTCATGATCCTGACGAATCATCATACCTGCCTGGTCAAAGCGCACCTTGTAGTCACCGCAGACCTTGATCTTTGCCTCGAACTCGCCTCCGTATGTTGCATAAAGGAAAGGTCCATCATCGACGGTGAATCCGTAATGAGCGATGCGCCAGTAGTCGGTTTGTCCTGGGACATTCATCTCAAGGGTGCCATCCTTGATGGTGTAAGACTCTGGTTCGTTGAACCACTGCATTTTCTCCAGGCTCTGCGCCTGTGAGGTCAATGAGAATACTGCTACGAGAGCAGTCAGGATAGTTTTTTTCATAATTTAGAAAGTATTAATGGAAGAATGTTTATTTCAGTTCTCAATATTGAGTTTCTGTTATATTTTAATTATATAATTTTCTCGATCTTCTTAACCTCATCCGGATAAAACTCCTTAACATGATCGATCAGCAGGCGTCTTGACTCCTCAGGCGTGCAATCTACCATCATCGATTCTTCAAACAACTCGTCGGGCATGGTGATGATGCTTCGCTGCCAGCCGTTGTATTCGAGGTTTTTACCTCGGTAGAGGCGGATGAAGTCGGCCACCACCGTCCATGTCCCCATTTCAAGGAAACTGATCACCGTGTCGGAGACGTTCTTTTTCACCCCCAAAGCCATTCTGATTTCCTTCGATTCTACGGCACCTCTTTCCTTGATCAGCTTGAAAGCTGCCGGAGCCAGAACCTTCATCTGTACTTCTTTCTGTTTCGTGCTTTGGAAGTCTTCACCTAATGCGATCCTATATTTCGGGAGGCTTCGGCGATAGTTCATCAGATGTCGGTAGTACTCTATGGTTGCGAATCCTGCTGCTCCTCCGAGGAATTTTCCGTATGCAATATCGCCCTCTCTAACCGCCTCAATCTTCCAATCCCAAGGTCCCAGCTGATCCGATGACGTAAACCAATACTCCGGATCCGTCATTTCCTCGATTGACCATCCTTCGATGCCACATTTGAACAATGGAATGAATCCGTATGTCCGTATGGCTTTGATCATCGCGGTTGCAGAATTGATGATAATATCCTGTTTCATGTTTATTGTCAGGTGATTCCCGATTATTGCGCCACGTTGTATGCTTCCCAAAGGTACTTATTCACCCAGCTTCGCCTTCAAATAGCTGATGCCGAATTTTGCGACCTCCAGATCATCCTCAGAAAGACCTCCACTGAAAGCAAAAGCAAACTTGTAGTTCTCGGATTCTCCGTATGCACCACCCGTATAGTTTAGTTCTCCAGTCATGCACTTTCGATCAGGATCGCCACTGTCTGCTCCAGAGGCAATGACTTCACCTGCCTTTGACCATGCAATGGCAACAAGGTTCCAGCCTTTGTCTCCGCCTTCTGCATTGTAGGGAGTATCGACGACTTTCATCTCGCCAATCCAATCTACTTCTGACTCTTTTGGAAGTACTGAGGCGACGGCTACACCCTGCATGTTCATAGATCTGGCTTTCTTGGCCATCTCTTCAAGCGTCTCTGTTACTGCATTTCTGAGATTATTCATATTGTTTTCTTTATTGATTGTTTGTTTTGATTCTTCATTATTTGTATTGTCCGAAGTGGAAGTTGCTGGTTGGCAGCTAAAAAGGCTGAATACAGCAATAAGAAGACCGAAACTACGTAATGGGCTTTTCATTTTCATTTTAAATTGTTTTATGCAATCTATGATCCTTGAGTTTATGTACGATATGATTACTTGTTGATGCTTAAGCCCAACTGATAAGCCTGATCGATGTAAGGTGTTCCTGCAACGGCACCAGCTCTACCCATGGCAATAGCACGGACATAGCCTCGCTCGGTAGGATTAGGCAGACACATCACAAAGCCACGGAAACCATTGAGACACCACTCTGCTGTCTCATCAGAATTCTGGGCGCAGGCGGTGATATAGTAATACTCCTTATTGCCCATACGCTCATCTCCCCAGGCAAGGAAAGTGGCGTCGATGAAGGTCTTCATGCGGTCATTGACATTCATATAATAGGTAGGAGAGGCCATGCAGAGGACATCTGCTGCCAGGAATTTCTCGACCAACTGTCCTGTCTCGTTGTCTCGTGGAACGTCAAGAGGTTTGTTCGCACCGTCTTCTGTCAGAAATTCGAGATTCAGATCAGCGAGGAAAACCTTCTCGACATTGCCTCCTGCTTCCTGCGCACCTCGCACAAAAGCATCGGCCAGAAGATCGGTATTACCACCACGGCGAGGACTTGAGCTGATGACAAGCACATTCTTGCCCTCTTTCTTATTGACGGTAGTTTCGCTATAAGGGATGCCAGAAACACTGGCCAGCGATGCTGTCCGAGATGCAGTATCAATTGTCTCGTTTGTATCCTTATTGCCACTACATGATGACAAAATCACCAGCAATGCTGATGCAGTAATTGTAAATAACTTATTCATAAGATTTATATTAGTTTATATTGCGGAATTAATCATTCTTATTCAAGTAGGCTTTTGTACGTTATGTATTTCTCTATCGCACCACCAAATTCTTCTACTCTATTCCTATTATTATTAGGTTATTTGTATCGATACAATCTGAAGTGCTGGATGTCAAACTGCCCTACAGGGATGCGCACATGGCGTCCCTGGTGTGTCTGATCACCATTAAGATGCCGTTTGATGTGCATGTCGCCATCGGTAATGCTGACCGACTCGCATTTAGCAAGACCTATTCTTGTATCACCCTTTTTCCAACTAATATCAGCTTTCGCATCAGTGTAGGTAATGACCACTCCGCTTCCGATGGCGAGATAATCTTCCTTACCAAGGCGGAGGATGATGCAAGCTGCTTCCGGCCATTCGGCATCCTTGGCTCCAGGTTCCCAGCCGAGTGAGTAGCTGTGCTTGATGGTGAGGCGAATGCCGTCAGGAGTGATGATTTCTGCTTCACGTTGCTCATTGTCAAGCAGTACGGCATCCATGTCGTTAGTTCCCTGTCGCTCAAGGATCAATGGCTCTGCCTGTCGTAAAAGTTGATAAGAAGCAACAAGAGGGGAGAGGTTCGAACCTTCAGCCGAGAAGGCGTTGAGCTGATCATCTTGCGACAGATCCATCCCACTCATGTCATTCCCCTTAGCGTCTGCATAGAGCGGATAATCCTCGATGCTGAACGGGCAGAAGCCCATCGCTCCGTGATGGCCGAAAGCATAGAGCGCATACATGGCGTCCTTGTCTTCTAGTCGTATCTCCGGCACGAAGAGCGGATTGTTGGTCAGATGATATTTCGAGAGCCAAGACTTGATACCTTTGTCGTAAATGTCAACGCCAAGTACGTCGATGGATGGCGCTCCGCAATGCCATAAATCAATAAGGTGTGCCAGAGGACCGCCCGATGGGTATTGCCCTGGCTTACGGTCACGACTGTTGAGCGCCACGTTGACGTACATCGGCAGGTTGTAGATCGCACGTCCAGCTTTGGCAATCTGTTCGACGTAGGTAGCGTAGGTCCAAGTCTGGAAGATTTCTTCGGTATAGATGTCATCGCCAAAAAGTTGCGGCCATGAGGCTTTTTTGTCCGATGACGAAATCATAGAGAGATGTGGCTGAAGCTTCTCCTTCAAATAAGGATGCAGCGACTTCTGATTCTTTTTCAGATAGTCGGTCAGCTGCTGAGGGACGGCACTCTGGTATAGTTTGGTCGCATCGTCCGAATAGTCGCGAGGTACATCGATCATACCGATCTCGTTCTCCACCTGCACCATGATAACCGTCTGCTCTATTCGGTCATGATCACGCAGATGCTCCATAATCTTGCAGAACGCGCGCTTGTCGGCTTCCTGCACATTCTTGCTGAGCGAAGATGCTTCCTCCACTGGTCTGCCTTCCAGAGCGTGAGCGCGAGGGAAACGCTTCGTGTCGCGCTTGAACCATTCCGGTGCATAGCAACTCATCGAGTTCTTCCATGCACCGAACCACAATAGTACGACCTTCAGTTCATTCCTTCGTGCTTCAGTTAGGATCACATCGAGCGAACTCATGTCAAACTGTCCTTCTTCCGGTTCAATCAGTTCCCACGATACAGGAGCCAGCACGGTGTTGAGGCCCATCTTGTGCAGATGAGCAAAGGTGCGCTTGACGTCTTCTGGCGTAGAGGCAGAAGAATTTCCCAGTTCACCACCGATCATCAGCATCGGCTTATCGTTTGCAATGATTCTTGCCGTGCTGTTGCCTCGATACTCCAATCGCGTTTGAGCAAATGCGAGCAAATAGATTATGCTCGCTAAGGTCGTAATAATCAGTCTTTTCATTTTTAGTTTTTCTTCTTCTTCAACTAAATCCAAAGAATATAAGCCAGCGACACGCAGCTGATGGTGATCCAAAGGAGTATTCCCTGGATGAGTGGCCGTATGCCAACAGCTTTGAGCGTCTTGCGTGTCAATCCTGCTCCGATAAAGAAGAGCGACAACGTGATGAGATGCTTGGCCAGCTGATTGACTGCACCACTTATGGCAGACCCGATATTTGCTGCGCTATCGCCAATAAGTGAGGCATTTGACAGCAGATAAGTATTCACGAGTATAGCTACGACGAACCAGATAATGAAGCGAGGAATCGTCTGATACCAAGGCTTCCCCGACTTTTCGCTTCCATCGTTGTTTCGCATAATGAAAGGTGTGACAAGCACCAAAGCCACAATCCACAGCGCACGGGTAAGCTTGATGGTAGTGGCAACTTCCAGTGCCGACACGCCTTCGCTCGCCATGAGCTCCGGATGCATTGCATCGTATGCCGAACCAGCTCCAACCACCGAACTTGTATCGTGAATGGCAATGGCTGCCCACATACCAAACTCCTTCATTGTCATGCCGATAGCATCACCGATGTATGGGAAGATGAAGAGTGCCACGGCATTCAGCACGAAGACCACTCCAAGTGCCACCGACATTGACTCCGCCTTTGCCTTGATCGCAGGTCCTACAGCAGCAATGGCCGAACCTCCACAGATAGCAGTACCCGACGAAATAAGATAGCTCGTCTCACGGTCAACCTTCAGCAGTTTCCTGCCTATCAGCCAACCGATGGCAAGCGTACCGAACACGCTGACGATGGTAAACAGCATACCCTCTTTGCCTGATGCAAGCGCCTGATTGACATTCATGCCGAAACCCAATCCGATGACCGAATACTGCAACATCTTCTTGGACATCGTCTTGGTGAACTTCTCGAATGTTGCTCCGAATATAAGTGCAAACACAATGCCCAGCATCAGCGCTATAGGCGATGATACCCAGTGTGCCATCCAATCCATAGCACCCAGATCAATGCCAAACTGTTTGGTAACAAATGCTGCAAGCAGCGAGATACTCAGTGCTGCAACAATGATGATGTAGATTGTATTCTTATACCTGGCTTCTACAAGTTGTTCTGGTGTCATAAGTTTATTCGTTCGTTATTGGTTAAAATTATTTTTTTATCACAGTGTTCTTCAGTTTCTTGGCCACCTCTTCGTATGAGTGCTTGATCCACTTCCTGATTTCTTCTTCGTCAAGGTCTCTCAATTCTTTGCTTGATCTTGCTCCATGCTGGTGTATCGAACAAGCAGGTGTCCTTCATCGTCGAAAGCATCTTAGGCAGACGGATAGCAGGAATGACAAAGGTCATTTCATCAGCTGGCATCATGATTCTGGCCGATGGGTCGAAGCCTCCGAGGAAACAGCTGTGGCCATCATCCTTTCGGTTCTCTGACACTGCCATCGTGATGAGCGAAGCACAACCCGAAGCAAAACGGGTGATGACAGCAGATGCTGTATTGTCGTCGAAGAATGCCCAAGCACATAAGCCGCTTAGTACATCGGGAGTGGCGAAGAAGATCAATCCTTCGATACCATCCCACCCAGTCAGGGTATCTACTCTCTGAAAATTGATATACTTCTTTGGCGCTGGCACGATATGCAAACCCTCCACATAGTCGCGCACCATCTGAGGTGTCTGCTGATAGTGCTCGATGTTTGAGACGAAGTTAGGGATTCTATCCTGTAACTCACCAGTACCCATATAGAGCATACCACCTCCACAACTTAGGAACTTATCGGCCAGCGTCACTGTATCGCCTTTCCTGACCTTGGGGAACAACCCCATCAGGCAACGAAGTCCTTCTTTGGGTTCAGACAAAGGTTCGTCACTATAACCGAAGGCTATCGGTAATTGGGTATCAGCACCAAATGCGTTTTTGTATGCTTGGGTGAATTCTTCTGGTGTCATAGATCTATTCGTAATTTTAATTTATTATTCTGTGCGGAATGGTCGCTTTATCGCTTCCTCAATACCCTCGACACTATCCTTGAAGTGAATGCCATGTTCCTCAATGATGGAGCAATCCATCGTCAGGTTTCTCGGCTCTTCGCAGAATCTCTCTTCATCGGGCAGAATCCAATTAGAAGGGTCTTTTAATCCCATCAGCTCAGCAGCCTTCAGATGAAGTTCGTAGCTATTCAACGTGTTGCCGCTACCGAAGTTGTAGATGCCTCCTGGCAGAACGATAGCTTTCTCGATGTTCTTGACTACCTCCCAGACATTCGTTACGCCACGATATTCATGGGTAGCAGCTTTGAGAGGATTACCCTCTGCATACGCTTTCTGAAGGTTGAACAAAATGTTGCTATTCAGCTTCATCGAACTGCTCGGCAGATCGTACATCCAAGTCAATCTCAATCCTACAGCTTCTGGCAGATTCCATTGCGCCCTCTGCTCGCATTCAAGTTTGTGCTGACCATAGACGTTGACCGGCTGAAGCACATCCTCTTCTTTGAGAGCACCGAGCAGGGGAGTGCCATTATACACCTGATCGCTGGACATAAAGACAAGTTTGGCTCCCGTAAGTTTGCAGGCTTTGGCAATCCTCACCGTTCCTTGCACGTTTACCTTATGTGATTCTTCTCGGTGTTGCTCACAATAACCCGTATTGCTCAAAGCCGCACAGTGTATCACAACATCTGGCCGATGCTCCTCTAGGTAAGCTTTGACTGCTTCTTCATGGCTGACATTCAGCTCACCATGCGTGGGTAGCAGAAGCTCATGCTTATCCCTGAAATAATAAGCCACCCTGCTGCCCAGAAAGCCACTGCTTCCGGTAATCAGAATCTTTGTATTCATTGTATTTCAGAATAAATAAGTTCTCCGTCCACGCGCTCAGACTTCATGATAAAAATCTGTGTCACACGCATAGATGTTGTTGGTATTTCAATATCCGTCACAATCTCAGACGGATGCTGCACTAGGGAAATGTGAGGGAAGAACACACCTTCTTTGTACGGAACCCCGTTTGCCGCTAACCTCTCTCGAAGTTGTTTGGCAAGCTCAATAACATGAGCGTTGTCCTTCAATCCGCACCAGATAACACCAGCTTTGGTCGGGAATGATCCGAGTTTGTCTAAAATCAGCTCAGATGGCTCAAACGTTACCTCACTCACAGCCTTTCGGATAGCCGACAGATCATAGCTTTCGCCAATGAACGCCAACGTCATGTGCAAGTTTCCATATGGGCAGTAGTTGCCCCGGACACCTCTTGCCTTGAGTGCATCCTGCAAGGCAACAAGCCCCTGCTTGAACCCTTCATCGAACCTTATTGCTATGAAAAGTCGAGCCATGCTTTGATTTTATTCCCATTCAAAGTTTTCCTTACCAGCTCCAATCTCGAAATGCAGTTTGGCAATGCCTAAGTCCATCTTCGTATAGCCCATCATAGAGAACGTGGTCGATGCCTTCACTTTCATCTTACCCTCTTTCTTATCCCGAATAAGCTCGAAGAAAAACTTCTGCTGATTGACTGCAGTAGGAGCGAGGAGGGCAGCATCGACACCCTTGATAAACCAATCAGGAGTCAAGTCATCGGCATTGCTCACGGCTGAACGGCTCTTGATCTTGTGCTGGCGATACTTGTCTTCGCCATAGCCGAGGGCAATGACACAGGCCACCTTCTCGCCCTCATTGAGCTTGAAAGTGTCGTTCACCTTGCGATAGGTAAGTCCCACCCAACAGCTATTGAGGCCGAGTGTCTGAGCCAGCAACACGATCTGCTCACCATAATATCCGATGCGTTCGTCCAGATCAGCAGCCTTGCGTCCGGCCATGATCAGGTAGTTCTCCACGCCCGTGAACACACCATACGACATGATGCCCGAGAAGGCCTTCTTCTCGTTTGTCACCAACTGTATGTGCAGATTGCCCAAAGTGTTGCATTCATCAATCTTCTGTTGGAGAATGTCAATGATCTCCTCCGAGAGAGGTTGATGCTTGTAATTGCGCACACTATGACGTGCCTTGATTGCTTCTACTAATGTCATATTACTGATTATTCTGGTTAATAAGATTCACCACTACCTTCACCATCACATCCTTTTCGTCCGGGCGGCTTTCAGCAATCATGAGGGTGAGAGCGACGAGTGTGTTGTCAGCGATGCGCTTGTGACCATCTTCGGCGTAGAGGATGTGGTTGTTGTCAAGAAACCAAAGAAAGAGCATCGCGGCGATACGCTTGTTGCCATCGCTGAACGAATGGTTCTTGACCACGAGGTAGAGCAGCATGGCGGCCTTCTCCTCCACACTCGGGTAGAGATCCTCGCCACCGAACGTCTGGTAGATCTGGCCGATGGAGCTGTGGAATGATTCATCCTTCTCGTGAGCAAAGAGGGCCGATCCGCCAAACTTGTCACGCAGCACGTTGATGGCCTCCATCGCGCTCTCGTAGGTGGCACGGAATGCCTCGCCTTCAGTCGTTTTCTCGATACCTAGCGTCTGGTAGTCATAATGATCAAGCGTGTCGAGCGCATACACATAGTCGCTCACTACGTTCAGCAATCCTCTGTACTCCTCGTTCGACACCTTCTCCTGCAGTGAGATGGCACGCGACATCAGCCGCACCACATCCTTCAGCTCGTTGTAGTGGTCAAGACGACGCTGGTCGATGACGTAGCCCTGGATGAGGTATTGTTTGAGGACGGATGATGACCAACGTCTAAATGCGATAGCTTGTTTTGAATTTGTCCTGTAACCCACCGAAAGAATCATGTCCAAGTTGTAGAACGGGATGATACGCGTAACTTGTCTTTGACCCTCCAATCGAACTTGTGCATTTTTTGCACAGGTTGAAAATTCCTCCAAC